>CAPYSS010000092.1:0-2537 GCA_948742525.1 Bacteroides caecimuris | reverse complement strand
CACCCCTGAAAAAGCGGTTGTCACAGAAATATACACAGGCTTTGTTGTCTGAGAGGTATTGACGCACACGCATCGAGGATGTGTTGGTTGTGAAGTAGAATACTTTTATACCTTCTCTTTTCCGAGGCTGAAGCATAGCCTTGACATTAGGGTATCCTTGCTCGTCAACAGAGCCGATGAAGGCGGTTTTCAATTTGTCAGCCATATTGCCGACCGTTTGTTCGGGATTTCGCATCGTTTATAGAATTATAGAGTAATATGTGCAAATTCACGGTTTATCCAGATAGTCGCCTCCTTGCCGATGAAATGCACAAGCACATAGTTTGGATCAGTTGGACCGCAGGGAAAGTAATTTATAAAATACTCCTGCCACATCCGTTTGCGGGTTTCATCATCTGTTATGACTTCAACAATGCCTCGCAACGCAACACTATCGCCGTAAAACGAATATGACAGTCCGGCTTTAGAATTGACGTTGAAATCCTTGACTTTCTCCGAATCAGCAGCAGTGACAACCCAGACATCATTGCAACCTACCGAATGGATTTTATCCAGAGGTACTGGTCGCGGAAAACCGTCTGCATTGACCGAAGCTAACGTAACTTCTTTGCACTGAGAAAGAAGATGTGCCGCCTTTTCAATCAAACTTCTCTCGTCTTTCTGTTTCCAGCGTTTTAACGTCGGAAAGAATTGTTGCATTTGAGCCTTTGCCTGTTGGGGCGTCAGATTCCAACCGGTTTCCTTGTTAATCTGGTCAGTAAACTGAGTGCAGAACTCTATCATCTGGCTCATGTTGAAATCCTGCAAGAACACACCGTTCTTATAGCAGTAGCCACAATAGTCCTCGCTTCTGCTCCCGTCTGAATTTGTGCCAATATTACCCTCAACGAGAGGCATACCGCAGCTTTGACAAAATTTTTGTTCCATATATTTAGTCCTTTTTCTGTTCAGTTAAACGAATCCATACTATTCTGGAAATTTCAGCTATTATGGCTGATGTTTCTGCCATGTCATAGCCGGAGTCAGCAACAAACACCGCAATGGAGTATCTCTCTCCATTGGGCAGGTTAACATATCCGCAGTCGTTTATAGCTGATATGCGTCCGTCTGATGTTGGGAAACCAGTACCAGTTTTATGCCCAATCGTGGTATTACTTGACGATAAGGGCGCAACAAGCCTGTCAATCCCGGTACGGCATTGTTCAACCATATTTGCGATTTCGGAATACAATAGTAATGTGTTCCTCATCTCTGTATCAAATCTGTCAAAGAGCTGCGCCATTGCCAAAGGTGTTGTCCGATTCAGATAACTAAGGTATGGCTCCCTGTGCATATCGTCTTCTGAGGCTCCAATCTCAATGTCGTCTGGGACACCAATTTTTCTCATTATTTGTGTTGCGCCGGATATTCCGCCAATACGGTTCAAAAGTATATCGGAAGCATTGTTGTCACTCTCCACCAAAGACCATTCAAGCAGTTCTCTTACAGTCATGGAATTTCGACTCTTGCCATACTTTTTGAGCATCGGGCTGTAAGTGTCTTCTTTCAAGGCGTTCTCGCTGAATGTGACGGTATCGTTCATTGACATACCGTTAGCATCTACCCAGTGGGCAACCGTCAAAGCCAATGGAAATTTCATTACGCTCATCATCGGGAAATCCCGCTTTCCGTTGACAGACACGGTGTCTTTGCCATTGATAATGACCGCAACACCAATCCGGGCATCTTTCTCTTGGATATATTCCTGCAAAGCGACCTCTATCGCCTTGTTCCCGTCAGCGAAAACAGGCGATATAAAGAATAGATAAAGTAGTATAAACAGCATTTTTTTCATTTTCTATCTCTTGTATGGGTGCCTATCTCTATACAAATGGAATTTAGTAAGTATCAATGTCATGTTCTGACCAAGATTGCGCATATTGGCAATTCCCTCATCATCTTTAAGGACATCTCCGATTTCTCGCCCATATACCATATTCCAATAAGTAGATCCAATGACAATCATCTCTTTATTCAAAAAGAAGTGATTCATGGTGTCAATTGCAGTCATTCCACCGGCACGACGCACGGCAGCAACCGCCGCGCCTACTTTATGTTTCAGAATCCCAGGATTAGCGGCAGCGACAACACCCCCTCTGTCCAGCAATGCTTTCATCCGGGAGGAAACATCGGCTGAATATACCGGTGAGCCGAGAATTATCCCGTCAGCTTTAACCATTTTGTCGAAAACCTCTGCAAATCCGTCTTTGCTGAATACACAGTTGCCTCTGCCCTTGCAGGCAAAGCAAGCACGGCATGGTTCTATACCTACATCGGCCAATTGAATAAGCTCGGTTTCGATTCCAGCCTTATTCAGTTCCTGAAATATCATACGGATTATAATTGCAGTATTGCCATCCTTCCGTGCGCTTCCGTTAATGCCAACAACTTTTATGTCACCCATATTATCATACAGTTCTATTCTCGATGATTGCCTTCGATTACCTGATTTATCAACTCCAGGACTTCATCGTCTGACATTTTCCTGTCCCTTACAA
>CAPYSS010000091.1:0-2555 GCA_948742525.1 Bacteroides caecimuris | reverse complement strand
GGTTTGTTATGCCCTATAACATTTTTTCAATTCTAATTTTAAACAGTTTCTAAGACGGTCAACGATAAAATAGAACTTGGCAACTTTATCCTGTCGGGCAAAATAATCATTGAGGATATATGCGAGATGATAAGACAGGGCTGTCTTTCCGCTGCCCTGCGTATGCCATACCACACCGGCTTTAGCCCCCTTGTCGAGATGCTCGCATATAGCCATTGAAGCAAACATCTGTTGATAACGCATAATGTGCTTCTGGTCTGTTATCTCAATCTTGCCGTCAACCTCTCGTTCTGATTTAACGTAAGCAATGCCATACCGAAGAATGAATAGCAGACGCTCCGGAGAACACATTGAGGTAAGGATTCGGTTGGTCGGTGTGTTCGTGTCGAGATTTGTCTTATACTCAGGGGTTGTATGGATTACCTGACAGTTGAAATCCTTTAGAATCTTTTTCTCTACCTCTTTATCTATCGGTTTATATGGATAATTCCGATTATATGGCGCAACATCGGCATTGGAACGATTCTCTTCCCTAAAACAGTTAAACGGGGCAGACTCACGCGCTGCTGTACAATAGAACGCACCCTGCAATGGTACAATACCACCCATCGCGTCATATTCCATGTTATTGGAGAAAATCATCGACTGGGTAATATTGATAAATGAGCGGAAACGTTTGTTAGGGAACCGCTGAAGATTCATGCGCCTGCTTTCCGCCACCATTCCACCGCTGTTATTGGGCTTCTTCACTTCGATGAAGACTAATGGAAGACCATTTACAAATAGAGTAATATCCGGGCGGAACTCGTCCTGACCATTCTTGCAGGTGAATTCAGCTGTGAAATGGAAAGTATTGTTTGCCGGATTCTCGAAGTCAATGAGTTTTACAGGAGATACCGCTTTGAGACGCTGATAAAAAGCCCGTCCGAGATCATCGTTCTTCAAATCATTGCGAATGTCCTGAAGCATCTGTTTCGCTGATATTGCCGAATCGGGATTGAGTCGAACGAATTGAGACTCAAATACTTCAAGAAGAATGTTTGTAGATGGGTCATAAACCTTACCGGCATCCTCTTCTGAAATCTTACCGAAATATTTATATCCAAGTCGGGTAAGATGCACCATTGCAGGCATCTGGACCCGTGTCGCTTCATTAAATTTACTCATTGCTCGCCGTAAGATGTTGAGGGTTCACATGCCATCGCTGTCTCATTAGTGCTGTTAAGCAACGACCGAATATCCACATTAAGACATTCTGCAATAGACGTCAAAGTCTCCAAGGATGGCTGTGCTGTATTGGTACACCATTTGGAAACGGTTGCAGGGTCTTTTCCAAGCTCCTTGGCAAGCCAAAGGTTGGTCTTGTGTTGCTCAGCAAGAACTACTTTTAATCGGTTTATGTATTTTGCCATTGCCTTCTGATTTGCGAATTATGCAAATTTAGTGATAAATTCCGATATGGCAATAAAATATGCTGAGAAACATAAACCCATAAATGACAGTATATAAATATCGGCGCGGTTGGTAAATTTTGTTGGGAAAAGGAGCTGATATTTATATGGTTTTCGGAGCAAGTTGGTGAATGGTAGGGAAAAGGGGCATATATAAATAACAGCCACATTTGTAAAGTTTGTGAATATCTGGATGACAAGCTTTTATGCTACAATATATTTGCATAATTTTGCCGTTGTATTGATACGATGTCAATTGCAGAGACATCTTTTCAGATGGTGAACACGGGAATGCCTGCAACACTTCCCCGACGACCATAATCGCTAATACATCATATCATGGCGGACAATTCAAATCTTCAATCAAGTCAGTCTCCCAACGCGGCGCCTGTCTCAACCCTCAAAGAAATCCTTACTATCGAGGAAGCTGCTGAATTTCTCAGCGTGTCGAAAAGCTATCTCTACAAACAGACGAGCGCACAGGCAATTCCCCATTACAAGCCTACAGGAAAACGGTGTTACTTCAAGCGAAGCGAACTTGAGGCATGGATTCTTGCCGGAAGAATATCTACAAAGGCTGAAATCACGCAACGGGCGAATGCCTTTTGCCTCAAAACCAGGAAGTGATGTGCGCCGAGGTTGTCTCTTTCAATGCGGAACTATCACCACCTATCTACGGACTCCCGTCAACGATGCAGAGGATGATTCGTGAGGTGTCAAAGAAACGTCAGGCGCCCATTGACTTTGCTCTCGGTCCGGCACTTGGAGCTGCAAGCATAGCCATAGGAAGCCGGATTGTTCTTGATGCCTATGGTTATAGCAATCGGCTCAACCTGTGGATAATGATGATTGGTCATGCCGCTGGCGGTGGCTATGCTCATTAACAAAATCCTTTTCAGCACTACAAAGGTAACAGGTGCTACCACACTGACAGGCCCGTATGTCGGCGTAGCGGCTAAAGACGTTTTCAGTTTCAGTGCTGAACCTACGTTCAAGGAGTTCAATAGCATGAAGGCCGACGTACTGGCTACCGGCGTGGATGGTGAGCACCTTTGCTGGATTATGACAAAAGCGCAAAAGGCTATCGCCGAAGCAACCCCCAAG
>CAPYSS010000090.1:0-2884 GCA_948742525.1 Bacteroides caecimuris | reverse complement strand
ATCCGCCAAATAAATTTTCACGAGAGGCGTAAAAAGTCTAATATATCATACCAACACTTTCAGAACATGAATGATGAATGGGAAAACACAAGAATAGTCCAATATATCAGACTTCTATCACAGCAGAGTCGTTGAAGTTGGTGTTTTCGCCGCAGAAAACATAGCCGAGGGGATTGCTGACGAGGTGAGTGTTGTCAATCATCAAGTCGGTGGAATGATGGGAATGACCGTAAATCCATGCGGAGATTCGGCTGTCGGCTATATAGTTGCCGAGTTCTGTTGCATAAGCTGCGTTCAGGACATCGCCAAAGTGTCTTTGCTCTAAAGCAGAGATGGTGGGGAGATGGTGAGTTACAACGACAATCTTCTCCGCATCGCTATCTTTGACTGCCTTCTGGATGAATGCAAAGTTCTTATCAAATTCATCGTTTATGTTTTGGGGAATCAAGCGACGCTTGTTATAAAGAATCTGCGAATAGTCGTTCATACCATTCTTGATTACGAACTCATCGACAATGGGTATTCTTGACCACAGCGTTGAAAGAATGAAATCGACATTGTCGATGCGTACCACCCTATTGTGATAGTAACCAACATTCGGCAGAAACATCTTCTGCCAGCTTTCGCCCTGTGCTGCTATATCGCCATTGTTATAAAACTCATGATTCCCGGCTATCATCAGTACTTGACGATAGTTTTCGGATGCCCATTTCCAGAACCTCAGATGCGGAACGGTTGAATCCACAAGATACCCTACATCACCGGCTATGACGAGCACATCGCCGACCGGTTCAAGCGGCAGCGACTTCATGAAGCGCATATTCTCATGAAACTCCATGTGCAGATCGGAACAATATTGAATCTTCATGGGCTGTGTTCTCTTATAAAAGTTTCGAGACCTTACTTTCTAAAGTCGAACATGGATGACAGGACTATTACCGTATCATTATCTTTTCTTCCTCCCAACAAACGCGTGTCTATATTATCAGGCGTGTCTGTCAAATCGGTTGCAAGGTTGCCGTAGTCGCACGGAACGATGTGGTCAATCGCGGCGTAAGTCGGTATCCCTTTTCTCGTCGTCGCAGGGAGCCAAACCTCTGTGTCCGGCTCAAATTGCTGTAGTTTAATTATAAGTTCTCTCGCTGTCATTATCGTCACTGAGTTATTTGAGAGTTACAGCTTAGGTTGTCAATTGACTTAAATCCACGTCAGGAATGATTGATGTAGGAAGTTTATCCTTTATCAAGAAGCCCATATATAACGGTATAGTCAGCACATCGCCCTCTCTACCCACATTATATTGACCTAACTTGATGCCATTATTAACGTGATATATATTCTTGTTCTTCAGAACGGTAGACATGCTTTTAGCTTTACCTGTCTTCGCTTTGACTTCTATAAGAACACATTCCCCCTTAAATCTTACCAAGAAGTCTATTTCAAGGCCACTGTCCTTATGAAAATAGTAAAGCTTTTGTTCTGACTTACAAAGGAAATCTGCCATAAGGCTCTCAAAGATTGCTCCCTTATATCCAAGAAGATTGCCTCTCAATATATCGGCCTGTGTACCATAATCAAGCATTCCCATCAGAATACCGATATCTGTAGTATAGACCTTGAAACAATCCGGGATTGAATTACCGGACAAAGGGAGTTCTGTGATAGTGGTATTGTAGCACCGTTCCGCAATACCTGCATCTTCCAACCATTGAAGACTACCTAAATACTGTGAGCCTCTTCCGCCTTTCTTGACTACCGAGTATTGGAATTTCTTATTTTCTTTGGCCAACTGTCTTGGTATCGACTCGAAACATTCCCGGATGTGAGGTTTATCTGAATCATCTGCGTATTTGACCATATCTTCTTCATACTCAGTAATGAGAGTACGCTGCTTCTCATATATCAGTTCAACATTCTTCGTCTCAAGGAAACAATTCACAACTTCGGGCAGGCCTCCGACAATAATATATCTATAAAGCAGTTCCATCATTGCTTTATGAACACCTTCCGGGACGGCTGTCTCTTTTTCAAAACAAGAGCGTATTGTATCAATCACATTCGTTCCAATTCCGTTCGCCCACAAAAATTCCTCAAAGTCCAACGGATACATCTCCACTAATGTTTCATATCCTACCGGAACAGAATCTTCTCCTTCACTTTTGTCTTTGCGTTTACCATATCCTTTTACCCCCAAGAGAGAACCGGTGGCGATAACATCAAAACGTCCGTCCATCTTAAATGACTTCAAGGCCGTTCTTGCCTCTTTACATTCTTGGATCTCATCAAGAATAATGCATGTTTTACCACTAACGAAACGACTGTCTGGTATCAATGCCGAGAGGTTGAGAATGATGGTCTCGACATCCAAATTACCGGCAAAAGCAGACTTCTTGTCAGGTTCGAGGATAAAATTCATATAGACAACATTCTCGTAATTGTCCTTTGCGAACTTCTTGACGATATATGTCTTTCCACACTGCCGCACGCCTTTTATTACCAAAGGCTTCTTGTTGTCTGACCGTTTCCAATCAGATAAATATGTCTCTATCTTTCTTTTAAGCATGACATTCTATTTATCGTCTGCAAAGTTACACTTTTTAGAACGAATAGACAAGCCTTTATTACACTTTTTCAAACGAATAAACAAGAGCTAACAGCATTTTTCTTAACGAATAAATAACAGCCAACGACATTTTTCCAAGCGAGTATACGATGGCCACTTGCAAATATTGGTAAAAACAGCTAACTTTGCGAATACAAAAACATAGGTCCGGGAGGGTCTGAAAATGCGATTTTCAGAAGGTAAAAACGGAGCACTTTGGGGCTTTTGTACCCGAAGAATTGCAATCCGTTGAGCGACAAGATGTTCTACGCACTGCATCGG
>CAPYSS010000089.1:0-2989 GCA_948742525.1 Bacteroides caecimuris | reverse complement strand
AGGATGCCCGAATCGTTAAAAGCTCAGGCAAGACACTTGATGCCGAGGCTCTGCGCATGGCGCGTATGCTTCCCAAATTCCATCCCGGTTTGAACGGAGGTGTGCCTGCTGAATCAAGCTATACGTTAGTTTTCCAATACTACGTCAACCAACAGCAATAAGACTTCTGAAACATACATATCTTATCTGATACTTGGAGTATGCCGTATTTTTTTCAGTACGGCATCTCCTGTATCTAAAAATCAATCCTGATAATGCAAAACGTGTCACAAGAGAAATACCGCCAACTACAAGCAGCCCCAATTGGAAAATTGTTGCTTCAATATTCCATACCTGCCATAATCAATATGGCGGTCGTATCTTTATATAACCTGACAGACAGCATTTTCATAGGCAATGGAGTAGGAGCATTGGCAATCTCCGGGCTTGCGGTCACTTTCCCGATAATAAACGGTATAATAGCGTTCAATACGCTGGCGGGGATAGGTGGGACTACATTGACCTCTATCAGTCTTGGGCGAAAGCAATATGAAAAGGCGACCGAAGTATTGCATAATGTAGTGATTTTAGGTTTTATAATCAGTCTGTTAACAGGGTGGATCATATACCTCAATCTCGATACGGTACTTCGATTCTTTGGAGCAAGTGAGTCCACACTTCCTTTTGCAAAGGAATATATTGAAATATTGCTCCGAGCCAATCCTATAACATTCTTGTTTTTAAGCCTTAACAATCTACTTCGTGGCAACGGGTTTCCAAAAAAATCATTGGAATCTACTTTGCTTACTATCGGATTAAATCTTATACTGACACCGATACTTATATTCGTATTGAACTTGGGCATAAAGGGAGCCTCAATAGCCACCGTAATATCACAGGTTATCGGGCTTGTATGGGTTGTGAGGCTCTTTTGCCTTAAATCCGACAAAGTACACTTTCAACGTAAATACTTCAAATTGAAATTACGGCTGGCAACTGAAATCATGAAATTGGGCATGCCCCCGTTCATATTAAATCTATGCACGGCTTCTATAACTATTGCCCTTATAAATAGAATCGGATTCTATGGAGGCGATTTCGCAGTTGGGGCTTATGGCATCGTGAGCCGTATCTATATGTTGTTCTCAATGGTAATTATAGGTTTGTGTATCGGAATGCAACCTATAATGGGATTCAACTTCGGAGCAGGTCTGATGGATAGGGTTATTAAAACTCTTAACACGGGCTTGACAATAGCCATAGTTTTTATGTTGTCTATTTTTCTAATAAGCGAAATAGCTACTACACTGATCATCCGATTATTCTCAGATGACATATCATTAAACGAAATGGCGATCGTCGGTCTTCGTATATGCGCATGGACTTTCCCTGTCATGGCGGTACAGACTACGCTGACTAATTTCTTTCAGTCCATTGGAGAGCCTAAAACGAGTATAATCTTGTCATTGATACGTCAAATAGGGTTTCTGATTCCTCTGATATTCATATTACCCGAACTATTCAATCTGGGACTTAAAGGAATCTGG
The DNA here is from genome assembly GCA_948742525.1 of Bacteroides caecimuris. Classification (GTDB taxonomy): domain Bacteria; phylum Bacteroidota; class Bacteroidia; order Bacteroidales; family Bacteroidaceae; genus Bacteroides; species Bacteroides caecimuris_A. Next base: position 1,463 of record CAPYSS010000089.1, on the reverse strand, counting down.
TTAAGTATTCCATTAGCGGATTTCATAGCCTGTATCGTGACGGTCTTTATATATTTAAGGTTTAGACATCAGGTAAAATATAATGCTGTAACAAATACTATTTGAACTTAAAACAAGAAATATGGAGCAATCATTAGAACAACGAATAGCCCAAATGCTTGAACGATGCGAAGACCTTATTCTTGCATCTACTGACGGCGAAGGATTTCCCCGTCCGGTACCGATGTGCAAAATTCACTCTGCCGGAATCAATGAAGTATGGGTGTCAACCGGTGCGGATTCTGTAAAAGTTGCGCAGTTCAGAAAAAATCCGAAAGCTGGACTATGCTATTTCGAGAAAGGCAGATCTATGGTAATGACCGGCCATGTGGAAATCATCTGCGACGATGAAAAACGAAAAGAGCTGTGGGAAGAATGGATGTACCTCCATTATCCGCAAGGCCCGACAGACCCTAATTTTGTGCTTCTTCGTTTCATTGGTTCCTCAGTTACAATATGGTATGAAGGAGAGTTTGTACATGAAGTAATTGCAGAAAAGGAAATATAATGACATAATACATTTGATAAAATGGAGAATTATCATCAGAAAAGTAAATGGAGTAGATTTTGTGTAATGACAACTACAATTATCTTGATTGTAGTTGTTGTGATAGCGTTTATGCCTTTGTATAATATTGCTGAGCGTAACAATATCGCCATTAGCATTGTATGCGGCATTGCTCTGATTGAAATGATTGTCATGGGACTATATTACTGCCCTGTATCAATCATTGTTACCCAAAATCAGTTGCTCATTAGAAGATTTTTTACCTCTAAGAATATTCCATTAAACGAAATTGCTTCAGTTGAAATATATTCAGAAAGTACTCGGTTCTTGAAAGTATGCGGCAGCGGTGGAATGTTTGGCTTTTATGGATGGTATAAAAATAAAGAGCTTGGTAGATTTTTCATATATGCCACCAATCTCAAGGAATTGATTTGTATAACACTTATATCAGGCAAGAAATACATGATTTCTTGTGAGGATGCCCGGAATCTATATAATGAGATCAATCACCGTTTAAGCAACATTCAAAATAATGAAAAAGATAACAGCAGATAAAAACAGAATATCAGCCTGTGGACTTTACTGCGGAGCGTGCAGAAAATTCTTGTCTGGGAAATGCCCCGGATGCAATAATAACGAGAAAGCATCATGGTGTAAAATCCGCAAATGCTGCATAAGCAAAGGCTATCATACTTGTGCCAAGTGCGAGCATGACGTAAGGGAGTGTAAAATCTACTCCAACCTTATAAGCAAAGTATTCGCATTGCTCTTTAACTCCGACCGCCCGGCTTGTATCAGCTATATTCGGGAACACGGAGAAATAGCGTATGCAGAGGAAATGAGCAAGCGAAAATGCCAGACCATAAAACGCAAATGATATGAAAACAAACATTCTTACAGCAATAATGCTTGCATT
>CAPYSS010000088.1:0-3250 GCA_948742525.1 Bacteroides caecimuris | reverse complement strand
TTATCAATATTACACCGCCCACGCGGGGAGTCTGCGGACCGGATGCGATGAAATCTCCGGCAGCATAGTGTATGGCGAGATATTCACGATGAGCGACAAGGAATCGGTCGACTTCTTCAAGCGGTTTCTTATACGTCAGAATTGCGATAAACATGGCTGTTCAATTTTTCCAGCGTTTGAGATGCGGGAAGAATTGGCGCATCTGCTCCTTCATCTGTTCGACCGTGAGATTCTGACCTGAGTTTCTGTTTATCTCATCGGTGAACTGAGCGCAGAAGTCAATCATCTGCTCCATCGTCATGTCCTGCGTGAACTTGCCGTCTTTGTAGCAGTAAATGCAGTAATCCTCGTTTGGTGTACCATTAGCATTCGTTCCGAATACATCTTTTGAGATCGGCATTCCACAACTTTGACAGAATTTCATTTCCATTGTCGTTTTTCCTTTTTGCCCCACGATGGAGCCGGTTTATAAATGCAGAAGCGCGGACTTCTATGTCAATCTAACTTGACGGCCCTGAGAAAGCCTATGATGCAGATATAACGATAGCAGCCCACGCTGTATGCGTGAGAACCACTATGCTATCTCTTGCATCAAATTTGAAAGGCTCTCAGGTTTTCAAGTTACAAGATGAGCATAACGCTTCTTTTTCCAAAATGTCGTGGGATGACTTGTGTCAACCCAACCACAAAGGTACGAAATTTTTATGTGATTTTAACGATTAAGCGTGGTGACGTAACTATTCAGCGAAAACAAAGGATACGAAGATTTAGCTCATCAGTTTCTTAGACGAGTGCCAATATAGAATCAAGAGGAGATTGTCCGTTTTTCCAGGCCGTGTCAGCAATGGAATGTAGAGCGTGGAATGCATCGGCACCGGTATCGGAGCGGAAGCATCCGGATATTTTCTGCTTGACCTTGTCATATATCACTCGACTTTCATCCAGACGATGCTCCGAAGATGACGGACGAACTTATGACCGAGATGGCGCAGGAATATATGAGGCAGATGGGGCTGACCAATACCCCATACATCGTGGTACGACATTTTGACAAGGCGCATCCACACTGTCATATAGTTTTCAGCAGGGTTGACTATGACGGCAAGATTCTGACTCAGACCACCAACTTCAAGAAGAATGAGCGCGTCTGCAAGGCTCTCAATCTGAAACACCGTCTCACGCAGGGCAAGAGCAAACTTAATACAGATGTATCAAAACTGCGGGGAAAAGATAAAATCCGTTACCCGCTTGTCCACAATATAGCCGGAGTGTACATCCGTCCGGAGATTCAGGACTGGAACTCGTTTCTCATTGCTCTTAAGCGGCAGGGTATAACAGTCAAGGAAAAGACCGGCCAATCAGGGAAAACGAACCTGTATTACTGCACTGGCAGACATGAATTCTGGTACAAGAAACTCGATCCCTTTTTCAGCCGTGAGAATCTTGAATTGAAATTCAAGGCTCGTCGAGAGAAACAGCAAGCGGCAAAGACTCACCCCGTAACCGCACCACAGCCTAAACCGCAACGGCAGTCACAGCCTAAATCAAAGCAGCCGGAGCCTATTGTTATCCCGCCATTGCCGGATATAGTATGCGGCGTAAAGATTGACCGACTTAAACAACAAGCATATCAGGAAGGTAAGTTCATCAGCATCGGAATCTGTGACCCCGGAGGCGTTGTGCCAATCAACCATTGGATTTGGTACGATTTCGACAAACGAGAACCCGTAATGAGTCGTACATATCCCTCTGACCACAAGATTCCGGAAGCCTTCATGCGACAATTGGTAGCAAAGCAATCCTCAGCATCGTCATCGCCGAGTGCCGGAATCCGCCTATCATCGCCTTCTCTCGGTGGAAACATTCCTGAAGAACAAGGTTTCGCTCACGACAGAGGAATGCCGGACGACTTCAAGCACTTCCTTGAATTGCACCCCGGCATGAGCATTGAGGAAGCCCTGCACCGTTTTCGTGACGAACAGAAAGCCAAGCTACGCCAAAAAGGTCCTAAACTGCACTAATCCCAAACGCCACCGAGAGAAGCAAGAGCCTCCCTCGGTGGCGTTTTTTGTCAAGTCCCCGACATCACCTGCCGAGGTTTCTATATTGTATGAGATGCTGTTTCTTATTTCATAATAGCCGAAGATGCGCCTGACTGTTCTCCGACTTCATTGCCATGCTGAACTTTTTTACCATAATTGAAAGTATAAGTAACTGACAAGTTCAAACGGCGATGATAGTAGTTTCCACCTTGTAGTTTGGTTTCGGAGTAAAGTGGCGCGTTAATTGTTTGCGTCGCACCAAGCCAATCACTGCGGAAAAGATTTATTGCAGTAAGTCTTATATTCCAGCCCGATTTGCTCCACCCTGCAAGCAGTTGGTAGAAATCACGGTCTTTATAATAGGCAGCACGGTTGCCCTGTATTGTTCGGCTCGGAGTTTGATAAGAAGCCTGAAAATAGAAGTTATTCAGGTAGTAGGTCGCCGATGCATTTAAGGCAAAAGGATATTTAGATAAGTCATAATACCCTGTAAGGCGGTAAAGGGTTATGGAGGGTTGCGCAGCAAGTTGTAGTCTGTTATTTAATAACTTGTAGTTAAATGAAAGGCCGAAAGAAGTACGATGATATTTACCATCGGTTACATAACTTTTCAGAAGAGCCTGTCCGTCTTGATAAGGTGAATATACAGGCACATATGAGTTGTATTCGCCGAAATATTGTGCATAAAATGCTGCTGAAAAGTTGTTGCGTGGCATCCAATTATACTGAAAGTTGAAATTAACCTGACGCGACAGTTTCAAGTCCGGGTTGCCAGTCTTATACAAAAGCTCGTTAACTTGCAAAACATTTGGCGTTTTTTCACTTGCTCCGGGATAATTAGCCCCCAAGTGGAAAAACGCGCGTAAGGAATGGTGATTAGAGGGTGAAAATGCAGCCGATACATTCACGACGGGATAAATCTCGCTTACGGAAGATGAATTGATTTTGTTGCGTTCCCATTGTAGAGCGACATCTGCATTTACGTTCCAAGGTCGGTTGGAAAAGTTATAACCGATGGTTGCCCCGGCGTAGGTATCGGAGAAATCGTTATCATATACAGTAGAACTTGAATATATAACATCGTTACGGGTTGAACCAGCCGAAGCTCTTAAAAACACATTTTGTTTCTGCGATAAAATTTTGTACAATGTAGTATAATCGCGAAAACGAAACGTGCACAATTCTAAAACGAAACGAGCAAATCTTCT
>CAPYSS010000087.1:0-3479 GCA_948742525.1 Bacteroides caecimuris | reverse complement strand
TGGCATTATGCTGAGTCATAATATTATATTTTTGTCTTTATTTTTAAGTTGAAATATTGCTCCGGACAATACTTAATCAAAATCCCCGAAACACGTCGGGACCATATTCAAGATAGGCATTCATTTCAATCTCTATGTCATGAAATTGCGTATAGAACTTATCGTTCTTAGCCGCTTTAGCTTCTTTTAGATTAGTATTTGCCATATATCTATTTTTTTATTTCGTTAGGTACATTTATTCGATTCATTGCGACATCTTCTGTAACTTCTTACAAAGGTATATAATTTTATTGGGTAAACCACCGATTGCTAACTCGTTACTGCTACTTTTTCCCTACCACCCCGTCCTTCTTCCCGAAGGAGGGGAGTTAGAGTTACTGACGACTTTTTAGACAGCCTCTTATTTTCCTCTTAATATCCTCTTTCTCTTTTTTTCTTCCAGCAGGCGGTGCAGTGTCCGGCAGGGGAACGGGATGTTTATCTTCATGACATTGTAGCGTTTTCTGTGGCTCTTTGTCTGTTTTCTCAACTGCATCTTCTTTGTTCTCCTTCATTTGAAACAATTTTAGTTCCTTCAATACCTGTCTCCATATCAATGTTATTGCATTCATTGTTTTTTCTTTCTTTAAGTGATTAAAATCGGTTTATTTTTCAGCGCTGATACTGCGAATGTACTATCGGATGATACCGGTTTGCAAGTATTTCTCCGGAAAAAATATAAATTTCTACTTGACTGAAGAAGTCGGCTTCTTATCATCCTTTTCTCTATTTTTTATCGTATCTTTGACGAAGAGTTATTATTGATTCACTTTCGTGGTTCAATCAAATGACAAGAGTGATTTAATTGGATAACGCTTGTGGTTTAAATGAACCACGGCAGTGGTTTGATGATAAGCTTAAGGTTTTTACATGAAATGTATTCACTATCAAAATATTAACTACTAATGGCTATACTTTACGATTGGTATGAGAATCCCGGTGAGTCCGACGATTCGGAAGAGAAAGGTTTGCATCCCCGCATTTTTTTGAATGGTAAGGTGGGAACGGATAAACTGTGCCGTATGATTCACGGGCGCAGTTCGCTTTCCGTAGGTGATGTAAAAAATGCGTTCGAGATGCTTGCCCAAATTTGTGGTGAAGAACTGCGCGAGGGACGTGAGGTGCATATTGAGGGACTTGGCTATTTTGCTCCAATCTTACGGAGTACGCAAAAAGTGACCCGTAGCACTAAGAACAAATCATTGAAAATGGAGTTGAAAACAATCGGTTTTCGTCCCGATGCCCGTTTGCGGGGAGAACTTAGAGGTGCTAAAGTCAGCCGAAGCAAGTATGCACGCCATTCGGAATCCTTGTCGGTAGTGGAGATAGATATGCGGCTGAAGGAATATTTCGCCAATCATGATGTAATGCTTCGCTACGATTTTCAGGGAGTATGCTGCATGACACGGACTACGGCTAACCGTCATCTCCGGCGATTGCTGGAAGAAGGCAAATTGAAGAATATCGGCAAACGTATGCAGCCGATTTATGTGGCTGCGGCAGGTTATTACGGGGTGTCTCGTGATGTGCTTCGGCGGTAAGCGGAAACGATTTGAGTAAGCGCCGGTTTGAAGTGTGCCGGTGAAAGTGGTGAAAGCGTGATAGAAGGGCTTTTGCATGGTCGCTTTCACCCGCTTTCCTGCTCTGGACGGAGGTTTCGGGAAGAAGGTGAAAGCGGTGAAGGCTGTGTAGTCTTATAGATGATTTACTTTCATTTTTCTGATTGAATAGTAAGGCTTTTGGGGCTATCTGCTAAATTGATAATATCTCTGCTTAGAGGGGGATTATTTAATAGCATCGAACTTCAGTGTCCCGTTGACGTAGATAATTTTCAAAGTACGGTTGCCCTTTATTCCCATATCAATGAAATTGACCTTGTATAAACCATTTCCTAATGCAACTACTGATGTTACTTTAGATATGTCGTTTGGTCCGTCTTGAAGAGTACCAGTTCGGAAGTTCCATATCGCATATCCTTCGCCGTCAAACTCGTACTTGTCTTTCAGTTGTTTTTGCAATTTGGCTGTACAATGTTTTTTTACTGCCGGAACATAATCCTTAGTTCCAAAAACGTAGTTTGCGTAGAAATCTTTGATGAACTGAATGGTTTTGGTATTGTTCTCGAGACAACAAGCTTGAATTTGTATGGATTGTAGGGCAAATCCTAGATGAAGGATATATAAAAATAAAATCTTTTTCATATTCATATATTATGTATTTTGAAAATCTTAATTTAGATTGCGACGCAATTGCAATAGCGTCTTAATATTGACGGACAAATATACAAAAAGAAACGTATACTGAAAAAATACTATCAATTTCTTTATATTTGTATTTCTTTTCTTATATTTGTGATTCAAGAGCATAAGATGTGGAAAATGATGAAACAGTCTATTTATTCTTTTAAACAATTACTGTCAGGAGGCTTGCTTTGTTGCGCGATTCTGTTGGCTGCTTATATATTTCAGGCATTTTTCCCTGAAATGTATGTTGATGCGTTCTCATCTTCCATACATCTATTGATGTGGTTGACGCTCTTTGTGGGAGCATTATTGTGGACATTCCGTACAAAAGGAGAGCGTATCGGTATTTCTGAAGTAATAGACTGGCAGTTTATAGCCGCTTTTATTTTGATTACGGCAGATCAGATTTATATCATCATGCCGAAAGAAATTCATTTGGAGATAGCGCCTGTATTGTCGGAATATACTATTCCTGTATTGGTTGTCGTTGGTGTAATGGTAGCCGGCACAATAAAAGTCTCCATTGCATTGTATCAGAAATTGGTTGACGAACGTCGGCAAAACATGCTTCAAACTCAAAGAATACAGCAACTGATGGATGGGGCTTTGGAAGAACAGAAGGATGTTTTCTTGCTTCGTATGATTATTGAGAATCGCTCTATCGTTCAATTATCTGTTAAAGATTATCTTTTATTGGTAGAGGAATGCCATCTGATTGATCCTTATTTATTTGCTTGGCTGGGAAGGCAAGGTTTTCAACTCACACCACGAGATATTGTATTGTGTGTGATCATTCGAATGTATAAAACGAAAGAGGAGATTTTATCTATATTGGGCATTAGTGATGGCACTTATCGTACCATGAAGTTCCGTGTTCGAAAGCGTTTGGGGATTGGAGAGGAGGATTTGGAAGTTTTTTTGCAGAACGAATTAAAATATTAATTTTTGTAGGGTATCAAGCAATCGTACAAACGTGTTAATAATCGTCAAACTTCCACCCATGATCATATAGTAAAACCATACTCGTTTATTAGAATATGGTTCTTGTGGAAATAGGCTGATAGCTCCTGCCACAAATGTTGTGCGTGCAAGGAGCTCAAAGAAAATAATTAGAAAATCTTGAAATGTATAGTTTATATTGTCAATAAAGCGATCTAAATAGCACATTGCAATACTGGCAATCCACATTACATTATA
>CAPYSS010000086.1:0-3981 GCA_948742525.1 Bacteroides caecimuris | reverse complement strand
GATGAACGGGGTTAATATTCCAGTGTGCATAATTCTTTGTTTTTGAAGATTATGCCGCAAAAGTATAGTATAAAAAATCCCCCGATTGTATAGTATATATAGAGTCTATACCGTCCCAAAATCAACTTTTTTTTCGATGGAATATCTAACTTGCTGAATTGGTAGAAGAAAAAAAGAGAACTATTTTGAAAAAAATTTCATTTTTTCTCAAAAGTCCTCTTTTATCATAGATTATCACTCGTATGTCGTTGATTTAGTGACAGTAATCTGTCTATCGTGGTTTCATGTCAAGCAGATGACGTAGGTTTGGGTCAGCTGCAATGCGTGCAGTCTCGCGTCTTACAATGTCTATCACATCAATCTTTATCTGGTCATAGTTCCGTTGAATCTCGGCTTTCATACCGGATTTGTCCGGGGTATCATCGTTGAAGTCAGTAATTACCGGTATTGGCTGGTAAGCGGCGGTTTCCTTGTTTACCGCGTCACGGTCAACCACAATCTCGGCATGGAAGATTTTCTGGTCGATGCGCTGGTCAAAGTTATCGGAGACAGCACCAACAAACATACCCTGCGTCAATGTCGAGATTTTACTCGCTGGAATAAGAGAATCCAACTGGGTATTGAAAGAATGGCTCACATCCTGACGGTTGATTGAGATAGACTGACGCTTCTGGAGAACTTTGCCAAAACGCTCCGATAGCGTCTTGGCCGTTTCTCCTACAACCTGACCGGAGAAGATATTGCCGACAGTGTTCATTACCACGGCAGCTTCCTTGTCACCATAGTCACGCTTCAGCTGAGAGAAGTCCTGAAAGCCGAGACAGACGGCAACCTTATTGCTTCGTGCAGTGGCAATTAGATTGTCCAGCCCCTTAAAATATATGGTTGGGAGCTCATCTATGATGACACCGGACTTCAACATACCCTTCTTGTTAATAAGCTTGACGATACGGGAATTGTAGAGTCCTAATGCTGCGCCATAGATGTTCTGACGGTCAGGATTGTTGCCTACACATAGTATTTTAGGGTGCTCAGGATTATTGATGTCAAGAGTGAAATCATCTCCTGTCATTACCCAATAGAGCTGTGGAGAAATCATACGCGACAAAGGAATCTTTGCAGATGCGATTTGTCCTGCCAACTGCTCCGCCGCGCCTCCAAGCCATGCGTCCATGAATGGAGAAAGGTAATTCTCCAGCTGTGGATAACTCGTCAGAATCGGGAATATATCCTCATAGCGACGGCATAGGAATTCGATGGCATGAGGGAATGTGCAGTACTTACCATCCTCGAAGCACCGGAGATACCAGATGATTGCAGCGAAGAGTACAATCGGAGACTCCACAAAAAAGTCACCCTGTTTCTGCACCCAACTTCTATTGAGGTTTAGCATGATAGTGTACGCTGATTCGTATGCGTCCGCTATATCGGTCATGAACGCCGGATGTATCGGATTACAGCGGTGGCTACGCTCCGGATCATCGAAATTGATTACATAGAACTCCGGTGGATTTTCACCGTACCCCTTTTGATGATTGAGCATGTGATTATATGCTATAGTGCTCAAATCTGGATACTTATAGTCATATACATACAGACCAAATCCTTTCTCAATCTGCTGCTTGATGAAGTTATTGACCACTGCGTATGACTTGCCGGAACCGGGAGTGCCAAGCACGATGGAAGCACGAAACGGATTGACAACATTTATCCAGCCTCGATTCCATTTCTTTTTGTAATAGAACTTGGTAGGAAGATTGACAGAATACTCATTCTCTTTAAGTTCTGTTTCCTGCATGAAGGATTCATTCTCCTCGTTGAAACGGTCATCCATCATATTGTTCTTCAACATTCGGCTCATCCATACACCTCCCAATAGCAGACAGACATATCCGGCTATGGTGGTTATAATATATATAAGGTGTAGGCCGGCGGCAACCATCCACCAGTTTAGGAAGAAGAGTGCTGCTCCGATACTCAATATTATCCATATCTGGTGCCATTGAATTTTTTCATTCTTGACACCCTTCGTGCCGAAGCACGAAAGGGCAAGAAGCAGCAAAGACCACCACTTGGCGTTCCAAGGGTTATGAAAGAGTTTTCCTGCATCGTCAAGACCATGCAGGATTTTCATTGTCTGAGGGTGGAACTGCCATTCCCCTATGAGGTCTTGACAGAACCAATAGATATTTGTGACCACAACGAGTATGCTCAAACCACGGAGTAAATCCATGATTTTAGCCAATGCCCTGAGGTCGTCTTCTTGTTGCGACATTTTTATCGGGTGTTAAGTGATTTTACAAATGTGGGCCACGGCGTTTCTTCTTTCTCTTGCGACGCTCCATTTCTCGGTTCATAGCCTCCTGTTCGGCATCGAAGCCGGGACCGAGCTGGAACAGATCCAATCCGGGAAGCGATGGTTGGTCAAAGTCGGTTGAGTAAGAAGATGTCTGTTGACTTGCTTGATTGTTTTGATGGTTTGAAGAACTGTTTGAAGATGCTGTACCTCCTGATTGCGTCTGACTTGTCGATTGTGTCCGGTTCGGTACATTGGACTGATTAGGCATTGTGATTTGAGGCTTCTGACCGTCACCGTTGAACCAACGTTCAAAGGCATTTGCCGAGAACTCTCTGCCAAGTCGTGAGCCATTGAGAACTGTATGGGTATTGTGGTCAATGAAAGTGACACCATAGATTCTGCCGTCACTATTCTCACGGATGAGAACATCAATACCTCTCTCCCTGAGCTTTGCAATGAAATCATCCTTACCGGAGGAGTCATTGATAACTGATGAGATGATTCTTCTCGACGGCTTGAGATTGATGCTCGCTGCCGACCTCTCAAACTTATTTTCAACCGCTGCACGGCTTGCAAACTTGCCAAGCCTCGAAGCCTTAAAAGGATTAGCGATTGTCTCACCGGCATCATTGGTGGCAAAATATACCAATCCATGATACTCGCGACCATTTACCTTACCGTCAGTTGCCTCACACCTTATATTATATAAGGAGAGAATGGCGTTGTATTCGCCCAAGGTCTGGAACTGCCAACGCATACCGACAAGTTTGACAATATTGGCGAGCTGTCGCTTTATATCTCCGGTCGGGTCAAGTTTGGTAATGGGTGTATCAGGTGAAACCCTTTCTCGTTGGGCTTTATGGAGATTATACTTCTCTTCAAGTTCGCTTGTGATTTTCTTGCTCCGGCGGAACAGAAAAGCCTGATTAAGACGTTTACCCTGCTCGTTGACATTGACCGTCACTATATGTATATGGTGACGGTCAATGTCCTCATGCTTATACATTACCCACGGCTGCTCTCCGAATCCCAGTTTATCAAGGTACTCACGGGCCAAGATTTCAAAATCTTGATCGGTGAGTTTATCCTCGGGGTGCGGATTAAGTGAGATATGCAATACTGGCTTTTTTGTTCTGCCCATCTTCGGCATGAAACACTTGAAGTCCTCAACCATACGTGCAACATCAACGTGACCATCGGGAGGAATCACGACCTTGTTAGAGCCGAGAATCCTCCCTTTTGCCTCATTGATTTTCTCCCCGTTATATGAGATTGCTCCGTAGAGAGAAGAACCTATACTGATTTTTGCGACCATGCCTCATCAAATTTCTGGGTAAGTTCCTTTACCTCCTCCATGATTTTTATCATGTCGCGAGTAGCTTTCTCCAGATTATAAAGGAGGCTGAGAGCCTTTTTCTCATTGAATCCGGTGCGGAGTTCCCTTACCACTATGTTATAATTGACCCCCAACGTGCGGAACTGGGCGAAAAATTCGCCCAATTTTGCTGTGTAAAGACTGAGGGTCTTGTCAGTCACAAGAACCTTGAATGGCTTATTGGCGAGGTGCTGCTTGATGAAAGTGGCCTTTACGGTTTCTCCGGCCTTTTCCATCATTCTCTGTAAAGCGTCAAATTCGAGGTCATCAAACCTCACCATGACGCAATGGGTGCATCTGTTGGGCG
>CAPYSS010000085.1:0-4382 GCA_948742525.1 Bacteroides caecimuris | reverse complement strand
CTGTGAAGAGTTGCTCCGCTGATTTACGCTCAAAATTCCAAAAATTTCGGCCGCCACGGGCGGCAACATCACCCCATACTCACTACTGCTTTGGTTTAAACCCTTTACAAGTTTTTGCTGTGTCAGGCGGCGTATTCTTTGGTACACCCATACTTGGATATGGACCACAATGAGCGATATTACTATCTCTACACATCCAATCAAGATTTGACTTGCACATAAAGCAAGTCCGTTCTTCCGGTGGAATTATTTGTTCAACGACTTCTTTTTGCAATTGCTGATTCGCAGGACGAGCATTAATGCGCGTCGGTATAACATATTGGTGATTAGGCGATTTTGCTTGAACCCTATTAAGTAATTCCGGCTTGCATAGTCGATATATTGTTCCACTATTTGAAATAGACATTATTCTGCCATTTTGTTTTACGGCCACGCAATCATATCTATGGCTGCATACTATGCATTTCGATTCATCTGTCACTCTGACCTCTTTTCCACGCTCGCTATACGCGGACTCAATTGATCTGAAAAACGTTTCATTATTCAACCATTTTCTGTCTTCGGCAGAGTTCAAAAGAAAGTTCTCAACGGTTTCAAAAGTCTGATTAGATAAATCAATTTCCAAACAGTTGAGGTTCTTATAGTCAATGACGTTTTTATGCTGAACTTTATATGCAAAAGTAAATTCAATAAGGTATTGTTTGCCGTCTATTGATGTGGCTATAATATCCGGTTGTTTATCCTCTCGGTCATAGCAACCATCGACTTTTACATCTGAAAATACAATGTCAGACTCCCTGAAAATTCCATAATAGGAAGGGGCGTGTATTCTTTTGCGGCTGGAGATAATATGTTCGGCCAACTTATATAGAGTGACCATATAACATATTTTAAGGTTTGCACCACGCATTTCGCTATGGTGGGCAAACCCATGATGCCTTATTTCTCCGTGCCGTGCGAGGAGTCTTTCACCACATTTTGGGCAAATGCAATCACATAGAAGGCCTTGTGGAACGCTGTCCACATGAACCATCTTTCCACTACTATGTTCTGCCCACGAGAATATCATAAGAGTGCTTTTGCCATTATAAAGCGGTCTGATGTCTCATCAGAGCCAAATCTCACTTTTAGTCTGCTACCGTCCGGTGATACTTCGATAACTCTGCCGTGGCCAAGATATTGGTGGGCTATCTCATCTCCTACATTGAAGCGAGATATAGGCATAAGACCTGTAATCTCTCGGTCAATAGTATCACTTAGAAATTTAGAACCCTTCCATAAGGATTCTTCCATTTCTCCCTCTCGAATCAAAAAGGACTGTTGAATTTCAGTTAGGAATCGAGAAGGGAATTTATCGGTACTTGTTTGAAAGTTATAGCCTTCACTCTCGGTTAGAAACAAAAGTTCTTCGGCGCGAGTAATTGCCACATACATCAACCGTCGTTCTTCTTCAAGCGCAGCGAGTTTTCGTTCTCTCATAGACCTGTGACTTGGGAAAATACCTTCGGACAGGCCTATTACAAAGACATAAGGAAATTCCAGTCCTTTGGCTTGATGTATGGTCATAAGTTTTACAGTCTTGCCGTCCTTTTTATAATCGGCATTGGTAAACAAAGCAATATCCTGAAGATAAGTATTCAGCGAAATTTCATTATCATTGTTCGCAGATTCGTAAAAACGTATTGATGAAATCAGCTCCTCAATATTTTCAAGTCGCTCAACTTCTGTATCGGTACGATACATTTCCGATAGACCGGACTCTTTCAAGACATAATTGAGCAACTCGGATACAGATGACACATCTTTAAGTTCCCGACAGTCATCAATTAAGCTAATAAAGTTTTTAAGCGGAGCGTACGATTTTGTATTATGCCAAGATTCTATGTTTTCTCGCAACGCATCATAAAGCGAAAGATATTGTTCGCTCGCCATTGATTGCAGTTTTTTCATAGATGTATCGCCAAAGCGTCTTGACGGAGTGTTTACAATTCTTGAAAAAGCCAAGTCGTCATCACCAGCAATTAATCTGAGATAGCAAAGAGCATCTTTAATTTCTTTTCTTTCAAAAAATCTCACTCCCCCCCAAATGGTGTAAGGTATCTTCTTCCGCAGAAGTTCTTGCTCAATACCTCTTGAAAGATGGGATGCGCGATATAGGATTGCATAATCGGAAAAATTTCCGGACTTTTCGCATAGCGACTGTATCTTTTGAGCAATCCACTCCGCTTCTTTACCTTCATTCTCTCCATGAAAATAAGTGACTTTATCGTGAGAGGGCTTCTGTGTAAATAGGTCTTTGGGAATTCTGTTTGTGTTATTCGAGATGACACAATTGGCCACATCAAGGATATTTGGTGTAGATCTGTAATTTTCGGCAAGAACTATTGTTTTATCACAGTTCCAATCAATGAAGCTTTGGGGCAATGCTCCTCTCCACTCATATATAGCTTGGTCGGGGTCTCCTACGATAAAGAGATTATTGTAAAAGTCTGAGATTATATTCATAATAGACCAATCAGAGCCATTACAATCTTGTACCTCATCAACCATAATGTAGTTTAGATTGCGTTGCCAATAGCCGCATACATCTTCAAATGTATTGAAAAGATGAAGTGTAAAATTGATTATGTCATCAAATTCAAGACAATAGTTTAATGCCTGATAATGGATAAATGTTTCCACCGGAGTAAAATCTGAGACATCCTTATATTTAGGAGCTTCCGGTAGAATATACTCCATTATATAGTTAGGACAAGTTATTTTCTTGAAGTATGCGACTTCCTTTCGCAACCCTTCAACAATTTTTTTTGTTCTGTCAAGTCCATGCAGCTCAAGCACTTTTTTTGCAAGCATTTCTGCGTCATCATCATCAAGAATTGAGAATGATTTAGGGAAACCAATCCTATGAATATCCCGGCGAAGCACCTTCACACAAAATCCATGTATGGTACATACGAAATCGTTAGTATTCCCAGAAGCCACAAGTTTGGAGATACGTGTGCGCATTTCCTGTGCCGCTTTATTGGTAAAGGTCATACAAAGAATGTTGCCCGGATCAATTCCTATATTGTTGACAAGATGAGCAAACCGATGAGCCAGGACACGGGTCTTGCCTGACCCGGCTCCGGCTACTACGCGAATCTTGCCCTCGGTAGCAAGCACCGCTTCCTTTTGCTTATCATTTAGATTGTCAAGTATATCCATAGATAAATGCAAATTTACGAATTTTTAATTACTTGTACAATAGTGAGTTCTCATCGCAAGGGTTATGGCTTCTCCGACTAAGGCTATATTGGCGAGAAGATAGCGTCGCTTACCATTCCATGATACTGTATGGCCTGCGATTTCTGCGGTTTTCAATAGATGCTTTCGTAGATACATATTATTGAAATATGTGGCACAGCCTATGCCGAAGGCTGTCCCTGACGGACTAAGCCCGAAGATTATAGGCCCGGCATCCACATCCATTCCAAGAAACCCACTGCCATCGGAATATTCCTTGAATCCGGTCAGCCATGAATCTTTCAGAAAGACATCTTTGAGATGTGCGTATTGCTCTTTTGCAAATTCAGGGTCTATTTGCGTGAGGTAATATGTGTTGAGAGTTGAATAAGAGCCCTTGATTGGTGACTTTACAGATGTGTCGCCATCAAGAGAGAGAAAAGAGTGGAGCAAGCCTGTTTCGCAGTCAATCCATTCCGATTTAGCTCGTTGAATCCAACTGTTGACGGTGGTTTGGTATTTCCCATTGTTTTGCTTGGCATAATCTGAGAGTGCGACAATGGCCACGAGCATATCGGGTATGTATATGTCCTCACCGGGGTAAGTAGGAAGATTCATACATTCCGATGTCAGTATCCGTCGATTCATCGCTTCACAAAGTGAGTCGTGGAGAGCATTGTATTTATCACCTCCACCGATTTTGCGATAATTGCTAATCATCCAAGCCAAATGGCTCAGATATGATATGTGGCTCTTATCTCCGGCAATCGAATCTAACGGATCTTCTCCCCAACGCATCTTGTCATATAGTCTCAGTTCCGGAGATTTAACTATCTGAATGAGGCTATCTATTGTATTTATTGATTCCTGTTTGGTTTCGGGATAAAGAATCGAAATGTTAGAAAGAGCCTTTGAAAGCATAGAGCAGGAATACAATGCCCATTCGCCTTGAAATTGCAACCCCAATCCTCCCGGCATTTCATTCAACAGTTGCCGAGGTTTAACCACGACCTTCCCAATAAGCCAATCCCTTCGCTGGAGGATTTCAGTCCTCTCCTTATCTGGGTTACCATTATTCCAACAGGCCAAAGCGACCCACCAAACCTTAATCAGCACAAGTACAACCATACTGACAAGCAAAATTTTATGTCTGAGTATCC
>CAPYSS010000084.1:0-4697 GCA_948742525.1 Bacteroides caecimuris | reverse complement strand
TCAGCCATTGCCGCGGGATTTCGTAAAATTGACACCGCACACATGTACGGCAACGAGGCCGAGGTTGGAAAAGGCGTGAGAGAATCCGGCGTTCCACGCGAGGAAATATTTGTAGCGACAAAAATCTATCCCAATCAGTTCAGTAATCCCGAAGCGGCCATAGAGGAATGTCTGCGCAAACTCGACATCGGTTATGTTGACCTTATGCTATTGCACCATCCCGGCGCAAATGATGTGAAGGCATATAAAGCGATGGAGAAATATGTAGCCGAAGGGAAAATCCGTTCAATCGGAGTGTCATGCTACTACGTTGACGAGATTAACAAATTCCTGCCACAGGTCAATATCAAACCGGTCTTGGTTCAGAATGAGGTACATCCTTATTATCAGGACACCGATGTTGTGAATCATCTTCACGATTTAGGTATAGTTGTGGAGGCATGGTATCCGCTTGGTGGTCGTGGACATCAGAAAGAACTTTTGAGTGATCCTGTCTTGTCGCGTATTGCTTCTAAACATAACAAATCGGTAGCTCAGGTAATTCTCAGATGGGATTTGCAACGAGGTGTCGTAGTCATTCCGGGGTCATCAAATCCCGCCCACATGAAAGAAAATATCTCAATCTTTGACTTTGAGTTATCTGCTGAGGAAATGGCTGAAATTGCAGCTATAAACCGTAATGAGAAGCATGATTGGTATTGACATTATAATCAAGGACGATGATAAAGATAGCACGTATAACCGTAAATCCTTACAAGTTGGAAGAATACAAGGCTATATTAAAAGAGGAGATGAAAACTTCTCTACGCCTTGAAGATGGTGTACAAGTCCTGTATGCAACGTGGGACAACGAGAACCCCAATCGGTTTACAATACTTGAAAAGTATGAAAATGAAGAGGCTTATATCTCTCACTGTGCATCACCTCAACTCCAAAAGTATTTTGAGCTGACTAAAGAAATGGTCCTTAGTCTGGAAATCACGGACGCAACGCCTGTCATAGAAAATATTTGGATGAAATGACACACATTACATTTTCAAACGGTGATAAAGTCTGCACCATCGGGCAAGGGACTTGGAACATGGGGCGTAATCCACTATGTGAAAAGTCTGAAGCCAATGCGCTATTGACCGGGATTGACCTCGGTATGAACATGATTGATACTGCTGAAATGTATGGCAATGAAAAATTTATTGGTAAAGTTATAAAATCATGCCGTGACAAAGTTTTTCTTGTCAGCAAAGTTCATCCCGATAACGCGGATTATCAAGGCACAATCAAAGCCTGCGAAGAAAGTCTGCGACGACTTGGCACCGAAACTCTTGACTTATATCTTCTTCATTGGAAAAGTCGATACCCGCTATCTGAAACAGTGGAGGCAATGTGTCGCCTTCAGCGTGATGGGAAAATTCGGTTGTGGGGTGTCAGCAATCTTGATGTTGACGATATGGAACTGATTGATGATATTCCGAATGGTTGCAGTTGTGATGCCAATCAGGTGCTCTACAATCTTCAAGAACGAGGTGTGGAATATGATTTAATCCCATACGCACAGCAACGTGATATTCCTGTCATAGCCTATTCGCCTGTCGGAGAGGGTAAATTGCTCAAACATCCAGTGTTGAGAACCATTGCGGAGAAACATAACGCAACTCCAGCACAGATAGCCTTGTCTTGGATAATCCGCAACCCCGGAGTGATGGCCATACCCAAAGCGGGGTCAGCTGAACACGTAAAGGAGAATTTCGGCAGTGTATCAATTACCCTTGATGCCGAGGATATGGAACTGCTCGACATATCTTTTCCTGCACCTCAGCACAAAATACAGCTTGCAGGGTGGTAAAAGTAAGTATAAACAATAACGACATAATCAGATATGGAAACAAAAATGAGTTACGACCAATTTATCCCGACAAAAATTATGTTCGGGGCAGGTCAGTTGAACAACCTTCATAAACAGGCAATGCCCGGAAAGAAAGCGTTGATAATCATCTCCAACGGAAAATCTACCCGCGCCAATGGTTATCTTGCCCGCACTGAACAGGAACTGAGTTTGGCTGGTGTTGAAACAGCTGTGTTTGATGGTGTAATGCCAAATCCCACAGTCGAGAACTCCCATGCAGGAGCGGACGCAGCCCGTTCTTTCGGTGCAGACTTCCTTGTTGCACTTGGCGGTGGTAGTGTAATGGATTGTTCCAAGGCGATAGCACTGCTTGCAACTAACGATGGCGACTTGTGGGACTATGTTCCCATCGGTTCAGGAAAGGGACAGCCGATGCAAAACAAACCACTCCCAATCATAGCTATCACGACCACAGCAGGTACAGGTTCGGAAACTGACGGGTGCGGTGTGATTACAAAAGAAGACACCAACGAAAAAGCATTCATCATGGATGCCGCCCTATTCCCGGCATTGGCTATCGTTGACCCGGAACTGATGCTTTCCGTTCCACCGAAATATACAGCATTTCAGGGTTTCGATGCTCTGTTCCACAGCGTTGAAGGATTCATCGCTGCAAGTGCCAACCTTGCCAGCGACATGAACGCACGTGAAGCTATAAGGAATATCGCACAATATCTACCACGGGCAGTAAAGGACGGCAACGATCTGGAAGCCCGTACCCGCGTGGCATTCGCCAACACATTGTCTGGCGCAGTAATGACACTGACCCTCCTGACAAGCGAGCATGGTATTGAACATTCCCTTTCAGCCTATCATCCCTCTCTGCCCCACGGTGCAGGTCTGATAATGATAAGCAAGGCTTATTTCAGCTATTTCATAAAGAATCATGGCTGCGACGACCGTTTCATAGAGCTTGCCCGTCTTATGGGCATGACTGATGCTACAAAGCCGGAGGATTTCATCACCGCACTTGTCAATCTTCAGGAAGCCTGCGGAGTGGCGGACCTCAAAATGTCAGACTACGGCATTACTCCGGATGAATTTGAAACCCTTATGCGCAACACCCGCGAAGTGATGGGTATAATGTTCACAGCTGACCGCGTACAGATGTCAGATGAGGATATTGTCAGCATTCTTGCAGAATCCTATAAATGATGAAATTAAAAAGCATCTCAATTCTAATCCTGTTGTGCTCCGCTGTCTTAGGACTGCGGGCACAGCAGATTGAAACCATATCAGTCCATAGCGATGTTATGAATTGTGATATTCCCAACATCGTAATACTGCCTGCCGACTATGACAGCACATCGGTATCATATCCGGTGCTATATCTGCTGCATGGGTATAATAATGACCATAACGCTTGGCTAAGAATTCAGCCTGCACTTCCTGAACTTGCCACACGCTATGGAATGATAATCGTTTGTCCGGAAGGTAAAAGTTCATGGTACTGGGATAGCCCTGTCAATCCTGAATTGAAATATGAAACATATATCACGCAGGAATTGATAAAGGATATTGATACGCGATATAATACTACCGACAATAAGTGCGGCCGTGCTATTACCGGATTCAGTATGGGCGGTCATGGTGGGCTGTGGCTTGCTATACGTCATCAAGATTTATTCGGTGCATGTGGCGCAACAAGTGGAGGTGTTGACATCCGACCTTTTCCAGATAACTGGGAAATGAAAAGATCTCTCGGAGAATATCAAGATAATTCCAAATCATGGGATGAGCATACTGTAATAAACATTCTTCCGCTTATTAAGCCGCAACTGGCAATAATTTTCGACTGTGGTACAGATGATTTTTTCTATCAAGTCAACGAAAGACTACATGAAGAAATGCTTTATCGCCACATAAAACATGATTATATAACACGTCCCGGAGGGCATGATGACGCCTATTGGAATAATTCGATAAATTATCAAATTCTGTTTTTCGCCAACTACTTTGCAGAAACGAACAAGGCACACCAAAATGGATAATCAAAACGGCATGACCCGACGCGAGGCATTGAAAAGAATGGGAACTGTGGCCATGAGTGCAGCTTTGGCTACCAGCGGATTTGCTTCCGTCAGTGAATTAACGACAGATAAGAGAAATATGAAAATAGTGGCAATCAACGGAAGTTCCCGTAAAGATGGCAACACCGCAGATATGTTGCGGCTCGTTCTTGGAGAACTTGAAGCGGCAGGATATGACACAGAGTTGATTCAGCTTGCCGGAGAAACAATAAATCCGTGTAAGGCTTGTTTCGCTTGCGCAGGGAAGAAAAACTGTGTGTTCAGCAGTGATGTATTTCAGAGCCTGTATCAAAAAATGGTTGAGGCCGATGCCATTATACTGGGGTCGTCAACTTACTCGGCAGATGTTTCTTCCACGCTCAAGGCAGTTATAGAGCGTGCAAGTGTTGTCAGCGATACCAATCCCGGAATGTTCCGACACAAGATTGGTGGAGCAGTTGCTGTCGCACGCCGTGCCGGAGCCATGAACACTATTGACTCCATAAATCATTTCTTTCTTAATAAAGAGATGTTCGTTGCCGGATCTACATATTGGAATATCGCCTATGGTCGTTTACCGGGCGAGGCTCTGAATGATGATGAGGCAGTGGCGAACATGAAAAATCTGGGTCAAAATATCGCGTGGTTCTTAAACAGGACTAATCATGTATAACCTAACAAACATGAACGACAAACATAAATCTCAATAATCATTTTACATAAACAAAATCCTTATCGTAGATGCCTCTGCGTCCGATTATAGGGTCATGTCCAGCCTGTTGTCA
>CAPYSS010000083.1:0-4895 GCA_948742525.1 Bacteroides caecimuris | reverse complement strand
AGCCAATAGTCTAATCCTAAAGTCCCTATAAAACACACGAACGCCTCGGTGCTCCAGCATCGAGGCTATTTTGTTTAGCAATCATCCAAATCTCTAAACAAGAGATACTTATTCAGTTTGCAAAGTTACGAAAAAATCTGGAAATGAGGACTAAAACCGTTAACCAAATTTATTATGTTTTACAACATATAAAGTCTTTACAGCCACTTTGTTGAGCAAATATCACGAGCGAATATCAGTATCTCCATGATTATCAGCGAGCACTAAAAAATCCCAATCTCTTGTTTAGAGTTACCTACAAACAACCAAATAGACATGACGAAACGAACCATCATATATCAGAAAATCACGGAGGCTCCCACGGGTTGTGCCCCTCCATCATTCCGTGTGTTTAGCAAATATTCAAATCTCTTAAAAAGAGATACTTAACCACGTGCAAAGTTACAAAAAATCCTTGAGAATCAGATAATCATCGGCAAAAAATCTGCTTGAGCGAAACCTCCTCTGAAGGATCTGTTTAGCGAATGGGCATCTAACTTAGATGTAACTACCTATCATTTAGTATCTAAACTTACATCCAAAACTCTTTTTAAGAGAGTATTATTAAACGACTTCATACAGAATGAAAAATAAACTAATCATAACATCCCTTATAGGCTTGGCTGCACTGTTTGGTGTAGTTGCGGTAAGTTGTGGCAGTAAAAAAATAGAAGTTAGTTCAACTCCAGTATCGTCTTCTATTCCAAATGATAACCCATGTGTCAAGGTTTTTATAGAAAATTCAGGCAGTATGGATGGCTATATGTGTGATGGATCACAGTTGAAAGATGCGGTATATGATTATGTCAGTGATTTAAATCGCAATACTAACACTACTCAACTATATTACATAAATAGTCAAATAATACCTTATAAAGGCAATTTAACATCCTATATAAAAGCCTTAAATCCAGCATCATTCCGCAAGGCTGGCGGCAATACGGCAAACACGGATTTGGGTAGTATTATTGCTTCGGTTCTTGAAACGGTGAACGATACAACTGTTGCAATATTTGTATCAGATTGTATATTGGATTTGCCGGCCAAAGATGCTCAAAAGTTCCTTACAAACTGTGAGATTCGTATTAAGGATGAGGTAATAAATGCACAAAAGAGAGTTCCTGATTTGGGAGTCGAAATACTAAAACTGGCTTCGGACTTTAACGGAAAATACTTTTATCCTAATGGGTCAGTTGAAATGCTTAAAGATGTGAAGCGTCCATATTATATATGGATTTTTGGCAACAAAAATTATCTCGCCAAACTCAATGCAGCTGTTCCACTTTCTCAATTGACGAAGTATGACCTTAGTGGAATCGTTGCATTTTCCAACCAATCGGCAGTTCCTTATGTTATCTTCAACAATGCTCTGACAAGTAAAACGATAGTTTCTTCTCATGGAGACTATCATCTCACTATTCAAGCAGATTTCAGCGCTACACTGCAACCTGATGGAATGGTACAAGACAAAAGTAATTACACTTTCAATAACTCCACGATAGTAGTAGAAGGGATTTATCCGATTTCAGATCCAAAAAGTAAATATTCGCATTTCATTAAATTCACAATCCCGAAAGGGACTACTATTGCTCAGGATTGCTTGACATTCCATGCCCCAAAACTGCCTTCTTGGGTTTCAGAATCTAATGATGAAACAGGAACTAATATAAAAGAAAATCTCAATAAAACAACAGGCATTAAATACCTTATTCAAGGTGTTGCCGATGCCTATAAGAATGAGAAAATAAGCACTACATTTAATTTTAACGTTAAACGCAAATAAATATATGGGCGAATTCTTTGGAAGTATATACTGTTGGTTTGAGGACTTTTTTGGTCTTGAACTTGCTGAGTATATGTGGGGGGCATCCTCTCCACTCTCACAAAACAATTCTTTCATCGGAATTGGATTTACCATGTTTGGCATTAGCCTTGCAGTGGTGCTAATCTATTATTATGCTGTCAATCATCCACGATTGAACAACTGGTGGGGATGGCTCATTTTCTTAGGGGCAAATGCCGTTGTAAACTTCATCGTTGGATGGCAATGGGTTCTAAAAGACAACTATGACAACAAGATGGTTGGTATAGACCCTTCGACAAATTTGCAGGTTCCATTAAACATAGGGGAATCCGAGATTCTTTGTTTTGGTGTTTCCAATATGATACTCTCAATCCTCGCATTCATAATCTTCTCCTTCATTTTCAAGTGGTGGAGTTCTAATTGTTCACGAGCACCATTCTAAACTATGTCTAAACTATTTATATTCGGCATTGGTGGCACTGGGTCGAGAGTGCTGAGATCCCTAACAATGATGTTAGCTTCGGGTGTTAAAGTCGGAGCAGACGAGATTGTGCCAATCATTATTGATCCTGATACATCAAATGCAGATTTGACTCGAACCGTTAGTCTGCTCAATAAGTATTCTGCAATTCGTGATAATCTTCAATTCAGTACAGGAAATGAGAATCGCTTCTTCCGTACTGAAATAAAGCAGATTATTCCGAACTATACACTCTTAATCAATGATACTGATGACAAATCATTCCAACAATTCATTGATTATGCGTCTATGAACAAAGCCAATCAAGCCTTGACAAAGATGTTGTTTTCAGAAAAGAATCTCCAATCGTCAATGGAGGTAGGCTTTAAGGGTAATCCAAATATTGGCAGTGTTGTTCTGAATCAAATAGCACATTCTTCCGATTTTGAGACTTTTGCAAGTGATTTTAGTGATGGAGATCGCATATTCATTATCAGTTCCATTTTTGGCGGGACTGGTGCGAGTGGATTCCCTTTGCTACTAAAAACACTTCGCACCGGCAAAAATTTTCCCAATCATGATATTATCAATCGTGCCACAATAGGCGCAATCACTATTCTTCCTTATTTCAAATTGAAACAGGATGACGATAGTGAAATTGATTCATCCACGTTCATATCAAAGACTAAATCAGCTCTTGCTTATTACGAAAGCAATATTAGCAAGAATGGCTCTATTGATGCCCTCTACTATCTCGCTGATGATGTGGCAAAGACATATGAGAATCATGAAGGTGGTTCCGCTCAACAGAATGATGCGCACTTAATAGAGTTCCTTGGAGCGACTGCTATAGTGGATTTTTCCAATAGTACCTATACGGGCACATCAAATATGGAATTGGGCATTAAGGATGGGGCCGATACAGTATCATTTAATTCGTTCTATCAAAGGATGCGTAACATGCTCTACAATCCGATGGTTCAGTTCACAATGATGTCAAACGCCCTCACGTACAAAGCCGAAACATATAAATCCAGCTCCTTCAACGCAAATAATGGTAATTTTGAAGATTTGTATAACAGCATTTTCTTCAACGACCTTACCGATTTTTTCCGCAAATACCATGAATGGCTTAAAGAGATGCGCGAGAATAAACGCTCCTTATACCTCTTCAATCTATCCTGTGGTGATAAGCCTTTTGACCTTGTCGAAGGCGTTAAGCCCAAAAGGATTTTGAGTAAATTCTCAGACTATAATCTTGTTACGGACAGACTCAATTCAGCGGTCAGGAATTGCAAGAGTAGTGGTAAGGAGAACAAATTCCTTGAGATGTTCTATCTCGGTACCCAAAAACTTGTAAAAGAAAAGTTAAGCAACTAATCACTATGTCAAAGATATTCCGATTATATAAGGAGGGCACATCCACTTATGAGGACTGGAACAACAGTCCAGCCTTTCCCTATAATTCTGCAAGTCGCGACACGATAGAAGATCCTGACGGAGCATCTGCCCGCCATGAGATTACTTCTATCCCCTCGCCATTCGCTCGCATAGACCTTATAAAGACAGCCTTTAAGGAAATCTGTAAACCCGATAAAAGAACCAGAAAAATAGCGTTAGATGGTCAAACCATTTTTCATAAGATGGTTTCGGATTCGCTTGATGTAGCGGAAATATTTTTCAATATTGATAAATATACCGGCAAGGTCGAGATTATCAAGTGGGATCCCTCACTAATGCTTACCGAGTTGGAACAATCATCTATAGCTGGACATCAGTATTTGGCTGATGCCCTGAAAAAATATATGAGTTCTGACTCTAAAACCTACAACTTCGATAAACTGAAGAATATCTACCTTCTGAATTATCTTGAAGGCCCGGATGAACTAAATATTATCGGTGCTACATCTCCTGCAACGCTGTTCTTCAGTAATGCAAATGACCTTAGTTATGTTAATGACATATTCTTTGGTGAGGATAAGCCGTTTGACAGTGAGTATCAGCCACTATACAAGCGTGATTTTGAGTTTATCAAATATTTGTTTGCTCTACGAAAGAGTATTTCCAATTTTGCAGGACTATTTCCTGAAGTTGAGGCGTATCTAAATGCAACGTATAAAGCAATTGAGGATCAAAATAAGAAGAATGAGTTGAATAGCGTAAGTGCCATCGCTCTCGAAGATTTTGATTCTATAGAGGTAAAGGATATTCAGCAGAATGATCTTGTAGAGGTATTAGGCTATACGCTCTATAAGAAGGCTCATCGTCCTGTTTCAACTTCAAGCGATTTTGTAATCAAGACCTCTAAACAGTCTGAAAATCTTCCTTTGGTTCTGCCTATTGAGGCCGGCAACCGTTATAGCCAGTTACAATATACGACAGGCAAATGGGGTAACACCAATAGAGCAAATTATAAGGAAACTGAACCAGAGTTATCAAGACGACAGTTACCATTTGAGGGCTCCATCCATCCATATCTTACAATCAGCGATTTCCTTGAAGATACAATTATCAAGGTTCCCCATGCTCTCAACACCGCGAACTATTTTGATGCCCATATCAAAATAGACAAGCCTGAACTGGCTTTTCTTC
>CAPYSS010000082.1:0-5160 GCA_948742525.1 Bacteroides caecimuris | reverse complement strand
CAGGCGGCAAAAGAATAGCCCGTTCCCGGCACGTTATTCCATCACGAGCGAATATACTTTCCAAAGATGATTGCATTATGCTGAAATTGCCGAATAAACATAGAGCCGAAGTGCCTCTTTGGAGACACAGAATGACCGACATACGGAAATGCTTTTCTGAAAAATCAGTCGAAGTGTTTCTCTGTATATGAAATTTGAAATGCCACACTTCCGGAAAGGCGAATGTATGTGACGGAATCAGAAAATGGAGGCTTGCCGTAATGTACGGAGGCCGTCACGTTCTTTCGCATAGTGGAGTGCAGACAACGGAAGAGTGGCACGACGGCTAAATGAAACAAGCAAAGGAGCGGGCGTTAAGAACACGGAGTTGCAGATAAGCAAGAGCAGGATTGGCGTAGCTCCGGCTCCGGCGTTCAGCAACTCGGTGTTTAGCCCGCTCTCATCCTCAGGTAATGCGGTCGGCGGTAGAGCAGCCTCCGGCAAACGCCGCTGACGGCATTGCCATTACCTTACAATGTTTCGCTATGCGATGACAAGCCTCAGCCGTCGCGCCTCTCTGGAGTTTTGCGATGACTTTAAGCCACAGTCATGGAATGATGTATTTATAAATTTCCGATTGTTGTATTTGCCAATCACGAAAATTATCACTATCTTTGCGCACATATTCATTAGAAGTGGCGACAACACTAAAAATACGGCATTACAAACTATGAATAAAGATATTAAAAAATTTCTGGACTTCCCGACTGAGTCTTCAGCTCAGATAATCAACAGAAAGGAAGTTGAGGTCACTGCTCCAGACGGAGAAGTGTTCACTGTTTATTGTCAGATAGGAGCTTTGCTTAATGAAGAAACTCGTAATTATGAGTTGCATTGGCTCGAAGTACTATTTGATAAAAACTTTTCTCTTGACAAAGAGGGAATGGTTCAAAACATTTGGCGTGAAGCAATGCAATTCGGCATTGGAAATGTGCTCGGTATCAGCACGGGAACACGCCATACTGATCGTGCGAGAATCGGGGTTCGTATCCGTGAAATTCGTGAAGAGCGAGGAATGGAAGCTCGTGACTTGGCGAAGTTAGCCGGCATTGATGCAGCCAATCTTAGCAGAATAGAGAATGGTAAATATTCCGTTGGATTAGACATTTTAGCAAAAATAGCTACTGCCTTAGGTAAAAAGGTGGATTTCGTGGATTTGTAAGTCTGAATCTTATGGAAAAGGAATTTCGCAGGGAACAGCATTACGCTGTTTCCCATAAGGGCGTATTATTTCATATCAAGGAGGCCCATTATAATTCTGAAGAATATTATTGTCCTCATTGTGGTTGTCGAATGCTTAAACGATGTGGCAATATTCGTGCATGGCACTTTGCCCATGATTGGAGATATGCCAATGAAACTCAAAAGAACTGCTCTTATGAGACATATCTACATGGATATGCAAAACTACGACTGAAACAGTGGTTTGATGAATCAGAGTCTATAATATTACATTACCAACAAATAATCAGATGTAAGCATCATGAGTCATGTGCTTTGATACATGATAATTGTAGTCAGGTCATAAATAAATCTTGTGACCTTAAAACACTGTTTGACACATGTTCTATTGAATCCACGGTAAAAGAATCCAACGGCATCTACCGTGCAGATTTACTGTTATCAAAAGAGTCAAATCCGTCTCGACGTATCTTAATTGAAATAAAAGTTTCACACGGATGTACTGACAAAAAGAAAACGTCTAATGCTCAAATCATAGAATTCGACGTATCTTCGGAAGAAGACATCGAATATATCATATCTCACGACATCGAACCTTCAGAAAAAGTAAGATATTACGGATTCAAGAATCTGATTAGAAAAGATGAAGGAGACGCAATAGAGCCGATGCTTTTCCTCCGAAAATTCATTCTGTACAGGAGCGGAAAAACATTCTGTAAAGAGATAGATTGTCAATCTATAACTGACCATCATTCGAGTTCTTTATTTGAACTTACTGCGGATATTCCGGAAGAATTTAATTGGTATCTCAACCTTTATGGATTGATGATGGCGGCCGAGAGAGGTTTGCGATTTCCTAACTGTTACCTTTGCGAGCATTATTGTTATAATGAGGAAAATGATAGCTATGAATGTGAAATAAAAAAAGCAGTTATTGAAAAAGGCTCAGACGCCCTCAACTGTGATTCTTATGTATTAAAGGACAATGCGTTTGATAGGCTTAAAAACAAGTTTATGCCATTTACAGTAATTGATACATGGACAAAATCATAAAGTCATCTTAATCGTCAACATTAGAACCTTCCCGGCTTACATCATAGCCGCAGACAAAGCCCCCCAATCGGCGCACCATTCTGGAGTTAGTTAATGAGCCTGTAAATAAATTGAGTCCTTATATATTTGTAAAATCCGATTATTCTCCGTAATTTTGCATTGTTCTCCGTGTATTGGAGAATAATGCAAAATATTTGGAGAACATGAAAGAGATAACAATCGCCGGACAGCGGATAGAGCTTAAAGAACTATCCATTCAAGACAAAAAAGGTCTATGGCTTGAACTCATTGCAAATTTCAATATAATGCAGTTTGAGTTCAATGGGCAGGTTATGCTTTTGCTTGTGGCCAAAGGAGAAGTGGATTATACCAATGTGCAGCGTCGTAAGATTTCGGAAAGAATTGAAAGTGTCAAGCATATTCCGGCGGTATTCTACTTTGACAATTTATTGACTTATGAGCGTGACCGGCTGGTGGAGCAAGGAGTGTATTTTGTCGTAGCCGACAAATTTGCATTTGTGCCGACATTGATTATCAACAGGCGGTCAACAAAAAGCGAGATTAAGGAATTGTTTTATCCGTCAACCCAATATATTCTTCTTTATCATCTACAGATTGAGAACCTTGACGGATTGTCGCTTAAAGAGTTGGAGGATAAAGTACCTTATAAATATAAGACAATCGCCAAATCCATAAAGCAACTTGAAGCATTGGGATTGGTTTGTCTGGAAGGCAGCAGGAATAAGAAACTTGTGTTTGAGCTGTCAGGAAAAGAACTTTGGGATAATGTGTCAACTAATCTGATTGATCCAATCAAAAGCATAGAATATACATCAGATGTATTTCCCGAAGGAGATATTGGTGGGATTTCAGCTCTGTCACATTACTCTATGCTTGCCCCGGAAGATGTCCCGACAAGAGTTTTGACTGCGGAGTGGGTGCGTGAACACAAATCATCCATACCCGAATTGCACTCTTTTGAGGACATCCAGCGCATCGAGATATGGAAGTATCCGCCGTTAGGCACTTCCGGCTATGTGGATAAACTGTCATTGTATCTGACATTGAAAGGTGATAAAGACCCACGGGTTGAGAAAGAAATTGAAATAATGATGAACGAAATAAAATGGTAGGAGGACTTGAAAAATTCAGGGAAGCGTTTGCCGACTTCTCTGACAACTTTGTGATTATCGGAGGCACAGCCTGCGATGAAGTCTTGGCCGGAACAGCAATGCGCCCGCGTCCGACACTCGATATTGACATTATTATCATTGTCGAGAATATGACCGCAGATTTTGCCAATGCCTTCTGGCAATTCATAGCTGCCGGAGGTTACCGACCGGGAGTAAGAAAGAATGATGACAACACTCCGAGGTATGTGCTTTACAGCTTTGACAATGGTACCGTGGGTTATCCGGTAAAAATAGAACTGTTATCCCGACATAATGAGATATTCACAAACGCGGCCCATACGGAGCCATTGCCGATTGACGGTGAGGTTTCGAGTCTGTCAGCTATCATCCTTGATGAACCATATTACCGATTGACTGTCAACAATTCATTTGTGAGCAATGGATTGAGATATGCCTCACCCGTAGCGTTGGCCGCATTGAAAGCTCGTGCCTATCTGAATCTGCTTGCAGAAAAAGCAAGCGGGCATCATGTCAACACCAAAGACATTCTGAAACACCGTAATGATGTGCTTAAACTCGTTGCCACTATGGTACCGGGAGAAAATACAGAGGTGAATCAGGAAGTGATTGATACCGTCAATGAATTTTCAGAGCAACTGTTAGCCTCTTTGCCCAATCAGTCACTGAGCGATGCGATGCGTGCCAATGAGGAAACTCTCCGTCTGTATCTTGAAACATTGCCTACATTCTACATTGCCGCCGAATGATGAAAATCCAGTACGCTTCCGACCTGCATCTGGAGTTCAAGGAAAATGTCGATTGGTTTCTTGAAAATCCGATAATCCCGACAGGCGATATTCTTGTGCTTGCCGGAGATATTGCCTATCTCGGCACTGAGTTGTATTCCGAACATCCATTCTGGGATTGGTGCAGCCGCAACTTCAATCAGACTATTGTTGTCCCCGGAAATCATGAACTGTACCGCAGTTTTGATATAAATGAACTATACGAGGGCTGGACATTGGATATACGCGCAAATGTCAAGGCTTATTATAACTCTGTAATCTCACTTGACGGTGAAACCGACTTGATAGTCTCAACACTTTGGGCACATATCCCACCCTCCGACGCTTATTTCACGGAACATGGCGTTGCCGATTTCAGAGCGATTCGGGATGGTGACCATAGACTGTCATGGAACAGATTCAATGATGAACACAACAAATGTGTGGAGTTTATCAGAAAGAGTGTTGAACATAGCAACGCCCGAACAAAGATTGTCGTCACCCATCATGTGCCGTCATTCGACCTTATGGCAGAGGAGTTCAAAGGAAGTCTTATCAACGGTGCCTTCACATCCGACTTGAACGGTATGATGGAATCTCTGCCTATTGACTATTGGATTTACGGCCATTCACACCGAAACATTGACCGGGAGATTGGAGGCGTGAAATGCGTCAGCAATCAACTCGGCTATGTGTTCTCAAACGAGCATGGAGATTTCAAGAGAGACAAGATAATTGAGATTTGACAGCGGCAGAACGGCTAATGTGCTGATTCCGATTGCAGAAACTTTAACATTTAGGATAGCGTGTACATCGCGGAAAATGATTAAATTTGCACTATCGGATGAAAAATGACGAAGAACATTGAAACACTGTCGTGTGCGTAACGTGTACACCACAGGAAGAGCAATGCCAACAACTTGATTATCAATGCAAAGCATAAGATTCGCCAACCCCAGGCGGATCAC
>CAPYSS010000081.1:0-5433 GCA_948742525.1 Bacteroides caecimuris | reverse complement strand
TCTTTCTCAAGGCGCATTTCTTCGGGCAGAAGTTCAAGGTGCTGAAGGTGGACAAGACGATGCTGGACTACTACACCAAGCTGTCGGATTTCCATGTCCAGTTCCGCTGCATAGGCACGAACTACAATCAGGTCGTTAAAGAGCTGCGCATCCACTTTTCGGAGAAAAAGGCGATGGTGTTGCTCTACAAGCTGGAGAAGTGTACCATCGACCTCGTGAAACTGAGCCGGGAGATTGTGGAGCTTTCGAGGGAGATGGAGGCTAAGTGGCAACAAAGATGGGACGATTCCATGGCATAATGCTCCTTTGATAAGCAGTCCGGCAAGTGAACGAATTCCCACGGGCAATTTCATTGCCGACCATGTCACAATCGTGCGTCCGGGGCTGTATGTCAAGGATGAGAACCGACCGATAGGAATGAAAATGTAAAATTTTAATAGTCCCAAGAAGCCATTTAGAGTGAATTGTAGTCTGAATGGCTTCATTTACATGTTATGTTATAGATAGTTTGAAATAAAATCACTACCTTTGCAAATAGATGTCATACAGACTATTATATGGATAAATTCAATCTCTATATAGATAAAATTGATTTGAACTTTTGGCGCGAACTATGCACCAAAGAGGGTAAGTTACGCTCATACAAAAAAGGTGAATATTTTCTTCATCGTGGAGAAACCACAAAATGTGTATGGGGATTCATTAAACACGGATATTTCAAGTATTCTGTGATAGACTCAGAGGGTAATATTCATATTACCGGATTTTCATTTTGTGATACTCCGATAGGTGATTATTCAAGTCTGGTGATGAATACTCCTGTTGCAGCAGATATTATAGCGGCAAAGGATTCTGAAGTTTATGTATGTAACCGAAACATTGTGGATGAACTATTCGAGAAAGAACCTAAGCTGCATAGTGCTATATCGGACGGATTTTTCATTCAGGCATACGATAGTTTTCTGAATATGTATCGTCTGTCTGCAAAGGAACATTATATCCATTTATTAAGGTGTTGCCCTGATATACTGCAAAACATCACACTTAAAGAATTGGCATCTTATCTGCAAATAACGCCAACATATCTTAGCCGTATTCGCAAGGAGATTACTTTTGGAGAGAAATAGCATCTCCGAAAAAATACCCTTCTGTGCAACTCTCAACTTAGTTTGAGAGTTGTTTCGTTTAATGCCCGTAACTTTGCACTGATTATAACAACCAAAAAAAGTAATATGAACCAACTTAAATTCTGGCATATAGCATTGCTGCTAAGCATATGGTCACTGACAAGTTGCAGTGATGATAATAACGAAAATGAAGCGATTACTCCGTTCTGTCTTGGAGATACTTACTATGAGGTAAGATTAGGACAAGAAACTAACAGCATCTACATAACAAATGGTAGTGGGGATATTAGTTTGGCGATAGAAGATGAAAATATTTTGCAAGCCACTTATAATGGCAAGTTATATGCAGACAAGCCGGGAGGTGTTGTCTCTTTGTTCGGAAAACAGAAAGGAAGTACCATGCTGTCCATTATAGACAATGTGACAGGAGATAAAGAAACTATTGAAGTGAAAGTAACAGATTGCTACCTTGCATACGTTATCAATGACAGCAACTACCCGATATTGCCGGCAGGCACCACACTCTTTTTAGTGAACAATCAAGCTCAGGACTACTATCTGTTCGACCAAGATAACATATATAACAAGCCTATACTAAAAGACAGCGGTTACGAGTTCTTCATCACGCAGAATGCCGACACAGGTGCGGCACCCACTAAATACGCTATTCCCAACTTACGCTTATACAAACACAATCCCGCTGATGCTGGAACTACTGCGTCGAAGTTCTATGATTTCCAAATAGAACTGTATGGCGAAGAAGCCAGTTCTTCGTACGTGCTACAAGTCATTCAAGCCTACTTAGGCGTCGATTGGGAAAGGCTTATAAACAATGCTTTGACCAAATCACCTGCTCCCATAGATATGACTATGATATTGACCGTTCCTGATACAGACTATCGAATAAGAGGAATAATAAGCTTTGTATCCATTCCGAAATACATATTGGATTGATAGATTTCTTGTAATCAACTGAATTCGTATGATGCAGTTACGCAAAATTAAAGTACTTACATTTTTCTTCCTATCGTTCGTTTGCTCCCAAACGACTGTTTATGGGCAAATGATTAGCGGTAAAATAATAGATGCCGAACAACTACCGATAGACGGAGCGACTATTATTCTGCAAGCGATGGATTCGACCTATATAGCCGCATCCATCTCTAATACTGACGGTATATTCGTTTTTAATAGCCAACAGGAAGAATACCGTTTGATAATACAACACATTTTATATGAAACCAAACAAATGGCAGGTAAGGGAAATGATGTCGGAACTATTCAACTTCAACCTAAAGACTATGCTTTGGATGAAATTATTATAAAGGCAGAACGTCCTTTTGTTAAAGTGAAGAATGGACTTTTAGGGTATAATCTTGCTGTCCTTACCCAAAATCAACTTGTAAACAATGCTTATGAAGCATTGACAAAGATACCGGGAGTACAAGAAGAGAGAGGAATACTGACTTTGGCAGGAGCCGGGAAACTGACGATTATTCTAAATGGCAAACCAACAACAATGGATGCCGGACAACTTGAAACGATTTTGCGCAATACTCCGGTTAATCGTGTGGAAAAAGTGGAAGTGATGTACAGTGCGCCTCCTGAATATCATGTACGGGGCGCGGCTATTAATGTTGTTTTAAAGCGTTCAAACGACTACTCTTTTCAGGGTGAGATAAGTGCTGACTATAAAAACCAATACTTCAATGACGGGGGAATGAACGGGAACTTTCGGTTGTCAACTCCTAAAATGGCTTTTGATGTAATGTATGGAGTAAATAACGTAAAAAAAATGGAGTACATAGACCTTGATTCCAAGCATACGCTAAAAGAAGAACTCCATTCTATCACACAAAATGAACAGTTGCGCAGCAAGTATTGGAAGCATGACCTTAGAGCCGCTTTTGAATATAATTTCAACGATAAAAACAATATCAATATTGCCTACACAGGTAGTTATACCCCTGACCAATATAATAACAGCCGGACATCAGGCAATTACCAAACCGGTAATGTTGATAAATATATTGACAATCAAATGCACAATGTCACATTGCAATATCATTCAGGATTCGGTCTTGAAATAGGA
Source organism: Bacteroides caecimuris (assembly GCA_948742525.1). GTDB lineage: Bacteria > Bacteroidota > Bacteroidia > Bacteroidales > Bacteroidaceae > Bacteroides > Bacteroides caecimuris_A. The sequence continues at coordinate 2,214 of CAPYSS010000081.1, read as the reverse complement.
GGTGACTATACCTATTATACTTCCAATAATAATCAATGTTTACATACTGATTATCAAAATGGAAATCAGAGTAGTTTCTCTATGGTTGGCGGACAAAAGATAGACCGCTATTCTATTTATGTAGACGGGAAACACTCTTTATCCAAAGGATGGAATTTGGGTTATGGAGTTTCCTATCGATTTGCCAAAGATCTTGATTTCCAAACTTACGATAAAGTGACAGGTGACATTCAAACACAAAATACATATTCCAATCTGAGAGAACAAACTGCCAGTTTTTATGTGTCGTTGAGCAAAAACTATGCAACAGGTACATCTTTATCCGTTTCTGCTACAGGAGAGTATTATACGATTGGCAATTATCATAAATGGGCAGTCTTTCCACAAGCATCATTGACCTATTTTAAAACACCGGAACATCTGTTTCAATTGTCATTATCTACGGATAAAACCTATCCAAGTTATTGGGATATGCAGTCTTCCGTCAGTTATCTTAATGGATATACAGAATTGTGGGGTACACCGAATTTGAAGCCGATGACGAATTATAATCTGAATGGAAGTTATATCTTCATGAAGAAGTATATTTTCAGTCTGTTTTTCACGCATACATCGGATTATTTCACACAAGCCGCCTATCAATCTACCGACAGGCTGGCACTGATCTATAAAAATACAAACTGGAACTATATGCAGCTATGGGGAGCAAATATCATAGTACCCTTTAAAGCAGGAAACTGGCTGGATTCCCGATTCTCCTTAGTCGGAATGCAAATGCACCAACGCTGTGATGATTTTTTCGACATTCCTTTCAATCGGAGGAAATGGGTATTTAGCGGCACATTGGATAACACGTTTAAAGTAAACAAGAATTTATCTTTCGAGTTGATAGGGAATGTACAGACTCCTGTCATACAAGGGACATTTGATATAGAATCTATTTTTAATCTCACTGCCGGATTAAAATGGAATTTTGCAAATGACAAATTGAGTTTATCAGCCCGTTGCAATGACATATTTGATACAGGAATGCCTGCAACAAAAGTCCGCTTTAAGGGGCAACACTTGGATATGAACAGCGGATTTTATTCACGTTCATTTACTTTGCATTTCAGTTATTGTTTTGGCGGATATAAGAAAAAGGAGATAAAAGGAATAGATACATCAAGATTCAGATACTAATTCAAAAATGATATGAGGACATTGTTGCTAACTCTGAGTGTTTTATGCTTATACTCATGCTCATATAAAACTTCTCTGATTACCTATCGAAATGGATATGTATTTAACACCCAGGGTAAAATGATTGGAAACTATTCCAATGGCTATATTTTCACCGAAAATAAAATACTCATAGGATATTACTTCAATGGATATATTTGTGATGATAATCACAATATTATAGGAAACTATGCAAATGGATTTGCAAAAATTGGAAAAACAAAATAATTAATTTTTTTCTGTCAATATCATAGATGTAAACATACAGTGAAACATCTTCAGAAAGCGGTCGCTTTCGGCTATACACTTATTGCATTGTTAATCGGATGTATTGCCTACACTTGGCATCATGAATGGCAGGAAGTGGAAGCATTGGAGGTTGGCAATCGACGTATAAATGAATTCAGGAAGGATGTAAACCGTATTCATATCCGACTGATAGAGTTCTCTTTGTTGGGAGAAACTATATTGGATTGGGACGAAACAGATTTGGAGAATTACCATGCCCAACGTATTGCATTGGACAGTATATTATGCAGTTTCAATGTAACTCACAAAATTGAGCGTGTTGACAGCGTGCGCAGTCTTTTGGAGTATAAGGAACGGCAGATATTCCAGATTGTCCGGTTAATGGATGAGCAACAATCCATCAACAGGAAGATAGCCAGCCAAGAACCGGTGATTGTGCAGAAGATTGTGCAGGAACAGCCCAAGAAACCGAAGCGCAAAGGATTCTTGGGCATATTCGGTAAAAAAGAGAAAACGAAGCCATTGACAACAACGACTACGCTTCGTTCTCCCGATAGAAACATGGTCAGCGAACAGAAAGCACAAAGCCGTCGGTTGTCGGAACAAGCCGACAGTCTTGCGGCTCGTAATGCCGAACTTAACAGACAACTGCGAGGATTGATTTGCCAAATCGAAAAGAAGGTACAATCTGATTTACAAAGCAGGGAAGCCGAGATAACCGCCATGCGTGAAAAATCATTTATG
>CAPYSS010000080.1:0-5476 GCA_948742525.1 Bacteroides caecimuris | reverse complement strand
TACGCTTTCACCCGCTATCTCCTTATTCATCGATGTTTCAGCTATAAGGTGAAACTGGTGGAACTTATCTTACGAAGATTCTATTTGTAGGGTGCTATTGTTTTTATTAGAAATCAACAAAAGAATTGCCACTTATACTTCTTGATTATAAAGTCTTATTCAAGAAGCATAAGTGGCAATATCGACAATATCTATTTAAGATTAATATCCGGGATTCTGCATTGCTTTCTTTTCCTCATTGTTTAATGCAGAACCATTTGCATTTGTAATACCGTCTAAGAATGCCTGTGGAATTGGACGATAATAATGTTTGCTTGGATTGAATTCGCCAATACCCCGGGTAGCACCGTCGTTGAATTTATGCCAGCGAGTATCCAATGTTTTGGTACGGGCTAAATCTTCCCAACGTTGCAATTCACCGCAAAGTTCGCGGGTACGTTCGTTTAATAAGAAACACATCATCTTTTCGGCATTGGACGTACAACCTAATTCATTATAAATAGGAGTGTCAACTGTAGAATTATAAACGTCTGCCACGCTATTCAGTTTCATAGCTGATTTGGTTGAGGCCGTAGTCTCTGCACCTTCCATATTATTGGATTCATAGTATGTATTTTTGTCCCAATAGATGGCACCTTCGTCAGAGTGACCGCCACCTTTTCCTGAACAGTAAGGATTGTTCTTGTAGGCTTGTCCACCGTCTACATTCTTGCTGCGGTCTTCCTTGTCAGCATAGCCGGCACGGTCTCGTAACTTATTAATCCACTCGATAGCTTTATCATAACTAGCTTCACCTTTGCGGATATAAGCCTCGGCAACCATTAACACATCATCAGCCGAACGGGCAATGATAGCGTCGCGAGTACCAAATTGTGAAGCGATAGAAACGCGGTAACCGTCACGGAATTTAGACAAAGCGACCGAACGCTTGTGCGGGATAATATTGTAATAGTTGCCGGTCTTTTCATTTTCATTTAGGTTCCAGCTATGGGATTGTCCTTTGAAATAACGTACATAAGTATATGTGTTACACATCTTTCCGTCTTTCAATACTGTATATGCCGGAGCGTTAGGATATTCTTCATATCGGTTGTCACCCGGATTGTTGACGATGTATTTTAGACCTAGCTCACCACCTCTGAAACGTTTGTCACCTTTGTTGACACCTGCCGGAGCGTATGGCATATCTTCTTCTGTCCATTCCGGGGCACTTTTGGTTTCGTTGGCTCCATAACAAGTGATGAATGATTTCCAGAAACGGGAGTCGTTGACACGGTCGAACACTTGCATGGTATATTCTGTTGCACTGACATACGAGAACTCACGTCCGCCGGAAATGTCACGCTTACAACCACTGAGGTCTTGATATACAGACGGATAATAAAGATGCATTTGGTTTGCAAAACGTCCCCATGTTGCTTCGTCATTAGAGAATTGGGCAGCCAGAATTACTTCGCTGACTTTTTCGTTTGCACCGTTCGGCTGCTGGTAATCCCATAATTCCACATAGTCATCGCACAATGGATGTGCGTCTACCACTTCTGAACCATACTGGATAACTGCGTCCAAATCGGAAGATACATAATTCCCGTTCCAACTGCTATACAATTCGGAAGCACGGAACAGATGTGCTTTTGCCAGGAAATGGGCGGCTGCGTATTTATTGATACGTCCGACAGATTCTCCTTGTTCCGGCAGCAATCGGTATGCTTCTCCAAAGTCGGATATTACCTGAGTGTATATTTCCTCTTCCGAGTTGCGTGTGAAGTAAGTTTCCGCACTTGTAGAAGGTTCCAGTTTCAAGGGTACGCCACCGAATTGTTTCACCAGTTCGAAATAGGCATAAGCTCTGAGGAAATAGGCTTCTCCCAAACGGGTGTTATAGGTAGGCGAACTTGTATTGTAATACTGCGGCAAGTTCTGGAGAAGTATATTGGCGGGTTCAACCAATCCGTAATAGTTGTCCCATATCGGTTGGTTAGCAGCAGTTTCTGAAGAATTCAAGTCCTGGCTGTAATGATTCCATGCCGGTATCACATTGTTGGCATCGGTAAATTCGTCCACTCCCATGTTATAACATTGGATTCCCCAGATATAATTGAATTTGAATTTCAACTTTTGATAAGCTCCGGTTACTAATTCATCAAGGCCTTCCTGTGTCTTGAAACGGTCGGTACTATATTGGGTCTTTAATTCTTCGTCAAGGAATGATTCGCTGCACGAAGTGAACGAACCACTCATAACGCTGGTTAGTATAGCTGCGAATAATACTTTATTTATTTTCATAATGTTCTTACTTTTAATTGTTTATTAGAATCCGATATTGACACCAATGACAAAACTCTTTAAAGTAGTGGGTGAACCGAACGTTCTGGTATTGTTGTCATAGTTCACTAAATCGGTATCCAGAAAATCACACGCTTTATAGATATTGAATGGATTCATTGCCTGAACATATAATTTCAGGTTATTGATACCCAGTTTGCCCAATTGTTGCGGAGTAAAGTTGTAACCTAATGAAATGTTACGCACTTTGATATACGAACCGTCCTGGTAATTCATGGCACTGTTGTAAGTATCTGCTCCTTCACCGTTAGAGCCCGGTGAGTAGTATCTTGCATTTTCATTTGTTCCTGCTACCCAGTAATCAACCTTGCGTTGCATATAGCGGCCGTCAAGTGTGACAGCACCTTGTGGTACGGTGAATCCCCAGCGTGACAGAATGAAGAAAGATAGTTCAAAGTTCTTGTAATTGAAGGTGTTGCTCCAACCGCCTGTCCAGCGAGGACGTACATAACCTACCACCTTTTTATCGTCATTAGCATCTATCTTATCGTCCTTATTCAAGTCTGCCACTTTGATTTGTCCCGGCTTACGTCCGTATTTGGCAGCTTCTTCGGCTTCTTCCGTTTTCCAGATACCGTCATATACCCAGTCATAATAAACGCCGATTTCTTCTCCTACAAACCATTTGTTGTTTACATCTTCCGTTCTGCCGTTAGATAGCTGGTCAATCCGGTTTCTATCCATAGACCATGTCAGGGTTGTACTCCATGAGAAATCTTTCAGTTGTACCGGGATTGCGTTTATTTGCAGGTCGATACCCCAACCGGATGTCTTACCTACATTCGAATAAGTGGAAACGTAACCGGTCAATGAAGGAATAGTCATTTCCAACAGCAAATCGTTCGTCTTGGTCTTGTATGCGTCAATGCTACCGGTGAGACGGTTGTTAAAGAAGCCATAATCAACACCGACATTGTATTGGGTCGTTCTTTCCCAGCCTAAAGTTGAGTTCGCCATTTTAGCTGGTGTTTTCTGTGATGGATCCGAAGGCACATAACCTAATGAAGAATCATTTTGTCCCCAGTTGTAATATAGGCCGGTGATTGCTCCTTTAGTAGCATAGGCTTGGATAGCTGCATTACCTGTGACACCGACACCTAAACGGAGTTTCAACTGATTAAGCCAGCTGACATCTTTCAAGAAATCTTCCTGGTCCATTCTCCATGCAAGGGCAGCAGAAGGGAAGCTTGCCCATTTGTGTCCTTCGGCCAACTGAGAAGCACCGTCCCAACGCATAGATGCTGTTAATAAGTACTTGTCTTTATAACCATAGTTCAGACGAACCATATAAGATGCCATTTGAGTCTCTGTCAGACCGGTACCAAAAGTTTTCAGTGTACCGGCAGAACTCATATTATACCACAACTCATCTGCCGACGCAACATTGGTAGCTCTCATATCTCCCATTTCGTAATGGTAAGCCGATGCGGATTGCATCAATGTCAACCCTAGATTATGCTGGCCTAATGTCTTGTTGTAATAGATCAGGTTATCTAATGTCCATGCACGTTTCTGTTCGTTTTTATATTGTGCGCCGTTGTTTCCGTCGCCATTGATACCGTCGGCTGCGTTGGCAATTCCCAATGTATAGAACTGAAATTCAGGACCGAACTGGATACGGTAGGACAAGCCTTCCAACGGTTTCCATATTTTGCCGAAGTCAATTTGTGAATACATGCTGGCTGATGCACGGAAGGTACGACGCTGATTGGTGTTATAATCCAGTTCACGAATAGGATTGATGATATTGACATCACCATTCGGATTGCGGATGTATTCATTGTTTTCATCATAAGGCATTGTCCATGGAAGCATGCTTCTCAATGCGCTGTAGAAATCACCGGAACCGGTTACGGATTTAGAGAAACTATAGCCGTAGTCCTGAGTAGAGTAGGAAGCGTTGATGGAAGTTCCCATTTTGAACCATTCTACCGGGTTTGAGTCAAATGAAGTCTTTAAGGTATAGCGTTCATAAGCCTGACCGGGTTGTGTACCTTTCTGATCCATATAGCCGAATGAAGCATAACCTTGGAACTTATCCGAACCGCCGGATGCGCTTAATGTATGTTCATGGGTAATTCCGGTTTGCTTGCCATGGGAAGCCCAGTCGTAAGAACCTACTTTTGAAGGGTCGTAATTACCGTTTGACCATGCTTGGTCGATATTTTTCCAAGAAGCGGCTACACTTCCAAAGGCTGCTTTATCCGCTTCGTACGTCGGAGTGGCGGATGCATAGGAGCCGGCATTATATTTAGCTACACGGGCATAGTCCAGCCATTCGGATGCAGACATCATTTCTGTTACGTCATGCAATGTTTCAAAGGTGACAGTACCGGAATAGTTCAAAGTAACTTTTCCTTGTTTTCCTTTCTTGGTAGTGACAAGGATGACACCGTTGGCACCACGCGAACCGTAGATTGCCGTAGCCGAAGCATCTTTCAGAATATCAATAGCTTCAATATCGGAAGGGTTGATATTTTCAATACCGCCGTTTTGAATAACCATGCCGTCAACAACATACAACGGTCCTTGTTCGGCATTGATAGAGCGTTGTCCGCGAATATTGATATTTCCTACTTCACCGGGGCGTTGGCTGGAAGTGATGTCCACACCTGCTGTTTTTCCTTGCATTCCTTCTAGGGCATTCTTAACAGGCATTGCTTTCAGTTCTTTTTCTCCAACCCGCGCCATAGCACCGGTCACATCGCTTTTTTTCTGAACGCCATATCCCACAACTACTACTTCATCCAACGTTTCCGAATCTTCTTGAAGCGTAATCTTGAAATTAGTATTTCCTGCGACAGAAATTTCTTGTTTCTTATATCCTATATAAGTAACTGTTATCATACCTTTAGTCGGTACATTAGAGAGGGTAAATTTACCATTCAAATCTGTTATAGTACCATTGGTTGTGCCATTGACCAATACACTGGCACCGATAACTGGCTCTCCTGTAAAATCAATGACTGTACCTGTGACCGTTTTATTCTGGGCATAGGTTCCAACTATTAAAAGGGAGAACAAAGTGAAGAAAAATAGCCGTCGGATAGTATCCTTACAGGCGTACAGGTGATTACCTTTTTTGTTGCTTTTCATACTTTAATTGTTAAGTTAAACAAAAGTTAGATTC
>CAPYSS010000079.1:0-5534 GCA_948742525.1 Bacteroides caecimuris | reverse complement strand
ATGATTTGCAAACCATTCTTCTTCTTAAATCCGCTTTTCTTTGCGTTTTCCGATTCTTCGGCTTGTCATTATTTGACACCGTAACAACTCTGATATTAAGTCGTTTAGCGCCATTTCTCCCGTTTTTCGAGGTTATTCCAGAGATTTTCTGTAATTTTGCCTTCTCGATATAATAATGGATAGTGATGAAGATGAATCAGATAAATTCCGTATGTGTATATAGCGCTTCCAGTACCAAGATAGATGCTGTTTACTTTCAAGCAGCCGAGACTCTCGGCCGTCTGCTTGCCGGACACCATATCCGTTTGATAAACGGTGCCGGAAGTATTGGCCTGATGTGTTCTGTGGCAGATGCAGTGTTGAAAAATGGTGGTGAGGTGACAGGTGTGATTCCTCATTTTATGGTAGAACAAAACTGGCATCATACGGGATTGACAGAACTGATTGAAGTAGAATCCATGCACGAACGCAAACAGAAGATGGCAGATTTGAGTGATGGCATCATTGCTTTGCCCGGTGGATGCGGTACCCTTGAAGAGTTGCTGGAAATCATTACCTGGAAACAATTGGGATTATATCTCAATCCGATTGTAATCCTCAATATAAACGGATTCTTCGATCCACTCCTCGAAATGCTTGAAAAGGCTATTGATGAGAACTTTATGCGCCGGCAGCACGGTGATATATGGAAAGTGGCACAGACGCCGGAAGAAGCGGTTCAATTGCTTTATGAAACTCCTGTATGGGACATTTCCATTCGTAAATTTGCAGCGATATGATGGGCGACACACTAAGTTTCCAGAGTGCGGATACGCTGTCCCTTCTCCGGCAGGAACAGACTAGTCCGGCAAAGGCGGACACTGATAGTCTGCAATTGGCTGATCTTCATGCCGTGCAAGAAGTTGATCCCGGCTTTGAGGGGACACCTATCTCCTACTCTCCCCGCACGGACGACGCCATTGCGTTGACCTTGCTGGCTTGCTTCTTACTTTCCTCCATAGCCTTGGCACGCGGAAAGAAATTTCTTTCCCAACAAGTGAAAGACTTTATGCTGCACCGTGAGCGGGCGAGTATTTTTGATAGTTCTACAGCGGCCGATGTGCGCTATCTCCTTGTGCTTGTGTTGCAGACTTGTGTTTTGTCAGGTATTACATTTTTCAATTATTTTCATGATACATGCCCTGCCTTGATGAACCATGTATCCCCCCTCCTTTTGCTGGGTATCTATGTTGGATTCTGCCTTGCTTATTTCTTGCTAAAATGGTTGCTTTATATGTTTCTTGGGTGGACTTTTTTTGATAAAAATAAGACAAATATGTGGTTGGAATCCTATTCTGCGCTCATATATTATGTCGGATTTGCCCTCTTCCCGTTCGTTCTTTTTCTTGTTTATTTTGACTTGAGTCTCACAAATTTGGTCATAATTGGGTCTATTATTTTAATTTTCACTAAAATATTGATGTTTTATAAGTGGATAAAGCTTTTTTTTCATCAACTCAGCGGGCTTTTCCTATTAATTTTGTACTTTTGCGCACTTGAAATAGTACCTTGTCTGCTACTCTATCAAGGTATGATTCAAATGAACAATATTTTGCTAATAAAATTTTAGGACGTTGAAAATTAAAAAAGTACTAGTGTCGCAGCCTAAGCCTGCCTCAGAGAAATCTCCCTATTACGACATAGCTGAAAAGTATGGCGTTAAAATAGATTTCCGACCGTTTATTAAGGTTGAAAGTCTTTCGGCGAAAGAATTTCGGCAACAGAAAATTTCGATTCTCGACCATACAGCCGTCATATTCACTTCGCGCCATGCTATTGACCATTTTTTCACTTTATGTACTGAATTGCGCGTGACCATTCCTGAAACGATGAAGTATTTCTGTGTGACGGAAGCTGTTGCATTGTATATTCAGAAATATGTGCAATACCGCAAGCGTAAGATTTCCTTCGGAGCTACCGGAAAGATTGAGGACCTGATTCCTTCTATTGTAAAGCATAAAACAGAGAAATATCTTGTTCCGATGTCGGACGTACACAATGACGATGTGAAAAACTTGCTCGACAAGAATAACATTCAGCATACAGAAGCTGTGATGTACCGTACAGTAAGCAACGACTTTACATCGGACGAGGAGTTTGATTATGATATGTTAGTGTTCTTCAGCCCTGCCGGAGTGACTTCACTGAAGAAGAACTTCCCTGATTTTAATCAAAGAGAGATTAAGATCGGAACTTTCGGGTCTACTACCGCACAGGCTGTACGTGATGCAGGTCTCCGTCTGGATCTTGAAGCTCCTACGGTGCAGGCTCCGTCAATGACTGCTGCACTTGACATGTTTATCAGAGAAAATAATAAATAAACAGAGTGGGTATATATACTTTGTGTAAAGCCGAAAGGCTGAATAGTAAAATTTTGATCGGAAAGATGTTTGAAGGCGGCGCTTCGAAGTCGTTTTCCATCTTTCCGATACGCGTTGTATATATGCCTGTCGAGCAGGGAGAGGCTCCTGTTTCTATCCTAATCAGTGTATCGAAACGTCGTTTTAAACGAGCGGTGAAACGCAACCGTGTGAAACGTCAGATACGCGAAGCCTACCGGAAGAACAAATTTCTCCTGGTGGACGAATTGCAACGCCGGGAGCAGCGGTTGGCTGTTGCCTTTATCTATCTGTCGGACGAGCTTATTGCTACTGCCGAACTGGAAGAGAAGATGAAAATAGCGCTTGCGCGCATCTCCGAAAAACTATCCTCATGAAACCTCGTAACTCCCGGATATCTGCCCTGTGGGTATTCGTAACGGGAATTTTAAGGAAGATGTTCGCTTTCTTGTTGCTTGTTCCCATCTATTTTTATCGGGTTTGTATATCGCCTCTTACCCCTCCCTCTTGTCGGTTCACGCCAACTTGCTCGGCTTATGCTGTCGAAGCAATTAAGAAACACGGTCCTGTAAAGGGGCTTTACCTCGCTGTGCGGCGTATTCTGCGATGCCATCCCTGGGGTGGCTCCGGCTATGACCCCGTACCTTGAAACAATTAAAATGAGAAATAGAAAATGAAAAAGAATGTGACTGATATTTTGGATATTCATACTCATAAAAAGGAGATTGACTCCCAAGGAAAATCCATCATCAATTATCCGCTATTAACGGACTCTCCATTGTATATGCCTTTGGCAAAGAATGCGGAAGTGGCGGTGGGCAGAGGGCTCATGCTTGAAGAGTATTTAGGTTTTCTGGATGAGGGCGAGGGTTTGGTGGATACTTTGTCTAACAATGTGTTCTCTGCTAGGAAAGGATATTATTATTCTGCTGGTATTCATCCTTGGGAGTTGGCAGAACGTAATGCCGATCAACAATTGGCTTTTCTTCAGAAGCAGTTGAAGCATAAGCAGTTTGTGGCTGTAGGAGAGGCCGGGCTGGATAAGCTGGCAGCGGCTCCAATGGAACTGCAGTTGACAATGTTTAAGAAGCAGGTTCAGTTGTCGGAGAAGCATGGCTTGCCGTTGATTGTCCACTGTGTGAGAGCGACGGATGAACTGCTGGCCGTGAAAAAAGAATTTCGTCCCCAACAAGCTTGGGTATGGCATGGTTTTCGTGGAAAACCGGAGCAGGCGGTGCAGTTGTTGAAAAAGGGTTTTTATCTCTCCTTTGGAGGGTATTATCCTGATGAAACGATGCAGACAGTACCCGACGAACGGTTGTTTCTGGAAACGGACAACAGTTCGCTTGATATTGAAGATATCCTGTGCGGGGCAGCCAAAGTGCGTGGGGTAGAAGTGGAAGCGTTGCGTGAGACGATCCGCCGAAATATCCAAAATGTCTTTTTTAGGGCGTAAGAGTTGTATCTTCCGAGAAAGAGTCGTACTTTTGTCGCACATGGGATTGAAATACAATAAAAACAACTAATTAATAGAGTAATACGATGAATTTTGTAGAAGAATTGAGGTGGCGTGGCATGTTGCAGGACATCATGCCGGGAACAGAAGAGTTGTTAAGCAAAGAGCAGGTGACTGCCTATTTGGGTATCGACCCGACTGCTGATTCGCTACACATTGGTCACCTTTGTGGAGTGATGATCCTTCGTCATTTCCAACGCTGCGGTCATAAGCCGTTGGCACTGATCGGTGGCGCTACAGGTATGATTGGAGACCCTTCCGGAAAATCAGCAGAACGTAACCTGCTGAACGAGGAAACATTGCGTCACAATCAGGAGTGTATCAAGAAACAGCTTGCCAAGTTCCTCGACTTCGAGTCGGATGTGCCTAACCGTGCCGAACTGGTGAACAATTATGACTGGATGAAAGATTTCACTTTTCTCGATTTTGCTCGCGAAGTAGGTAAGCACATTACTGTGAACTATATGATGGCAAAAGACTCTGTAAAACGTCGTCTGAATGGTGAAGCGCGTGATGGATTGTCATTTACCGAGTTCACTTATCAGTTGCTTCAAGGATACGACTTCCTTCATTTGTATGAAACGAAGGGCTGTAAGCTTCAGATGGGTGGTTCCGACCAATGGGGAAACATTACTACCGGTGCCGAATTGGTCCGCCGTACCAATGGGGGAGAGGTGTTCGCACTGACTTGCCCGCTGATTACAAAAGCTGACGGCGGTAAGTTTGGTAAGACAGAATCCGGAAATATCTGGTTGGACCCTCGCTATACTTCACCTTATAAATTCTATCAGTTCTGGCTGAATGTAAGCGACTCCGATGCCGAGCGTTATATCAAAATCTTCACTTCTATCGAAAAAGAAGAAATTGAAGCACTGATTGCCGAACATCAGGCTGCTCCGCACTTGCGTCTCCTTCAGAAACGTCTGGCTAAAGAAGTAACTGTGATGGTTCACTCGGAAGAAGATTATAACGCAGCGGTTGACGCATCCAATATTCTGTTTGGTAATGCTACTTCCGATGCTTTGCGCAAATTGGACGAGGATACATTGCTGGCTGTATTTGAAGGAGTACCTCAATTTGAGATTTCCCGTGATGCGTTGGCAGAAGGAGTGAAGGCAGTAGATCTGTTCGTCGATAATGCGGCTGTATTTGCTTCGAAAGGTGAGATGCGTAAGTTGGTTCAAGGCGGCGGCGTTTCGTTGAACAAAGAGAAACTAACAGCTTTTGATCAGGTAATCACAACTGCTGACTTGCTCGATGAGAAATATCTGCTTGTTCAGCGCGGTAAAAAGAACTATTATTTGCTGATTGCAAAGTAATAACGCACGATTTTCTCGATAGAACGTAAAAAAGTGAACGAAATATTTGGAGGTTTGCTTGCAAACCTCTATCTTTGCACCGCTTTTTAACAGAAAGCACATAAGTTTGGACTATGGTGTAATGGTAGCACAACAGGTTTTGGTTCTGTTTGTCCAAGTTCGAATCTTGGTAGTCCAACGAAGAAAAGCCCCGAAAGAGACATCTTTCGGGGCTTTTCTTTTGTGACTCTGAAGTCGTCGTTTTTGTATATCCTTATAAAATTGAAGGCTCAGTTGTAATTCTTGGGGGATTAATTTTTGTCAATTCCCTTCATGCATATA
>CAPYSS010000078.1:0-5961 GCA_948742525.1 Bacteroides caecimuris | reverse complement strand
TTTACGTTTAATTTTTACCTGTTCGCTGTCGCTTGCTTTGCCGTGTATATTCCACGTCGGCCGCCACACGTTTGCTACGTGGGCGTTGACAAAGGGCGTGGGTATCGAGACTGTGAGCAAGATGCTCGCCCATTCCAACGTGACAATGACCGAGAAATACGCCCAGGTGCTTCAGACGAGCGTCATACAGGGCTTTGCATTATTGAAGTAGTAACGTGCTTTTCCCATAATCCCGCCACATTTGGGGTCACTTGTTCGGACACTTATGGGGACACCTTTGGGGACATATATTATATATAGAATAATATATATATAATTACTCTCTCCCACGCGCGGGGGGAATCTTGTAATATTTTAGAAAATAGGAAGAATTACCGAGCTTTCACAATTCTTGTCTTAGATGGGTAAATATATTGCCCAGGAATTATATTACCTTTGCCGCGATAGCCAAAGTCTCAAAATAATTTAGTAACTTTGCAATCCACTGCGTAATCCGCTGACAAAGACCAAAAATGTAAGAACTTCTTATATTCAACATATTAAGGAACTTCCTTGTAGTCGCAAAAGGTTTGGTCGCCGGTCAGCACTACTTGGAAGTTCCTGTTTGTATAATGGCTGATGTACTCTCGCAAGAACAACGGAGTCGTTGTATGTCGCATATTAAGAGCAAAAACACCAAACCCGAGGTTTTGGTGCGACGCTTCTTATTTGCCAACGGATTTCGCTTTCGACTGCATCGAAAAGACCTGCCGGGCAACCCCGACATCGTCCTTCCGAGGTATAAGGTTGCCATTTTCATTAACGGTTGCTTCTGGCACGGACACCGGGGTTGCAAGTATGCAACGATCCCGGTCAACAATCACGATTTTTGGCAAACAAAAATCTCAGGAAATGTTGAACGTGACAGAATCAATATCGCCAAACTCCGTGAAATGGGATGGCGAGTTATTGAAATATGGCAATGCCAGCTAAAACCGAAGAATAAAGAACTTACTCTTTCAAATCTGATAACGGAACTTCAAAATGAGTAAAAATAGATTGACCTTTACGCTGATGGATATGGGCTACAAGAAAGCCGGCCCGGTTCAGATATTCGACGAGCGTACCTGCTACGAGAACGGAGAGATTATCCCGTTCTCGGTTCAATTGGCTATTGTTACACACGCCCTCATGCTCAAAGACAGAAAGCATGGCGAAATTTATCAATCCAAGGCTGACAGCCTTATTGATGCGTGGACCAATTCAACATTGCCGAGCAAGGTCAATATTGACTGCTCAATTGCTTGCGAACCGCTGAGTCCTTTTCAGCGGTCTCTATTCGATGACTTGAACGAAGTACCTTTTCCAGGTCCCAAGAACCCCAAATTTACTTTCATAGACCTCTTTGCCGGTATCGGAGGCTTCCGAATGGCATTTCAAAACCTTGGAGGTCAATGTGTGTTCTCGTCCGAATGGGATGCGCAAGCACAAAAAACGTACTTTGCTAACTATGGTGAAGTGCCGTTTGGTGATATTACCTCTGAACAGACCAAACGATATATCCCGGACAACTTCGACATTTTATGTGCCGGCTTCCCGTGCCAAGCATTTTCGCTTGCAGGCAAGCGACTTGGATTCGAGGAAACCCGTGGTACACTGTTCTTCGATGTGGCAGAAATCCTTCGTTGCAAGCAACCAAAGGCTTTCTTCCTTGAAAACGTGAAAGGTCTTGCCATTCACGATAAAGGCAAGACTTTGAAAACCATCTTGAACACTCTTGATGAAATCGGATATGTCGTTCCTGACCCTCAGATTGTAAATGCCATGTACTTCGGTGTGCCACAACATCGTGAGCGCATTTACATCGTCGGTTTCCGCAAAGACCTCGGCATTAAGCCAGAAGACTTTGTATACCCGGAGCAAAAAGAAGTAACAAGACATTTTATTGATGTTAGAGAAAAAGAGCCGGTACCTGCGAAATACTATTTGTCAACTACATACGTTGACACTCTCATTCGCCACAAGGCGCGTCATGAGAGCAAAGGCAATGGTTTTGGCTATGCTATTGTCGGAGACAACGAAGTCGCCAACGCGATCGTTGTCGGTGGTATGGGGCGAGAGCGCAATATTGTTATTGATACTCGCCAGACAGACCTCACACCGACTACTCGCATCAAAGGTGAATATAATAAAGACGGTTGGCGTCGCATGACACCGCGAGAATGGGGAGCCTTACAAGGCTACCCGGTATATGACAACGGAGACGGTGCTCCTGTTTTCCAAATTCCTGTTGCTGACGCATCCGCTTATAAGCAATTCGGTAACTCGGTTGCCGTTCCCGCTATTCAGGCAACCGCACAACAACTTCTTAAATTATTATCAGACAAAAAAATTCTCTCTCTATGAGCAACGAAAATAAGGAAATCACCGGCAATATCGGTGAATGGAGTGAAATATATACCCTGCTGAAACTTCTTGGCGAGGGTAAAGTTTATGCCGGCGACCAAAATCTTGAGAAAATCAAGAATTTAGTTTACCCAATCATCATGATTATTCGCCAAGAGAAAGAAGGCGTATATGACTATTTGGTATCAAATGCCGACATCGTGATTCAGAAAGCAGACGGCACTGAACTGCTGCGCCTTTCTGCCGAAAAGTTTTTGCACGAAGCCGAGTATCTTCTTTCGGCTATGCAGAATAAACCGGCGGGCGCACGTTCTTTCCCCATTGCCAAAACTCAGGCTTTTATGGATAAGATTTACTGCTCGACCCTCAAAGCAAGTTCTTCTGACAAAACGGATATTCACATTGTTTTGCACGACCAAAGAACTCGCATGAACAATGATTTGGGATTCAGCATTAAATCTCAGCTTGGGGGTGATTCAACTCTGCTCAATGCGAGCGGTGCCACAAACTTCACTTATAAAGTGGTTGGGGCGGATTTTTCCGATGAAGAAATCGAAAAAATCAATGCCATAGCAACACGCACGAAAATCATCGATCGTGTAGAAGCCATTCGTCGCAAAGGTGCAGACTTGCAATTCGACCACGTAGATAACTCGACATTCCGCTCTAATCTCGCAATGTTGGATAACGGCCTCGCACCGACCATTGCTCAGTTGCTTGTTGAGCAATTCAATACCGGCGAAAGAAACTTTGTTGACCTTATCAAGCCACTTGCAGAAAGCAATCCGCTCGGATTTGATATGGAGGACAAAGAGGATATGTATATATACAAGTTGAAGCATCTGCTCACATCTGCGGCTCTCGGTATGATGCCGTCCAAGAAATGGACAGGCCGTTACGATGCAAATGGTGGCTACCTTGTTGTCAAGAAAGATGGTGAAATCCTCTGCTATCACTTCTACGACAAGAACCGCTTTGAGGACTTCCTCTTTGCAAATGCCTATCTTGAAAGAGGCAAGACACACCGCCACGGCTACGCCTTGCTCTACCGTGACGAGGACGGGAACGTATATTTCAAACTCAACTTGCAAGTTCGTCTGAAATAATAATGGCACGGACGCATAATCAAAATACTGCACATAATAATGCCCTTCCTTGGATTAAGCGCAATTTGTCATTCCTCTCATGGGCAGGTACCCTTTTAGTTGGTACATTTTGGATTGGTTGGTATATAGGAACTACTAACTCTAAAATGGAGATGTTTGAAAAGATTTCAACACTTCAAGCAGCCCATGATAAAGAATTAAGAGAAATAACCAATGATAATATTCGGTTGGTAAACGAGCTATCAATTGAAAGGAGTAAGAAATATGAGCAATCCAAATAATACGTCTCGACTAAAAACACTTATTATTTTAGTCCTGGTTGGCTTTGTGGGATATATGTTGTATTCAAATAGTGTATATGAATCTAAACTTATACGCTATTCCAATCAGATTGCCAGACTTCAAGTAAAGGACAGCATTGCTTCACAATATTTCGAAATATTGGATAACGACTCTGTTTACATACTGCCAAAAGTTGCATATAAAAACGGGAAGCCGTTAACTTATACTCAACTTGATAGTCTTATAGGCGTTTTAGAACATCAAATTCAAATTAAGGATATGATAATTGAGGAGTCACAATCCATTTTCAATTATCAATACACTATCACAGAATCAGATAGTCTAATTCATCTTAAAATGAAATATACAACTTGGCAAATTCGGTCGGAATCAGTTTCAAATCAAGAGTAATTGCGCTATAATAATGAATATAAGAAAGGAAAGACTCGATATGTTTCAGGCCGTTTACACGGCTTTACGCCCTCGCCTTGAAGAAACCCTCACCGAGGAGCAGCGTCTTATACTTTATTACTATCTCTCAGAAAACAAAGGCTTGATGGAGATAGCAGAACTAATGCACTTTACCGATTATAAAATCGTTAAAGATGAGTTAGTGACCATTGAAGCGAGAATACTTTCACTTGGATAATTATGGACGAACTTGATAATTTAGGCACGTACGATGGAGACACCGCTCACGATATGTATGTTGATTATGACTACAAAATCAACACTGACGAGGATATAGACAATTATATCGAAAATCTTAACGATTGGGATTAACCATTATACCATATAATATGCTGATAGATGATATGGACTTTGCAGAAGACGAAGCGTTCCTGATTAAACCAAACGGAACTCGAATCAAAATTATGGCTGAAATACAAACGAGAACGGCGTATATTTCAGACATAGAAACTCCCATACAAATAGGGGATCTATTGGAAAGGCCACGCGGCGGTGTCTCAGACACATACGAAGTAGTTAATATTCTTCCTTGGAGTAAAGCTGATAAAAATTTCAGTCTTATACCGCCTCATATTCAAGCAAGCATTATCCCTTATCGAAAAAAGGACAATGCTACATCAGAAACGTCCCTTTCAGTTAGCGGTAATATTACAGCATCAACTGTCGTAATCAGTTCTGGAAATAACTCTTTGATTAATATTAGTAGCAATCATAATAATTTTAATGATTTACTAAAAGCTATTGAAGATGTTTCTGCTCCTCAAGAAATAGTTGAGTCAGTTAAAGACTTAGAAGCAAATGTGGGGAAATCATCATTTAAAACCAAGTATAATGATTTTATTTCTTCTTTAGCTAACCACGTTACAGTACTACAAGCTGTTATGCCATTTTTACCGTGGCTCAGTAATTTATAATTATAGCGTTGCGGCTCCGCCGGGCTATGGCGGTAAACCATCGAGCCTATGGTCTCGCCCCATTCGGGCTAACTATCCCATAACTCGGACTCTCGGTTATCGCTTTGCGCTTTGCATCGCAAAGAAAAATCCGGGAGTCTGTTGTTTTTGTACCCCTGCGACACCTCGCAGGGAGAGCGGTATGGTGGACTTTATTCTTCACAAGATACGGATTTTACCGTTCGATGATACTTCTGTTGCTGGAATGAGGTAGTATTCGCAAGTGCTTTACAGCAGTGTTTGTAGCATCTGGAATCTACGCGACATTTATGTAGCATTTGGATTCCAGTGATTAAAAATCGGCGAGTTGCGAGCTGATTTTCTCCGCCCGACAGGGAGGCAAGTTACTTTTCCATCGGTAAAACTCCGTTTTATCCGGGGAAAAGTACAACTTGCTTAACAAATTCTGCACCTTTGGCACGGGTGCCCCGATGCACTCCCGACCTCGCTTCGCACGGCGAAGTTAGCTCACTCCGGTTGACCGCGCACAAATTCCGAACATAATCTTTTTATCTGACAACTTGGAACACCGGTATTTAATCATAGGATAATGATTTGCCCTATGTATCATATACTCTTATCATCACATACCGCTATTATCCGATAGCGACTGCTGTTGCTGTCACAATAATCACATTATCATATACTGTGATATGGCTTGTGTCAGAGCATGAAATGAAGTGAAAATCAGATGAATATGTACTAAAATAATGTGGAAAAACCGGAGCAGACTGGGACAGTGCGCCGGAGCAGACTGGGACACT
>CAPYSS010000077.1:0-6090 GCA_948742525.1 Bacteroides caecimuris | reverse complement strand
TGAGGTTGCCTGTGGCTCCTTTTACAAGACGGTTATCTGTCATGGAGACGGTGAAAACCTCCATCCCGGCACGTCGCATGACATCAACGGGCGCCAGAGCCTCGATTTCATCGAAGCCTGTTCCAACCATCACGAACACTGCCTTTCCAGAAGGCTGAGCCGATGGAGGAATGCTGATACTGTGTTCAGTCATAATTTGTGGGTTTATGTTGTTTTAGTTAACTTTGCAAAGGGTAACTGCTACCCTTTGGATAGTGCAAAGTTAGCTGCCAATGCACTACCATGCAAGAGGTTACTTTGAGAGTAGCCACTTACTTCAAACTCACTTTTAGTCAATATCAGACAGATGAAGACCGAAAAAATTTCAGAAAAATATTCATGTGTCGCCACGTGCCCCATGAGGAACGTGATAGCACACTTCGCCAACAAGTGGTCGATGCTCCTGCTTGTCATACTTGACGAGTTCGGCGTAATGCGTTTCAACGAATTGTCGAGGGCAATCCCCGACATATCACCGAAGGTATTGTCAGGACATCTGAAAACACTTGAATCAGTCGGACTGGTAAAGCGAATCCTATATGCCGAGGTGCCTCCTCGCACAGAATACGAGTTGACCGATTTGGGCAGAACTCTTATACCCATACTCAATCAACTCTCGGAATGGGGTCGCAATAATTTGAAGGAGGTCAAACGTAATTTGACTAAATGGAGTTGATTACATCCTGTAATTTGCCAAGGAAGCGAGAGTCATGGGCACCGTCCACATCGCTTTCCAACACCAGGTAATAGCGCACTTACGGACGCATCGACTCTCTCGGTTGATAAATTCTCATCAGTTTTTGGGAGAGACCTACTTTGCTCTTAATCTTCAAACCAGTAGTCAATATCGGGATTATACTTTTGGCCGATAAGTTGTTCTTCGTCAAAGTCTATATCAAGATACCCGTCATCATCCAAAAAATAGATTTTTCCCTTATAGCAAGCGATTATAGTACGAAGAAAGTCCTCAAAAGAATGATGAATCTTTGTTGGCCCATCTGCATCGTGTTCTATCAGGAAAATTCCGTTTTCTTTACCTTCCGATACTTTCAACGCATAAAAATCTGATGAATAATTCACAAGGATTGGATAATACTTATCTTCTCCATTAGGAATCATTTCCTTTACAGACTGCGTAAAACTTTCGTATTCAGCATCCCTAATGAGAAGATAACCGGGCAAGAAATCCATCAATCGTTGATCTTCAATTTCATAGTATGTACCACTTACTTTAGAGTACAATATATTTAATGATTCCGGGAGAATTAAAGACGACTCTTTATCCTTAGCAATACTCAAGGGATAACCCGGTCTTAATTCATCAGACAGACTAATAAATTCATCTATTAAATAAGAAATTTCTTTTTTCATTAATTTTTTTCGTTAAAATGTTGCTAATTCTTCCGCAAACAGTCCTATCGTCTCTACTATTCAAGTCAACTGACTGACTATCTTTTTAACAAACTCAGTTTTTGCTTCAGTGTATCCATCACGATTGTTCCTGTATTCAGGTAGTAGCGACAGCTTCAACGTTTCATACTCTTTGGCAGATTCCGGGTGCGCTATCAGATAGTCGCGGAATAGGATTTCATCATTATCACCGGTCCTGTGCACGTGAACATGAAACACTTTATCGGCATATCCGGAAGGTGTGTAACCTTTATTGAAACTGATGCGACTTCCAGATTCTGACATACAGATATAGCCATTGCGTTCCAATATTTCTATTATCGGCAGCCATTCGATTTCCGGAGAAACCTCTACAAGAATATCCACTATCGGTTTAGCCTGAATGTTAGGAATCGCAGTACTGCCAATATGGTTGATGATTGGGTGATATTTTACAAGAAGTGATGACAGCAACCGCATTTCTTTCTCTGCCCAAACTGACCATTGCGGATTATGCGGAGTCAGAACTATCGGAAACAAATCCCATAGTTCTTCCAACGTCATATCTTGTAACCGTTTATCTTGCATCAGAAATTAGTTTCTTTATCGTCCATGCCATATTCTCACCAAGGTTACGCATATTTGCCATGCCTTCCTCATCATTGAGAACATCTCCGATGTTCTTGCCATAGACCATATTCCAATAGGTGGAGCCTACGACAATCATTTCCTTGTTGAGCATGAAATGGTTCATGGTGTCGACCGTTGTCATTCCGCCACCGCGACGCACTGCGGCAACCGACGCCCCGATCTTATGGCGAAGAATTCCCGGATTGGTTGCAACGACAACACCCCCACGTTCCAGAAAGGCTTTCATCTTTGCAGATACATCCGCGGAATATACCGGAGATCCGAGAACTATGCCGTCCGCATCTGCCATACGGCTGAATATCTCTGCAAATCCATCATTCGCAAATACACAGTTGCCTCTGCCATTACAAGCAAAGCATCCGCGACACGGCTGTATTTCATATTCAGCCAATTGTATCAGCTCAGTTTCGATACCCTCCTTATTGAGTTCATCAAAGACATTGCTGATAATCAGGGCTGTGTTTCCGTCTTTGCGGGCACTTCCGTTAATTCCGATTACCTTCATGGCTTGTAGTTGCGTTTTATCTCGCCGATTGATTTACCGCCGATGCCGAAGTTCTCGTCAGGTATCTCCTTGATGGTAACGGTGAAGAACTGCTCCGGGATATTGGTTATCTCGGAGGCTGTTGCAGTCAGCCGTTCAATCAACTGTTTCTTCTGTTCAGCGGTCAGTTTGCCGCTCTCTATTGATATGTAAGGCATGATTTAATTCTTTGCAATTACCCACTTGTCATTCTTGGATTCTCTTTCTGCACAATAGCCCAGAGGTAAATCTTTCAGGTTGCCGACAGTCGGGTCTATGTCCAATACATACTTTAATGAAACTATCCTTGCGTCGCTTTCATTATGTTCTTTACCACAAAGGAATTGCCATGCTCCGTCATCCATATCGTGTGAAACAAATAATATATCTTCTCCACAGTCAAGGATGTGGCTGCATATAAAAACAGCAGTATCGGGCGTGTCTGAAAACGGGAATATATCATTACCCTTATTTGATCTATTTATATATTTACTGATAGCCATTGAGGTCCAACTTATTGCAAGATACGCTATTGCATAGACGATAAACCATAACTCACGTGTATCAAAGAAAATCCATGTTCCGGCAAGAAATGCTACGGCTGATACCAATGGAAGATTCCACATTTTCTTTATGTATTTTCCGCAGCGATAACCAAGAATCGCAGAATAAATAGGATTCACAATGAAGAAAAGCATCATGCACAGTGCCATTCCGGAACATTCAGACGCAAGCCGGGCAACGGCAAAAGGCAATGCTAACATCACAAGGATTGTGATTGCCAGCCAAATAATTATAGCTCTTTTATTAACCATCAGTATAATACTTATTTTAGTATGTCGGAAAGGCTCGATTCTACAAACATTGTCGGAGTAAACTCCACAATCCGGTAGTCGGCAATTCCGTTGATGTTGAACGGATCTTGAGCGATGATGGAGTCTACCAACGCGCGATTGTCAGACTTTATCATTATCACACCGCCAACGCGGGGAGTCTGCGGACCGGATGCGATGAAATCTCCAGCCGCATAGTGCTCGGCAAGATAGCCACGATGCGCCTGAAGGAAACGGTCGACTTCTTCAAGAGGTTTCTTATATGTCAGAATTGCTATAAACATAGTTTATTTTGCATTTTGTCGGTTTTTCATTATCTGTTCAAAATTCTCGCGACCCCAGTTGAGCAGAGCCTCGACATGAGGCAGCAGCGTTCTGCCGAACTCCGTCACCGAATATTCCGTCCGGGGAGGAACATCAGGGTACAGTTCGCGACGGATTATGCCATCGGTGGTCAGTTGGCGGAGAACCTGAGACAGCACCTTTTCAGAGACCGACGGGATGTTGCGGTACAGCTCGTTGAAGCGCACAGGGCCGTTCTCGGAAATCTTCACGAGAACCACCAGAGCCCACTTGTTGCCGAGCCATTCGAGCATCGGAGCCGCCTTGCAATATTCGTAGTCAAGTTTTTTAGCCATAACCGGAGTTGCAAAAAGACTGATTACGAGCAATACAAACTTTTCGGTAAGGGTCAAACCCTTGGGTAAGTCATTGCTTCCATGCTGATAATCATTTAATTTTGCTCCACGAAAGTACAAAAAATAATCGAGATATGATATATCCGCAACTACATTTCACCGGGCAGGTATGGCGACCGCCATACGAGGCCGGTTCGCAGCTACTTCAGATTACATCCGGCTGCACATGGCACAAGTGCAAATTCTGTAGTCTTTACCACGGCACTCCGTTCCGTATGTCACCGCTGTCGGAGGTGGAGGAAGACCTGAAAGTCATTCGCCAGTGGCAGCCACGCGCACGTAGAGTCTATCTCACCGGAGCAAATCCTTTCGCGTTGAGTTACAACAGACTGATGGATGTGGCACTTCTGCTTAGGAAATACCTTCCTCACATGGTGTCGTTCGGAATGTTCGCCCGTGTGACAGACATAGCACCGAAGTCGGTGGAGGAACTGAAAAATCTCAGGCACATGAAGCTCGACAGCATCAACATCGGCATTGAGACAGCTCACGACGAGACCCTTGATAGAATGAACAAAGGTTATCATGCCGCTGACATTCTTGAGCAGTTGTCGAAACTCGACGAGGCCGGAATACGCTACAATGTGTTCTATCTGAACGGACTCGGGGGGAAAGGCAGAGGAGTGGAATGTGCGATTGATACCGCCAATGTATTGAACCGGCTTCACCCCTGCATCATCAACATCGTGTCGCTGACAATCTTTCCTGAGTCACAACTGTATCAGGAGGTCATAAACGGAACTTATGAGGAAGAGCCGGAAATCGAAAGGCTCATGGAGATGCGGACACTTATTGACCGACTGAATATTCGCGTCAACCTGCTCGGGCATCACGTTTCCAATACGGTGCCGATAACCGGAGCATTGCCGGACGACAAAGCCGCGATACTCCGTGAATTTGACAAGGCGATAACCAAATTTCCCGAAAAGGAACTAAAGGCCTATCGTAGTAGAATCTGGCATCTGTGAAGAATTTAATTCTGTGTTTAGAGGCTACCTGACTTTGGTTGTCAGACAGACTCTTTGCCTTGTTTGAACTTATATTGGTCGGAATCTGTCCGACCTGCCAAGTGGAGATGGAGGGACTTGTTCCTTGCGCTCCAAATGCAGTTATATCAATCAGTTATATTCGCTCATTTTTCTTGTGTAACGAGTATGTAACGAATCTTTTCTTTCTTTTTCCGACGGCTCTCTCGCCGTGGCTACAAGTGTGGATAGCAAATGCAAATATACTAAAATTCAGTCACCTTCGCAAGTGTGGGGGTTCATTTTAGCGATTTTTAAGCAAGGTTGTTAAATCACTTTTTCTGTCTTGCGTTTACAATCAGCACAGTGCTTTCTGAACTATTCTTATCAAGGAGTCCATTGATTGCGACACCTCTTCCGGCTTTGGCAATTCTCCGAACGATAATGCTCCGACCTCAGACTGATAGACGGGAGCGATTCGCTTCCACATCTCTGAGAAGGAGGTGAGCAACGGGGAGTGTAATACTTCTGAAGTTTTCCATAACGGGGGCCGATCGAATTCGGCTTTGTCATGTGCTACAAGTTCTCGAAGCTCAACGGGGAATGATGAATCAAGATATTCATGACATTCTTTGTCCTTCATCAGGAAGTGAAGGTCATAAAAATGGCGTACTTTGGAGGTGAGTCCCGCCACCGGGTCTTCTTCAAACGAAAATCGGAGCAGCGATACGACCTTCTCGCACATTGTCCTGCGCTTGTCAAGGACATTCAACTCAAAAGGAGCCATATCCAACTGCGCTATCAGACCTTCGAGTTGCCGCTTTTCCATCATCTCGGTTATGAACGGTTTTACGAATTGTCTGACAAACGGATAGGGATTGCCATAAGTGTTGATCTCGACAATAACATAGTTGCCGAGAAAGTCAAGTGATGTGTCTGCATCTAACATTTGAAAAGGAACCCAGGTATAGCATTTGAAAAGGGACCCACCC
>CAPYSS010000076.1:0-6423 GCA_948742525.1 Bacteroides caecimuris | reverse complement strand
CCAAAGGTAAGAAAATACAAAAATTAAGGAAAGACGGCATCGCGGAGACGCTTACATTCGGAGAGTGAGGGCAAACGTCTGCCCTCACTCTGCTATCACACTTGCTCTCACAGCGGAAAGCACCATGAATAAAGGGATTGAGAGGGAAATATGAGAGCATGAGGGCAAAAATGAAAAAAAACTTCTATGGGAGAGAATTGCAAAAGCTGAATTCAAATGGACTGAAACGATATTACTGTATTACCTCATATAGTGAATTCATTCATTTCAGTATAGAATTGAATTTTAGGGATGTGATTGCCCTGAATCAAATCCCCAAGAATTACAACTGAGCCAAAATAAAGGCAAAGGAAGTGATTGATTTTCATCCGTATTTCGCTAGTTTACGTCATATCATTCATGGAACAATATATCATTCATCTCTGCTGCATTGCAGTTCAATGCCTGCTGATTCTATATCTGCTCCCATTGGCGGATTCCGTTTGGAAAGCCGGAGTTCTATTCTCTCAATGCAAGGGAATTGTTCGAAAAGCTTTTCTATAATCCGTCCGCTGACATGCTCCAGTAACTTTGACGGAATAGCCATTTCATTCTTTATCACCTGATGTACTTCAGCATAGTTGACGGTGTCGGTAACTTCATCTGTCCGGGCGGCTTTGCTGATATCCACTTGCAGTTTCAGGTCAATGAGATATTCATTCCCAATCAGATTTTCTTGCGGTGCGACTCCATGATAGGCGTAACAACGAATTTCCTTCAAAAGGATATAGCTACTGTTTATTTTCATATACTGTCTTTTTAGTGTGATCTTGTTTGACTTTTAACGGTCTTTTTTGAAATACTCCGTCTGCTCCGGTTGCCTTCCATTATCTCTTTTAATTTCTCTTTTTCGGCGCAAAGATACTTTTATGCTATTTATTCGGATCTCTTCCTGTGTATTTAATCAGTTCGCCAATCTTATTATTAAGTGTTTTGGCTTTCATCAGCTGTTCCAGCGTGAGATGCATCCGGTATCTCCAGTAGTTTCGCGGATTGGACGGAACATTAATCCGTTCTTCCGCCACATTCGGGTTTCTCCATTTCTCGTCTATCGATAACCAATCCTGGAAAGACAAGATACAGAGAATGGAATTACTGTTGAGATGGTTGCGTACGATTTCTTCGCACAACTCCGGGGTGGCAGTTGTCGGTGCAACTCCGTAATGTCCCAACGTTGCATTATAGTAACGCTGTGTCTGTTGGTAATCTTCTTCCCACCAGCCACGCAACGTAGACATGTCGTGAGTGGAGATTGTGCAGACAGACCGGTACGGATACTCATTTAAATGCCCGAATTCATGCATCGGATTCTTAGGCATTCGCTGAATTTCCAGACTAAGAATCCGGAGATCATTCATCACCGACGACACACAAGCAGGAATCATCCCCAAATCTTCTCCACAAACCAACATGCGGGTTGACTGTGTCAGTTGAGGTAACTTCTTCATAGCCTGCTGATGCCAGAACTCGTTGTGCCGGTGATAATAATATTGGTCGTATAGTTTGTTAAATGCATTTTTCTCTTCTTCGTTCAGCGACCGGAATACAAAATCCCGTTGCACACCGATGCGCGGGTGGTATTTACCTTCCTCTTTCTTATCTGCAACAAATAAGACGTTGCTGATTAATGAATAAAGCCCTTCCCGAATCCACACACTATCTTCATCATTTCTACCGGCAAAGAATTGTTCTACCTCCCGTTGTGTTTCAAATCCCGGTTTCATTCGATAAAGTCCGGAGTCGTCAACCGATTCAAGGAAATCCTGTTTGACTAAACGGGTATGCGGTCCGAATAACTGTCCGAGGAAAGATTCATGGATGAATGGTAGCAGATATTCATCCCGGAACGTTAGACCATAACTTTCGATTTCTTCCCGGCTCATCGGCAAAGAAGGATCAAACTGACCTAACAATCCGTGTACAGCGTGCATTGGTATTTCCCAAATACGGAAGAAGCCGAGGATATGATCGATCCGGTAAGCATCGAAGTATTCCGCCATTTTCTGAAAGCGCTTCATCCACCAGCGGTATCCGTCTTTTTCCATGACATCCCAGTTGTATGTGGGGAATCCCCAGTTTTGCCCGTTGATCGAGAAATCATCGGGCGGAGCACCCGCTTGTCCGTTGAGATTGAAGTAATGAGGTTCTGTCCAGGCTTCCACGCTGTTGCGGCTGATACCAATCGGAATATCCCCCTTTAATACGACACCGTGTTGGCGGGCATATTCGGTTGCAGACAACAATTGCAGATGCAAATGATACTGGATATAATAATACAACGAGATGTGAGGATAATCTGCCGTTCCCGGTTGGCACATTTTTTCTATATCTTCCGCTTGGTAAACAGAGTGTCGCGGCCATTGGCGGAAATTGGGCGTTTTGTAGGCATCGCGCAGATAACTAAAGACTGCATAAGGTTGCAGCCATTCCTTGTTCGTTTCAAAGAAATCTTTGAAACCTTTGGAAGTCAATACCTTTTCTCCTTCCTGTCGGAACAGTAAGTTGAAAAACTCCCATTTGGTTTGGTTGACTGCTTCGTAGTCGATAGCAGGGAGGCTGTTCAGTTCCTTTTGTTTCTTGCTGAATTTTGATGCCGCTTCTTTATCTTTCAGAGTTCCCATTTGCCTGATATCCGCATACATCGGATGGAAAGCATAAATAGAAATGCTGTTATAAGGATAAGAGTCCGTCCATGTATGCGTCATGGTGGTGTCGTTGACCGGTAAAATCTGAATAACTTTCTGGCGAGTGCTTACTGCCCAGTCGACCATACGTTTCAAGTCGCCGAAATCACCTACTCCGAAACTTTTCTCTGATTTTAAAGAAAATACGGGTATAGCGATTCCTGCCCCTTTCCAAGCGGGAATATCGAAATAAACATATCGGTCGGCAATTACGAGCGATTCGTTGGTCTTCAGTTCCGGGTCTGCCAGATAGCGGTTAGGGTTTTTCTCCCAGCAGTCTGCTTTCTTTTCCTGTTTGTTGTAGAGGATGAATTTATATTCTAGCGGATATTTTAGTTTGCTGGCGTCCAGCTCTATCTGCCATTCCGGGAAATTGGCATCACTCATCAACACTGCTTTCTCCGGGTCCCAGTGACCTAATGATTTTTGGTTGCCACAAATTGCCAGGCAATAATCTTTGTTGATGCGTGGGGCGTAGGCCTTGATCACCAGTCCCTTCTTATATCTTTGCGGAATATTCTCTTTTTCAGGATGTGCCAGTAAGGCTTCTGTAAAAGCAGAACTATAAAGATACAGTTGTTCCGGAATATTTTTCCAGCAATCATTGATTCTGTATATCTTCTTGGAACTGCCTGATAAGAAAATAGATCTCGAAAAACTGTCCCATTCCTTGCGGATAACTATTCCGTTCTGTTCTATCTGATAGTTATAATGGATGGTCATCCCTTCTTGAGGGACTTCAAGCTCAAGTTCTGCTGTCCAATAGATACCATCGGTGGTGTGTAAAGGAATTGATTCTGGGAATAAGCCGGAAATCCTTACTTCTTCTCCCCAATTGGTGCGGTATTCAATATTAAATGATAGAATCATATATATTAGATTTTGATTGTATATGTAAGACACTGCAAGTATAAGACATTTTTTTGAATAAAAAATAAAAGGAGCCGCACCGGACTCCTTTTAATCTTTTGTTTATATATTAATTAACATACGTAGGACTATTATCCACATCTGGAAGCACCGCAAGTCGTACAAATCAGACAGCCTTCCTGATAAACCAATGTCTCGTTGCCACAGTTCGGGCACTTCTTACCTTTGGCTTCCGTTCCATCCTGAACATACTTCTTCAATGCACGTTCTACGCCGTTTTTCCAAGTGTTGATACTTTCACTGTTCAATTGCAGAGAGCCAACCAGTTTGATAACCTGTTCAATCGGCATCCGGTAGCGAAGCACACCGGAAATCAATTTTGCATAGTTCCAGTATTCTTTGTTGAACTTCTCTGACAATCCTTCAATGGTCGTCTTATATCCGCGTTTGTTCTCGAATTGGAAGTCGTAACGTTTGGTGCCGTCTTCATCCACATTTTTGATGATACGTCCGCAAGTTACGCTCTTAGGCAGCAAGATTCCTTCGTCATCATCTTGCAAACCAGTGAATATTTCATAAGGATGTCCGTCTAATAATCCGACAAAAGCTACCCATTTTTCCTTGTTGTTCTGGAAACGGACAACGTCTGCTTCCAATATTCTCGGACGTACCTCTACAACCGTAGGCGGTTTGCAAGGAGGAAGTCCTTCTTTTTTGTCTTTATTCGATTTCGTAGAAATCAGTACTCCGGAACGTGAACCGTCACGATATACGGTACAACCTTTACAGCCTGATTTCCATGCTTCTACATACAGGCGGTTTACTAAATCCTCGTCTACATCGTTCGGCAGATTGATGGTGACGCTGATAGAGTGGTCTACCCATTTTTGGATTCTTCCCTGCATCTTCACCTTCATCAACCAGTCGACATCATTAGAAGTCGCTTTGTAATAAGGAGATTTGGCAACCAGTTCGTCAATCTCTTCCTGGGTGTAACGTTTGGACGGATCGTATCCGTTAGCTTCCATCCAGGTAACAAATTTATGATGGAATACGATGTATTCTTCAAATGCGTCCCCTGTTTCGTCTACAAAGTCTACATGTACATTTGTATCGTTCGGGTTTACCTTTCTTCTACGTTTGTACACAGGTAGGAATACAGGTTCGATACCCGAAGTGGTCTGCGTCATCAAACTGGTAGTTCCGGTTGGAGCAATTGTAAGGCAGGCAATGTTGCGGCGACCGTATTTCTTCATGTCCTCATATAGTTTCGGATCAGCTGCTGCCAGGCGTTGGATGAACGGATTGTTCTGTTCGCGTTCGTTATCGTATATCTCGAAAGCACCACGCTCTTTCGCCATTTCCACTGAAGAACGATAGGCACCGAGAGCTACTGTCTTGTGTACTTTTTCAGAGAATTCCGTTGCTTCTTCCGTACCGTAGCGCAATCCTAAAGCTGCAAGCATATCCCCTTCTGCAGTGATACCTACTCCGGTGCGACGACCTTGTCCGCTCTTCTTGTATATTTTCTCCCAAAGTGTACGTTCCGCATATTTTACCTCTTCGTTTTCCGGATCTTCGTCAATCTTGGCCATGATACGTTCGATCTTCTCTAGTTCGAGGTCGATAATATCGTCCATAATCCGTTGAGCGAGAGTCACGTGTTTTTGGAACAGGTCGAAATCAAAATAAGCATCCGGTTTGAACGGATTTACTACATAAGAATATAGATTGATAGCCAGTAAGCGGCAAGAATCGTAAGGACATAGAGGGATTTCTCCGCATGGGTTGGTAGATACCGTTCTGTACCCTAGGTCTGCATAACAGTCAGGCACAGATTCGCGGATAATCGTATCCCAGAACAAAACGCCCGGTTCTGCCGATTTCCATGCATTGTGAACGATTTTCTTCCACAAGGTAGAAGCGTCGATTTCCTTGGTGAATGTAGGCTGGGCTGAGTCGATAGGATATTGCTGTACATACGGCTTTTCGTCTACGGCAGCCTGCATGAAAGCGTCGTCCAACTTGACAGAAACGTTTGCTCCGGTCACTTTGCCTTCGGTCATCTTGGCATCAATGAATGCTTCCGAATCCGGATGCTTGATAGACACGCTCAACATCAATGCACCGCGACGTCCGTCTTGAGCTACTTCACGAGTGGAATTCGAATAGCGTTCCATGAATGGAACAAGACCGGTAGAAGTCAACGCTGAGTTTTTAACAGGAGAACCTTTCGGGCGGATGTGTGATAAATCGTGACCTACACCACCGCGTCTTTTCATTAGTTGCACCTGTTCTTCATCGATTTTGATGATAGCGCCATAAGAGTCGGCGGCGCCGTCCACTCCGATAACAAAGCAGTTGGATAGTGAAGCAACCTGGTAGTCATTACCGATTCCTGTCATCGGGCTACCTTGGGGAACGATGTACTTGAAGTGATCCAGTAAATCATACAGCTCTTTTGCTGTCAACGCATTCGGATATTTTGATTCTATGCGTGCCACTTCATTTGCAATTCTCCAATGCATGTCTTCCGGGGATTTTTCATAGATATTGCCGAAAGAATCCTTTACTGCGTATTTGTTTACCCAAACCCTTGCAGCAAGCTCGTCGCCTTGAAAATATCGTAAAGATTCTTCATAGGCTTCTTCGTAAGAATAAATCTGTTTTTCCACGATTCAATTTGTGTTAAATCTCGTTTTTAATAAGTAATATGTAGAAGTTTACTTATCGTTAACAAATGCAGACGCAAAGCTAAGAATGTTTTTTCATCTATCAAAATAAAAATGAAATTATTTATTAGTAGGTTGCTAGTTTTCCATTTGCTAAT
>CAPYSS010000075.1:0-6530 GCA_948742525.1 Bacteroides caecimuris | reverse complement strand
GCAAATGCGGCGAAATTCGTGATAATGAATTGCTTGTTCATATTTTCTTCTTGTTTTGTATTAATTCATAATAGGTTTGGTGTATCACCACTGATGGATGGTATTCCACTCTTTTTCGAGAATGGCATAAACACAGGTGTCTTCATATTTGGGGGAGCCGTCAGGATTGTTTACGAATGTCACAAACTCTTTGAAACATCCTTCGCGGCGCATACCAAGACGTTCGCATAAGCGTTTGGAGCGGATATTGTCATCTTCCACAAATCCATAGATACGCCGTGCGCCCGCCTCCCGGAAAAGATAATCCAACAATCCGGCTGCCGCTTCACAAGCGAATCCTTTGCCTTCAAAACGTTTGTTGAAATGCCACCCCACATTATAAGTGTCCTCATTCTCACGCAAAGCAAACACGTCACCGATAATAAAGTCATCTTTTTTCAGACTCACCGCATAGCGCAGCATGTCTTTCGGGGAATACTGCATATATGCCCATGCCGCCTCTCTGGAACAAAGGCGGTCTCCGGCAAAGCAATTCACACGCGGATGGGAAAGATACTCCAACAACCCTTCGGCATCCTTCTGTTTGAAATTCCGAATGATAATTCGTTCGGTTTCGATATATATTTCCTTTTGCTCCATGTCCTGTGGGATTATTTGCAAAACGTACCAATCAAAAGCGACAAAGCGATTGCCGCAATGACAATTGCTTCAATCGCCATGATTGCAATGAACATATCTATTGACAGCCGTTTAATCATTTCGATAATCATGTCGTTATTCATTTTTTAGGTGCAAAATTATTTCGTATCCGAGGTCGTTACAATCGGAATACAATCGAAACGGAGAAAAACACGCCTGAAACAACAAAAATGACTTCCGAAGTATCGGCTATCGTAGATCTTTCAATTTATCGAATCGTATTATCCGGTCAGAGATTACTTGAGATTGCTGCATTCGTAAAAGTTCATCCGCAGATATATGCAAGGTGTCACCTTCTATTTTTCTTTTCGGACTGATGGCAATGCCCGGCTTCCGAGGATCAAGAATGCTTTGACCAATACCGCTCCATCGGAATTTTTCCAGACCAAGCAAGTTTAGAAGCGTAGGATATATGTCAATCTGTCCCATAACTTTGAGATAGTGAATCGGAACAGGAGAGTTCAATACTATGAATGGTGTGAACTCGTCTTCGGAAATTATTCCTTTCCCAGCCTTTGTATGGCACAGTTCTTTCCGGTGGTCTGCCAAGCCCTCGTGGTCACCGGTTATTACAACCATTGTACGTTCATATTCGGGACGGTTTTTCAGATATTCCACGAATTTCCCGATAGCTTCGTCTGTATAATGCGCCACTGTCATATAGTCTGCCATGATTTCGGGAACCCGATTAGAGAAATGAACGGTTTTAAGCGATTCGGGCATCTTGAACGGTGAATGACCGGAATAAGTGACCATCTGGATAAATACGTTTTCAACGGAGTGCCAAACTTCTCCTTTTTCAATCTTTTCCCTGCATTGGGCAAAAAATGCCTTATCACCCAGTCGCTTCCGATTTCCGAATGTTTCTGTCATTCGGAAATCGGGATAAGAGATAATTGTGTCTATCCCGAAACTCCGTGCCACTGCTCCTTGGTTCCATGTCTTTGTCTTGTCCACCGTGAGAAGATAGTTACGTGCGCCTTTCAGCTCCTTCATAGCTTTGGGCAAAGTGTGGTATGTATTGAAAGGGAAACGGCAACTGTATGCGCCGGTCTGTAATGGCAACAGACCGGCAAGCATAAGCAACTGGGCGTCAATGGAACGCCCTCCGTTGACTTGTGTAAGCACATGGGGCGCATACAGCGTGGATGGCTCTTTGAGGAGCTTGTTAAGGTAAGGTGTGATTTCCTGATTTTCGACCGTAAGATTCAACACCCAACTTTCCAGTGATTCAGCCAAAATAAGGATGCAGTTGTCCCTGCATTCAATGTCTGGTACGGGAACAAGCGGCGGTCTTCCGGAGAGCCAGGCATGAATCTCACGCTCCTGTTCTTCTGTAAGTTCGGACAACTCCTCCGCATAATCAAAATAAAGTGTGCCGAACAGCGTGTAGAGTGGCGGGCCACTGGCGTGTTGATGTGCGGATGACCTCAATGCCCTGTATATCGCAATGAAACCTCCCCGGACGGATAAATTGATACTTAACAGGGCACATGAAAAAATCAGCAATACGAAATATGTCCGTCTGCTAAATCGCAATGTGATTTTCTGCCGGCAACCTATCCGAAATGTAAGGAATACGGTGACGACTGTCGAAATTGGGAACAATAAATCACACCATCGTAACGAAGCGGTCACGCTTGGCAGGAAGTCTGCAAGATTTCCCGCCAACATATAACTTGACAGAGGAATGGCTG
Source organism: Bacteroides caecimuris (assembly GCA_948742525.1). GTDB lineage: Bacteria > Bacteroidota > Bacteroidia > Bacteroidales > Bacteroidaceae > Bacteroides > Bacteroides caecimuris_A. The sequence continues at coordinate 4,134 of CAPYSS010000075.1, read as the reverse complement.
AAAAATAGGTACGATAATACATCAGGTTGGCAACCATCCATATATCCAGCACAGACATGACAAGTACGCCTGCCGCAATATGCCTTGTCAATATATAAGGGACAGACAACAGAAGGGTTGCCACAAAAGCAGTGGCATACGATTCCCAGCATGAAAAAGGTGTAAAGGTGGTGTAATAACACCATATTGCATTGAACAGGAGAAACTTGAAAAATATTCCTGCTACTGGAATGACGGACAGCATCTTGTTGTCCGTGACATTCCTTTCTTGTTTACCAACAGTCATTGGTTAATTCAATTTAGCGATTCTTCCTAATTATTTTTCACTTCACAGAGAACGATAATATCTTGTTTCATAAGATAAAATATATCACCATCAATTACTTCAACCTTAGCTGCTCTCAGAACAGTCGGACAGTTGCATTCATGCTAAATACGATTCATCATTTTCCTCTTCGTTTTGTCTGCTGTTTTACGATACGACTGTCCCCCATTTCAAATGAATCCGATACGGTTTTTTCTGTATATTTCCTACTTTTTCCACCAAACGTATAAGTGATACCTATGGTGATGTCCTGCATGGGTTCAATGAATCGTGATATATTCGTGAAGTCCTTGGTGCGAGATACCGACTCCCAATACATTTTGCCACCATGACCTAAACCGCTCATGCCACTGATAGCCACATCCAGTTTGTCATTGAGGAAGGAGCGTGCGAGTGTTGCGCTTATCATCATCATACCCGAATCGTAACCTTGGAGAGAGTACCGACGCGACATCCATTCCAGATTACTGCTCCATTTCAACTGCCAAGGCAGATTCTGTTGCCACCCCAGATTCAGGTTACCATGCCAACCATAGTTACGGGCATCAATCTCCCGGCTTCGCATGTCACTATAGCCCACCTCTCCATTCAGCATCAAGCGGGTTGAACGTGTCGCATTCCATGAGGCATAAGCATTCAGCGATGTCTTGCGATTTCTGGCTATATTGCCAAAGGTGGTATTTATACGCCCGTCCTTCATTGATGAATACCGGACAATACCATCGTTACTCCATGAATGATTGAGGCTGAGTCGTATTGCTAACGTATTTGCCCTCAACGTATGTACAATAGCCAGATTATTTAGATGTTGTGCTTTCAGGTTGGGATTGCCATACGAAAGCTGGGTAGGGTCGGACTTATTGACGTATGGGTCGAGTTCATTGATTCCCGGCCGACGTATACGCATGGTGTAGCTCACGCCAAATGTGCTGTTCTCCTTAGCTTTGGCAGTAAGAGAGACGGATGGTACGAGGTCGCCATAGTGAAGCGAGAATTTACTCCCTTCTCCCTTCAGATAGCGTGATTTCTGCCAGGTATGTTCATAGCGAAGGCCCTCCTTCAAGCCCAGCCATCCCCATTGAGCCTCCCATTCGGCATACAGGGCGGCTATGTTTTGAGATTGTCGGTAGTGCATGGCAGCCGCCTTTTGTTCCACGAAACCGCCATTCAAAAAGCGCATTTCGGTAGCCTGACTCTCTCCACGGTCGAAGGAGAACTTCACACCGGTGTTGAGTTGTTGATGCCGGGTAAGCGGAATGGTAAGGTCGGTGGATAGGTGGTGTTGTGTGGTGCGGTCACAAATTTCTGTCCGGATGTCCTTCACAGTGGAAGTGATTTCGGGGTGCAAGGAGGTGTCAAGACCATCGTATCTGTTCTCTGTATCATTTCGGTTGGGAGCATGGCTTATCTGATAACTCGCAAACAGCCTGCCCCTGTCACCCCACTGACGTTGGTAATCGATGCCTCCATCTACCGAAATCTCGTTCATATTCATCTTCTGACTACCACTGAAAGCCATCTCCTGTCCCCACATACCGCCTGAGTAAAGATAGGAGGGACGGCTCTTTTCTTTTGTGGCAAACCAAGTCGTGGACATGGAAACATGGAGTGATTGGACGGAATCAATCTCGTATCCCATACCAACTTCGCCCATTGAGAATGGCATCTTCGATGAGGACTTTTGTCGCATCCATTGACGTGTCCCGTTGCCGGTCACCTCCGATTCTACAATGATACCCGTTGAATACATATATTCTCCGTTCAAATTTACGTCATACGACCATTTGCCTTGTTGACCGGAGAGACTGGCGTCAACTCCGTTGCTCAGAATACCTGTCAGAAGGTGTACGGAGCCACTTGTGGCTCCGTCATACCCGTCGTCTTCTAATGCCAATGCTTGTTTGGCTCCACCTTTCTTGGTGGTGATGCAAAGGACACCTCCAGTTCCCTCTGCATCATACTGGGCACCTGGATTGGTGATAACTTCAATGTTCTTCACGTGACTGGCAGGCATACTGCGTAACGTCTGTTTTGGATTGCGAGTGATGACAGTACTCAATCTTCCATCCACATAAACCTTGAACTGTGCGGAGCCGTTTACCATGATATTGTTTCGTCCGTCCACGGTCACCATAGGAACCTTGCGCAGTATGTCCAATACACTGCGTGTCTTTGACTCCACATCATTACTCACCTGATAAGTCACCTTGTCGGTTTTTAGTTTGACTATCGGGCCCTGATGTACGATGACAACCTCCTCAAGGTGCTGTGTCGGATAAACAACTATCGTATCTGCCTTTTCCTCGATTACCCCCTGTGCACTTACCCCCATAGGTAATCCTATAGCTGTTAGCAGGAATGCCTTTGCCGCCATGCCAATATTTGATTTCTTACTATGCATTTTTGCCAAAATATTTATGTTATCAAAATAACGAACCGTATCCGATTGTCAGCCATATTCTTTCCTCATTTACTGCTGCCATTAATGTTTGCATTCCAGTAATTTATCCCCTGATAAAACGCAAGATTATCCCACTTCATAAAAATTTTCAGAAAACATAAGGATGAAGTGAATACACCGAGCCCACATGTAAATGCAGTCTTTAATAATTAATTTGGGGCAACATGATGATCTGAATAAAGACAACGCCTCCCAGTATGTCAATATTACTTATTATCCTCACCGTCTTTATTGACTTTATTTGCTTTTCCTTCGAGGATCTCAGGTTGGTTGGCAAGTATCCACAAAAAATGAGGGAAAGGCAATACCAATTTCACAGTGTTCCCATGTTTTGTTGTTTCCATCTTTTTCTTAAATATAATGTAACTATTATCTTTTGAAAATCGGCCTTTGGGAGAATGCGTTGATGAAACCAGAAGTTCCAACAGTTTTTCAAATAACTCTTGCTCTTCTATGAGTTTCAAAGGAAGTGGATTTTCCATTTTGAACTATTGACGTTATTTAATAGTATATCCAAAACTTAGGTAAGGATACAATAACGGGGTCTTATATAATTCGTGTTTATCTCCAAAATTATTACTGACCCTTATCCGTAGCAGCATGAACGGCAATTTGTCATGCAAATAACTAATAAAAAGACAATTGTCAATACGACTCCTTTTTCGATATCCCATTACTCCATTCATTTTTGTTAGCAAACCATAATACATAACAATCCTATTGGAAAGAAAAAATACATGCGTTTCTTCTTCCTTCCCAATAGGATTTTTAACACTTTATTTTACTGTAACTGAAATAGTTCCAGCTTTCTTATCCTTATCAGTAACAGTCACTGAAGTGCTGCCAGCCTTGACGCCTTTGATAATAATCTTTCTATCTTTGATTGTGACTGTGGCAATTTTCGTGTCCTTGGCGGTTGCTGTAAAAGGAGCGGAACCACCTTTTACAGTGACAGTCTCTTCCTTCCCGGCAGTTACGGATATAGACTTTTTATCGAAATCAAGTTCGGATGCCATATCTTTGACCATCACAGGAACCTTTCCTGTAAGTTTCTTTGAGTCGGAGATGAGTATGGTCGCTGTACCATTTTTGACACCGGTAATTGTAATAGTGTTCTTGTCTGCTTTAACTGTTGCAATTTTGCTATCACTTGAGGTCACTGTAAATGGAGCTGTGCCACCGCTTACAGTCACCGTTGCTGTTTTACCGGGAGCCACTTCTACCTTAGAAGGGGTGCACTTGAGATCTGGAACTTTGGGGTCATCGTTCTTATCGCAGGAACCCATGGTTACTGCAAGAACACAGGCGAAAAACGCCATAGTGAATTTGATAAATTTTACTTTTTTCA
>CAPYSS010000074.1:0-6625 GCA_948742525.1 Bacteroides caecimuris | reverse complement strand
GTTATACTTATGCAAATCAGTAATTGAAAACAAAATCTCATTCATTCCAGTATAGTCATGAACAAAGTTCACCTCTGTGTCCTCCGTGTCCTCTGTGGTGAAAATGAAAAAAGAAGAGCGGTGAATGATTAGGAAACCTCCCGTTCACCCACCGCTCTTTATCTTATAATACTGATATAAGCTGAACTCCTAAAAACAAAAAGATTAGATTGAAAGCTCTTTCAATACAGTGACAAGATCTCTCTTGATCGGTTTGTCATTCTTGATAGCCTTGCTGAACGGTACGTAAACGATTTCATCATGTTCGATACCGATCATTACGTTACGTTGATCTTCCATAATAGCATCGATAGCAGCAGCACCGAGGCGGCTTGCCAGGATACGGTCGTGGGCAGTCGGGCTACCACCACGTTGCAAGTGACCTAAGATCGTCACACGTACATCGTATTGCGGGTATTCGTTTTTCACACGTTCGGCATAATGCATGGCTCCTCCGGTCAGTTCGCTTTCGGCTACCAATACAATACTACTGTTTTTTGATTTACGGAATCCGTTCTTGATAAACTCTTCCAGCTGGTCGACTTCCGTACTGAATTCCGGAATAATAGCAGCTTCCGCTCCCGAAGCGATCGCTCCGTTCAGTGCAAGGAAACCGGCGTCACGTCCCATCACTTCAACAAAGAACAAACGTTCATGTGAAGTGGCAGTGTCACGTATTTTATCCACAGCATCCAATATCGTATTTAATGCAGTGTCATATCCGATGGTAGTGTCTGTACCGTAAAGGTCATTATCAATAGTTCCCGGCAGACCGATACACGGAATATCAAATTCCTGTGCAAAGATGCGTGCACCTGTCAGCGAACCGTCTCCACCAATGACAACCAAGGCATCAATGCCTTCTTTTTTCATATTATCATAAGCCAACTGGCGACCTTCCGGAGTCGTGAACTCTTTGCAACGGGCTGTTTTCAGGATAGTACCACCCAACTGGATGATATTACTCACATTCTGACTCCTGAATTCTTTGATTTCACCTGTGACCAGACCTTTATAGCCTCTGTATATACCTTTGACTTGCAATCCATTGTAGATAGCTGCACGTGTCACGGCACGTATAGCAGCGTTCATTCCAGGAGCATCACCTCCGGAGGTTAAAATTCCGACACACTTAACTGTTCCCATATAACAATCTCTCATTAATTAGTTTGACGCGGCAAATGTACAATAAAAAGTTGATATTCATTCGTGTTACTTTGCCGTTTTTCTTATGTTGTTTTGCTATTATTCTTTTATGAATAAAGCAGCTATTCTTTGATGAGCGTCCGGATGTGATTGTAAATCTTCTCCATCAACCATTTCGGAGTAGAAGTCGCTCCACATACACCAATCGATTTTACGTTTTGAAGAAGAGAGGGATCGATTTCTTTCTCGTTATCTATCAAATGCGAATTAGCGTTCACCTTCAGACATTCTTCAAACAGCATCTTTCCGTTCGAACTCTTTTTACCGCTGACAAAGAAGATCAAATCGTGTGTAGCCGCAAACTCCCGGAGCTTAGGCATACGGTTGGCAACCTGACGGCAGATCGTATCATAATATTCGAAAGTCGCCTCCGGTGAAATATGTTGTTTGAAGTATTCTACGATTTCCTGAAACTCTTCCAATGACTTGGTTGTCTGTGAGAAAAGGCGGATGCTTTTGTTTAAATCCAGTTTTTTTGCCTCTTCTGCCTTTTCAATCACAATTGCTTTTCCGTCTGTTTGTCCTACCAATCCCAACACTTCAGCGTGTCCGCTCTTGCCGTAGATGACAATTTGCTTTTCTTCGTCACTGTCTGCCAAATACCCTTGTCGGATGCGTTTCTGCAAACGTAATACCACCGGACAGGTTGCATCGATAATCTCGATGTTATTTTCACGGGCAATCATATAAGTTTCCGGTGGTTCTCCATGTGCCCGGAGCAATACTTTTGCATTTTTCAATTGTTTGAATTCTTCCCGATTGATGGTGATTAATCCCATCGTTTTCAGCCTGTCCACTTCCCGGCTATTGTGTACAATGTCTCCGAGACAATAGAGTGTTTCTCCTTTTGCCAACTCTTCTTCTGCCTTATGAATGGCTGTCACCACACCAAAGCAGAAGCCGGAACCTTCGTCTATCTCTACCTTGATCATAAAGCAAACTATTTACTTATTTTATTAAATTGTTCGAAAAGCCATTTTTTCTGCTCTTCAATTGATAAGTCGGTATTATCCAGGAGCAGCGCATCTTCTGCTTTGCGCAGCGGGCTTACTTCACGGTTCTGATCGATATAATCCCGTTGTTTCACATTTTCCAGAATCTCGTCGAAGCTGGCTTCCTGTCCCTTTGCTTTCAGCTCGTCGTAACGGCGTTGAGCACGGATTTCGGGAGTGGCGGTTACAAATATTTTCAGTTCCGCGTCCGGGAAAACAGTGGTACCTATGTCCCTGCCATCCATAACAATTCCCTTCTCATTTCCCATTGCTTGCTGTTGGGCTACCATTGCTTCACGTACGAAGTCGAGCGTACTGATAGGACTCACTTTGGAAGAAACCTCCATCGAACGGATTTTATTCTCTACGTTCACCCCGTTGAGGTAAGTGTCGGGACGCCCGGTTTCCTTATTTAGCCGGAACGAGATATGAATGTCCTTAATTTCTTTTTTCAGCCTCTCTGTATCGATAACGTCTCCGTCGAAAATTCCGTTTTCTATACTATATAAGGTGACCGCACGATACATGGCTCCGCTGTCAATGTAAATGTAGCCCACTTCACGGGCCAGATCTTTAGCCATTGTGCTTTTTCCGCAAGAGGAAAAACCATCGATTGCAATTGTTATCTTTTTCATATTCAGTTCATCTGATTTGTCCGCCAAAGATACGGTAAATTTGAAAATCAACCATAAATTTGCCGTTAAAAGGAGCAAGACAAGTACGAAAGAATTAAAAAAGTTAAAAAGCCGGATAAAAAGAGGCAAAGAGGGGAACGAATACATGAAAATGTACTATATTTGCCCGGAGACACATGAAAGGACACTTTTTTTTAATCATTATATTAATAAATTTATGGAAGTTAAAAAATCACCCAAAGCAGACCTGGAAGGCAAGAAGTCTACATGGTTGCTCATTGGTTACGTGGTAGTTCTAGCTTTCATGTTCGTGGCGTTCGAATGGACCCAACGTGACGTGAAGATTGATACAAGCCAAGTAGTAGCTGATGTCGTGTTTGAAGAGGAAATTATTCCTATTACCGAAACCCCTGAACAAGCAGCTCCACCACCACCTGAAGCTCCAAAAGTAGCAGAATTGCTGGAGATTGTGGATGACCAAGCTGAGATTGATGAAACAACAACTATTATTAATGAAGACACTCAAGCTCCTGTAGAAGTAAAATATGTGCCTGTACAAGTTGTTGAAGAAGAACCGGAAGAACAGACTATTTTCGAGGTTGTAGAAAACATGCCGGACTTCCCGGGCGGACAAGCAGCTTTGATGCAGTATCTGGCAAAGAATATTAAATATCCGACTATCGCACAGGAAAACGGAACTCAAGGACGTGTTATCGTACAGTTCGTTGTTAACAAGGATGGTAGTATCGTAGATGCGAAGGTTGTACGTAGCGTTGACCCGTATCTGGATAAAGAAGCCCTCCGTGTGATTAATACCATGCCGAAGTGGAAACCAGGTATGCAGCGCGGAAAACCGGTACGTGTTAAATTTACGGTTCCTGTGATGTTTAGATTGCAGTAATTTGTAAAAATATAAATTAGGAGGCTGCTTTCGGCAGCCTCTTTTTATTCATTAATTTTTTTTTATTCATCATGTTTACAGCTTCTCAATTACTTGATAAGATAAATAATCATATTTCTGAAATTCAGTTTACCCGGACGCCGAAAGGACTTTATGAACCGATTGAATATATCCTTTCTCTGGGTGGGAAGCGGATACGTCCTGTATTAATGTTGATGGGATATAACTTATATCGGGAGGACATTGCGTCTATATATGCTCCCGCCACAGCAATTGAAGTTTATCACAATCACACCTTGTTGCATGATGATTTGATGGATCGTTCGGATGTACGCAGGGGAAAACCTACTGTACATAAAGTATGGAATGATAACACTGCTGTTCTTTCGGGAGATGCTATGTTGATTCTAGCATTTCGATATATGACGGCATGTCCGCAGGAACATCTGAAAGAAGTGATGGATTTATTCAGTCTGACTACACTTGAAATTTGTGAAGGACAGCAACTGGATATGGAATTTGAGTCTCGCAGTGATGTTACAGAAAACGAATACATTGAAATGATTCGTTTGAAAACGGCAGTGCTGCTGGCAGCCAGTCTTAAAATTGGCGCGATTTTAGCAGGAGCAACTGCTGAAGATGCTGAAAAATTATATAATTTTGGAATGCATATCGGAGTTGCATTCCAGTTGCAGGATGATTTATTGGATGTATATGGAGATCCGAAAGTGTTCGGAAAGAAAATTGGTGGAGACATCCTTTGCAATAAAAAAACATATATGCTTATCAAAGCATTGGAGCACGCAGATGAAAAGCAGCGGGAAGATTTGAACCGTTGGTTGAATACAGAGGCTTTTCAACCTTCTGAAAAAATAGAAGCGGTAACTGAAATCTATAATCAGTTGAATATCCGCAATGTCTGCGAAAACAAAATGCGTGAATATTATACGCTTGCTATGGAAAGTTTGGCAGCGGTGGCTGTTGCAGAAGACAGAAAAAAAGAATTGAAGAATCTGGTGAAATTATTAATGTATCGTGAAATGTAGTTAACTACTAAAAACATGCCTTACAGACGATTACCAAATACAGATCAAGCAAGAGTTCGGGCGTTGAAAGCAGCGGTCGAAAAGGGTGAAATGTATAATGTGAGTGATTTGGCTATTACATTGAAGACGTTGTTTGAGGCACGTAATTTCTTACATAGGTTCGAGGCTGCGCAGATTTATTATACACAGTGTTACAACAATCAATCGCGTGCCAGCCGTAAGCATCAGATGAATGTGAAGACCGCCCGGTTGTATATCTCTCATTTTATCCAAGTACTCAATTTGGCTGTACTTCGGGATGAAATCAAAGTGGTGCATAAAGAATTATATGGCTTACCGGCTTCAAACACAGTGCCAGATCTGTTGAGTGAAGCCTCATTGGTAGAGTGGGGGAAGAAAATAATTGAAGGCGAACAACTAAGGACAACTCAAGGTGGCATACCTATTTATAATCCGACTATTGCACGTGTAAAAGTACATTATGATATTTTTCTGGAAAGCTACGAACGACAGAAAAACTATCAGGCATTAACCAATCGCAGTCTTGATGAACTGGCATCCATGCGTGGCCGTGCAGATGAACTGATTTTGGATATCTGGAACCAGGTAGAAGCTAAATATCAGGATATCACTCCCAATGATACCAGATTAGAAAAATGTCGCGACTATGGACTGATATATTATTATCGCTCCAGCGAGAAAGTAAAAGAAGAAAAAGAAATATCATGCTGATAGATACTCATTCTCACCTTTTTGTTGAAGAATTTACCGAAGACCTGCCGCAGGTGATGGAACGTGCACGGAAAGCAGGAGTTTCCTATATTTTTATGCCCAATATAGACAGTACCACCATTGATGCTATGTTGTCAGTGTGTAGGGATTATCCGGGTTTTTGCTATCCGATGATCGGACTGCATCCGACTTCCGTCAATGAATCTTATGAACAGGAATTAGCTGTTGTACACAACTACTTGTCGACTTCTAATGAATTTGTGGCTATCGGAGAAATAGGCCTTGACCTTTATTGGGATAAGACTTTTCTGAAAGAACAAATTTTGGCTTTTGAAAAGCAAATAGAGTGGGCGCTGGAGTATAGCCTTCCGATCGTTATTCATTCAAGAGAGGCGTTTGAATATATATATAAGGTAATGGAACCTTATAAAAAGACGGCATTGACCGGCGTTTTTCATAGTTTCACCGGAACATCGGAAGAAGCAGCGAAATTGTTGGAGTTTGAAAGATTTATGTTGGGCATTAACGGAGTCGTTACCTTTAAGAAATCGACTTTGCCGGAAACTCTGACAACAGTTCCTTTGGAACGCATTGTGCTCGAAACCGATTCTCCCTATTTGACTCCTGTGCCGAACCGCGGAAAGAGAAACGAGAGTGCCAATGTGAAAGACACACTTATGAAGGTGGCGGAGATTTATCAGATAACTCCAAAGCGCGTTGAAGAGGTCACTTCTGTTAATGCACTAAAAGTGTTTGGAATCCGCAAATAAGGTTCGAAAGGTTTTAAATTATATTAATTTGCAGTATTTATTCAAGATAAAAGAGGGAGAATGCTTCATGAAAAGAAAAAAAAGAATACATTTGTAGCTGAAAATGTGGAAAACTCATAAGGAGAGATGCTCGAGTGGTTGAAGAGGCACGCCTGGAAAGCGTGTATACGCCAAAAGCGTATCCGGGGTTCGAATCCCCGTCTCTCCGCAGAAATGAAAGAGAGATGAGAAGTAAATACAATAATAATCAATTAATTAATCTTAAAAATTAGACACACAATGAAAAAGTTATTTGCAATTGTTG
>CAPYSS010000073.1:0-6882 GCA_948742525.1 Bacteroides caecimuris | reverse complement strand
TGAAAGTAGGGGCTTTGTGCATAAAAAAAGAAGGTGCGCATTTTGACACACCTTCGTGCAAATCTCATAAAACACTAAAAAACAGCATTTATTGTGGACCTGGAGGGAATTGAACCCTCGTCCAAACGAGGAAATCATAAGCTTTCTACATGCTTATCTTTGCCTAAATTTTCGTGCAGGAACAGAACCAAAGCCATCAATTCCTACCTTATCCTCTAAAGTTTCATCAAAAGCGCGAGGTCACCTTTGACTATCCCCGATGTAACTGCACCACTGAACCGGAATGCTTCGGAGCAACAGCTTCCGAGTGATGTCTCGTCCTGGCACCTAGTGCCTGGATTAAGCTAATCTACTATACTTCGATTAAGCAGCAAGAGCGTAATTAGTTTCGCCAGATAAAATTTTGATAACTGAGATTTAAGTGGAAATTACCGACCCACTGCATGCTTACCTACCATTTCTGCCCGCTGTCAAATCCAGTCAAGCCCAAATTTTTATTCGTACAGAATAGCGATTGTTTAGAACGCTTTCCAAGAGTGCAAAGATAGGAAATGTTTTCTAATTTACGAGAAGACGTTAGCAAATATTATATCAAAGCACTATCTTTACGGAGCTATTTTATATTTAAAGTGAAAAAGCATCATGAAAAATCAACCAATAATAAACGACTTATGATTAAGACATATCTATCTAAAACATTTATATTCAAAGCATTTGCAGCTGTTTGCATATTCGGAATCAGTATCAGTGGCTGTACTTCTAAAAAAAAGACTCCTATGGGAACAACCGATACAACGGAAAACGAACTAACCATGTTGGTGGGTACTTACACATCAGGAACCAGTAAAGGGATATATAGTTACCGCTTCAACGAAGAAGACGGGACTGCCACTCCGTTAAGTGAAACGGAAGTTGAAAATCCTTCTTATCTTGTTCCATCTGCCGACGGAAAATTCGTCTATGCAGTCAGTGAATTCAACAATACACAAGCTGCCGCCAATGCATTTGCCTTCAATAAAGAAAAAGGTACTTTGCAACTATTAAATTCACAGCAAACGGGAGGTGAAGATCCCTGCTATATCATTGCCAGTGGAAATAATGTAATAACCGCCAACTACAGTGGCGGCAGCATCTCCGTTTTCCCTATCGCAAAAGATGGCTCACTCCTACCCGCTTCCGATATTATACAATTCAAAGGTACGGGAATAGACAAGGAACGACAAGAGAAACCACATCTGCATTGTGTCCGTATCACTCCGGATGGTAAATACTTGTTTGCCGATGACTTGGGTACAGACCAAATACATAAGTTTATCATTAACCCAGCTGCAAATGCAGAGAATAAAGAAGCATTTCTGAAAGAAGGATCGCCTGCTGCCTTTAAAGTGAAAACCGGTTCGGGTCCCCGCCATCTGACTTTCTCGCCAAACGGTCATTACGCTTATCTGATTAATGAGTTATCGGGCACAGTAATCGCTTTTGAATACAAAGACGGAGATTTAAAAGAGATCCAGACAATCGCTGCCGATACGGTAAACGCACAAGGAAGTGCTGACATTCATATCAGCCCGGATGGTAAATTCCTGTATGCCAGCAATCGTTTAAAAGCAGATGGTATTGCCATATTCAGTATTCACCCGGATAACGGAATGTTGGCGAAAGCAGGCTACCAACTGACAGGGATTCATCCACGCAATTTCATCATCACGCCTAATGGTAAATACTTGTTGGTTGCTTGCAGAGACAGCAATGTGATACAAGTCTATGAAAGAGATGCAGATACAGGACTATTAACAGATGTACAGCAGGATATTAAAGTAGACAAGCCGGTCTGCATAAAATTTGTGCCATAATTTGTCATAATCTCCCGGCTATTCATCAACTACTGATAGCCCTTTACTTTTTATCTTGAGCAATCCGATTGTCAGGAATTTGAGTCTTCACAACGATTTTACTCCCGTTCTTGGTACACTTGATACATTCTTTCCGCAATGTTCTCTCTTTAAAGTCAAAAATGAGATTCGGATTAAAATGTTGCCCGTTAATACGGGTTTCGAAGTGTATATGTTCGGTAGTGGCACGACCGGTACGTCCTGTCAGCCCGATAGGTTGTCCGGCTTTTACGACATCACCAGCTTTAACCAGATTCTTGAAATTGTGGCTATAAAGCGTTTCCAATCCGTTAGCGTGGCGGATTACAACGATATTACCATAGGCATAATAGGGTTTCGACATACGCACCACTCCATCAAAAGCAGCACGAATCGTATCTTTTGCACAGGTCTTAATGTCTGTTCCCGAATGTCCTCCGCGAGTTCCATAGGCAGAGATTACTTTTCCTCCGGGTAATGGGAAAGCATATTCATGGTCTTTCAGAGAATCCAAATGCAGATAGATATGATTGCTTTTAGCAAATAACCCGGGAGTAGCTACCCGCACATCAGCCATTTCGCGGGCAGAGAAGGAAGGTTTATTCTGCCCGTCGGCAGTCAGTGGCAATAATAAAACTGTCAGTAAGATAAATATGTTTTTCATTTTTTTTCTTTTTCAAGCCGGATGGGGAGAGGTTCGTTATTCGAAGAGTATTCATTCTAATTGTTCTTAGAGCACTCATTCTAATTATTCGAAGAATACGATTTCGCCTCCATCCGATTCTGTATAGTTTCTTAATAAGGTTTGTATCATTTCAGCCGCTTCTTGCAAACCTTCTTTTCCGTTATAACCGTTGACTATGGCTAGGATATGAGTCGTTCCGAGGTCCATTTTCGTACGTTCATGATCGCTTGTCGGAGTTCCGATTCCTCCGAAAGAATCGCGATATACAGGTAATCCTTCAATATTCAATACACCGCGTCCGATACCTTCAAACGGTTCTCCTGCTTTGCCGATACCGAGTTCAAGATGCGTACCTTGTATTTTGTCCGCGTCAAAACCACCGATCGAATGTCCCGTACGAAGAGACACAAGGTTAATAAGGTCTACCAACGTATCAATCTGATATAAAGGGATTCCACGCATCAAGCGGCGGCGTAGAGCTTCGGCTGACGGGCGATAACGTCCGGGGTCTTTGCCGCAACGCTTATAAGCCTCACGGGTAGCAAAGATAACAGGTTGATGTTTGATGTCTTCCATCTGTGTAGTGGAAGTCAGTTGCCCGGCAAAAGCATTGATTTCCTGCCAAAGCCCTTCGCTGTAAGCAGTATTCTTCACCGCAGCATACACGGCGGCTCCGGCAAAAACCGGGCATGCGTCTTTTATTTCTTTAGATACTTTTATTTCAAACATAACTTATCACAAACCAATCATCAGCGTCCTGCGATTACGGACACAATTATTACTTTCTAATCATTATTCCCGACAATATACGACCGGAATCTATTCCCAATCTACGTGCGGAGAAGAATTCATCATGATGAATATAGGTACAGATTCCAGCCACTTCTATCTGCTCTGCAGGCACTCCGCGATTCAGTAATTCAATCCGGTTGGCTTCCCACAAATCAATATGATATTTGCCTGTCTCCTTCTTCTTCATAGAAATAAGAGACATATCGAAACCGCTTTCTTCAAAAGCATCATACACTTCATCGCCTACTTCAAATGATTCGAGCGAAATGCTCGGCCCGATGCAAGCTATTACATCTTCGCCTTGCGTCCCGAACTCTTGAGTCATGTGGTCCATCACATGACTGACAATATGCTTCACCGTTCCCTTCCATCCGGCATGAACGGCAGCAACAACGTGTTGTTTTTTGTCGTACAGCAATACAGGAACACAATCCGCTGTCGTGACACAAACGCAATATCCCGGCACATTCGTTATCAAAGCATCCATTCCTCGCAGAAGTAGCCGTCTCCTTTCCAATGATTCTTTAAAAAATGATTCATTGATAATCAGACTGGCGCAACCATGATTCTGTTCAGGAATAAATAATTCCTTTATCTGATGATTCATGCACTGAAACAACCAGCTCTGATTGCGATTGACGTTCATACACGAGTCGTTGGTATAAGGCGAACAGTTGAAAGAGCCGTAAGCTCCGGTGCTTATACCTCCGTGACGTGTAGTTACGAAATGAGCTACTTCGGGATATGCATCTAATGACTTATATCCCTTCAACTCGTTATGTTTTGTAAAAGAAATCATTCTTCTTCCCAATCTTCTTCGTACTCATAATCGATATCATCGTCACCATCTTCCTCATATTCATAAACGATGTCTTCATCTTCGCCCATGTCTTTGAGTTCCTGTTGCAGGCGGGTCACGTCTTTCGGACGGTGAACGATAGCTTCTATCTTATTGCTTTCTTTGTTCAGCTCTTCCCAAAGGATGTCTTTCAATACCGAGATGCCCAAACCGGCAACAGAAGATATGAATACATGTGGAATGCCTTCCGGCAATGTAGGTTCAATCTCGTCCATCAACTCCTGATCGAGCATATCGCTCTTGGTGATGGCCAGCACACGTTGCTTGTCCAACATTTCAGGATTGAAGGTACGCAGTTCGTTCAGCAAGACTTCGTATTCTTTACGAATGTCGTCGCTGTCTGCCGGAACCATAAACAGCAGTAATGAATTACGTTCGATATGACGCAAGAAACGCAGTCCCAAACCTTTTCCCTGACTGGCTCCTTCGATAATACCCGGTATGTCCGCCATCACAAAGGATTTTCCATCGTGATAGGAAACGATGCCCAAGTTGGGTTCGAGTGTAGTAAACGGGTAATCGGCAATTTTCGGTTTGGCAGCCGAAATGGAAGAAAGCAGAGTTGACTTTCCCGCATTCGGGAAACCTACCAGACCGACATCGGCAAGCAGTTTCAACTCCATGATAACGGTCATTTCCTGCATCGGCTCTCCCGGCTGCGCAAAACGCGGAGCCTGGCGGGTTGCCGTCTTGAAATGCCAGTTACCCAGACCGCCGCGACCGCCTTTGAGCAAAATCACTTCCTGTCCGTCCTCTGTTACGTCGCAAAGATACTCCCCTGTCTCGGCATTATAAACTACCGTTCCGCAGGGTACTTCTATTATTTTATCCGCACCGTCTTTTCCGAAACTACGTCCTTTGCTCCCCGATTCACCATGACCGGCCATTGCGTGACGGTCATACTTCAAGTGCAGCAATGTCCAGTAATTACGGTTACCGCGCAAGATGATATGACCTCCTCTGCCACCATCGCCCCCGTCGGGACCTCCGTTAGGACAATATTTCTCGCGCCTCATGTGCGTAGAGCCTCTTCCACCCTTACCCGAGCGACAGTATATCTTTACGTAATCAACAAAATTCGATTCAGCCATATTTTTTTTAAGAGTTAAAGTAGTCAGTAGTCAGAGCTGTTAATTAGCACACTCCGGCTACTGACTTATTTATTTATAATATTGTATTATTACAATTTATCTACTGCTTCGCAGATTTCAGCGAAGATACCTTCCATAGTACCCAAGCCGTTGATGTGTTGGTATTTCTTTTCGTTCTTGTACCAGTCGATCAGTGGAGCAGTCTGTGAATGATATACGTGCAGACGTTTTTTGATTGTTTCTTCGTTATCATCAGCACGACCGGAATCCTTGCCACGTTTAATAAGACGTACCATCAGTTCTTCTTCCGGAACCTCCAAGTCAAGCATTATAGAAACGTCCTGTCCTCTCTCTGCCAACATTTTCTTTAATGCTTCTGCCTGTGCAATTGTTCTTGGGAAACCGTCGAAAATTACCCCTTTGCTATCTTTGAAGCTGTCGAATACGCTTGCCAGAATATCAATCATTAATTCATCAGGAATCAATTGGCCTTGGTCGATGTAACCTTTAGCTGTTTTACCCAGTTCTGTGCCATTCTTGATTTCAGCACGCAATACATCTCCTGTCGAGATGTGATTGATTCCATACTTTTCTACGATACGTTCGCTCTGTGTTCCTTTTCCTGAACCCGGAGCACCGAAAATTACGATGTTCAACATTTTGTTATTTACAATTTAACGATTTACTATTTACCATTTAAACTGGTACCTATTTAATATTAATCTACTACTGTATAAATATCGGGATAATTACGTCCGAAACCATCATAATCCAACCCGTAACCTACGATAAAGTCGTTCGGGATTTCCATCGCTACATATTCAATGTTGAGGTTTACCTTGAGCTTTTCAGGTTTCACCAGCAGAGAAGCGATATGGATAGCTTCGGGATTGCGTGTACCTAATGTTTCGAGCAGTCGCTGCATCGTCAGTCCTGTGTCTACGATATCTTCTACGATTACAATGGTACGTCCGGCAATGTCTTCATTCAGGCCGATTACCTCTTTAATCACTCCGGTGGAAGTGATGCCCTGATAAGACGCCAACTTCACAAATGAGATTTCACAAGGGATGGTGATGTGCTTCAGTAAATCAGCAGTAAACATGAACGAACCGTTCAACACACTAAGAAAAAGCGGATTCTTACCTGCCAAATCGCGGTTAATTTCGTTCGCTACGCGAATCACTTCTTTCTGAATATCTTGTTCCTTAATAGAAACGGTAAACAATTTGTCTTTTATCTGAATGGTATCCATAACCGGTAATTTAAAAATAACCTTGCAAAAATACGATTTTTTATTCTACCTCGTGCATCATCTTATGTAATTTCTTTGAGAGAAGGTACAGAAAAAGTAGATTAGATGCTTCAAAAAAAGTTCTTATCAAACAGCATAAATCCTGCTGATCTACTACATTGTTTTTTCATTTTCATTTCTCATATTCTCATAAATAAGACACAAGTAGCAGTAAACTAACAAGATATATTATGAGAAATGATTTCAAAGCAGGCATTTCTCATAGTTTCTTCGCAAAATAAGTAAGCGTCTCGGCGATGCCATATTTTCTATCTTAATTTTTCCTTTTA
>CAPYSS010000072.1:0-6944 GCA_948742525.1 Bacteroides caecimuris | reverse complement strand
ATCCAGTCTTTCATATACATAGGCACATGACTCTTAGCCTGTAGCTCGGCAAAGTCGAGATAGAGGTTGACAATGCGGTTGAGCATATCAACTTCTTCCTCCGAAAGATAATTTTTCGCAATCTCAGCCTCTTGTTTGGTCGGTAATGCACCGCGCCATGTAGTCAGACCCATAAAGTCGTTTTCGGCATTTGCTCTGTCGTAAATCACTTCTGCGGCAGTGTGCCCGTGAGCGGCAAAGTGCATCTTGTTCTGCACTGTCTTGAAGAACTGCTGGGTTGTTTCCGTCCGAGGGTCATAGTCGATACTTAGGGCGTATATTTCAAGAACCATGCGGTAAAATACCTTTTCCGAACTGCGTATGTCGCGGATTCTCGCAAGCAACTCATCAAAGTAATTCCCATGTCCGGCATTTTTAAGCAGGTCATCATTCAGTGCAAACCCCTTGATCATGTATTCTTTCAGCACCTGAGTAGCCCACTGACGGAATTGCACACCCCGATGCGAATTGACACGATATCCGACACTGATAATCATGTCGAGGTTATAGTAAGAAACGGTGTAAGTTTTTCCGTCGGCAGCAGTTGTTGCATTTTCTGCAACAACTGAATTTAGCTGTAACTCACCACTTCCAAGTATATTCTTTATATGTCTTGAAATGGTCGACTTATTGCGTTGAAACAGCTCCGCCATCTGGTCGGCAGTAAGCCACACCGATTCATTGGCAAGCCGAACCTCAATCTTCGTCTCGCCTCCCTGCGTCTGAAACAATATTATCTGTCCGTTATCCATATTATATTTTATATTCAATGCCTTAGGTGCTCATTCAGATAATCCTCAAAGAGTTTAATCTTATCAAGAATCTCTGGAGTAATTTCCAATGGTTTAGAATCTCTGAAAAGGTTTAATTCGTCTCTTTTATGCTGAATGGATTTTCTTACGTCGCCATTTTTCTTTATATAAAGAGTATTGGAGGATAATCGCTCTAAAGAGTCTTTTAGAACTTTGTAAGCATAAACAAATTTTTCCGATGAAATAGTTATTGAATTTACTATAGATTCTATCTCTAAAATTTCATCCAGAAGCTGACGTTCGACAACAAGATTGTAATCAATCTTTGCTTGTACAGGACCCTGATTTTGGAATTCGATGGGCTCATAGTTGTTTGCTTCGAAAATTAACCAAAAATTCCGCACTCTCTTGATATTGATTAGGCTATCCAATTTTTTATTGAATATGAAGTCTTTTAGGTTTTCGGCACTTAAGAATATTTGTCTCCAGAAGGGATCGCAGGTAATACTATTCCAATCAGGAGAAGATGAAACCCCAGCTAGAAAAACAAAATTATTGATATATTCATCCGGCTTACGCATGATTGAATGCAGAACCATTTCACATGCCTCAGAATCAAGTATAACCTTTTTACTATTTGGTTCTATAAATGAAATACAAGCTCTAAGAATGTTATTATGTAATGCAGTATAGCCAGGATTATTTTTTACCAAATCCTTAAGTGAATTTTTAAGAATGGTAAGCAATTCGTTTTCTGTGAAAATCAACTCATGTCTTATCTCTCCTTTCTTATATGCCCATAATTGCAGCTCCACAATTTCATAGGGATATTCATTATTGCTACCGATTAACTTATGATATATTGTAGACTTATAATTATCCATAGAAATCTCGAATTTCTTACATAGTCGCTCTGCAACTCTTTTCTCAAGAAGAATACCCACATTTATTGTTGAGTTTAATCTTTCGTTGTATTGTGCACTCAGATAAATATATATATCGATATATCTAACTACAGCATCCCAACTTTGCAAGGAAAGCGTATTGAGAGAACCAAGATATTCATTAAGCTGATTCCATCCTTTATTATTTAAGATTCCGTCGATAAGAGCCCGATAATCTTGATCCAATTCAAACATTGAACTTATTTTTTCATGGCTTGTACGCTCAAATAAGTGCTCTTGAAAGTATATCGAGAAGCCACCTACCGAATTAATGGATCGGTATGAATTATTCCCATCAGCAGGGAATAATTCATTCAGAATATCCTTTGATTTATATTGGTCTTCAAGTCCGTCAATGGTTATTTTTCGTTCAAAATTTGTTTCGCTGTCTTTATGAGAATTCTGTTCATACAAAACTCTATGCTCATCCGGATACCTATATCTAACCAATTCTATAAGCAAGAAATCCCTTAGTTTTACTTCTTTATAGATTCTCTTGAGAGATGGTTTAACTAAGTTTATATACCGTTTGACATCTCTTATATTTTTAAGATAGGATGTAAAGAATGTTGCGTTTACCATTATTGATCTATTGATCTCTTCTATCTCCTCTTTACTAAATATAAGGTCGCTTGTTAAGTTTGGAATCAGGAAATCTAATAAAAATTGTGATGATCTCAATGGAAGAGGGCGCTCCCATGTGAAGAATTTATCGGAAAATGCAGTCCATTCATCCGTTGATTCTAAAAGTGAATTGATACGTCTCTTGTCATAAGCACTGATAAAGATTAGATTATCGAAGGCTGCATTACCATCAATTAATTTGAAAACTTCAACAATCTCATCTCCCGTCAAACGATCCAAATCTTCGATAATAACAATAATACGTTTTTTTAAACGCTTTATTGCATCATTGATTCTTGATTTTTCACTGTCTCTGTTAAATAACGTTGATGTCTGGAATAAAGCCGATAAGTATTTATGATCAGTCATTACATCAATTACCCTAAGATAATCATTGAATGAACTTTTAAATCTTGAATCATATTTGCTTAATTCAGAGTATAATATCTCAAAGAACGCAGACTGAATTGTATCATAGGTTGAATAGCGAGGATTAAACCGAATTACTATAAAACGATCTTTATTCTGAATGAACTTTTCCTCCATAAGATTAATAAATGAGGACTTTCCATCTCCCCATCTGGCGTTTATGCCAATGCTTAATGCTGTTGTTGTCTCTCTTTCTATAATACGTTGATACAACGTATCGACTTCATCGCCGAATCCAAGTCTATCTTGCTCTCGTTTAGTAATAGGCCTATCCTCTAATAAGGGAGCTTTATCTTCATTTTGTGTTTCGTTTGAAGTGGGTTCATCTAATTCAATTAAATCAACTAAAAGAGAGGTTATACCAAACAGGAATAAACTACCAAAAATGATATCAGAAAATCCTAAGTGGAAAATATCTGACTCTGTTACAACATACTCGTCTGTAAATAGTCTGTAAAACCAATATACAGAGGATAGACTGATGCTACTCAACACATATACGAGCTTTACATAATAATGATACCTAAACCTATTAATCCAAAGGATTATTGTATATGAGGATATAGCAGCGAAAATTAGAGATGAGATAGGCCCTTCGCTCACGCTTGAAAGAGTTGGTAAAATATATTCATCAAACCAACCCATTATTTCTGCATTTAATGATATGAACAGAAATAATACAAAGAGTTGAGTTATTATGGCTTTAATCCACTCAGTTTTCATAAGGTTTCTTCCGTTATTAATGAATTAATTTGCGAAAAGGTAACCGCCGTTTTGAGTTGCACGAACAATCAAATGGTCACACAAGAGAGTATTTTTTCTTGAAATGTTTTGCATTCATAATGAATCAATTGTAAATTATTTGTAACAATTGCGGATTATATTCGATTGGTTTACCTATGATTATTGCGTTTATAGCCTCTTCTATAACCTTGAAAGGAACGATAAACCATTCTTGGGGTCGGTGGCCGTCGACAGTTACCTGTAATTGGACGTGGGCAAAGAGTTTGTGTATAAGAGCCTCGAACGTCGAAGATTTTACATTGTAGACTTTCCATGTAGCCACAACCTCGACATCAGCACAAAGATATGTCGGCTCGTTCTTGGCGTTGGCAATACGACTTTCAACAGAGGTAACGGTAAAACCGATTTTATAGAGGTCTTTGATTGCTGCAATTTCGGGGCGAGAAGATTTAGAGCGAAGTACATAGATTGTTCCACTCTCAACGTCTTTATCGGTGAGTGTGAAGCATTCCTCAAAATCTTTGGGCGACATTTCCGAACAATCCATAATGCTATAACCGTCGACAGAAAGGTTTTTAGTGATTGTACGGAATTTGATGTCAGCCTCAGAGCCGTTTTCATAGATGACGCGGGTACGGCCATCAACGCGATTGAGATTATTCTTCGCCTCTTGCTCGAAAGCGGCAAGATAGCCAATAATGCCCTGTTCGACGAAGTAGCGACCGACTTTCAGATTCGGCTCGCTAAACTTCACGAGCTTATATTTGCCGGATTTCAGCCCTTGCTGAATCTCCTTGAAGCCATCAGTGTACTTGTCGAAGTCTTCGCAAGGGCGACGTTTGCCGACATAGTCAGCTTCTTTACGCGCTTCAAGGCGTTGGCGCATATATTCGGGCACATCAAAAAGGCCGAGGTCTGAGCCATCCTCAATATCTGCGAGCAATGGGTCATTAAGAATAGCTTCAAGCTGTTCTTCCTCAGTCAGCTCGCGGTGATATTCGGCTTCAGGTTCTTCCGCAGTCAGAACAGGCTGAGGAAGAATACCGAGGTCATCAAACGGGCGACAACGCTCAATTTTCTTCTCACTTTTCAGAAGCCCAGTCCATTTATGGTACAACGAAGTTTCTTCCGGCGTATCTTCGGGAAGTCGACCATTGGCTTCGTAGAAGGCAAGTATCTCTTGGAATCCGGCAATAAGTCGGTCGCTTGATGTTGCCCGTTTGCGTGGAGCGGTAACATCGGCCAAGAGAGGGTCGTTAAATATCGCTTCGAGTTCCTTTTCCCAGTTGATCATTGCTGCTGTGCGAGTTTATTGCGTTTGAGTTGACGGAGATGTTCGATAGCCATGGCTATGCGGCGCGCCAGCGGGTCGCCGTCGGTTATCTCCGGCTTTACTTTGCCCGGATTTTCCTCGCGCCACTTTGGAAGATATTTTGTGAATAGCAAAATTGCTTCTTCATCGGTCAGCTTCTCTGAGCGCTTATCTTCGATAACATATTGGATGGTGCGGAGCACTTCGGGGGTAAGCGATTTGCTGACTACCTCGTAGGCGCGTTGGAAAGGATTTATTTCGGCAATAAGATTGATGTCAAGGTCATTGAGATTGACGAACTTGTTGGCAATCTTGATGAATTTATTGCCGGAATCATCGGGGACTACAACCTGTTCGCCCTGTGTGGCGATGGTCAGGATTGTGTGCTTTGCAACCGCATCGACTTCTTCCTCGTTAAGGTCGGGATATGTGTCGCGGATAATCTTGGGAATGTAAACCTCGGTAATCATTTCGGCCATACCCTCGCCGATGATAGCCTCTCGGATATTTTTATCAGAGAGCGTAGTTGCAACGAGAGTGTCAAGATCGTTTTCGACGATAGCTTTGGTTTTCTCGTTGAGCTTCGGCTGGTCTTTGACCTCGATAACATGGTCATCTTCGCCCGGCTTTTTCGGCTTTTCGGGATTGTCTTCATCATCGACCTTGGTCTTGAAGTTCCATTTTGGGGCCATAACCTGCTCCATAAGCAATGAAGCGGATATGGCTTTCAGGAAGTCGTTGACCGCCATAGAAACATCGTCTTGCGCTGCATCAGGGCATGGAATAAGGTTTGTAAACTGCGCATGGGTCTTACCCTCGCAGTCACGCGTGCATCGGCCGATAATCTGAACGACTTCGGTCAGCGAAGCGCGTATGCCGATGGTGACACAGTGTTCACACCACTCCCAGTCAAAGCCCTCCTTGGCTGTGCCGAGGGCTATGAGGATGTCGAGCGAGTCACGGCTGTTCATGCGTTGTAGATATGACTGTAACGCATCGCGCTGCTCTTTGCTATCCTCGACGAGGTCGCCGACGGTAAGAATACGACCATCGGCAGTCTTGACTTTGTAGAGATAATTGTTATAATCCCGGTCGACAATCTCTCCGATATATTTGATAATCTCTGCCACCTGGTCGTGCTTGTTCATGAACGCCCCTGTCTTGCTGTTGGGGTGCGGAATATGGATAAGCGTTTTCTTGTGGGTGTCGAGTACATCGGGAATGGCTGTAAGGTAGTTGCCTTGGAAGAAGCTGTAGCCGATGCCAAGGCTTTTGAGCCATTTATAGCCGTTCAGCTGCTGATAGTAGTTGTAGTTGATTGTCGGCTGAAACATTGCCTCATCCTCAGGGCGCATAACCGGAATGGCGTCGCCACGGAAGTATGAGCCGGTCATGGCGAGTATGTGAGCCGATGTTTCGTTGAGAAGTCGGCGAATGAGAGTGCCGAGACGGTTGTCCTCGTCAGCCGAGCCGTGGTGAAATTCGTCGATGCCGAAGAAAACATTGTCGAGTTTTCGCGCATCAATGCCGTTGAGCGAGTTAAGGAGCGTGGCATGGGTGCAGACGAGTTTTGTAGCGGTGGGATGGTCAAGAAACTCTTGGACAATCGACTTCTTGGAGTTCTCGCTTCCGGCATTAAGACAAAGATTCCAATAAGGGGCAACGTTCCAGTCTGCAAAAAATCCGAACTTCTTCAAGGGGGTGTCCTTGAAACTTCGACCGATATTTTGCTGAGGAACTGCCACGATTACTTTCTTCACGTCTTGATTGGCGAGTTTATCAAGAGCCACAAACATCATGGCGCGGCTCTTGCCCGATGCAGGTGGTGCCTTGACGAGCAAGTGCTGACGATGACGCTGAGCGTACACCATCGCTTGCATTTCGCGCATACCGAGCGCATCGGTGTTACTTGATTTGCCCGTTTGGGCATATTCTACTTCAACAAGGTTTGTCATGATTGAACTGACATTTTGTTTGTCACGTAATTAATAATTGAGGCGGATTGTACGAGCATAAAAATTGCATCAGAATGATCTGGTAAATAATTGTATCTAACATTTGAAAAGGGACCCGGATAGCATTTGAAAAGGGGACCACCCG
>CAPYSS010000071.1:0-7224 GCA_948742525.1 Bacteroides caecimuris | reverse complement strand
TCAAAATAAAAATGAAATTATTTATTAGTAGGTTGCTAGTTTTCCATTTGCTAATGCTAAGTATTTGATAAACAGTTGAGGTTGGGTTTTGTTCAAAGGTTAAAGTTCTCCAAAAAGAAAATTATTCTATTTTGTTAGTGTGGTGGAATATTTTTTTCTTTTTATATCTTTGCAAAAAAAAGATATGTTTGAAACCGTAAAAAACAGAAGAACTATCCGGAAATATCTACCTGAAGATATAAATCCGAATTTGTTAAATGATTTGCTTGAAACCTCTTTCCGTGCTTCTACGATGGGTGGGATGCAACTTTATAGTGTGATTGTGACCCGGGATGCGGAAATGAAGGAGAAACTTTCGCCTGCTCATTTCAATCAGCCGATGGTAAAAAATGCTCCGGTCGTATTGACTTTTTGTGCTGATTTTCGTCGTTTCAGCAAATGGTGTGAACAGCGGAAAGCTGTGCCGGGCTACGATAATTTAATGTCTTTTATGAATGCATCTATGGATACTTTGCTTGTTGCGCAGACTTTTTGTACGCTGGCAGAAGAAGTAGGACTCGGCATTTGTTATTTGGGAACTACCACTTATAATCCTCAAATGATTATTGATACCCTCCAACTCCCCGAACTGGTATTCCCTCTCACCACAATAACGGTAGGCTATCCGGATGGTATTCCCGCACAAGTAGACCGCTTGCCTTTGGAAGCTGCCGTGCACGATGAAAAATATCACGACTATACACCGGAAGAAATAGATAAACTCTATGCCTACAAAGAATCATTGCCGGAAAATAAGCAGTTTATCGAAGATAATAAAAAAGAAACACTAGCCCAGGTTTTTACGGACGTGCGTTACACAAAGAAAGATAACGAATTTATGTCCGAAAACCTATTGAAAGTACTTCGCCAACAAGGATTCTTTTAAGTATTAAGTGTTTTTCAAGTATTAAGTATAAAAGTATAAAGTATTACCCTGGTGCGAAACCGCATAATAAAGCCTGTCCGCATGGATAATATTTAATACTTTGATACTTAATACTTGAAAAATACTTGATTTCAGTTTCTCTTCTTCAGTAACGATTCTATTTCCTGTACTTCTGCACTAAAACTTTTGTCCACCTCCAATTGTCCTTTTACGGTTTTGCAGGCGTGCAGTACCGTTGCATGGTCTTTGTTACCGATAAACTTACCTATCTTAGAAGTTGAAAAGTCAGTGTGGTTTTTAGCTAGATACATGGCGATCTGTCGTGCTTGAACAACTTCTCTTTTTCTGGATTTTGTATGTATGGCAGACGGTTCCAAATCGAAATGCTTGCACACTACTTTGAGGATATCATCGATGGTAACAGCTTTTGTTTCGTTATGAACCACGCCATGCACAATGTGTTGTGCTAAATCCAAATCTATTTCTTTATTGAAAATAGTGGAACGAGCCATGATGGCAATGACAATACCTTCCAAATCGCGTACGCTTTCATTTACATTTTCGGCAATATAATCGATCACTTCCGGTGGGAATTGTAACCCGTCGCGGTGTATCTTGTTGCGTAGAATGTTTTTGCGTAGTTCTACCGTCGGCTTTTCAAGCTCGGCTACCATTCCCCATTTGAAACGGGTCAGGAGGCGTTCTTCAATACCTTGCAACAATACAGGAGCACGGTCTGAAGTTAATATGAGCTGTTTGCCGTTCTGATGTAAATGATTGAAGATATGGAAGAAGTTGTTCTGTGTCTTAGTGACTCCGGCAAATTCCTGAATATCATCAATGATTAATACATCAATCGTCTGGTAAAAGTTGATAAAGTCGTTGGTTGTGTTATTACGTACTGAATCCGTATATTGTACCTGGAACAAATGTGCCGAAACATACAATACTCTTTTTTCAGGATAAATCTCTTTGATTTTCGTGCCTATTGCGTTTGCCAGGTGCGTCTTTCCCACTCCGGATGCTCCATAAAGGAATAACGGGTTGAAAGCGGTGCCTCCCGGTTTTTGTGCTACGGCTTCCGCTACGCTTCTTGAAAGTTTATTGCTGTATCCTTCAATGAAGTTTTCAAAATTATAATTGGGATTCAAATGCGGGTCCAAATCCTGAACGGCAGGCGCCTGTAGGAAGCTGGGAGCTTTGTTTCCTCCGATTATGCTTTTGGGGGTAACAGCTGTAGAACGATTGCTTGCTTCGAGATTCACGGTTTGATTCGGAATCGAAGTCTTGTCCACCATGACGTTGTACATCAACTTGGTTCCTTCGCCAATGACCTTATATAATGTCTTACGTATAAGATCTACAAATCTCTCTTCCAGTATTTCATAGAAAAACTGGCTCGGGATCTGTAAGATCAACGTTTTGTCCTCATATTTCAATGGGACAATAGGGGCAAACCAAGTATTATATGTCGTCTCGGGAACATTGTCTTTAATTACGTCGAGACAGCGGTTCCAAAGTACGACATGATTTGATTCAATCATAGTAACTTTTAATACATTTATTAATTAAGCAAAACTTCTACGTTTGCAAAATTGGGAATCTTATTCGGAAAAAACAAATCCATTTTTTCTTGTTTTTTTCATGCTAACAATAATGTGTTTACTTTCAATGACTTATACGTTTGTTGTCGGACACATTCTGTTTTCCCTCTCTTGCATTTTTTAAAGTATCTATATATTAGAGTTTTACGTATGTAATTGTAACTTTTCTCTCACCTTTGTACGTTTGTACGGGAATATTATTTCAGTTTGTAGATAGACATTTGAAGAGCAATCTACTTTCTTTTGAAAGCTTTTAGTTATTTAGATAAAATCTATATAACGATAATCTGCTACTTGTCTTTCTTGCCGAATAATGAGAAGTGAACGTACCGTTTCGGATGCTCTTTCAAGTCTTCTAATAAGCTGGCTGCATTTTCAGTTGTTGCATTCAGATTATTGTATAAAGTCGGGTCGTTGAAGAGCAGTCCGATTGTGTTATCTTTGCTGTTTAATTTTTCTGTAAGCATTTTTACGTTAGCCAGCGTTTCGTCTATTTTTTTGAAAGTAGCTGCATAGTCTATTTCTTTCAAATTTCCGCTGATGGCAACGAAGTTGTCTCCGATGGTGTTCAGTTTACTGGTGAGTTGAGGTATGTCATTACTCATCAGCCCTTTTACCTGTGAACTGACTACTGCCAGGTTGGCGGTTGTCTTCTCTATCGAGTGCAGGGTGGCAGGGATGCTCTTGTCTCCTAATATATTGTTTAGAGAGATGAGGATAGAATCCAGTTTCGGAAGCATTTCTTCTACCTTTGGGATCAGTTTCGCCGCGCTTTCCATCATTCCGTTGTTTAGCGTGCCGGGGATCGTATCTCCTACGGCATATTTTTCGCGCGGGTTGTTTGCCAGGAGAATATTCATGCGTACGCCTCCCATAAGTTCGGATACAAGCTCAGCGCTACTGCCTTTGGGAATTCGCAGTTCCGTGTCCAGTTCCACTTGGACAACTACATTTCCGGGTTTGGCATAATCATAATAGATGTCACGTACGATACCTACTCGAACACCATCGGCAAATACCGGACTTGATTTGGTGAGTCCGTTTACATTTTCAAATTTGGCATAGAAATAGCTGGAAGGTTGAAACATGTGTATACCTTTCAGCCAGTTAATTCCATATATAAGCACACATAGTGCAATAATGCCTGTAATACCTATTCTGACTTCTTTTGTAATGTACTTCATTTTATCTTCTTATTTATTTCTTCTTTTCTTGAATTCGGCAATCGCTTCATTGATATTCATTTTCTCGCCATTCCGGAAAGCGATGATAAAGGCGTCTTTGAATTGTGCCGTAATGGTGCGCTTCGTACGCAACACCTTGTTGTAATCGGCAGAGGCTCCATACGTGTATTTGTATAGTCCCCCTTCCTTATAATAATCTACCTCTTTCAGTCCTTTCAGCCGTTTGTCGTTTTTGGCGAGAGGTTTGGAAGAAGTAAGTATCTGTATCTTAAACGTAATTTTACTGTCATTGGTTGCACTTTCTACTACAATTGGGCGTTTCGGTGCTGTTTTGGCTGTTGCGGCAGGTCTTGTTTTTGCTTCGGCCAATAGCTTCTCCTGTTGGGGAGCTGTGTTCACGCTTTCAGTATCCTTTGGGGCAATTGCCAGGGCATTGTCTTCTTCCTGTTCGGTTGGGACGATCGTTTTGCTGACTCCCGTAAGGCGTAGTTCATGTTCTCTCTTATAATTTAAGAAAGCACGGTAGATGCCTTTTGCCATGGTATCAGCCCCTTCTTTGGAATTCAGATAACGCTCCTCTTCGGGTGTAGAGATAAATCCCAGTTCTATTAGAATGCTTGGCATGGCACTCGCTTTTAAGACAAGGAATCCGGCTTGATGCACTCCACGGTCTGCCCTTTTACAAGTTTGGCGAAATTGTTTCTGCATCAGCGAAGCCAGGTGTACACTCTGCTCCATATATTTGTCTTGCATGAATTCAAATATAATATATGACTCAGCAGAGTTGGGGTTGAAACCGGCATACCTTGTTTTATAGTCACTTTCGTAGAGGATTACAGAGTTCTCTCGCTTGGCAACTTCCAAATTAGCGTCTGATTTGGCCAAACCCAGTGTCCAGGTTGAAGCACCTTTTGCGGTACGGTTTTTAGCCAATGCGTTGGTGTGAATGGAAATAAAGAGATCAGCCTTCGCGTTGTTGGCAATTTCTGCGCGTCGGTCCAAAGGGATGAATACATCTTTGCTACGGGTATAAATCACTTTGACGTCGTCACAATTCCTTTTAATCAGATTTCCCACTTTCAGGGCAACGTTCAGATTGATATTTTTCTCTTTCGAGATTTTGCCGATGGCGCCCGGATCATGTCCGCCATGTCCTGCGTCGATAACTACTACAAAATCCTTCCCCCATAAGTGGTTAGTACATGAGGGTAGAAAAAGCAGCCAGAGGCAAATGGATATGTATAATATGTACGGTCTATTCAGTTTCATATTTATAATACGGTGCAAATGTAGTAGAAATTTGTAGAAAACTTATTATTTGCCATTAAGTTTTGTGTTTTTTTCGGTTTAATGGTAGCTTTTTTCCTGAAATCTCCGTTACTTTGCGCTTCGAAGTTAAAATGTACGACGATGCTTAAGTTTTTGAAGAATTGGACGTTACCTATTGCTATGCTGGTAGGTGCTATAGGTTATCCGCTGTTTATCAGCCTTTCTTTTCTGACTCCCTATCTTATATTTACGATGTTGCTATTGACCTTCTGTAAGGTATCTCCTCGTGATTTGAAGCTTAAACCTCTCCATTTGTGGTTGTTATTGATTCAGATTGGCGGAGCGTTGGCTGCTTATCTGTTGCTTTATCGCTTTGATAAAATAGTAGCAGAGGGAGTGATGGTTTGTATTATTTGTCCTACGGCTACGGCTGCTGCGGTGATTACTTCCAAGTTGGGAGGGAGTGCAGCTAGTCTGACCACTTATACATTGATAGCAAATATCGGTGCGGCTATTGCTGTGCCTATTCTTTTCCCTTTGGTGGAGGTGCATCCTGATGTCACTTTTTGGGAGGCGTTTCTTGTTATTTTAGGTAAGGTATTTCCGTTGTTGATTTGTCCTTTTTGGGCTGCCTGGTTGTTGAGCAAGTGTTTGCCGAAAGTACATCAGAAGTTATGGGGCTATCATGAACTTGCCTTTTATTTGTGGGCTGTATCTTTAGCTATCGTAACAGCGCAGACATTGTATTCTTTACTCAATGACCCAGCGGATGGTTTTACGGAAATCATGATTGCTGTCGGAGCACTGATTGCCTGCTGTTTGCAGTTCTTTTTGGGGAAGACAATCGGCTCGATTTATAATGACCGTATCAGTGGCGGGCAGGCGTTAGGACAAAAGAATACGATTCTGGCTATTTGGATGGCACATACTTATTTGAATCCATTGTCTTCTGTAGCTCCCGGTTCGTATGTGTTGTGGCAGAATATCATCAACAGCTATCAGTTGTGGAAGAAAAGAAAAAATGAGATAAGATATTAAATATAAGATATTGATATTAAATGTTTTATGTTTATTTAGTGTAATTTCCTTTATTTCCCTGGTTTTCTTGTTTAGTCTAATAAATGCCTTTATTTTGTTACTATTTTGTTACCCGTATTCATTGGAGTAACAAAACAAATCGCTATATTTGTATCGGTAACAAAATAAGAACATAATTATGGCGAAGAAAAAACAAGAAGTTAAATTGAAAGAACCCGTAAGGATTAGATTCAAGCAGCTTGCTAATGGTAACCAGTCTATTTATTTGGATTACTATACTGGTGATGTTATTAGAAAAGAAAATTATGTTGGCGGTAAACGGCAGTATGAATTTTTGAAATTATACCTTATACCCGAGAAGACAAGAGAGGATAAGGCGAAGAACGAAGCTACGTTGGCTCTTGCAAAAGCCATTCAAAGCAAGCGGATAGTAGAGTTGCAAAATGATGCACATGGCTTTCAGAACACTAATAAGTCAAAAGCGAATGTGATTGATTATTTAGTGAACATGAGAAGCCAATCTAAAGAACGTGGCAGCTTGAATTACGAAAAGACTGTTGGTAATACCATCCGTGAACTAAAGTTGTTCAGAGGGGATTATATCGCTTTTCGTGATATAGATAAGGACTTCTTAAATAGCTTTGTGGATTTCTTGAAACAAGCGAAGAAAGCAAGCAAGTTTGGTTTGTTAAAGGCTGGGGGCGTATTAAGTAATAATTCCGTTATTGCTTACTATGGAGTGCTGCGTACCGCTATAAATAGAGCCTATAAAGAGGGAATTATTACGGTGAATCCTACAAAAGAGTTTGATTTTGCCAGTAAGGTAAAAGCGGAAGTCAGCCGCAGGGAGTATTTGACAATAGATGAGTTGAAACTACTTATCGGTACAGAGTGCAAATATGAGATAATGAAACAAGCCTTTCTTTTCAGTTGTTTGTGTGGGCTGCGTGTTAGCGATATAAGAAATTTGAGGTGGAACGATTTGCAGAAAAGCGGTGAGAGAATAAGAATTGAAATCAAGATGCAGAAAACCAAAGAACCGCTTTATCTACCTATATCCGATGAAGCGTTAAAGTGGCTGCCGCAACAAAATGAAGCAAAAGGCGATGATTTGATTTTTCCTTTGACGCATGAGGGGACTATAAATAAAATACTTCAAAAATGGGCGAAAGATGCAGGGGTTATTAAGCATATCTCGTTTCAT
>CAPYSS010000070.1:0-7623 GCA_948742525.1 Bacteroides caecimuris | reverse complement strand
CTTGCCCCCTTGGACTTGCGGCCAGCCTGTTCCTGTCCCTGCTTCTGGGCGTTCGCCACCACGTTGCGCTGCGATGCGTCACGCTTGCGGTCCGGGTTCTCGTTATAGAAGTCCAGCCTGCCCTGGTTGAAGTTCGCCTTGACATACTGCGAGATGGTCTTTCCATCGTAGCCTTTGATGCCCTCGACCAGTACCGCCTTGCCGCTCTGGAGGTCGGCACGCTGGTTTCTCGTCAGTTTTACGTCCCATACCTTTTCCGGTATCTTGAACTCGGCACGCTGCTCGAAGCCGTCCGGCGTGCGTGAGTAGCTCAGGCGTCCCGTTTCCAAATCCGCCTTGATGAAGGAGGAGAACTCCTCGCCCTTGCGGTTCACCATGTCGTTGAGGAAGATGACTTTGCCCTCGCGCAGTTGTTGCTGTTCCTCGGCGGTGATTTTCACGCCGCCTATTTCATTCGGGATGTAAATTTCACGCGCTCCCTCCGGGGAATCGGGATTGTAGCGTGTGTAGGAAGGTCTGCCCGTGGCCTCGTCCAGCTTGACATACGAGGAGAACAACTCACCGTCCTTGCGCTCCATACCCTCCACGAAGATGGCCTTGCCCGCGTTGAGGTCTTCAATCTGCTGCTTGGTAAGTTCCACTCCGCCCAGCGACTGTCGGTTGAAGAGTTTGTCGTTCTCGAAGATGTATTCGATGCCCCTGCGTTCGGCGTTGACCTGGATGTGGGCGTCGAACTCCTTGCCGTTATTGGAAATCATGCCTTCGATGAACACTTTCTTGCCTTCCCGCAGGTCGTTGATTTCCTGGTCGGTCAGTTTCACACCTTTGATTTCTTGCGGGATGTAGGCGTTTTCCGCGCGCATGGCGACCACCTCGTTGGTGAGCTTGTCGATGCTGATGAAAGAAGGGATGTATTCGCCGTTGCGCCCTTTCAGTTCCACCACACGCCCCATGTTGCCTGTCTCCAACAGGTTCTTCTTGTCCTCTTCGGAGAAGATGTGACCGAAGTACGGGCGTTCGAGTTCGGGTTTCTGGCGGATGCCGTGGATACCTAATACGATAGGGCCTCCCACGGACTGCTGGAATGACAGTCGTGCATCGGTACGTAATACGGCGGAGCCGAAATTCATGCTGATGGGTACCACCTGGTTGGTCTTGTAGCCCCTGAGCATCTGGTCAAGGAGACCGCGCTCCATGAGGTATTCACGGGAAAGTCCGAAATTCTTCAGTTCCTCCCAGTTGATCATGGACTCGTTGTAGCGGTACTTGGGTTGCTGCGTGCCGTCACCTTGGGTGGCCTGCTGCTGTGTCTCATTTTTCTTTGCCATTTCTTCTTGATTTTGATTGTTGATACTTTGGTTTTCCTTGTCGCGTGGAACGATTTCGTATTTTTTGAGGAAGTCTTCCACGGCTTTTGTCTGCTTTCCGGCGGCGAGGTCTTCGATGGCCTGCTTCACTTCCGGGCTGTCCAGCGTATCCGCCTTGACGGAGAGGATGCCGAAACGGGTCGGGTCTTTGAGCTGGCTCCAGAAGTTTTTCACGAAATTCTCGAACATGTTGGCGTACCGGTCGATTTTCAGGAAGGAGTTGCTGTGTTCCTTGTCTGCCGGAACGGTGCTGTATTTCCCGTCCTTTCCGATTTTTGACACCGCCTGTAAAATCAGTTCCATCTTGTCGAGTATGAACACGATGTCACTCATCTGTTCGTTCTCGCTCACTTGCGGCTTCAGGGGTTCGTCCCTCACATTTTTCTTTGCCATAACTTTGAGTTTTTAGAGTTGATAACTACTATTGTCACCGCAAATATATATAGCAAAATTTGATAAATAATTGATTTTTAATTAGTTGAACTACATATTACATCATTTGTCATCACGTTTCACCGCAGGGTGACAGCACGAAAACGAAAAAGGGAAAAAACAGAGGGAAAAGGGCGGGCCACAAGGTACGGGAAGGCAGAGAGAAACCGAAGCAGGGAAAGGGACGAAGAGGGAAAAAGAAAACCTATATTATGCAGAGTTGAGAGCGAGCTGCTTTTGTCCCTACTTCCTTGTATTTCTCATAAGACAGGCGACCGAAAGGAAAAGGATTTATGATAGGATAGATGTTCCAATTGGGACGGTCTGAATTTTATAAAGTACTCCCGTCAGGTTTTGTCTTGACCTTGTTCTATGCGTCGTAGGTCGCTTCGCTTGCTAAGTCCCGACCTTTTCACCCAACTCGGACGGCGATACCGGAACGTTTTTTCGAAGAAAAATTACCGCAGGGAATTTTTTGTACGAAAACCGGAGGCCTGAACGTGAAAGGTATCGTCCTCCGAGTTACCTTCTCAGAGGGACTTAGTGAGTGAAGCGTGACTTAGGATGGTAGTTTATGGAAGAATATGGAAAAATTACCCTTTGAACGAAAATGCGCATCTTTTTAGTGCAATGGTAATCATTTTTTGAGTACCTTTGCACTAAAATTACGCATTATGACAATACGTGAATGGATTAGAGATAGAGAGATAAGTGGATTTCCAACTTTTTCGGTTGAAGAAATTAGGTTGGCATTGCCACATTATTCAGAGCAGGTCATTAAAAATGATTTGTTCCGTATATCATCACAAGGTATAATATATCCGGTCTATAAAGGTTTCTACGTTATTATTCCTCCTCATTATGCTGCCAAAAGAATGGTACCACCGATATATTACATAGATCAGTTGATGTCGTATCTAAACAAGCCTTATTATATTAGTCTCTTAAATGCGGCAGAAATTCATGGTGCAGCTCATCAACGTCCACAGAAATTTTCTGTAATGTCGGTATTTCCAAAGTCTTCTGTTTCGCAATCAAAGAACAATACACTTGTTTGGGTATACCGCAAGGAAATTCCAACAGATTTTTTGTTATCAAAAAATTCTGAAACAGGAGTGATATATTATTCGAATGCAGAATTGACAGCTCTTGACATTGTACAATATGAGCAATATATAGGTGGACTTTCAAGAGCATCTACTATATTGGAAGAACTTACAGAAAAATTAGATTTTCGTGGTGCTTCCAATAAGTTGTTTGGTTATACATCAATCGCAACTATACAACGACTGGGATATATACTGGATGAAGTTCTAAATGCAGCAGAAATTGCAGATACGCTATATATGGAATTGACTTCATATGTAAAGCGTTTCAAATATATTCCTCTAACTATAAATAAACCAAAAGATTGCGCGGAAAGGAATAACCGTTGGAAAATTTTTGTAAATACGATAATAGAAACTGACGAAATATGATAAACAGAACAGCCATCACTCAATGGAATAAGATAGTTCCATGGAATGACAACGCACAAGTAGAGCAAGACCTCATTATATCACGTGCGTTAGTCGCTATTTTTAGCGATGAGTTTCTTGCTTCACAATTAGCATTCAGGGGAGGAACTGCACTCCATAAACTATATCTGACGCCACAGCCCAGATATAGTGAAGATATTGACTTAGTTCAAATTACTCCCGGACCGATAAAGCCAATAATGTTCAGACTTGGGGAAGTTTTGGATTTTTTGCCGGATAGAGTAACAAAACAAAAACGATATAATAACACGATGTTGTTTCGTATGGAATCGGAAATACCTCCCACAATTCCTCTACGCTTAAAAATCGAGATAAACTGTTTTGAGCATTTTAATGAACTTGGATTAGTCAAAATACCATTTGAAATGGAAAATAGTTGGTTCTCAGGCAAGTGCGGAGTAACAACATATCGTTTAAATGAACTGTTGGGAACAAAACTGAGAGCCTTGTACCAAAGGAAAAAGGGGCGAGACCTTTTTGACTTGTATGTCGCTTTGTCTGAAGCATCAGTTGATGTCGAAGAAATTATGCGTTGTTACCACCGTTATATGTCTTTTGTTGTTCAACAACCACCGACATACAAACAGTTCATTAATAATATGGAAGAGAAGATGTCTGACTCTGAGTTCTTAGGAGATACACAAAATCTTATCCGTCCGGAGAGGGAGTTCAATCCTCAGTTGGGGTACGACCTTGTTCGCTCTCAATTAATAGACAGATTGCAAAAATAGCATATCAATAAAAGTAACACCTGAAAAAGAAATATTGCCGGTATCTAAATTTGCCATATAACGATTTAATCTTTGATTTTTGCGGAAAACCTGCGAGAATTGATTTTTAATCCGTCAAATACAGATTTTAGCTTTCTGATTTTGGAGATTTCAGAATGAGCAGACGGAAATAAAATATGAGCGAAGAAAGTGTAAAAGGTAATCAGATTTTGAGTACTTCTGCGCTTTTTTCGCTCAACACAAACTGCGAAACGATTTTTCAAGTGTGTATGCTCCAGCCGTGAAACGGTCCACCAATCATTACAGCAAATGACCGATCCGGCTTGCCGTGATAGAGAAGCCCTCCGACAACGCCCCTTGTCCCGTCTTTCGCCACTTCAGCGAAACCGAATGAATATGGTGCGAAATCGGTGTACAGTTCGATTTCATACCTGCCATTGGAGTTGACCTCCCATTGCTTGAGCCGTTCAATACATTTGCTCAACGTTTCATCACCGATGCTTTTCGCATACTTGACGGTATTCTCGTAGTGTTCCTGACATTTGATTTTCATGTCTGATGTTTTTAAGTTGTTTGTAACAATTCTTCGTATATCCCGAAACCAATGCATCCGGCTATGATGAAATCCTCCTTACCTTTATCCGCCAGTGATTTTAAATTTTCCAAGCTGTCGCAGTAGAAGAATATCTCATCGTCCTTTTCGTTGTCGGAATCCATCGCCAGCGCAATCCTCACTTCTTCCGTTTCCAGCGTGTCGCACCACCGGATAGTGCAGTCCGCATAATGAGGTTCACGTCCCTGCTCACAGTAGAATTTCAGGAAATGGCTACCTATTTCCTTCTTGACTTCATCCGCCTTTTTCCAGATACTATCATCCACGATTTCAAATCCGAGTCCTTCCACCAGCAGGCATGTTCCCTTGTCATATACCATCATGGTGCGCTTTCCCATGTGTTTTTCGCGTATTTCCGCCCAATTCGGCAAGTCCCAACGCTCCACGGTCCAGATCCCTCGGTAATCCTTCGGGATGGAATTGTATTCGCTTAATGTTATCTTTCTCATAGCAGGTAGTTTTAGTTTGTTACAAAAGTCACCTTGTGAGTCTTGCACGGTTTCCCGAATGCCGGACGTGGGTTGAACTCCGTGCATGATTCCCAATCCACACTCATCGTGTAGCCGTTCGGGAAATTCTCGCCGATGAACCGGCTTATCATTTCCAAATCCTCGTTCGGCAGGAACAATTCTTCCTCGATGCCGTACTCCAATGCGAAAATCGCCCATTCAGGAATGTTATCCCAAACGAGCGTCTGTCTGTTTTTCTTGTGCATAATGTCAATGTTTATTGCGGTGATACCATAAGGCTGTTGATGATTCCTTCCAGTTCCGTTTCCCATTTGTCCGTACCGTCCATGACCGACGGATAGGTCAGTTGCTGCCACTGCCGGTAATCAAACAGTTTCATTCTCAGCGGATAGTAGTCGAACAATTTCCGGTTGCCAAAAAATACTCTCAGGTGGTTGGTTCCCACCTCCATCAGTTTCAGACCATAATTGTCAAGAATCTCATGGAATCTTTTCATCGGTGTAAAGTTGCTTCTCTTTTTCATGTCATTTCTGTTTTTTATTGTTTGAATTTTATTTCAGCAGCACATTCTGTACAGGTCATCATCGGTCAGTGTACATAGTTCCTCATCCGTGCAGTAACCGTCAATCTCCTCGCTCGCTTCCATCGCTTCATAAATGCCGTTATGCATATCGTTCACCAGCTCATCGCACAGGCTTTTTACTGACACCCTGAAAATGTCATTACCGACTTGGATTTCCCGAACTGGATAAGCCACTCCTTTCCAGTAGGTCTTTTCTATGGCTATTTCATCGGTACATCCCTCCATGCGTTCCAAGTATTCCTTGATGATGTCCCCATGACAAGGATTCGGCTTGCAGAAACACCCCAATGTCTTGCCCTGCAATTCTCCGATTCGTCTGCGGAACTTTTCATCCGTACTTAAACGATAGTAGAAATACTTCCTGTAACGGTCCAGCGTGCCGCCCCTTGTCATTGTCGCTTCCAGCCTGAACGGATTTCCGAAATAACCGTCTTTCCCTTGTCCCGCTCTTCCTATATATACATCACAGGATTCCTTGCGGATATTGACCACTCTTGTATTGCTCATAACTTGTTTTTTAGTTAAACAATTCCGACCGGCGAGCCGGTATTTTATTTCTTGCCTGCCTTACCGTTCCGTGCCGGATTGTGCAAGGCTTTTCGGGAAAATACCGCAAGCGGAGCGCGGAAGATTTCCCCGAAAACCCGTAGGGCTCGACCTTGCTCAATCCAAAAGGCACGGGACGACCTTTGCAGGCTAAAATAAAAAAGCGGCCTTTCAATGGCTATTCATTATCCTTGTCATTTTCTTCCTGTGGTATCAGGTGTTTCAAATCAGGGTCGTTCTTTATACGGGTCATCTCATCTTCGATTATCCGCACCACGTCCGCTTTTATCTGGGAATAGTTCCGGTCTATCTGCTGTTGCATGATGTCGTTGCCGTCCGCATCCTTGAACTCGTTGATGACGGGTATTTTCTTGTAGGCTTTGGTTTCCGCTGCTACCTTCTCATTATCGACAATAATGCGGGCATGGAAAATCTTCTGGTCAATCTCTTCCCCGAAGTTATCCGCTACGCTGCCCACGAATGTACCCTGTGAGAGGTTGGCTATTTTCGATGCCGGAATGAGCGAATCCATCTGCGTGTTGATGGAGGTGGAGGTGTCCTGCCGGTTGATGGAAATGGACTGCCGCTGTTGGAGTATCTTACCGAAGCGTTCCGAAAGGTTCTTAGCCGTTTCTCCCACGACCTGACCGCTGAAGATGTTGCCCACCGTATTTTGGATTACCTTCGCTTCTTTTTCACCGTAGTCACGGGTCAGCTGAGAGAAGTCCTGGAAGCCGAGACATACCGCCACCTTGTTGCTTCGTGCGGTGGCAATGAGATTGTCAATACCGCGAAAGTAAATCGTGGGCAGCTCGTCTATGATGATGGAAGACTTCAGTTGTCCCTTCTTGTTCACCAATTTTACGATACGGCTGTTGTACAGTCCGAGGGCGGCTGAATAGATGTTCTGCCTGTCGGGATTGTTACCGACACACAGGATTTTAGGGTGTTCGGGATTGTTCAGGTCGAGCGTGAAATCATCACCGGTCATCACCCAGTAAAGCTGCGGGGAAATCATCCTTGAAAGCGGGATTTTTGCCGAAGCGATCTGGCCTTGCAACTGGTCTTGTGCGCCCCCTTGCCAGGCGTCCATGAACGGGGAAAGGTAGTTTTCCAAAGACGGATACGAGGTAAGAATTGTGAAAATATCGGCATACGGCTTGTTCAGAAATTCTATCGCGTGAGGGAACGTGCAGTATTTTCCGTCCTGGTAGATGCGCAAATACCATATAATAGCCGCCAAAAGAATAATCGGGGATTCCACGAAGAAATCGCCCTGTTTCTGTATATCGGGTAAGTCAAGGGCATTGCTGCCCCCTTCTCCCCTAAGAACCGTACGTGAG
>CAPYSS010000069.1:0-7730 GCA_948742525.1 Bacteroides caecimuris | reverse complement strand
ATACGGCGGGTTCCCAATCACAATATCAAAACCATTGCAGTCTGAGGGACGTTATTTTGAAGTTGGATTATCTTTGAGATAGCGAAAGATGGTTGAAGGATTTACTTTGCATCTGCGAGCTATTTCTGCTTTAGGCGTTCCAAGTTTAATCCATTGCTTAATCTTTTCTTCTTTTCCTGTAAGTTTATTGCATTTGTTTTTGCTGCCCGTAATTCTTCCCAATTTGCCACCTTCTGCTTTTTTCCGTGCTAAAGCCTCTTTTGTTCGTTGAGAGATAAGGTTACGTTCTATCTCTGCAGATAAGCCAAAAGCAAAGGCCAAAACCTTACTCTGTATATCCTCTCCAAGCCTGTAATTATCTTTAATAGTCCATACTCGACATTCTTTTGTCATACAGATATTGAGTATTTCCATTATCATAAATAAATTACGACCAAGCCGAGAGAGTTCTGCACATATTATCAAATCATCTTTTTGTATTCGCCTTAAAAGTGTTCCGAGTTGCCTTTTGTTATAAGCTTTTGTTCCACTGATAGTTTCTTCTATCCAACCATCAATTTTGATGTTTTCCCTCTCACAGAAGTTATTAATTTCAAATCGCTGATTCTCTACCGTCTGTTTATCACTGCTGACTCTAATATATCCGTAAATCATAATCCTTAAATTATTATTGTTTATACCTTATGAAATATCTCATGGTCATAAGAAAATCTTTTTTAGGTATTCAATAAGAATATAAAAGGATAAATTCTTAATAAGCAGTGATTTTACACACAATAGATGCTATTTCTTTCTTGAGAGTTCCTCCATTCTTTGTAATATGAATCTAGACTGCTCCTTCACCGCCCTATACATCGAATAATGTGCAAAGGATTCTTCCTTATACTTCACGCTACTAACCGACGCAGTAACAGCCCACGTAACAATGATGACAATAAAGACTACAACATATCGGAGCTTTATATGATAGCCACGTATAAACATCCCATTGATATTGGGTGGAATAACCGTTACTGGATTTTTCAACTCATTGATTTTGGCAAATATCTCATCCTGCCGTTTTAATATACTTTCGGTATTTGCCTCGATAGCCATACGATTGAGGTTGTAATCGCAAACGTGTCGATAAAGATATTCAAGAAATTTAGACTTCTGCTTGAATAATTCAATGAGTTTCGGGAACCACAGCGAAAACGGCAATGTGTCCGGTTGCTGTTTCCAGACATGTTGCTTTACCACAGATAAGGCTTCGTTCCAGCAAGCACAGAAACTTTTGGCGACTCCAGTATAAATGGTCTTTTCGTCAAAATCCACTTTTACAGATTGCTCTGATTTAGAAATTGTGGTATTCTTTTTTTCAATACACTCTTTAAGCTCGTTGATACTTTGGCGCAAATTTGCAAGATTTGCTGCTACTACATCTTCTTTCATTATCTTCTACGTTTTGAGTGCTTATAAAAAGATTCGTTTCTTTGGTTATCCTTGTCTTTGTCGTCTCGCCATCCCAGTTCATTACTTGTTCCTCCACCTCCACCGGAAGTTATAGCTTGATGAGGTTGAACAACCAGTTCCGTTGCCACATTGCCCAATGTAGCACAAAGACTGTTAAAACTTAAATCACGGTCAAGTTTAGAACCAGCTATACTATACTCATTTTGACAGAATGATATGCCACGAATTTTATCAGAGTTATCTGTACGATTAAAACGCATATCAATACCCTGACCTTTGAGAATGCCAAGAAAATCATTCCATGAGCGAGATACAACCAGTGCATCAAGAGTTGCAGAACGTAGATTATACTTCCGTAATTGATAAGGACGCAAACGACTCTTGTTTCTGGCTTTACTATTCTTAGGAGCAAAGTACAGTCCATATTCTTTAGTCAAAGTCCGACATACTTTAGTATTACGTATTCTTTCATTGCTGTCAGAAATGAGATTGCCATCATTGTCTATCCGGTTAAATACTAAATGACAATGAGGATGTTTCGTGTCGTGATGTCGGGCTATGATATATTGAGTATTGCGAATCCCCATTTGTTCCATCCATTTCTTGGCTATCTCTACCATCAGCACATCTCCTTCTTCGTTATCAGGGAAACGGCTAATGTCCTGCGAAGAAAAAGCAAGTGATACGTGTTTCACCGGACTTTTTACTTTCGGGCGCATGGACGCTTGTATCTGAAAAGAATCGGCTATGGTTTTATTGCTGATGGCACAGACACCTTCGTATGCTAAAAGTGTGGCACACTTCTTCTTGTTCTTTTGGTCATTGGCATAATTCACTATTCCTCCGAAATCTGCTCTTGTTTTAATCTTTGCTATCATGACTATTGTTCTTTATTTGGTTGATAATTCTACTGACTTCTGATATGATTGAAAAGCATTGTTGCTTGACTGCATCCAAACCATAAGTGTGCATCTGATGGGCAATCTGATTGACATTATTGGCGATGCCGGAAAGGTCACGGATTGCCGATGCCATTTCTGGACTGATGCGCTGACAGACCTGACAATCCATTGCCGCCTGATGGCAAAATTCATTGACAGACAATCCTGCCTGTTCCGCTTTGGATTGGATATAAATGTAGTCGTTCTCGGTAAACATTACCCGAAAACATTTGGTACGTTTCTGATAGTTCGCCAACTTAGGGCGACCGCCAAGTTTCTTCTCCTTCATATTTATCTTAACTTTCGATGTTCATAAATTGATTTTTTGAGAGTGGCAGTTTCATCCGCTTGCCGCATAGGTTTTAGTGACACTAAAACACAAACTTGCCACTCAAAAAATCTTCCTATATTTCCCTTGCTCTATTCGGCATAGCTTACCATCTTTGATAAAGGCTTCTATCCACTTGTTTGCAGTACTTCCATTTTCATTCAAAACTGAAACCGCCGCATCATAATCCTTCTTCGTGAATGTTTCAGGCAGCATATTATAAAGGGTATTCCTTCGTGCATAAATGCCAGTTTCTTGCGAAGCGAAATTGAATCGTTTGGACTGATTTCCTAACAAATTCTGATAAATGAATACGGCATGATAAAGTAAGGTCTCGCACATATTCATGGCTATAGAATAGTCATACTCATGGCAAACCAATCGTTCTGCCCCGTCAAGTAAGGAAGAATTACGATGTACATTCTCCAAATTCCGGACAGCGGTCAGCACCATCATTATACGATAAGCAATCAGCCCCATCCGTCTGACTACTCCCTGCATCTTGTTATCCACTTCGTCACAACACTCTTCATTCACACGGCTGAGATATTCAATAAAGTGTTCCTGCAAATCGGAAGGAAGGGAAAAGGAATAATTTCCCTGCCGTACAAAATCTTCATGCAGATGGCAGAATTTATCTCCCAACAGTTTGAACATGGCATTTTTAGATTGAGAAATATCGCTTGTGGCAAACACATTTCTTATACCTCGCTTGAAGCGAATGATATAGAAACAAAAGCGACTCATCAATCCGTTCTCCGCGTCAGGTATCAATCTTCTTACCTGTTCGGGAGTTCCAGCCAAAGCTACTGACACTCTTGGATTAGCTACTTCACAATACTCCCTATCCTTGCGACGGCTCAAACTGACCAACTCATGATGAAATGCCTTTCGCAACACATCGGAATAATTGCCATAGTCCGACTTCAATGTCTGGCTTAACGTGTCGCCCTCCGACTCAAACAACAGTCCAACTCCGTCATTATCTCCCAATATTTTCAAGAAAGAGCTTGCGCTACTATTGGCAGGAATAACAAGCATATGCATGGGCGGCTCGGCCGGCATAGTCATTCCACTATCTTTCTTACCTTTGATATAAGCCGCCATAGCTTCTTTATATTCCTGTTCCAATCGCTTTGAAAGTTCATGCAAATTGCGGTTAATGGGTACCACCAGTTCTCTGCATAGGGTTAATGCCCCTTTTCCCATACCTGCATCTGCCACAACAAACAGATAAAGATTCGGATAAACAATGCGTTCATCATACACACCACAAACATTATGAAAGCATACCGACAAACACACAATAGTTCCAATCAATATCGTGTCACGGTCATCCTCCGAAATGGAATTATTGACAACCTCATTTAGAAAAGGAGGAAGATGCTCAAACACACATTCAGGAAATGCAGGAAGTTCTTCTTCTGATTTTATCCATTTGCCCGTTTTGCCATTTTGGATATTTGGCAAAATGGATAAATGTTCCTTGCCGGACAGAGCCAATGAGATTCCAGCTTGATTTGCCAAATGGAAGAAAGAACGGACAGTAATACCTTGTCCTTTGGATTGCAGACAATGCATATATTGTTTGTCTGTTTCTTCCCTTT
The DNA here is from genome assembly GCA_948742525.1 of Bacteroides caecimuris. Lineage (GTDB taxonomy): Bacteria > Bacteroidota > Bacteroidia > Bacteroidales > Bacteroidaceae > Bacteroides > Bacteroides caecimuris_A. The sequence continues at coordinate 3,402 of CAPYSS010000069.1, read as the reverse complement.
GATAGGTAGGGTAAAATCTGCTGATGCGATGATAATACTCCCGTCCGTTCTCTCCTAATCCATTAACAAGTGCAAAACCCAACTCCACCCAATCTTTATAATTGGGTGCTATATCAATGCCACGTTGTTCTATCTCCTGAACAACACTTTCTACATCGTCTTTTACCTTATTATATATAGGAGCAATATCAGGCGTATGTGTTTGCTGTATTTCAGAAGGGACATTCTCCCAATCTTGGGCGGAAAATATTTTCTTTGACATTATCTTTGTATTTAGGGTTAATATATGCTTGTGGGTCGTATGGTAGGAAGCAAGAACGAGCCACATCACTGCCGGACATATCCACTGATGGCAAACCTGTCGCTTTGATACAGTTGGCGACGGCCTTGAAGTACCGGGAATGTTCCCAGCCTTTCAGGTCAACAGGTATTACCCACTTCAATCCTTTACCGGATGGGCTGACAAATAACAGTTCCGTATCGAAATACTCATGATTGAGTAATTGCTGTTTTAGCTCCACGATATTCTCCACATGGTCGAAATCCAAACACATCAATCCTGAGTGCATAATCAGTTCCTTTTCATTCCGTTTGCGGAATAATCCCGAAAAAGTACAATAGTCGAAATGGGTGGCTTTGTATCTTTTGGATTCGGGAGAAGATAGCATCAAACGCAGGGCTTCGGTTTGTGGTTGCGCATAATGCCCGATGACATAGCGATACACATCCACAATGCCTACCGCCCTTATCGGTTCGATGTTTTGAATGGGCTTGCGAAAGAACGAAAAGCAATAATCTGTTGTTCCCATCATCTGATAATCTTTTTAGATTCGACAAATCGTCTGGCTTCTTCCATTAAGTCATCCTGTGTCTTATGCGATTTGTTCTTCAACCAATCGTCAATCTCAGATTGCAGAAAAGCCAACGCTTTATTTATTTTATGTACGGGAATCTGTTTGGTTGATACCCATCCATAAACCGTTTGCTTGGCTGGATGCGATGGCAGATAAGCACAAAGCTCGTCTATATCCATCCACTTGGGTGAATTACTTGCTTGCTTATGCTGCAAGGCATTTACTTTGGTTTGTAGTGCTTCTACGGACTCAATCAGGTAGGACAACGCATTCGGCATTTCCTCCAATGAATTTACTTTATAAGCCATTTTTTCTTCGTATTAAAGTTTATGCCGCAAAAGTATAGGGATGCTTATAGGTGCTAAATAGGTGCTTGACCACCACCAATCAACCGCTCATTTAGCACTGACAGATTTAAGTTTCATTAATACGAGAATTTATTGAAAAACATAATAAAAGGGGAATAAACTATTATTGGGACTAACACATTCCTCACCGAAAGTCTCAATGCTACAAAACACCCCTCAAAAAGCCGATGCTTCATGAGGGGCAAATGGTGGTAAGTATATGATTGGTATTACATAAGTCGTTGGTGCTCAATGGTGGATATAACCACTACAACCTATAAAGCCAAATTTTCTATATGTAGTGTATTGGCGGCTTTCTCTTTTTGTTCATTTACGAGATGCGTATAAATCTGCGTGGTTTTGACGTTTGTATGTCCCATCAAAGACTTGATGGTGTATATGTCAACGCCATTTTCCAGCAATAACGAAGCGTAGCTATGGCGTCCGCAATGGAAGGTAATGTGCTTCTTGATACCGGATGCTTCTATCCAGACTTTCAACGGGCGAGAAATCCAAGAAGCATCAGTCAATCCTTCAAAAACAAGTGTTTCATCATCGTCTGGACGTATACCGCATAATTGAAGTGCTTGTTGGATGACAGGCTTGTAATCAGGTCTTTTCGTTTTTTGCTGAATCACGACAGCTTGCCATGTGCCCTTACTTGTTTGCTGAATTTGTTTCCATTTCAAAGTTTGAATATCACTATGCCGTAATCCAGTGAGAATAGAGAACAAGAACGCACGTTTCAAAACATCATCCTTGCAAGGAGTATCAACCAACATTTGCACTTCATTCATGGTAAGCGCAACACGAGGCTTCTCAATGTTTGTTATTCCCTTTACTTTCGCACTTATATCAACGGTCAGATATTCATCAATGAATGCCTGTTTCAATCCAGCTTTGAGTATAGAGAAATAAGTCGATGCCGTGTTTTGTGAGATAGTACCTTTCTTATTCCCTCCCATTGGAGCACGGAGAAGGAACATCTTAATATCTTCAAGCAGTTTAACGGAAATCGCCTTGAATGGAATTGGCTGCCCTTGCGAATACATTTTCAATAATTCGCCTACACGCCTCCAGTTGACTATAATCGAATCGGAACTATTGGGATGACGTGTGCTTATAATACCATTGAAATACTTGATAAAATCCTGTTCGCTCCGCTCATTCTGTGCAGCTATTTCGTTTTCCTTATCAGTGTAAAGGATGGCACTATCATATTCATGCTGTCGTAACTTCCGCACATTGTCAGCATAAATACAAGCTTCTTGGTCTATCGTTGAACGACATTGGATAATTCCATTCAAATCGCGCTTAGGCTTATAGTTGAATGTCCCATCCGGCAAGATGCGTGCAATGGACGATTTGTCCCAAATGGGTGTAGATATAGTCCGGTTAATGGATTCTACCACACGGCTTGCACGTTTAGAACCTCGCTTATAAACTGGATATGATTCTATAATCAGATACCACTCTTCTTTATAATTCGACCTTCTGAGTTTGACGGTCACTTTGGTATTTGGTAATGCTTTCTTCATTCTACTTCTGACTTATATAGATTATCAATTTCTTGCTTGGGTACATACACATAATTTCCTATTTGTCTTGAGGGAATAGAGTATTTTCTAACATGTGCCCATACTGAACTGTCATTAATATGGTACTTCTCACAAATCTCAGTAATGGTATAGCAATCCTCCGGCTCTAAGCTGTATATTTTAGGAGCAGGCTTTTCTTTCTCCGCAATACTTTCCGGTCTGTTTAGAAAAAGCCGTTCCATTTCAGAGCGTTTGATACGTGTGAGCCTTGTACCCATATTGATAGTTGGAATACGTCCCAATTTAATCAGGCGATACAGAGTGCTACGTTCCACCCCGAACATAGCGACGGCTTCCTTTACAGAAATGTACTCTCTGATGTCTGATACTTGTTGGGCAATGGCTTCTAACTTCGCGTTTCTATCCTTTGCATCCTTTTTGCGTTTCCAAGCCACTTTACCACATTTAGGGGAACAATAGAGACTATCAAGTGTTTTTGCGACAAACACTTTGCCGCAGACTTTGCACTTCCTTTTGATTTCAAATCCGATTGTTGGCATATTATCTACTTTTAAGTATGTATTAGTATAGATAAGTAGAATTTAGTTCCACATTATCTACTTTTTTGTCTTGTCGCAAACATGTCGCAAATAAGAGATAAAA
>CAPYSS010000068.1:0-7839 GCA_948742525.1 Bacteroides caecimuris | reverse complement strand
GCTTTGAAATCAAACCGGAAGGTAACTATACAAACACCCTCTATACAATCCGCTATTTCCAGTATGACGGCGAGGGTACGCTCAAACTCGTTGACGGCCCTGCGCTGGTTAACAATGACCGTGTGCTGCTCGAAAGCAAGACCTTCCGCCTGAACTACACATCAAAATCTTCCGATGCACATAAATTCCTCGTGGTCGTGGAAGATAATTTCGGCTCTACTCCGTGGGAACAGACTTTTGAGTTCAACGGAAAAAGCGAAAGTGACGATAACGGCGGAGTAACAATCCAGCCCGTAAATCCCGGAACATTAACCCCGATTAGTCGATGAAAAAACTACTGATGTTCTTCGTAGCGTTGCTGACCCTTGCGGCAGCAACGCCCGCCCACGCGACAAAAAGGAGCATTATGGAGTTGCCGCTGTTTGAACGTGCTGTGCTGATAATCAAGAAATTTGAAACGATGCACCACCCGAAACACTGGCCCTATGTGGGCTACGGTCATTGCGTTCAGCCGGGAGAACCGTATCGCCGAGGTGTGCAACTGACCGAGGCACAAGCCGATGCACTGCTGCGCAAAGACCTCCGCAAATTCTGCGCCCTATACTCCCAATACGGCAAGGACAGCGTTCTATTGGGTGCATTAGCCTACAACTGCGGTCCCGGCGTTGTCAACAAATCCTCAATACTGAAAAAACTCCGCCACGGCGACCGCAACATCTTCAAGGAATACATCGCCCACTGCCGCTACCAAGGCAAGAAACATCGCGGGTTATATAATCGAAGACTTACGGAACTTGTTGTGCTTTTCGTCCCGTAATATTACATTTATGGGTTACTTCTTTTTGAAGTAACCCATTTTCATATACCTTCATAAAAATAACGAATTATATACTTATCCATGTCCGTTAATTCAGGTATCGAATTAATTAAATTTTCACAACCCATTGACTGAAACTGTTCTATCACAGTCGATAAAGGAATACTGTCATCATCTAAAGGTAAGATTCCTTTTCTTACTATAAGTTTGCTTATCATACGGGGCAAACCATATTCTTCCAATTCATAAACATTTTGAGGAAGGAAAATTGTGGAAACTTTTTTTATAAACGGACTAATATCTATGGAGTTTGGATAAATCGCGCTCTTTAAAGCATTAACAATTGAGAATATCATTGGTATTTTATAATTGATATCTCGTTCTAATGAAAAGTACTTTTCATTAGGTACATTATACTTCATTAAAAGTTTTGCTGTTTGAGGAATTGTCCAACGCCAATTATTTGAAAAAGCCCATAACGCAATCAAAAGATGAGAAGATCTCGTTTCTCCTAATGCCGTTTTTAGAACCTCCTGCACAGGAGTTCTCCAATTATACGTATTATTTTGACTTAGACATTGGTAATCAGTTGGCCAATTGCTATTATTTTTCATTATTTTAGCCAATTTTAGTACCAATTTTGGCGATGAACCTTTGATAACAGAATTGTTCTTCAGTAATTTATAGGCCGAAACTCCGACAATTCCAAGCAGTTCTTTATTATACTCTAAAACCCTATTCCTTTGTTTGGCATTAAGAGGGACTCCGGGGTTATCTTCGTCTAAGTTGCATATAACCTCATCACTAAGTGGCAGTTCCAGTTGTTTAATTTCATGAGGCGGTGCTTCTTCCAAAAGATATACATTTCCAATGAAATATTTGAACATACGCCCGGCTCTACCGATAATATTCCTATAGGTAAAGTAGTCAAGATTATTATTCCCTATTTTACTATTCCATAGGATTACATTCTCTGCCTGCGTATTTACTCCCTCTATGATTGATGAAGTAGAGATTATAGTCTTCAATCCATCTCGTTCTTCAAATAATTTAATTTGCAACTGAGCCAGAGATCTATGCATAAGTCCGTTATGCGTTCCAATACCTCTTATAATCAGAGGAATCAGCTCACACTCCGAACCATAATTGCTGTTTAACCATTCCGCAAAATTGATACACAATTTTGAAGTGGTATGCGGCAGACTTACCAGTACATCTTTGACTTTCCCAACCTGAGGGTGACTACCAGCATATACCAATGTCTTCTTATCCCAATTAGAGATTAGAGATAATAATGCTCTCTCCTTAAATTCTTCTACATCCTCAGCAGTTCGACGCCTCGTATAGGTTTTATAGACTCTGGTTATAACAGTTTTGAATTCCTCTCTTATAAAAGGGACTCCTGCTGTAATGGGATTATCTTTGATATGATCAATATTTGGACCCAAAAAATATCTTTGTCTTGCTTTTTTGCTAAGTTCGACAATTGCACTGACCAATCTGCTTGCTCTTTCATCATAGAGGGCTGCTTTATAAAATTCATCAATTACAAGCAAATCTATTTGCTCTATAACATCTATATAAGAAAAGGCTCTTTCTTGGGGGAAAACGAATATTGTTTTTGGTGATAGTTCTTCTCCTGCAGTCGTTATAATCTTATAATTGTCTGAAAACTTATGGGCCAATCGCCTTCTTGTTTCATTAGCCAGCGCAACTGTTGGGACAATTATTACGACACATTTTGGAGCACGCATTGCAATAAAGGCATCAATTATGTAACTTTTGCCGAAACTTGTTGGTGCACTTACCGCTAAGCTCTCACCTTGTAAAAGTTTTCTTAATATATTCGCTTGTTCAATATGAAGAATAGAATTTTGACCGCCTCCTATATCTGCACGAAACATATTTGAGGCAAAAGCATCCGCCCAATCGGAAGATTGGACATCCATGTAAGGATATAATCCAACTTGTCTGATTAAATGATTTAAAATTGGATTAGATTGTAAGTTGCGCTTATTACGGTCATCAAGCAATTTTATAACCTCACTCCTTGCCTGTGAAAGTTGACCTTTATTAATAAGGCCATTTATTTCTTGATATTTCTGGAAATGAATCATATCGTAAGAAAAAGCTGAATCTGTTTGTAAAAGTTATCAACAATATCTCCTTTATCATGTACTGGGAACAGAATTAAATGAAAGTTGATTTTATCAAAATTATAAACTACATTTTCTTCTTGCTTATGATTTAGTTTTTTAAAATATTCTATGGCCGATTGCTTATGAAACTCGATTATTTTATTTTTGACTTCATCTGAGAGCGTTGTAGCTTTCTTGGTTATATCACATTGATATAGCAGTAAGATAGGGATATGAAGAATCTGTTTTATCTTATCAATGGAAGTCTGTAGTTCAAGCGTTCTTTTTATAGTTTCCAAAGTGGATTTATTTTCAATTAAACCATCCAAATCTTTGAGCCCCATGATAATGCTATTCTCTTTCCGCAAAGACGTTTTCTCAATCGCATTTAGAACAGATTGCACCGGGTCGTCTAAGCGAGAAGGATCAATGCTGTTGTAAAACTTAGCTTCACCGAACCATAATGTAAAAGAATCATCGTCATCCAATTTAATATGAACACTATCTGCGCCTTTTGCATTATCTTTTGGATTTTGCTTATGGAAAATTTTAGGGACAACCGGAAGAGCGTTAAAATATTTTCTCATTATCCCATATAAACAGATTTCAGCTATTTCACCACCTTTTCCTTTATCTTTTTCTACAACTCTCAATCTGGGTACAGCATGACAAAGAGCAGAAAATGGATTACTAATCATTTTTTGCCGTTCCTCATAACTTAACGCAGTTTCTACTAAATTATCCATAACGAATTTAATAAATTCGCCCCTGCGCCATTCTCCGTCTTCATAATCATTACAAATGGACACGCAATGTTGCTTAGAGGACAATGTGTCATCCAAGTTACATAAGGTGTCTTCGTATATTACTTCAAATGCAAAATCTGGATGTGCAGCCATTATTTAACTATTTATTCCGTGGGCCCATGAACTTGTCTCCATTGAGATGAATCATGTGATCAGGCATGTCGGCAATCCACACTTCGGTTTCCCATGCCAATTTGTCTGAAAACTTCTTGAACGTGGAGAAATCAAGGAATGCGGAAATGAATATTTTCCCAGCAGTGACATTGCGTGTCATTGCTTCTATTTCTACTATTCGCTTGGGATCCATTGGACCAACGGAGGTGATTGATTCAATGAAGTAAATCCAATTCTTGTCCTCACGATAAAGCACTACATCCGGCATTTTATCATGCAGAGTTATTTCAAAACCAAGGTCAGACAGCTTTTCCACATTCTTTACCAAATCCTTTTGAATGGTATCGCCGACATAAAGACATTCTGAATTAGGCGCAAAGCGAGGAGCAAATTCCTCAATTATTGCTTTCTGTAATTCATTGTGTTTGCCCGGGCTGAATGTAAAATCCTGATGATTGATTCGCACCGGCATCTTCTGCATCTTCTTTTTGGACGCATAAATTTGGGACAAGGATTCGTGATTGGAGATAAACATAGTTAAAGCCATGCCCGGTTCTGCCGCGCATGATGAATCTTCTTTTACCTCCTTAATTACGTTAAGAAATTCATTCGTAATGCGGTATCGATAATTGGGACTGTTAGTTGACATTCCATTGTCCTCTATGAGTGCCGCTGTACGGAAAGGGTGCATAGCTTGTTTGCGGAATGTTTCACGGGAGTTTTCGGCATAAATCACATCATAATTATCCGCGATAAACCGCATAATGTCATGGATGCGCATCCATTCATTGGTAGCGTCCGACCACTGTGACTCTCGCTTCAACCCTGCCATCGCAAGTAAAGCAAGGGCGCATAGAACACCTTGTTGTTTTTGAGGCATTCCTATCTGATTCAAAAGACCTTTTGCGTATTCTAATTTATCCATCGGTCTATGATTTTATTGCAATTTGCTTCTGTAAGGTCTTGATGCATAAGTTCTCTGCCCATTGCTTCAATAACCTCACGCTCCGGTATTGGCATTTGATTTACCTCGGTAGAGTTCACCTGAGTGGAACCATTCAATATACGATAATATGTATCGTATAGCGTAGAATTTAGCAACACATAAAGTCCGTAAGTTATACATGGCGAATCACACTTCACAAAATTCACTTTATTTTGCGTACTGATATATGCGAATTGTTTATATCGCTGTTTTAGGTATATGCCGCATTGAAGACGACGCTTCTCCTCCTTTGCTGTAAATCGTTTTACAAGTAGAAAGTCACTATTTTCTTGAAGGAAGGACACTCTATCAGTTTTAATAACCTCACCATCTTTGCCCAGCGGCCAAGTGACACGTCCATCTCTAATATGCTGAGAGTACAACAACGGAAAGGCTCCTTCCTCCATCTCGTCACGGAGCACTTCTTTCGTTCTGAAATCAACAATGATGCCAGTCTGCATCTTCATCTTTATGTCCGGTAAAGTATTTGGTAGTTTGTTGACTCTCTCCAGCACTTCAGCCTCCTTAACATCAGTCACGAGATAGACAAACTGATTTTTAGGGATAACAGTTTCGTATGGCGCCTGAAATCTTTTCAAATCCCGGAATTCGGATGTAGCTGTAGTCGTAATATTGATGCTTTTAGGTTTGTTGGTAGTCTTTTTTATCTTGACTATAATCGTTTCCTGCAGAATAGACTCCTCGTCAAATACTTTATTCCTGCTCTCAAATAAATGCACGTCCGTTATTACGCATTGACTGAACATGTAACTCCGGAATTTTTTGAAATAGGCACCGGAAGTCCATGACCGGGGAATGATATAGACAAGTTCTTGTTCTGGCTTTAGATTATAAATGCCCATAGACCAGAATAGGAAATATAGATTTGGGGCACCGTGACATACATCAGGCATCGCCTTAGCTTCTGGAGCATCCTTTGATATTTTAAGATAAGGCGGATTACCAATTATATAGTCATACTTATCCTTATCATCTACCATAAGAGAGTTTACACCAAAATATTGGGATGTGATGTAATTCTCTTTCAGAAGTGTGTACTCAATGCCGTATAACTGCTTGGCAAGCATCAAATTTTTCTCTAAGATTGGGAAAACTTCATCATCTGTTTCGTAGCATGTCAAGTGAACCGACCCTTTGAAACAGTTATCGAAGATATGGTCCAACAAAGCAGCGCTCAACACGCCAGTTCCAGCTCCGGCATCCAGTAGCTCAATATGAGTTTTTGAAAAATCAATCTCAAAAAGATCAGCCATAAATCTTGCTGTAGTAGCAGTAGTAAAGAACTGGCCGAATTTTTTTCGCTTTGATTTAGGTACATTAGCTATGAAGTCGTTCGTATTTCGCACGGCTTCTGCAAGGATACTATGTTGATTTCGGTCAGTCATTCTTTATGCCGTAAATTACATAAGGTTCTGCGACTATTCCATATTGTTCAGTGGGATTAAGTAACACACGTACATCAACCTCCAACAATCCGGCAATTGAACGTAACGTATATAAGTCTGGCTGGGATGTGTTTGTACACCACTTAGAGACAGTTGTAGGACTTACCTTTAACTGTTCCGCCAACCATTTGCTTGTTTTTTTCTTATCACACAAAACGGTCTTTATTCTGTTAATATCTTCGCTCATTTACAAAATCTTTAACTTAAACGCAAAGTTAATGAATTTTATTGATACAACAAAACTAATCATTAATGATTTTAATGCTTTAAAATTAAGCCAAGCAAATTTCGCCGCCTTTTGGTGGCCGATTATTTACAAAATGAGCCGGTAACATCTATTTTAGACTGACAGCATTAGAAAATGCTATATTGTCCTAAATTTAGGGACAAAGATAGCGATTTATGTCCCTGAATTCAGGACAACATGAACAAGCTATATATAAAATCTCAAATTGCAATGCGTTAGTCAGAGTTTCAGACCGACATACCTGCATAGCGATGGCTTCTCGGCAAATAGGCAACTGACTAAACGCCGCCTTTTGGCGGCCGAAATTTTCAGCAAAATCAGTGGCGCAACTCTATCACAGGGTCGCGCCACTTGTCATATTACGATTTGGCAAATAATATCTTTACATATAAAGGTGCATACCGGTCACATCCGAAAAGATGTCCTCAAGCATATCGCAATAGACACCTTCGTAGGACTTGATGTCCTTGATTTTGACCTCAAATGTCTTTCGGCTGAACGATTGGCGGTAGAACCGCATATTGTAGAGGTCTGCACCTGCGTCATAGATGATTTCAAGGCGATTAGCCGATGTCTTGTTACGGCTAAGGCTCATTCTCAATCCGTTGCCGAGATTGATAAAGTCGTGGCTTCCGGTCATTACCACAAACCGCTTTCCTCCGATTTGTTGGAGTATGGTTGCTGCTATCTGATTGTCCATAGTGCTTTATTTTTGAGTGTTATGTTTCTTGTAGAGCCATTCATCACGCTTGCGTCTGCACTCTGCGAGTGTTGGAGCGACACAAGAGAACAGCTCGTTGTCGGTATCTCGGTAGTCGTACATCACACGGCTTATCCGCTTGCCACGATGGGCAGAGTAGAAAGTTTCGTATTGTTCAGTGCCGGGAGCGGTGGTTGTGCTCACTCCGTTGGCGGTCATTTTCGTTGCCATATTCATCAGTGTTTTAGAAATTCACAATCATCATTCGCTGGTCGAATGTCTTTACTGGGTCGCTGACAAGGCGTTGCTTTACCCAAAAGTGGTGTTTGCCGTAGCCATATAGGAAAAACTTGTTGAGGTCGGTACGCTCGGCGCATACGGCTACGGTTTCCCTCAGTTCGGTTTCATTGCGTGTCAGCAATATGCGGTTTATGAGGTCTAACACAACCGCTCTTATCTTATCGTCAAAGTCAAATATCAGACTTTCAATCGTCACGTTCATATTTGGTTGGGTGTTGTGACCTGCGCCATTGCTGACGCAGGTCTGATTAAACATTTAGGCTCTC
>CAPYSS010000067.1:0-8079 GCA_948742525.1 Bacteroides caecimuris | reverse complement strand
GGGAATCTTTTCCCAAGCACTAGGGAAACTTTTCCCACAATATGTGGGACTAATACACGGTATATGGAAACAAGCAAAAGGAAGAGGGCGGATACGATATAACTATACTTGGCAAAAGCCGGCAATTGAGGCATATATCAGGCATTCAAGCGATAAAAAAAACGAGAAATGCCCCAAAAACAGAGGAGTGCTTGCAGAGGTGCAAAAAGCATATATATCATTATCAATCAATGGATTGAATCAAAAATGGGAAATTCGGATAGTGAGGGCAAACGCCTGCCCTCACTATGCTATCATACTTGCCCTAATAGCGGAAAGCACGATGAATAAAGGGATTGGGAGGAGATATGAGAGCATGAGGGCAAAAAAGGGAAATAATTCCTGTGGGAGGATTAAGAAAAATGAATTTAGGGGAGAATTAAGAAAGAGGAATTTTATCTTTTCTTACGAAAGTAAGCAGATATAGGCACTGGCTGAATTTACTAAATGAACGGAGAAAAACTTACTACCAAATTGGAAGAAGAAACAAGAAATGTGCCGAATGTGCTAAAACACTCTTTTTAATGTAATACCCCTCACCACAAACAGTTGTAGTGAGGGGTATTCTTCGTTTATAAAGGTTCGGGACGCATTCTTATCCAACCTATTACAGATATGTCCAATCTATTTTCAAGATTTAATAGACATAGACAATGTAGCGTGCAAAGAGGTTGTTTACTTAATCTTCAAAGCAAAACCACCTCCGGGTGCCAAATGAACCTTCAACTTACTGTCATTCTTTATCCGGATGGATTCACATTTATAATCACGCCCGATCCGGTGAGCATTTGCTCCATCTTTAAACAATGTGGCGTCATACGTCTTATCACCCAGGAAAGAGCAATCCACTTCGATGTCACGTGCCGTCCAATTGGTAATTCCACCTATATACCAGACATTTCCACTCCGGCGTGCTGTCACGATATACTCTCCCATCTTACCATCAAGCACGATACTTTCATCCCACACTGTCGGAACATCAGCAATAAATCCTGTTGATTCCGGTTCGCGCATATAGTTGCTCGGCGTATCACACAACATATTGAAAGGAGATTCGAATACAACATACAGAGCAAGTTGCCGGCAACGGGTTCCCTGGCTCATCGGTTCAGTATTGCAAGGGTAATAATTACCTTTCGAAGCATTCCGCATCGCTCCTTGAGTGTAGTCCATCGGACCGGATACCTGACGAATGAAAGGAATCATCACGTCATACTTCACCTGATCCACTGAAGCCGGACTCCATTTCATCTGTTCCAGACCATGGACACCTTCAAAGTTCAACACATTCGGATAGGTACGATTCAAACCGGCTGGTTTGTGCGTTCCGTGCAAGTCGAGGATCAGTTTGTATTTAGCACACATTGCGGCAGCCCGATAATTGAACGCAGTCATAAGCTGATCATCACGATCCATAAAGTCGACCTTAAAACCTTTTACTCCCATGTCGGCATAATAACGGCAAACGTTCTCCATATCACGTTCGAAAGCATAATAACCAGCCCAAAGAATGATGCCTACATTTTTGGTGGCTGCATAATCTACCAATTCTTTCAGATTAATCTCTTTCACCACTTGCATCAAATCCGCTTGCAGATTTACCGCCCAACCTTCGTCAAGTATCACATACTCAATGCCGTTTGCAGAAGCAAAATCAATGTAGGCTTTATAAGTCGGATTATTGACTCCGGTCACAAAATCAACGCCATCCAAATTCCAGTCATTCCACCAGTCCCATGCTACTTTGCCGGGTTTGATCCATGAAAGATCCGTCAGACGGGAAGGGGCAGCCAATAAATAGCTCAAGTTGCTTGCTGCCAAATCCTTATCGGAAGTGGTAACAATGCTCATGCGCCACGGGAAATTCCGGGGTTTATCTACTTTGGCAATGTAAGCTTCATGCTCTTTCACCAACATCTGAAGCCGATTGTGTCCGCCTTGCACCATCTTCTTGGGGTATGGAGCGAAACGTCCCGTCAATCGGTTGTCTCCTTCAGCAGCAGACAAATAGAGACCGGGATAATTCTCCAGATCGGATTCTGTGATACAAATCTTAACGCCTTCGCCGGCATCTACGACTAATGGCAAAAACATCAAACGTTTTTTATTCAGCTTCGATAATGGATCGGTAGTATAAGTATTTTCGAAGGAATTGAAATATTGAGAGTCATAATCACCGTCCTTTCCTGTTTTTACATAAGGTACAGAAGCTACCATATCGGATGGAAAACGATAATCTACTGTTTCATCTACTACATTGAAAGGTTTCTTCGAACGGCTGACAAAGCGGTAAGCAATACCATCGTTGTATGCACGAAACTCTACATTCCAGTCTTTTTTAAACCGAAGAGTCAACTCGTTATAGTGGTCTCTTAATTCACTGGCACGATAGAAAGGAGAAGGGATCATCTGATCGACTTTTTTCCCGGAAGTGCCGGACAACTTTGCTTTCTCTCCCCAGACTTCTCCGTTATCCAATGTCATCGAAATTGGAGAAGGAGCAAGAATCTGCCGTCCGTTACAGCAGATTTCATAAGTCAACTTGTCACCTACGGTAATCGTTGTTTGAAGTTTTCCATCCGGAGAGTTCAAAGTAAATTGTTTTTGCGCCTGTACCGTAAGCGTACATGCGACAACACACAAGAATAATAAAATCTTCAGTTTTTTCATGGTTTTAATTATAGTAATTATCAAATTATAAAAGAACGACGCAAAAATAAAATAATATATTATAGTAACCTATATGAAAACTAAAAACAAAGGCAAAAAAGATCGGCATTATTTCCGATATATCTTCCACGTCAAATCAACTGTCAAAGGCAACGACTATCAGTTCACCATCACCTTCTATCCGATGGATGTTTGCGGTTCTGGATACCAAAGACAAGTAATTTTTGTTCATTTAATACGCACTTCGATTGACTTCCCATTCTCAACCTTGCATTTTTCTATAATATTATTATCCTTTTTTATCAAAACCTGTAATGCGTTGCCTTTATTGCGTTTCACTTCAATATCAAATGTTGCGCCAAATGCACAAATGCGTTTCAAAGACATTGTATTCCAACCTTCCGGAAGTTGCGGTGTCAGTTTGAAAGCATTCAACGCAATAGGGCGTATGCCAAACAAACCTTCCGTCATAATACGACAATATAAAGCACTTTCTGTCGACAGATGGCGTTGGTTTCCTTCCGGCCATGCTTCTACCGCATAAGGGACATGGTCGCCCAGCAAGCGAGTTGCAGAATATTTCTCCAAATATTCAGTAGCTATCTCCCGGGCACCACAAGCGTAGGCTCCCCGAAAAGCATAGAGGGTAGAACGATCCCAATAAGTAGAAGTGCCCGACTGCGTGAGCAGTCCATTCTCCATCCACAATTTATCTGAAAACAACGCTGAGACAGTACCTTCAGCACGGTCATAAATTCCCATAGTCAACGGAATGCAAATCCAGGAACGAAGCACATCATTACCATCATAGTAACGATACGTTTCATATCCTTCCACATTCCAGGCAAAATATGCATCCATATTCTTATAAAGTTCAGTAGCTTTATCCCGGTAGGATCTTATCTGCTCACGATCTTTTTTCAGTGCTTTCCCCAAATAAGTAGCCGAAATCAAAGCGTCATAATACAATGAAGAAGTACACAAATTAGCTTTCCCGGAAGGGAAGCGGTTTTCCAGTTCGTCAGAGTCCGATTCCACTACCCCTTCAGCGTTCAGCTTCCGGTTGCAGTATTCCAAACACCATTCAATCAGCGGCCACAACTTTTCCGCCTCGTGGCGGTTACCGGACGCCAGAGCATAACGCGCCGCACCATAACCAACCATTGCCACATCTCCACGATCACCTGCCACACCAAAACAATCTATCCCTTCTGCAATTATAGAAGAAGGCAAAGGTTTATACTCGTCATTCATGTAGCGCATAAACAAACTGAATGAATTCATTGCCGAACGGTTTCCTGCCGGATAGCCCAAATAAGGAAAAAACGGATTGATGTATTCTGCCTGGTCATTCGCCCAAATACCTGCGTAATAAGCTTCTCCACCAGGGCTTTGCATATATCCGCCCTTTGTATCAAATATACTTTCCGAACCGCGTATCTTGGCAAACGAGAACATAGTATTGATTACATCACTCGGAGTTTCGAGCACCAAGTTACTCTGCACTTGCCGCAAGAATTCCCGTCGTGCCATAAGTTCTTTCTCAACATCCAGTGCCAACTCCCAGTCATTCTTTTTGTATCCTGCATAAAGAACTTGGAAACAAGCCCTCTCACCTGCCTTCAATTGGCAAACGCCTTCTTTTGCAGGAGACGAAAGAGTGGCTGTTAATGTATAGCTACCTTCTACTCCTCTTGCTTCATCAGTACGATAAGAAAGGCTATTCGAAGGAAATTCCACTGTCAAGGAACGATCCGTTACATTCTCCAACTCGTACTTTTCACAGAAAACCGGATACGAGGTAGAAGGAAAAAGCGTACGTGTCAGTGCAATACCTTTATCGGAATATATACTCTTTACAGTCATCACCCCACTCAAAGATACAGTTTCTACCTTCTCTCCCAGTAATGGCTGTCCATTTACAAGACACAGATATGCCCAGTCGCCATTGAAACGATGCTGCAAACTAGCGTGGGTATCATTAGGGATAGTACGGAAAGTCGGTAAGACTATATTCCTGTCAATCACCCACTCGCCTGTTTCATTCACACCATAACGCAACACTGTAGATACTTTCAGTCCGCTCATTTCAATATGGTCATGATGAGCGCCATTCACTTTCCAGCAAATACTATCGGGTGAAACAATAGTCCATCTTCCAGTTTCACCAGCATTCAAAAAATTCATGCCGAACAAAGTAGCCAGCACTGCAATCCATGTTTTCTTTTGCATAATCATTATATTCATTTTGGCAGTAATTACTAAAGCTACACTGCATTGTTTATTATAACTAAAAGTTATACCGGAGGATTTTCCTCCGGTATTAATTGGTTGCTAAGATAGCAAATTATTTGCATTTATACAACTATTATTTCTTGGTTAAGCCGCGAAATAATGTTACTCCACCCCAAATTATTAGACAAATAATTAATGGTATTGACATTCTTTGCTCCTTTCTTATTTTTTCATGGCTTTTACTTCTAAAGTTTCCCCTGAACCATCCACAGTCATAGATAGTTCTGCAATATTATTTGATAATGATTTAACTTCATACCGTAGATACTCTTTCCCATTTACATAGGTAATAATTGTTTTTCCTTTTGCAGTGTAAGTTCCAGACCCATTTCCAAAATATCCTCTACCAGAATAAGTTCCGTCTGAATTAAACTTAATAGAAAAAGCAAATTTTGTATATGGATATTCAGTTATATTTACCCAACCTCCATTAACATTGATGCTAATACCTTCCCATGAACCATAAAGAGTGTCCATTGGATAATCAAAATCATCATCATCGCTTGAACACGCAGAGAACGTTAAAAACATAGCTGTAAACAACAGCGTCATACTTAGAAACTTTTTCATAACTTTTTCTTTTTATAGTTAAACATAAAGTGAATAAATCCCTATCCAATTCAGCAATAACCATACGCAAAGTCACAAAAAAAAGACGTAGTGCTACTGCCATACGTCATCAAGGCTCACCACAAGCCCACTTACTCAATGGCAGCGCACCACGTCAGTATATGACGAAGTACACTTTACCCAACGAGTAAGTTCTCTGATAGCCTTAGTTCTGTTATCCGAGGTGGTGATTCTGATGACGATTAGGCTACAACTATTTCCTGCAAAAAATTGGATTTCTCCCCAATTTTTCGTATCTTTAGTGCAAAGATAAAGATTTGTTGGCGATTGCCAACTATTAATCGCCAATTTTTATTAATGAATGATACATCGTTCGATTTAATTGTTTTAATTTGCATTGAAAATAAGAATATATGTATAATAAAGGATACAGTGGATTAGCTATTGCGGATTATTTTATAAAGAAATGTCTTGCAAAAGGAGAGCCAATAACAAATATGTCTGTTTTAAAAATGATATATTTTGCTCATGGGCTAGCTTATCCTACACTACATCAGAAATTAATAAAAGACCCATTTTATGCTTGGGGATGGGGTCCTGTTGAAAAAAAAACATACGATACTTTTAAATGTTACATAGCAAATCCTATAACTTCACCTTCGGGCAAAACTGATGATGAATTGGAAAATATAGAAAAAGACTCGAAATTAACATCATTTTTAGACTCATTGTTACCATTAGCAAAAATAAATCCTTTTAAACTTAGTGAAAAATCACATGAAGAAGGAGCACCGTGGGCTGTTACTCAACCTTATGATGCTATAGATGATAAAATTATTGAGGTATATTTTAATGCAAAATATGGAAAGAAGTGATACTCCAACATCAGATTTCTTAAATGAAGTACATTCAGAAGATAACTCTCCTACTTTAGAAAATACTATTGGAGCAAAGATATTAAAGTCTGATGAAGAAAAAGCTAAAAGCCATTTATCTAATAAGGATAAAAGCGCAGACATTTCTCTAAAGAAATTATATGGTTGTGGGATTCTTTTTATACTAGTGGTATGGGAAGTATTTGTAATAATATTTTCTATGAAACAACTAAATCCTTGCGATAAATGTGTATACAAAGTTTCTGATACAGTATTTGTAGCATTATTGACTACTGCAACAGCTAATATATTAGCTCTTCCTGCTATTATCTTGAATTACTTATTTCCAAAAAAAATAAGATAAATCACCTTTTTTTCTTTGGATTGCTCATTTCTAGCAGCACTTCTTTTAGCTTATCTTCGGGTATAGTAAGGACGAAGCCTTGTATCTCATATACAGGTTTCCTCTTTTTCTTTTCCTTCTTAGGTTTGTTCTTCTTTATGTCTTTATTATTTGCCATAATATTTAAGCTGCTGCATATTGCAAAAGTAATTCAATTCTCTCATATTTGCTAATTTTTCGGGTGTTAAATCGGAAAACAAATTCGTCAACGTATCTTTGTAGATACTTCTTGCTGACATGGATATATGTTCCTTTTATAGTTCGTTTAAATACCGACCAAGCGTTTTCTATTCTGTTAGTTGTGATTTCGATTATCTCTCCATCATCAGTAACTAGAATCATTCCGTAGAAATGTTTGCCGTGGTCTACAGACATTTGCGTGTATTTCTTCTCTAGTCCTTTGTAGCTCCAACCATCGGTATAAACCGAACTTCCTACATCAACATTCTTTTTCACAATCGGGACGAGCGTCTTTGCTTGGGTGTTAGGAACAACCTTAGCAAAAAGATTCCCACCTCTTTCTATAGCCCCAAATACAGGAACTTTATCTTTGTAGCTACGTCCTTGACATTTCTCTACTTTCTTATCTTTGTGGCGATTAATATTCTTTCCACCTACAAACGTTTCATCTATCTCAACGTCACCGGATAGCTTTTGGTTGTTTTCTTTAGCCATTGCAGTTCTTATTCTGTGAAGCATATACCATGCTGTCTTTTGTGGAATATCCAAATCATCTGCTAATTGGTATGAAGATATAGCGTTCTTACGGTTGGCAATCATAATAATAGCGTATAACCAATCTCTCATTCCTAACTTAGAGTTAGCGAAAAACGTACCAGTCCTATAAGTGAAGTACTTCCCGGTATTCTTGCACTTATATTTACCGTTCTTGCATTTGTACACTTTAGATGTTTCATCGAATGGCGAAACCACTCCATTTGCCCATCTTACACTCTCGTAGTATCTGATTGCGCTTTCTTCGTCCGGGAAAGAAGCTCTGAAATCTACGATGCTTTTTCTTTTCCTTCTCTTTTTCATAACGCTTATCTTTTATGTTGCTACAATATAGTGAAAATAAACGAGATATGCAAATAAAAAGACAAATATTTTCGATAGTAAATATAATATGTTATCTTTGTATAGAGAATAGAAAAGGATGCCAAAATAGCATCCTTATAACTAAAAGTAATAACCAATTAGTGTAGTGTAACTTTAGTGATTACTGCC
>CAPYSS010000066.1:0-9808 GCA_948742525.1 Bacteroides caecimuris | reverse complement strand
ATAATTCGTATGGAGCTATCAGTGGTATGCGCACATAGTCTCGTCCGCCGTAATCAGTATTAAAATCATCGTCGAACGCAGAATTAATCTCGGTTTTAATATCTTCTTTCAGTTTATGGATTTTTCTGCATCCATTTAACGATAATAACATCACGGTGCAAACAAGCATAATAATCATGCCATGCCACAAGAATCGTTCTGTAGGTAGTTGGATTTTCATGTGGTACTGTTGTTTATAAACGATTTATTCTGAGATTTTGATAATCCGGCCATTTTTCAACACCTCATATTGATCCGTTTCCTCTTTGGAGTATCTTTCTATTTCTTTGGGTGGACTAAATGATTTCAGTATCTCCCGATATTTAAGAGTAAGCGTAAACTTATTAGGAGAGCTAAATTCGCAACTCTTTACGGTTGCATGTATCAACTCTGTGTCTTCATCAACACTCTCTGCGTCACCAAAATCCCAATTATTTCCTGCAAATATGGAATCTTTTAATATCGCATCATTGGAATATGTAGCAATATATACAGCTTCCATATCGGAATAAACTATTCCAAACTGGACGATAACAATAGAGTCCGACACTGGACGGATAGCACACAGATAGACTGTATATTCAGGATTGCCAATTTCTTGTTGAGGAATAACTCCGTTCAACAACTTATCCCTTTGGTCAAGGGTCAAGATAAGGTCGTCGCCATGCACTGCATCAAAATCAGTTGGCAGAACAGTCGTTTTGTCAATTCCTATATTTTCGAGAAAAATCCTACTGTTGTCAAACGTGTCTATCTGCTGGTTTGTCCCGAAGCAGTATATACAGACAGTCATTATCAATAGCACAAAAAGAGATAATCGCTTCCTGTCGGTGGAGAGGCGATGACGGGAGAGGCCAATTATTTTTGCTCGGTCGGGAGGCATTGCTGTCAGATCGGCATAAGAGCCTATCGCAAAGTTAATAAGAATATTTGACATTAGGGCGGTTTGCACGCATAAAAATCGCCGTTATATCCTGATAGACGTCTGTTTACAAGTAAACTGAGTGAACAATGCGCCACTTACAGGATAATTATATGCTATTGATTATAGGAATATCGGCTTTTAGCGATTTTGACGCAAGCTACCCCAAAAGTATCCGGTCAGAGTTGCTTCAGCAACTTCCTGACATAAATGCCTATGTTGGTTTCATGCTCGTCGATGCCAAGTTTCCGACGAATATCACTGCTGATGTTGTAGTGGCGGCGCAGTTCCATATAATTGCCCACTTCCTTACCCTTTAGTCCGATGGCATACAGACACAGGTAGTTTATCTCATATTCTGTCAAGCCATGTTCCTCAAAGTATTTTATGAACATAGGATGCGACACTTTGAACGCAAGACGGTTGGAGTTCATAAATTTCTCCTTGTCGCTGATCTCACGTTTTACCAAATCCACATAAGCGGTAGCGGCAGGCTCCTTATCCAGAATATTGGCTGCGAAAAGGGCATTGAGAATACCGATACGTTCCTTAATCACCGCCTTCACATCATCGGGCAATTCATCTTTCTCAGATAGAACCTTGAGCTGCTCGTTCTCTGCTTCCAACTGTGAAATACGCAACATCATATTCTCTCCGGCAAGATGCTGTTTTTCTGTTTCCAATTCTGCCGTCTGCTTCGCAAGTTCGAGGATTGAGTTCTGATTTTGGAGACTGGCATTTTCAAGTTTTAGTTGGTGCTGTTCTTTCTCTGCCAATATACGCTTCATCTTTCCCAAACGGTAGAGATATGATATGACTCCTATAATTAGCAGGAGAAGAAGGATTGAGCATACGCTCAGCCAAATTATTCTATTTTTATGTTGTATCTCTTGTATGTTTTTTAGCGTCAGATTATGAAGCCCATCTGCTACTTTGGTTTTCTGATAAAATATGTTTGAG
Organism: Bacteroides caecimuris; assembly: GCA_948742525.1. Classification (GTDB taxonomy): domain Bacteria; phylum Bacteroidota; class Bacteroidia; order Bacteroidales; family Bacteroidaceae; genus Bacteroides; species Bacteroides caecimuris_A. The sequence goes on along the minus strand of CAPYSS010000066.1, from coordinate 7,887 downwards.
TTTTCGTTATCAATGGCATTAAAATATGTCTTGTAAGCATCTAAAGCCTCATTATATCTTCCCTCAGCTTTCAAAATCTCAGGCTTGAGTTGAAGGTATCTGATCGACTTTGCAATTTCACTATCTGAGTCTATCAACTTCAGGACATCAGCGGCTTTCTCATATTGATTCAATTTCAGATAAGCGGCTGCTATATTAAGTTTTGCAGCATCGCTCTTGATTGTATAATCTGAAATTGTGTCCAGCATTTCGGCAATTACATTATTCGGTTCAAATGCAATTGAGTACGTTTGGTGGACCAATTCACTTTCCTCTCTGGATTCGGGAAGTATAACCGAAAGAGAGTCAACAATAGTCATGATGCTGTCAGACAACTGCTTATTTCCTGAGGCAATACTTCCATCCAATGCTTTGATAAGACTTGACTGCCTATATTCATCATGGCTTAATTTATCGTATAAATCAGCAGTAATCAGGTTATTGGAGACGTAATCTTCCATCTGATATGAAAAGAAATTCAATATGCTTTGCGCAACAAGCATATTGGCGAATGTAAGAGTATCTCTACATTCATTCTTCAAGTCAGTTGCTTTAAGAAAACACTGCATAGCCATATCAAAGTCAGACTTGTTCAGAAAAATACGCCCCTGATAGTAGAGTGTTCTCAATTTTTCGTCTGGCGTGCCGTGGTCAAGATAGTAGTCTATGGCAGGTTGCAGTACATCGAAAGTGGTAGTGTCGATATAGTTTTTATCGAGTGCCATTGACTTCAAAAGTGCATAGCGAGCCTTTTGCTTGGCATCCGATATGTCTCCAGTCGGAATATGGTTTAGAATGTTCAACGACGAATCCGGAGCGGAAAGCATAAAACTCTCCGCCTCATCCAACTGCCGGCCTATTTCTGAATTGTGTTGGCAACCAACCAGAATAAGACACAGCACTAATATATTGAGAACATAGAACGATTTCATATCTGTATATACAAAGTGTGAGCCGCTTATGCCACATCCTGACTTGATGGCCCTGAGAAAGCCTTGTACTCCGATGTGGTGACAGCAGCCCACGCTATGCGAGGAAAGCCGCCATGCCTTATCTTTGAGTACAGTTGAAAGTTTCTCAGGTTTTCAAGTTAAAGACAAGCATAACGCTTATAGTTTCCAAAATGTATCGAGAGGCAATCGCCTATCTACAAGCAAAATTAGCGATAATATTTGATATATCAACTAAGTATGCGAATTTAATTGACGGTATTCCGTGCATTATGAGAATAAGCCATCTGTAATGTATAGCTGTTTCATCGCCTACCTCCTTTCCCCCAAAGTTTGATGAACAAATATAACGCTATGATATATGACACTACGGAAACACACACCAAAGCTTCTATATATGCACAAATATCCCATAAGACACGGTTGTCATCGCCAATCAAATCATTAAACAAGTACGCTTCTTCAATCTGAAGAATAGAAACTCCGCCTACTATACCTATAAAAGTAAAAACCAATATGCCCACTATTTTCTGCCAAGTCTTCATAATTACTCTGAAAAACAAGTTATGCAAATGAATATTACGATAACAGCAACAATCGATGCCAGCACTATCTTTGTTACATAATTTTTTGATTTTTGTGAAGCCTCATAATCAAAGCGAGACTGTCCGACATATTTTTCAATAGCCTTACGAACACTTTTGCTTCGGCAATACAGGTCGGATAAGCAAATGTCGTGGAACTCATACTGTTCACCATTTACCGAGGTTTTGATGCTAAGTCGTCGTTCCACAAAACGAGCAAAATAAGAAACATTCCAACTGGTATAGACGCTCACTATATCCCACCACCAATTATATGTTTTGGTCTTGCCCCAGTCCTTTATTGTTATTCCCTCGCTGTCAATTATTAGCGTGGTTCTACCATAGCGGATGTATTTATAGCCATATACAGCCACACCTAAACCGAAAAAGACCGCACCAAATATGCACCAAGATTTAGGCGTATAGATAGAAGCATATAAAGACATGCCAAACATCACCGTTACCAATAGTGGAAACGTCAGCGATTCTTTTGCTATATATTGGTTATTATGCGTAATCATATCTTAACTATATCCATTGCTCTCATTTTTTGCAGAATAAGTAATAGCCCACAACGGCTAATGCTATTGTTGGCAAAAAGCTCGCTACTCCGATAGTGAATATAAATACAAGTAGAATACCAATATCTAACCAAAAATCATTAAAAATAGTCCCGTTGGTTATCACAGCTACAACTACACAAGAAGCCGCTATTAAACAAAGGAACACTACCTCATAAACAAGCGCGAATATAAACCAATGCTTGCCGTAAGCAGTAAGCCAGGTTATAAGACCGCTTATCAAACACATACATCCCAAAATTAAGCCCAGTTCTATTGTCCCTGTCTTATCCCACACCAAACATCCAAGAGCAAGCAGTCCTATTGCATACAACAGGGTAGATGCCTCAAATACCCAAAATCGTTTGTCAGTCAATGTTATTGATTGCTTCATTTCGATAATGGTTTCAGTTGTTATTTTTTCTTTTTGTGTTTGAACTTGATGGTTTTCTTTGTGTTGCGTTTGGGATATTTGACTTTTATTGTTTTGGGATTGTCGTAACCTTCAACCTCTATACGCAATATGGCTTCTTTCAGTGGCTTGCCGTCATCGTCTTGAAAATCAGAATCGTCATTCCAATAAATCCTAAGGGCAATAATTTGATTATCATTATCGTCATAGACTGGGGAAGGATAAATATCAGTCAAATCATCTTCATCTATACCATCCCTTAAAACACGCTTGATTATTACATCATCTGATGAAAATAGTTCGCCATCCTCATTTATAATTATTAGGTCAAGTGTGTTCATCGGATTACACATGACTGCAACCTCGCCTAACAAAGCAACGCGCTTGTCATTCAACGTGATTCTCAAAGGTTCTCGGTTACTAACGACAATAATCTGATTGTTAAACCCAACATAAGATACCTCTATAGAGTCTCCTATGTAAGCATCAATTTCAAATTCGCCGTTGATATTTGTTTGCGTTGCTTTTTTAGAATTTATATTTCTGACTATTGCTCCAATTAAAGTGTCTGTCACGACACTACCATCTTGTGCAGTACATTCACAAAATACAACTCCTTTGACCATGATAGTATCGGCCATTGCCTGAGTTGCGACATATCCTTTTGTCAAAGATGTGTCGGGAGTTTGGGATTGCACGGCAATAGGAGCAAGCATGGCTATTGCTCCTGCCGATATTCCGGCAATATTCACCAACTTTCCGGCAAGTTGCCGCTTTCGGAGTTGTTGCTCTAAATATCGCACCTCGGCTTCACATTTGGGGCAAGTGCCAAGACAGTCGCCTTGGTAACGACACTCCGACGTTACAAACTCTATATCATTCGCTTCGGCTATCTGCCGGCGAATCTCCTTCAATATCTTGCAGGTCTGCTTTCCTCGTGTCATAACTCATTCATCTGCAAGTTTAAATACTATTGGGAGTACAAACTGAGATTCAACTGCTTTTCCGTCTAATTGAGCCGGATTAAATTTTGGCAGTCCTTTAACTACACGCAATGCCTCATTATCCAAATCGGTATCAACGCCTTTTGTTATTTTAGCGTCAGCAATGCTACCATCAGGTTTTACAATAAATGATACTATAACCCGACCTTGAATATGACTATCCATTGCATTGGCAGGATAGATCAGATTTTGAGAAATATATTCATAAAGTTTGGTATCCCCTCCTGGAAATGAAGGAGGCGTATCTATATAAGATGTTTTCTTTTCGGGATTTTCCGGATCAATTATTTCTCCAACAGTGATTAAAGGTTCCTCAATCTCTCCTTTTTTGACAATAATTGAATCCTCAAACAATGGCGCTTCTCCTTCTTTAGAATTATCCTGAACACAAATAGGTTCAATGTCTTCCTCGACTATTTCTGTCGGTTCCCCTTGTAGTCTATAACTGTCATCAGCCTTCTGGTTTGAGGTGTCACCACACCCTGAAAATACAATCATACCGGCCGATAATCCGGCAAGCACAACGGCCTTACCCATAAGTTGACGCTTGAGGAGCTGTTGCTCTAAATATCGCACCTCGACCTCGCATTTGGGGCAAGTGCCAAGACAGTCACCCTTGTAGCGACACTCTGACGTTACAAACTCTATATCATTCGCTTCGGCTATCTGCCGGCGGATATCCTTCAATATCTTGCAGGTCTGTTTTCCTCGTGCCATAGTCAGTGTGTGCGGATTTGATAGGTGAATAAATCGAATTTGGAGTAGCCAAGTGAGGCGAGAGCCTTGCGACTTTCCTCGCGGTCGGCATCGGTATTGTAGTCATGAATAAGAGGTAGCCGTATTATGCAGTCTTTCTGACGGTCAGCTTCGGCAATCAAGCGCAAATTAGAAAGCACACGCGAATTATCCTTGGCCGTATATTGTCGGTAAATATCCGCGTCCATATCCTTTATGTCGATAATCCATGAATCTACCACCGGAAGTAAAGCCTCGATATTCTCTTGCGGGACATTCAGCGATGTTTCTAATGTCAGCCTCCATGACGGGCCACACAGTTCCCGGAAACGTTGGATAAAATCAGGTCGTAATGCAGGTTCTCCACCACCGAAAGTCACACCTCCATTGGTGGCTATAAAATAAAGTTCATCAATTATGACTTCATCGTAAAGTGACTGGGGAGTGTATTCCTTGAAGCGGTCGCTATCGCCGAGCGATTGTGGATTTAGACAGTAATGGCAGCGGAGCGGACAGCCGTGGAAAGCGACAAGCGTGGTCACACCATCGCCGTCGGTAGAGAGGCGATGACGGGAGAGGCCAATTATTTTTGCTCGGTCGGGAGGCATTGCTGTCAGATCGGCATAAGAGCCTATCGCAAAGTTAATAAGAATATTTGACATTAGGGCGGTTTGCACGCATAAAAATCGCCGTTATATCCTGATAGACGTCTGTTTACAAGTAAACTGAGTGAACAATGCGCCACTTACAGGATAATTATATGCTATTGATTATAGGAATATCGGCTTTTAGCGATTTTGACGCAAGCTACCCCAAAAGTATCCGGTCAGAGTTGCTTCAGCAACTTCCTGACATAAATGCCTATGTTGGTTTCATGCTCGTCGATGCCAAGTTTCCGACGAATATCACTGCTGATGTTGTAGTGGCGGCGCAGTTCCATATAATTGCCCACTTCCTTACCCTTTAGTCCGATGGCATACAGACACAGGTAGTTTATCTCATATTCTGTCAAGCCATGTTCCTCAAAGTATTTTATGAACATAGGATGCGACACTTTGAACGCAAGACGGTTGGAGTTCATAAATTTCTCCTTGTCGCTGATCTCACGTTTTACCAAATCCACATAAGCGGTAGCGGCAGGCTCCTTATCCAGAATATTGGCTGCGAAAAGGGCATTGAGAATACCGATACGTTCCTTAATCACCGCCTTCACATCATCGGGCAATTCATCTTTCTCAGACAGAACCTTGAGTTGTTCGTTCTCAGCTTCCAACTGTGAAATACGCAACATCATATTCTCTCCAGCAAGATGCTGTTTTTCTGTTTCCAATTCTGCCGTCTGCTTCTCCAGTTCAAGAACAGAGTTTTGTTTCTGCAAGTTTTCGTTTTCCAATTGAAGCCTTGACTGTTCCTTCTCTGCCACGACACGTTTTATTTTGAATAGGCGAAGTTGGTAATAGGCTATGCAAATTATTATGATGAGAACTAAAACAGTACACAATCCAAACCATATCTGTCGGTCCTTGCGTTGAAGGGAGTAGAGATGGTTAATCTGTAATTCATGTAGTTCTTTGGCAACAGTAGTTTTCTGTGAATAGATCTTTGAGTTCTCCGATTCAACGATTGTCTGGAATTTCTTATATGAGTCAAGAGCCTTACTATATTCCTTGTTAGCTTCAAAGACCATTGGCTCAACAGAAATGTATCTAAAGGATTTCGCCTTTAGAGAATTGGGGTCAATCGACTCAAAAATACTTTTTGCTCTGGCTGGTTCATGTAATTTCAGGTATCCTAATGTTATATCAAGTTTAGTTTCGTCATCTAATTGATTGGAATCCGTAATTGAACTTATGATGTTTGCAATAACACTATCAGAATCAAAGCGAATACCATACGTCATTCTTACATTTAACGATGCTTCGTTAAATTCAGGGCATATTTTCACAAGCGAGTCTATGCGTGAAAGAATAATGTCAGATTTCATCTTGTTCCCCAGAGTAATGCAACCATCTAAAGCACGCATCAGACCCGTAAACTCCCGTCGTGGTTCCCGAATCTTGCTGTATAGTTCAGATGCACAAAGATTATTTTCTACATAATCTTCCATTTGGTAAGATTCGGCATAGATATTACCTTGTGCAACAAGCATATTGGCGAATGTGAGAGTATCTCTGCATTCATTCTTCAAATCAGTTGCCATAAGAAAAGACTGCATCGCCATATCAAAGTCGGATTTATTCATAAAAATACGACCCTGATAGTATAGGGTTCTCAATTTCTGATCAGGCGTGCCGTGGTCAAGATAGTAGTCTATGGCAGGTTGCAGTACATCGAAAGTCGTTGTGTCTATATAGTTCTTATCAAGAGCCATAGACTTCAGGAGCGCGTAGCGGGCCTTTTGTTCGGCGTCCGAGATGTCAGCAACTGAAATACTGTTTATAATACGCAACGATGAATCCGGAGCGGAAAGCATAAGACTCTCCGCCTCATCCAACTGTCGGTCTATTTCTGCATTGTGTTGGCAACCAAACAGAATAAGACACAACACTAATATATTGAGAACATAGAACGATTTCATAAATATGTATATAAAAGTGTGAACCGGTCAGAGTTGCTTCAACAGCTTCCTGACATAAATGCCTATGTTAGTTTCATGCTCGTCGATGCCAAGCTTCCGACGAATATCACTGCTTATGTTGTAGTGGCGGCGCAGTTCCATGTAATTACCGACGTCCTTACCCTTTAATCCGATGGCGTACAGGCACAGGTAGTTTATCTCATATTCGGTCAAGCCATGCTCCTCCAAGTATTTTATAAACATGGGGTGCGACACTTTGAACGCAAGACGGTTGGAGTTCATAAATTTCTCCTTGTCGCTGATCTCACGTTTTACCAAATCCACATAAGCGGTAGCGGCAGGCTCCTTATCCAGAATATTGGCTGCGAAAAGGGCATTGAGAATACCGATACGTTCCTTAATCACCGCCTTCACATCATCCGGCAATTCATCTTTCTCCGACAAAACCTTTAGTTGCTCGTTCTCCGCTTCCAACTGTGAAATACGCAGTTTCAAATTCTCGCCGGCCAGATGTTTTTTCTCTGCCTCCAATTCTGCCGTCTGTTTCTCCAGTGCAAGGATTGAGTTCTGATTTTGGAGACTGGCATTTTCAAGTTTTAGCCGTGACTTTTCTTCCTCCGCCAATAGATGCTTTATCTTTCCCAAATGATAATAATAGGATATTATACCTACAATTAGCAGCAGAAGTAGTATGGAGCAAATACTGATCCATATTATTTTATCCCTGTATTGAATTTGATTTAGATTCTCAATCTCCAATTTGTGCCGTTCCTCTGCAACAGTTGTTTTCTGATAGCTGATGTTTTCGTTTTCAGTGTCACAGGCTATAAAACATTCATTGAGGGCAGCAAGAGCATCCTCATATTGTCTATTAGCCTCAAAGATTTTTGGTCTAATCGACAGATATTTAATAGACTTCACAATATCGCTGTTTGTATCTATTGATTCAAACATCAATTTGGCTTTACTGGGTTCCTTAATGTTCAAATAACCCAAGGCCATATTTAGTTTGATTTCATCGTTGT
>CAPYSS010000065.1:0-9814 GCA_948742525.1 Bacteroides caecimuris | reverse complement strand
TGGCTCGCAGAAGCATCTGCTGGGTTTCCGGTGCGAGGTTGCCCACCTCGTCCAAAAACAGCGTGCCGCCTTCCGCCTCATGGAAATAACCTTTCTTGGCACTGTCCGCACCAGTGAATGCGCCTCTGACGTGTCCGAAGAAAGCCGACGGCGCAAGTTCTTTGGTGAGCGAACCACAGTCCACAGCCACAAACGGCTTTCCTGCCCGCTTGCCCGTGTCGTGCAGCAGGTGGGCGATATGCTCCTTGCCCGAAGGGGTCAAACTCACGCGCCTTTTCCATTAGATTGTAAATCAAAATAAAGTCCGTGATAATGGAATGCCGTATCACGGATTTTTTGTACTTTTGTATTTGAAATAGGACAACCATTTCCAAACAGAAAAATCAAGTATTATGCTTACAAAATACATATTTGATAGTAAGGAGTTTTCTGCAGATGCAATTGTACTTCGAGACTTAAAATTTATCAAAACTTTTACTATTGATGAGTTTAAGACATTTTTCAGAATAGAAAAAATTGAGATCAAGAAACACCCTAAAGGATTCTTGTTTTTCCCTTTTCGTGATGTTATAGGTCTTGTTGTAATTAAAGGTATTCCTAAAAATCCTCGGATTTCAATAGTCATAGGTAAATTGGGAATTCCTCATTACATACTTCATGAATCCGATGATATTCAAGACTTTTATACAATAGAGTTGAATACAAATTTTCAAAACATTAATAGAAAATTAAATCATAATGATATAGTTGAGTCAAAAAAACAAATTGATTATGGCGCAAAAATATTAGTAAATCGGTTGAGCTATGATATTAAGAATGACCTTAGATATTTATTGCCATTCGTTCAAGGCTCAAAAATAGGATTTATAAATAAAAATGCCGAAATTATAATACCTGCATCATACCAATTTGTTCTTGATGATTTCTATAACGACAAATCTTTAGTTCGTGTTGGTGAAACTTATGGGATTGGATTTGAACGTAAGACTTCATCACCAGCTGTATATCTTCGTAAAAGGTATGGTCTACTCAAAAGTAATGGGGACTTGTTGTTGCCAATAGAATATGAAAATATAGCTATGCCTATTCTTTCTAATCGCATAGTGCTTCGCTCTTATGAACAAGGATATGCCGTAATTGATTTTAATGGGAATTTTATAGTTCCATTTGGCAAGTATAATTATATTGATGGATACGATACTGGGGTTGCCCGTGTGAAATTAGGAAAGATGACCAATGGCATACAAGATTCAGGTTCTCAATGGGGTATAATTGACGAAAACGGAAATGAAATTCTCAAACCTGTTTATAGCAACATTTGGAGTTTCTACAATAAAGCCCTACAATATACCCGTGTTGAGTCAGGGAAAAGAGTGTTTGAATTCCATTTCGCAAATCGTCAATTAATGCCAAATGGATACCAAAAAGGGAAAGACGCTGAAATCCAAAGGGAAATGGAAAATTATAACTCCTTACAGGAATATCGAGAAGCTACTTATGACGAATATAACGGTTCTTATGCTCAAGATGTAATGGGATATAGCGACCAAGACATAGATGATGTATTTGAAGGAGATCCAGAAGCTTATTGGAATATTGATTAAATAATTTATTATGATAAAGCAGTATTATATTTTTGACGTTAAAGAAGGATATGATGATGTTCATGGCGACATTGTTATTGTTAGGGCAGGAATAGTGCATAATAATATGGTTTCAGAATTACCATCTTCATGGGATGTGTTTTTCCTAAAAGACACGCCATTTATTACAGACGAAATAGTATCATTAGCTCGCTCTAATGGAGGTCGATGGACTGTGAACTTTTCTGATTTTAGAGAAAGTCGTGTTGAATTTGAGGGCAAACCAAGAACTGTATATTACCACAAATCATTGCCACAAAAAAATAGTTTTTGGAGCAAATTATTTAGAAAATGATTTGGGGATTTTTATATGGGTTTCTTGTAATCATGTAATGTACTGAGAAATATCAACAAATTAAACATATCTGATTGCCCCTCCACTTCCAAAAGGATAATTGTTTACATCCTTGTTAATATAAGGAGAATCTTCAATCAACACACCATAGAAACAACATCTTTCTTTGTTGAAATACGTTTTGCTTTCTGCATCGTAAAAAGTCCATTCATAACCTTCGACTTTAAGGACAGCACGTACAATCCCGTGATATACGCCTAACACATAATCTATTTGACTTGCACGAGACTTTGCTATTGCCCAATACTTACGCGTTTTTTCATATATGTCCGTTCTTTGATACACTCCATGAGCCTTTGCATCATCAAAACTTCTATTTAAGCTAACCAATAACAGTTGCTCATTGGGATTTACTTTGATTTTCTCACAATCATAGATGGAACTGATTTCATCTACAGTTTTAATACCTTCATCCCACAGGTGATGTCCGCTCACAATATTAGTCAACACTTGTTCGGTATTAAATTTTGGAAATGTAAGAAAATCTATAAGAACGGATTCGATTTGAAAAGCTTCTTCCTCTGTTAATTTATGACGAAGTATATAATGCTCCACTTCCGCGCCCGAATAGATAATCTCACGAATTAGATTAAGTTTTAGTGATTCTTCGTTTTCTTGAAGCGCAGCTTCGCAATGTTGAAAAACTCTATTGCCACAACCTTTCCCTATATAAAAGATTTTATGGTTTCGAGGGTCTGTTAACGAGTAAACATAATAGCCAAGTTCCTCTATAGTTTTGTCACTGAACTTATTCATAATATTTACATTATTCTTTTTGTAGCGAAATAATAATTGGGTATTCTGTCTTTTTACTTCAACAACTTTCTTTCCCCATTATCGCCATTTTCCAGCACACTCATTTGGTGGATGGCTATTTGATTAAGTTTTATAAGTCGCCTTCCTTGTGGAATTCCCTGCTCGATAAACACTGCATTCAGATTTTCCATATTGGACAGGCATATAAGTTCATTGATGGTAGCATAATCCCGAATATTACCTTTCAAGTCAGGATTGTTTTCCCTCCATTCCTTTGCCGTCATTCCAAACATCGCTACATTCAGCACATCGGCTTCATTGGCATAAATGATATTTGCCTGTTTGGGCGTTATTTCAGCAGGAATAAGATTCTGCTTGATGGCATCCGTATGTATCCGATAGTTTATCTTTGACAATTCACGTTTTGCTGACCAGCCGAGTTGCCGTACCTCCTCGGTTTTAAGTCTTTGAAACTCTTCTATAAGGTAGAGCTTAAATGGTACACTGATTGCAGAACCAAATTCAAAAGCAATATCTTTGTGAGCATAAGTTCCGCCATAACGTCCCTTTTTTACAACAAGTCCAATAGCACTTGTACGTTCAATCCATTCTGAAGCACTGAGTACAAAGGAAGGCAACCCGGCACTTTTTCTAAAGTGGTCAAATTCGACCACTTTAAAATTGGGATTGTGAATCACTTCCCAAGTTCCAATAAATTCAATCGTATAACGGTTTCTAATCCAATTCTTGATTATATCAGCAGACCGACTATCTCCCTCTTTGGCTGAAGCTATATCTGTAAGGGAAATGTAATCCTGTTCAGCCCATTGCAAAACTGTTATTTGTGTATTTTGAACCGTAATCTTAGCCATAGCACTAAAGTGTTGAATTTCTGTACAAAGGTAGTGATAATTCTCAATACGACAGCATACTCCATGAAGTATCGTAGAGTTTTCCGATATAAATTGTTATGGTATTACAGAATTGTATTATCTTTGTCGGTATAAAGAGTTATTTGACAGTAAAACATAGCAAAACGCTGAAAATCGCACGGTTTCTAAGTCGTTACCGCCACTTCTAAAAATAACTCGCTAAAAGTTTATTTCTCAAATGGTTATATCAAATCGTTGAAAATTTAAAATAAAATGCAATCTTTTGTCAACATGGAATAGTTCTTTGTGAGGTTCCATTTCCATCTACCAAGCTATTATTAAAATTGAAACAGAAGAAACAAACCTGCATTCAGATTACTTGTCGTATATGTTTTTCATATATCCAAACTATCCTCATCGAGCAGGAAATCAAATAGTCCGATAGTGAGTATTCCCTCCTCATTCCGGCGAGGCATAATGTGGTCTTTGACAACAATAATTTTCTTAAAAGAGTCATTGATGTTTATCAACGAACGAGATTCCTGTATCTCCTTTTCTCTATCAGGGATAGATAGAGCCGATTGCACATAATACTTCTTACTACCGAGAGTGGCGATAAAATCCACTTCCAGTTGGATGCGAAGCCACTTGCCGTCCTTATCAGGCTTCTTTATTTCCACCATTCCTACATCAACACTGTAACCACGGACAACCAATTCATTGTAGATGATGTTTTCCATGATATGCGTTTCCTCCTGTTGACGCATATCAAGAATGGCATTTCTCAAACCAATGTCTGCGAAATAATACTTAGAAAGCGTGTTGATATACTTCTTTCCTTTTATATCATATCGCATTGCCTTATTCAAAAGAAACGATTCTGATAAGTAGGTAAGATAATTAGAAATGGTCTGACTACCAATCTTTACATTTTTTACGCTCTTAAAAGTATTCGACAACTTTGTAGGATTACATGACGCACCTATACATGATGCCATGATAAGCACCAGCTCACGCATCTCATTCCCATTCTTTATTTTATGCCTCTCAATAATGTCTGACAAATAAACAGTCTCAAACAAATTCTTCAAATAGTTTATCTTCTTTTGTTCCGTATCAAAAGATTGAATGAGAGGCAAGCCGCCATAAGTATAATATTCTCGCCATACGTCTTGCTTATCCCCACCTACAGCAGAATAAAATTCTGAAAAAGAAAGAGGATTAACATGGATTGTCTCCCCTCGGCCACGAAACTCTGTCGGGATGTCGGATGATAAAAAGTGAGAGTTACTTCCTGTCACATATGTATCGGCGTTTTCGATATGGCGGAAACTGTTCAAAACATCAACGAATTCATCCATCAGTTGCACCTCATCTATAATGATATAGTAGAGTTCCCTGTCTTTAATTCTATCATGGACATAATGGAGCATCGTATCTGGATTCCTCAAATCCTTGTTCATTCGATCTTCAAGATCAACACGGATGATATGGTCATTTGTCACACCATTTTCCAACAGATAGTGATAAAACAAAACATTCAAGAGGTATGATTTGCCGCATCTGCGAATTCCCGTTATAATCTTGATGAATCCGTTTTGACGGCTTGCTATCAATTGCTGGAGATACCTATCTCTTTTTATTTCCATAACTTACATTAAATTTTTGCCAAGATTGGCGTTTTTACAACGCAAAGATATATAGAATTCATTGATTTGCACAAATTATTATAATAAAAAATCGCCAAAGTTGGCAGTTTTTATTTTTAAACGGGCAAGTTTTGAACAGCGTTTTGTAAATATTATTACCAACGTCCATAAGCGTTTCTTACATCCCGCATCTGTCATTTTTTTATATTATTCATATATCCGGAATCGCACTGATTGCATATCTGCAAGCTGTCGAATAAATTTACAACTGTACAAAAAAACACATATAATATTTCTGCGTTCGGAAAATATTTCGTATATTTGCCAACCGAAAACGAATAACTATTTAACTGCTGACAAGCATACCGATGAACAACTTTAAACCGTATACAGGCTGTCCGACGATTGTCGGTACAACCACCCTAAGCCATAGGGGGTGGGATAAGAAGTTGTGACAACATTTCCAATTATGCCGCCAGCGGCAAACGAACCGACGGGTATGCACGCCACACAGAAAACCAAGCGTATTGCGCCGCAGACCCGAAAATAACCCGACAACACCGAAACACAAAGCATAGCGAAGCGAAAAGCTCCGCCCAACTGTCGTGTACGTACACCAGCGGCATACAAGACAGACACTCAACACTCAAAATTTATTCAATAACTAATAACTTAATCTTTATGAAAAGAAATTTACTTAAAACATTGCTCGTGGCCGTCGGATTGGCCATGGGAAGTAACTCTATGGCAAAAATAAATACGCATACAGTTACTTTGGATCCTGCAACCTCCAATTTCTTCATTGATGACAGTCGAATTACATCATCTGTCGTAGAAGAAAACAATGAAAGCGTAATTCAATTTCTTTGTGCCGGCAACGCACAAAATGGATATAGTTTTTCCCACTGTAATTTTTCAGAGTTGTTACCCAAAGAAATAAAGATTAACAAACTAACATTCGACATTGACTACTATAACACAAACGGAGGACGTGCTATACTTACTGTCGGAGACGCTTCTGTACGAGGAACAACCGGCGGAAGTTCTAAAGTTACCTATAATTCAACAGGAGCAATCTTTGCCATTGGAAGTGACAAAAACAATGCACTTATTAATGGAGCGAAAAAAGCATTGGCCGATTATACAAATAAATGGATGCATATTACTCTTACAGTTAATTTGACAAACAAAAAAATAAATTATACCATAAAAGAAAAATCAAACGATAATTTAATAGCAGAAACAACAGATGCGTCTTTTTATTCACCTGATAACGTGAATAATTGCACTCAAATAGACCTATTCGGTTATATAAACAACAGCAATTGTGCAAAAATCGGTAAAGTCAACATATCAGTAGAATATGAAGAAGCCGCTTTTGCTAACTATACAATAAAATATGTTGATACTGAGGGCAAAACTATTGATAAAGAAACCCGTATAGCCAATGGTCTTGTTGGAGAAACCACCACACTGACAGACTCCGACAAGTTGCCATTTATAACTGAAGACGGTACTAAAAAATACATCTATGTTAATGATGACGCAGAGACTCAAACTATCGCAGAAGATGGTTCAACCATAGTTACCGTTACATTCCGTGAAGCTGCGACTTGGAACTATACCGTAAATACCGTTGTAGCAGGAAATACCAATAAAATCGCCGAAGGTTCTGACTTTGAAGAAGAGATTGCCTATGTAAACTATCCACGCTATTATAATATTGACGGAATCCTATATTCACATGAAGCCAAAGGTAACAACGGATATTATTCACATAGCTTCACGATAAAATCAAACAATCAAATAGAAAATATCAATGGATATCAAGCAGTAAAAGAGAATATAGTATATTATAATGAAGCTGAGTCTATCAACGGATTGACAATGTCTTCTGCCGCTAATTCAGACATCCGTTGCTCTAATGGAAAATGCGCTTACAACGCAAACGAGGAAGCTGTAGCAATCGTTACTCTACCAGCCGGCAAATATAGGCTTTATACTTCCATTTGGGGAAGTGCCGGAACTGAATTCATATTCAAAGCAAATGATGTAAAAATAGAATCTTCTTATATTTGTAGTGATAAAGATCCCGGTACAAGCGGATTGTTCGCAAGTAAAGGCTATATACAAGATTATGAAAGCAAAGAGTTTACACTCTCAACAGAGACAGCCATAACTCTTGAAACAACAACAGACGGAAGTCGTGGCATAGACTTTATCTATATCCAGAGAACAGGCGATGCCACAGAGACCGTATCAGTCACAGACGCAGGTATGGCTACATACTGCCCGGCAGTGGCATTGGATTTCACCGGCGCCACAAAGATTGCGGCATATAAGGCAAGTGTAAGCGGAAACACAGTGACACTGACTAAGGTCAGCACGGTGGCCGCAGGCGAGGGAGTGCTGATCCGCGCGCTCAATGACGCTGCGACTACGGAAGACATCGTCATAGCTGCCGAGGCCGAAAGCAATGCCGGAAACGACTTTACAGGCGTACAAGCTGAGACCACACTGAACGAGACCGATGGAGAATACACCAACTATGTGCTCTCGAAAGAGGGTGAGACCGTGGGCTTCTTCAAAGCCAGACCCGAAGCAGACGGAGGTACAAAGCTCGCGGCAGGCAAGGCATACCTGAAAGTGCTCACGACAAACGCCGCCAAAGGCATAAAGGTAATCTTCGACGGAGAGACCACAGGCATCGGCACGATAAAGGACAACACCGCGAAAGACAACGCAATATACAACCTCAACGGACAGCGTGTAGCCTCTCCGGAGAAAGGCCTGTATATCATGAACGGCAAGAAGATTATAGTGAAATAAACGGCAAGCGTACAATATCGGAATATAAAATCAACAAACAACAAATAAAAACAAGCAATATGAAAAAGCAATATATGACACCCCTAACAGAGGTAATGACGATAGAGACTGAACAGATAATGGCAGCAAGCATAATGTTCGACGAGAGCGGAAACACCGGCTCGGCCATATTCGGCGACGGACACGCGAGTGGCGAGGGTCTGTCGAAAGACCATCTCGACCTCTGGGGAGATGACGAAGAATAAAACGTTTTTTTTAAAAGGTAGAGAGCTACCGGTTGGAGAATATGGTCTCGAGAGAGACTGGATTTAAAGAAAAACACAACGTTTGTTGTGATTAATTAAAAGTGAAAATGAAAATGCGGCTGCCCGTGATGGGCAGCCGCATTTTTATGTGCTATAAAACAATGTTTTCTCTCTCCACCGGCCTGTGGTATGGGAATGAGCCGCACGATTATTCGTAAGGCACCATCGCCAGCGCATCGGCGATCTTTTCAAGACCGTCGCGCAACGGCCCGGACACCATTCCCTTTATAAACGGGTTGATGTCGGCTTCGAGCGTTAACTTCATCTTGCTCGAAGTGTCGGTCACGGGCAGCACCTGTATCCACAGGTAGAAAGGGATTGGCGACTGTACGGCCTCAAACTTCACGCACTTCGGCTCCTCACGGCTTATTATCTGCATGCGCAACTCGCCCACGGGAGCCACGTTCACACTCACAGAGTCGTGGTCGAAACGGAAATCCTTGACCTTGTCTTCGGGCACGCGGTCGCGCACCTTCTCCAGATTTTCCAAGTTGCTGATACCATTGTACACCGCCGTTTGCGAATAAGGTATCTGCTTTATGCTGCTTTCAAATTTACTCATAGGACATGATTTTTAATTAACATGGTATTCCAGCCTGTCCGAGATATCTTACTTACGCCACTCGGCAGGATTGCTCCGCCACTCGTTAAGCACCTCTATGTCGGCATCGGCGATATAGCCTGTGGCCGCCGCGCGAGCCACCACATGATCGTAGTCGGTAAGCGTCACGAGCTTCACACCGGCATCGGCAAACGCCTTCTCTGCCACCGGGAAGCCGTAAGTATAAGAAGCCACCATGCCCACTACATCGCAACCATGCTTGCGCAGAGCCTCAACGGCTTTCAGGCTGCTGCCTCCCGTGGAGATGAGATCTTCTACTACAACCACTTTTGCGCCGGGTTCGAGATCGCCCTCGATAAGGTTTTCCATACCGTGATCTTTCGGCTTGCTGCGCACGTAGGCAAAGGGCAGGTTCAGCTCGTCGGCCACCAGCGCCCCTTGGGCAATGGCGCCCGTCGCCACTCCGGCCACGGCCTCTACGCCGGGAAAGTTCTCCTGTATGGCATGGCACAGTTCGAGCTTCACGAAGGTGCGCAGGCCGGTATATGACAGAGTCTTGCGATTGTCGCAATAGAAAGGCGACTTCCATCCAGATGCCCATGTAAACGGATTACCGGGCTGCAACTTTATGGCTTTGATGTCGAGCAGTTTCGACGCGAAAATGTTTTTAATTGTATCCATATCTATTATATTTTGATGTTTATTTTCATTATCGTTCAGGCGGTACGCATCGGTACATGCTTGCGGTCCGGAGCGCTGCCGCTTACGGACATCAACCGTATACGCATGCAAAATTACAGAAAATCTCTGGAATAACCTCGAAAAACGGGAGAAATGGCGCTA
>CAPYSS010000064.1:0-9935 GCA_948742525.1 Bacteroides caecimuris | reverse complement strand
ATCCTCGCTCCAACCTTCTGCTATGCAACTCACAATCACCAAAAGGAGAAGCACAGGCCATGCTATCCAAAATCGTTTATCGGTCAGTTTCATGGTCTAATTGTATTTCGATATGACTCATTATTCTTCAAAGATAGTTTTTAATGATGGGTCGGCTATTACAAAAGTCCAGTTATATTCATGCGAATCCACGAAAACTATTGTATCGTTATGGGCTTTCTTTTGTAAAGTTACAATATTCTTCTTTTTCTGTATTACGTTTTCCAATTCAATAACTTCGGTAAGCGGGGCGATAAAAATTCCAAATGATTCTCCATTTGTCAGATTTACCTTATTACCTGTCTTTCCCCAGCGGTCTAAGTTGATAACAGTATCATTTATTTCAGTTTCAAGGCATCGTCGATATTCTTTTGCGCTATTATGATACCCGATGGAATTAACTGCCGCGAAAAAGACAAGTAAAATAGATACGCCAAAATAAGACCAACTGTATTTATTCAGAAATTCTATGTAGTTAAGTTTTATCTGTTTTCTATTTATAGTGATGAGAAATGCCCCGGTAGCCCATCCATAAACCAGTATCGGCCAATATAAAATTATAGAGGGCGTATACACCGGTTATTACGACGCATATTGCCAAAATGACGATGGTTCGGAATTTCATATCTTTACAAATTTGTTTTTAAAGAGCCATGTACCTGCCATTAGCGGAATAATGCTAAAGCCCAATGAAATACCGGAAATCATAAAATAAGCTAATCCACTGAAGCCGTCATGTATTCTTATCCCAGCCCATATAAATGAAGAGCAAAGCAATAATGGGCATACGATTCCCCAACATAGTAGAGCACATTTTAACCATTTCAAACTTTGCAATTTGCGATAAGTGAGTAATCCTCCCACCAAGTAGGCGATTTCCCATAGTAAAAATAGCTCAATGTTTCGGTAATTGAATAATTCAGCGAAAGCATCAACAAGGGCACAGCCCGTAAAGACACCCATCATAACAGGCATTAGAGCGATTATGACTATCCACATCCAAAATCGTTTATCTGTCGGTTTCATTGGGTTCAAGGAGTTTTCGGATTGAGTTGATAATATCTTTCCAAGATGCACTATCAAGGTCAAAAGACAATTCCCGGTCGTAATCCCAATCAAGACCTTTATCGGTGGCTTTTCGGGTCGGCAGTATTTTCAGTTTACGGCTGTCGTGTGTCACAAGAACACTCGTACAGTGCATATAGAGCTGTCGCCATGAGCGTTGTTTCATCGCTTTGATTAGCTCGGATGCCTTTATTTCGGTGTATTTGTCATGCTGACTTGCGTGGAAAATATCAGTCAGAGTATTCTCAAACGCCCCATTATCGCAGTCAAGAGGCAAGAATTTAATCGGATAACTCGCGTTGACATAATATACCGTGACAAATATGTACTCCTTGTCAGTGCGATATATTGCACACTTTCCCAAGCCATCCAACTCCGGGCATCGGTCGTCATATTTTCGATTGATTCTAAACCAACGATATACAGCCAGAACAATCGCAACAATTACAAATATTATGACAGATCCAAACTCTGGCCCATCATAATATTCAAACACTGTTATGTTGTTTTCCGGATTGTCTTTCTGATACACCACACCAATACTGTCGCCCACGGAAAGACCACGACTTGGAGCTCCGCCGTCATAAGCTTTACCATCCACAAAAATCTGATACTTCAAATATGGACTATTGCGAATACTATACATATCTGAAACCACAGTTGATGTAAAAACCGGATTTGCAGACAGCGCATTATATTCTCGCTTCTGGAAATATAGGCCGATAATAAGGAAAGGCACGAAAATCAGCAACATAACACCAAAAGGCAAGCGTTTCTCACGTCGCCGCCCAAAGAAAAACCTATATATCTTGCTGTCAGATTTCATCTTCTATTTGCTCTATGACGATGCTGAAAAATGTATTTTCATTACCCGGATATTCTCTTATGTAAGAGAGGGTAACATGATAGCTACGAACAACATATTCATACGGAGTTTCAGAACCATTCCTGTTACAGTACCAACTGTCAGAAGTAGATTCAATGTGTCCGTTTAACAGCTTATATACATCGCCACCAAGAATAGGTATGTTTGAATTAAAATATCCATTCGCTATTTTCAGTGCTTCTTTTTGCGGATAGGCAAATCCATGAACACCTATGGTCTCAAGAGAATACTTGTTAATCAGTTTGCAGGATAGATGCGAAGCTGGAAATAAGACAGTAGATAAATCAATGCCAACTCGAAAATCAACGTCAGTAAGGATAGCTTCGGAAAAATCCACATCGTTCAATCTTCCTTTATTGGAAACCCAATAAGATAACTTGCCACCATAATAATAACTATCATATTTTGGACCGCAAAATACACAACCGTGAACCATTCCTATAAATTTGCACTTTGAAAATGATGCCGCAATAAATGCGGTATTGAAATCGCAGTTAATGAATGTGCATCCAATAAAGTCTGCAATTCCTAAACTCCTTAATTTAACGCGTTCAAAGGTACAGCCTATATAGACGCTTTTACGTAGCATAACAAGAGTCCAGCAACCTAATAAAGTGTGTTGCATTTTCCCGCTTTTGAAAACACAATCTTTAAACAGACAGCCTCTTATAACTACATCATTAAAATCGCAGTTGAGAAATTGACAATCATTAAATTTCTTTTTTGTCCACCAAACAGCAACGCCCCCATTGCAAAACGAGGTATTCTTGAAAACCTGATTATTATATCGTTTATCGGTCAGTTTCATATCAAGATTTATTTGGCGATTAATACTATAATCACTGCGATAACGAGAAAGCCGAGAAATCCGTTGGCAAGGTTGTTGTCGGCATGATCTATGTCATTGAAATCTTCCGAACCATAGCGGATTTGCCGATATGACACTTTCTTCCCACGACGGAACATCCGCAGACACCCATACCGAAGCCCGGCTCCGATATGCAGAATTACAGAAACGAACCATGAACCGATAAATATTTTAGCAATCAATTCCATTAAAGTTTCCATCATTTCAATCCATGTTGTGATTTGAAGGCTTCTTCCTCTATAAAATTTTCAAGCAGGGCACGGCACGCATCGTTTTCAGTAAGATGATTGCTCAATGTTTTTGCCGATCCTCTGTCATCGATATAAACAAGCTTATATGTGTCTCCATCTCGAATTACCACCATACAGTCGGTTTTCCCGGTCGTATCAAATCCAAATCGCCACGATTCGATTCCCATTACTTTAAGATATTGTGCCACCGATGCTTGGTCTAATTTCTGTGACAACATCGGTTGTTCCCAATACCGTTCAAGTTTATCATTCAGTATGTCGCATACTTTACCAACTGATACAAAAGTGTTCACAATTCCGGTGTTTTTCCCAACTCCGGTCAAGTAATCCGCCCTTATGATTTTAGCACTTCCTGTTTTTGTTATGACAAACATCTCAACACGCAGAAAAGGAATAATCTCATATTTCATCCTTGCCGGTATCAGATATTCGAGACGGTCATCAAATATCCTTGCAAGCGGTTTGCGCATCGCGATCAATATCAGCCAACCTATCCCGACAATCACCCCGAAAGAGAAGAATATCATTCCCATATAACCGATAAATTTATCTATACCATAACGAGGATTGTTTGTCATAAAGAACCCACCAACAACAAACAACAAGCTGATCAGCGTAAAACCAATCACCCGCCATATACTTGGGTATATGTCAATTCGTTTATCGTTCAGTTTCATTACCACCACGGATTTTTGTATGTTGCACGACTGTCGCCGCTTTCGGGTTCAACAATATCAAGGTCTTTCCATTGCATGAATCTATCCCATTCTGGTGAGGCATATTTGGGATTAATGCGGATTTCTCCGGCTCCTATATCAAAATCAAAGCGGAATGGCAGACGGTTATCTCCCCACATACAGCGTTTTACTGTCGCAGGATCCTTGTAGCTTTGCCATGTGCCGACATAGGAGCGGTTCATATATCCATCGCCGTCCTGATCTGTGTTATCCACCTTAATGATTTCCGGTGCATCATTCGTTACATATCCGTATGCCCCCAATATACCGTGAAACAATCCGCTTCCATTTTGTGTAGAATCTTCCTTAAGCGAATAATCGGCGATAATTTTATAGTAGTCAGGAGAATCGGCGTCACGCTCAAAAACATGGTAGATTTTTTTGATTTTGACTTCTCCCGAAAAATCGCAGACATTCTTCTTCACCTTTGTTCGCCCCCTTACGGAGTATGTCACGGAATCCGATTTTACCACATCGGGATAGAAATAAACTTCTATCCGCTTGAAATCATTGCCAAGTATCCCGTTGGCAGGAGCATCATAAGTGTAGTCACCCCAATAACTATATGTTTTTAGAAAGGGAGGCTCTAAACGCAGTTTGCCATCAATGAATAGCTGAGTACAGTCCTCAAACAATTGCCCTTCAATCGGGGTCATATATGTTTCATATAAATCGCTATAATCTATTCTGGCAAGGTCAAGCGCATTATTGTCTATCCAATAATACACTGCGCCGAGTGCGTCGCGCTCAATTTTAAGCGGACTTGTTTCTGTTTGCATAGAATTCCCTTGACTTTGCGCCCGGAGGTTACAGGAGAGAGCAAAGCCAACACACAGAATCAATATCTTATAGAGTGTTGCCATACGCAAAGTTACAACGAATAATCGACATTCGATGTGACAAATGTCCCATCAGGGGATGAAAATCAGCGTGGAGCGAAGATTTTTATTAAATATCCTCACATTCGGAGGTGTCGGCGGCACTTTCAGCCTCACGGATGCGGTGCAACTGACGGCGTGAGATGCCTAAATAGGAGGCAATCTCCTGAATGGGCAGATTGTGCATCACGCCGGGATAGCGGAAGACAAGTTCATGGAAGCGTTCTGTCGGGGTCTTTACAAGCATATTCAGATAACGGCAATATGCCTCTTGCAACAGATTGGAGGAAACCTCGGCCACGAAGCCGGGATTGCGCTCTATGATAAACCGTCGCGCATCTTCGACCGACACACGTTGAACCTCGGCATCGCATCCCGCGACAATGGAGGTTAGAGAAGGCTGATCATACAGGAATCCTTGCACATAGTCAGTAACCACTTCGCCCTCGAAAGAGAAGCCCGTTACTACTTCCTGCCCCTTTGAATTAAGAGCCACATATTTGAAATATCCCGACTTTACCACACCCACATAGCGGCACAATCGCCCCTGCTGAACAATCCTCACGCCCTTGGCATAGACAACGCTCTTGCCATTAGCTGCGACATAATCATTCAGCACCGAAAGGTCAATCCTCGTCATAAATTCGTTAAGCTCCGCCATATCTTTGGATGGTACTCGTCAAAATCCATGTGCCTTTTATCTCAAAATGCGGATAATGCGGGAAATGCAAGGCTATTCCAGTTCCATCATGTCGAAAAACATAAGGCGTGTATGGTCGTTCTGTATCTTTTCCGACAGCACTTTGAAGTTGTTTTTCAGATAGAAGTCGATGGCAGAGAGATAGGCATCAACAGTCAGATAGCGGAACGCCGAATAATTTGGATTCCCATTAAGCATGTCTTTAAGAAGATTCATCAGGTCTGTCCCTATATTTCGACCCTTGTATTTTGATGAAACGGCAAACCTGCCAATCTTGACCGCCGGGTAACTTCCGAACTGCTTACGCTCAGGGAAGCCTCCCTTGATTTTCTTCCATTGACTATTGGTTACATCCTGACGGCTGATTTTGTCGTTCAAGAGGCAGAAATACGCGACAATGCTTCCGCAATCCTCAAGGATATAGGAAGTGGCAATACGTTTGTCGAGGAACCCTTTGGCATCCTCGACAAGAAAATTATTCAAATCCTCGTCACCGCAATCAAATCCGTCAAGCACGGTTTCCGGCGTAAGTCTTACAAGTTTCATCTTTTACAAGCAGATGGTAATGTATTCCTTTGCTTTCTTGACCGCTTCTTTGAGCTTTCTTGAATTCTCGGCGCGCTGTTCCTTGGTGAGACTTTCAACCTCCATTCTGAGTTTCTCAAAACGGATTGCGTCTTCGCCTGTCAGAACCGGGGTTTCCGCTATTGGTCGTGCCATAATCTTGTCTCTTGTTATTAAGTGGATTACAAAGTTACAACAAATTTCTGACACTTTTGGCTTATCTGCCGATTTTTATTCCAGATCTTTGCGCGCAAGACCCTAAGAAGTGATTTCATAGATAGGCTGCCCTCTTGCTGTCAATAATCCTAAAATCAGTCCGAAGTGGTATGTCAATAATCCCAAAATCTTCTTGCCGCGATGTCGCGCAGGCGGTATCGGGTTGTGTAATTCGCAGAAAATCGCTATTTTTGTAATAAGTAAAGAATGGGCGCTTTGAGAGAGCCGAAACTGTTAAAATTGGAGGTGCGAACCCCGTAAAATTCGGTTTTGTAGACTTAAAGCGCAACCTGCTCACTATCAGATATATGCTATAATTGCATCGGAAAATAGATGATTGTCACTATTTGGTAATAAATGGCATAAACTATTGAAAAGTCGCTCGTTATCGGGCGACTTTTTTCGTGCTTACCGCTCAATAAAACCACTTTTCATCCCTTTTCACCTGCTTTTTTGTACCCGATTTGTAGCGAATAGCCATGAGTTGCAATCAGGAAACGAAAGGTTATGGACGATATTTACGTAGATTTACGTCGGTTTACGCCCATATACACTTTCGGCGAAATAACTGGCGAAATAACCACGGAAAATGTGAAATATGAGCAGTAACATTGAAATCAAAAAGAAATGCTGTTGGTGTGGAAGTGAGTTCATCGCTCGCAAGACATCAACAGAGTACTGTAGCCACCAGTGTTCGGGGCTGGCATACAAAGAGCGAAAACGTCAATCTCGGCTTGAATCCTATCAGCAGGAATACGAGCATCAGCAGTCGGGTCGAGCAGAAGTAGCAACACAAGAGTTCTTGACACCAACCCAAGCGGCAAAACTTCTTGGAGTTTGTCACATGACAATCTACAACTATATCAATCAAGGTGTAGTGAAAGTTTGGAAACTGAAAAGGAAGACTCTTATCAGGCGGGCAGACATTGATGCTTTGTTTGACATTCTCAAAGTTGAACAAGTGACAGAGGCAAAAGTACCCACACCTATCACCGAATTCTACACATCGAAGGAGGTGCAGGAGAAGTATGGCATATCCAATTCGGGACTCTATGAGATAGCCAAGAGGGAGAAGTGGCCGAAGACTCAACAAAGGGGCAAGACCCTTTGGAGCCGGAAACATGTTGACGCTTACTTCGCAAAACAACAACCTAAGGAGGGAATATCCGAATGGTACACCGCAGCTGAGATTCAAGCGCGATATGGGATGACTCTGTCGGCAATATACTGTCTGGTATCAAAGGAGGCCATCCCCAAGAAGAAAGTCGGTGCAGCTACATTCTATTCCAAATATCATTTCGATTTAGCCAAAGGCATAGCCGAGCCGAAAGAACCGGAGTATTATACATACCCGGAAGCGATGGAGAAATATGGGCTGACACGCGACCAGTTGCACCACTATCTGAAGTATCACAACATTACCCGTGTGAAGAAGGGCAAGTACACTCATATTCTCCGGAGTGAATTGGATAATCTCTTGAAATCACCGGAGATATAGCCTATGGAGATGGTTTGGAGATACATCGGAGAGCATCCGGACTCTATTGTTCTCCCTCGATTCTCATGCTTACTTTGTGTCAAATTTTAATCCCCCACACAGATGAATACATGTACCAAAGTATTCCTCCGCAAGCGTCCATACGCCGGAGGAAAGCTATCGCTGTATCTTGACTATTACCCGGCGATACGCAATCCGCACACCAACAAGATGACACGCCGTGAGACTCTCGGTATTGTCATCTTTGCCAACCCCACCAACGAAATGCAACGCCGTTTCAATCAGGAAATGGAGGAAAAGGCCGAGGCCATACGTTGCATCCGTTATCAGAGTCTGATAAATGAACAGTTTGGTTTTCTCGACAAGACAAAGCAGAAGCAGGATTTCCTCGCCTACTTCGAGAAGAAAGCCAAAAGCAAGTATGAAAAATGGATGAGTGTATATCTACATTTCAAGAACTTCACCAGAGGTCAATGCACTTTCGGTGATGTTACCGTGAGCCTGTGCGAGGACTTCCGTGACTATCTTCTCATAGCCTACTCACTGCGCCACCCGGAAAAGAAGATACCACTGTCGGCTAACTCTGCCGCCGGGTATTGGTCAACGTTCCGTTGCCTGTTGAAAATGGCATACAAGGAGAAGCTTCTGCTTGAAAATGTCAACGATTTCCTTGATGGACTCAAATGGCAAGAGGTCAAGAAAGAGTATATCACATTGGAGGAGATGAAGATTCTCGCAAACTCTCAATGCGACATTCCAGTGTTGAAGCGAGCCTCTATGTTCGGTCTATTCACCGGCTTACGTCTCAGCGACCTTCTTCAGCTCAAATGGGAGAATATCGAGCGTAGTCCCGATGGAGGTCACTGCATCAGACTCTGCACTGAGAAAACAGAAACCGAGGCTACTCTCCCTATCAGTGAGGAAGCACTGCAATATTGTGGAGAACGAGGTGACGGTCTTGTTTTCAAAGGCTTCAAACGCTCAATGGCTCAACATGCTTTCAAGAATTGGGTAAAGTCTGCCGGGATAACAAAAAAGTTGTCGTTCCACTGCTTACGCCACTCATTCGCCACCATCCTTATCTCATTGGGTATTGATGTATATGTCGTGTCGAAGATGCTTACTCACCGCAGCGTCAGAACGACTCAGATCTATGCCGAAGTGGTCGGCGAGAAGAAGCGCGAGGCTTCCAACGCCATCACGCTCAAATAGTCACCATCCTTTCAAGTCTGTTTGGAAATGCCATCTTGCAGAAATGCGAGGTGGCATTTTTAACATTTGGGATAGCGAACAATAGCGAAAAACATGGTGTTTTATTCTTGTTTACAAAATTCAGCACAATTTAAGAATTATAAAAATCGAATGAAAGACCTGATTAAAGGCCACAATCCGCTGATGCTATTCTTCGTAGCTCTAATGAGTCTCTTCTTTGCGTATGCGGTGAGAAACAAGATTGTCAGTGAAGGTCACACTGACTTAAACGCCAATTTCTTCTTTTTCATGGTATTGGCAAGTTGTATCGGGGTTTATTTCCTTATCCATGAAGGGATAAAGGAACTCACGGACTTCTTTGTCAAGAAGAGTTGGAAGAAACGCGGAATAACTCCGCGGATCGCTACAAGTCTGGACACTTCAACGAATGAGAACAAGAACTCCGAAATTGAAAAGCCAACGACCGAGAGTCAACCTCTTACAAGAGAGGATGCAAGAATACTATTGACCGAGGTTTTGGCAGTCAAAGCTGAAAAAGCATCTGACGATAAAGAGGAGTTAGTCAAGACTATCAACGAAAATATGCTTGACCTGTCGAATGTTGCCGCCAATGCTGCTAACGAGATTGAAGCAGGATTGCAACGTACATTCCAAGAGGCATGTCTATACACAATCGAAGTACTTGGCCCATATATGACCAAAGAAAATCTGGAGATACTCATAAGCCGGTTATCGAAGTTTCAGAGAGCTGGTAATAAGACATGGTCGGTATTATCTGCAAGTGAGACTGTCCACAAAAAAGTGGAAACTCATTCTCCTATTACCAAAACAGACCTATATCACTATGGCTGGAATATGCAACAACTCTTTAGCAAGAGTGGACCTCAGGCTGCGTACTTCCTGCAAAGTACATTCCATGAACATTTTGAGGATCTCCAATTGAAGACAATCAAAGGAAAACTGACACTTGACGCAGACCGGGGCATTATCAAAATAAATAAAGAATTCAGTCCCAACTATC
>CAPYSS010000063.1:0-10825 GCA_948742525.1 Bacteroides caecimuris | reverse complement strand
CTCAAACTCAGTTTCAGCGTATTCTTTAGCTTGTTCGGCTGATACATGTCCGGCACCAGTCAGAACGGGACGGTCGGTAAGATCAAGAAACTTATCAATACGCTTAGCCCAGTCCTCCATTGTCATAGGAATATGACGTTTAGCCATATCTTCCGCCAAGTCAAGGAAAGAGTTGACAATTCGTCCCATATCCTCCAGTTCACTCTCTTTGAGATAATTTTTGGCGATGCTGACATCCGGCTTAACAATCTTCCCCTTGGGAGCATTCTCCCATGTTGTGAGACCCATATGCTCCTTTTCGGCATTAGCCCGGTCAATTATCAGTTCAGCGGCAGTATGACCATGAACTGCATAGTGCATCTTATTTTGCACCTTCTTAAAGAACAGTCGGGTGGTCGGCGCATCTCGGTTGTAGTCGATGGCAGTAGCATAAATATCCGTCAGCTTCTGATAGAAACGTCGCTCGCTGAGGCGAATCTCTCGTATCTCAGCCAACAAATGCTCGAAATAGTCCTCGCCAATAAACGAACCGTTCTCCATACGCTTCTTGTCAATCACATATCCACGGATGGCAAACTGACGCAAAACAAACGTACACCACTGCCTGAACTGCGTGGCACGTATACTGTTTACCCGATAACCAACACTTATGATGGCATCAAGATTGTAGAACTTTAGCTTCCGGTTCACCTGACGCTCACCCTCGGTTTGAACTACCGAGAAATTCTCGGTAGTTGCCTCCTGAAGCAATTCGCCGGTCTCGTAAATATTTTTCAGATGAAGTCCGATGTTGTCAGAAGAGCAGTCAAACAACTGCGCCATAGCCTTCTGCGTACACCACACAGATTCATTATGGTACACAACCTGCACTCCATCTTCCTTACCCTCAATCTGAAAGATCAGGAACTCCGCCGTGCTATTTCGTATCTCAAACTTCTTCGCCATAATATAACTATTTCTCTAAAATATGGGACAATAGTATAGGCTGTTGAAATCCCTGCATCGGTACTAATAAAAGTTTCTGCTCAAAAGAAATTTGTCGTTTGTCTTCTTTTGTTTGTAAACATATTGTAGTACGGTTGTTAAATTCTGCTATTGAGAATTTATTTCTCATCATAGAGCTGAATACTGGATTGGAGAAGTCTTCCTCAAACAATTTTACCAGTTGTCGAAAGAAATGATTGTGCATCAGCCTCTTTATATCAGGATTAGTTGTCGCAATTGTTTTATATGAATGAAGGAATTCATCTGCATTAATCGTGTATAATAATGCGGAAGGAGAATGTTTTATCAAAAACATACAATCATCTCTTTCTTGGTTGTCCAAATCAAGACCATATTGAACAAGTTTGATTTGCTCCATTAACTTCAGGTCTATCATGTTCTGGAATTTTTCAGAAGAGAAAAGGTCTACTTGCATTCCTATCTTGTAGACATGGTTAATAAATGGAATGACGTCATCTATCTCTGTCAAAGACAATGTATTATTATCCTCAATAGAGATATATCTCGAATGTAATGCTGCTTCTTTTAATTGTTCCTTGGGAACAGATTCTTTACTATCAGAATAAATGATGTGTTTTTGAACATCATCAAGGCTGAGATTACCGAGTGAAAACAAACCAGTTAACATACTGCTCTCAATAATCCTCAATAGAGCCGTTGTTTCTTCATTAGACCAGACATCCTCATACATTTCTTGACTAAAACTGGTCCATGTATTAATCAAGGGTACTATTTCTTCAACCTCATGTCTTTTCATAAGTTCGCCAGAGGTATTACAAATAGTATATTTGGAATTGTCTAACGAGACAATGAGATAGCACTTCTTTTCAAAATACGCAATATCAATATCCCAACATTGAATTTTGTGATTGTGGTTAAGGTGCTCTTTTACTGTGGTTGCCTTATTTATGGAATATAACTTAGAAAGGATGTAATATAGTTCGTCGTTAGTAATCAGTTGAATCCTTTCGTCATCTGCAAAATCATCCCTAAATGAACCTTGAACACAACCATTTGCTCCAAATAGGGATATCATCAATCCTATAGTATGTTTTGCTTCGTGGCCTTTTTTTCGTTCAATGTATAGTTTTCCAATAAATTTAAGCCAATCGGTCATATCAATCGGCCTGTTATATGCTTTGCATTCACATATAACAGGTGTTTTTATGTCACGAATTCCTACGTAATCTTTCTTTTCAGCTCTTACATCAATTTCATTTGCCCCGGAGTGTTGCGTGTCCTTTGCGATATTAGAGAATCCTTGATATTCTAATAATTGACGTGTCAGTTCTTCCAACTGCGACCCTTTGTCATCATTATTTCTTCCAAGTATATATACTTTCATAGTGCCTTTTCATGATTATAATCCTTCAATACAATCCCATTCCTCCTGTTCTTTAAGTCCGTAAGAAGTCTCTGGTTCTCGGGCGAAATGAACATCTTCGTCAGTGGTGTAGGTACTGTTCTTATTAAAGATGTGCTCTTTGAGGTACTGGAGTGTCCAAATTTGATTTGCCATGCGGGGAACGATGCCTTCCGTGCAACGGCGTTCGAGTGGATGATATGCACCAATCTTTATACGGAGGGTGGGGTAATTCGGGATTGATTGCCCGTCCTTCATTACCTTTGTGCGTGTACCGAACGAGATGCGCTCAATGTCATAATATCCGTCGATTGTGTTGTCGATAAGAGGCAAAAGGTACTTGGCTTCGGAAATGTCACCTCCTGGCATATTAAGCATAACATAAGTAGCACCCTCTGCCTCATGGTTGTAGAACAGTTGATAAAGTTTTGCGACATTTTTTCGACCGTCTTCTCCAGTTTCTTCCTTGCGCACAAGACAGGTAAGGAATTTACCCATACCATCAGGACTATTTACTATACCTTTATCTTTTCGCTCTTTTTCTAACTGAACGGTCGGGTCTTTACCGAGTTCGACAGGAACAACATAAAAGTTTTCGCCGAGCAATGCCCGAAGTCGTTTGTTGTCTTCAGGATATGATTTGTCTAACGCAAGTGAGAAAAGATTCTGATTCTCGTATGGTCGGAAAGTCTTGCCGAGGGTTTCTTGAAAGTGCGCTTTGAAGTAGGCCGAGGCATTGACATCAGGGTGTGCTGCCAATGCGTAAAACTCAAACTTTTCTTTGAGCATATCCTGCACGGCGCGACGGAACTTGTCGCGGACGCTGTGCCGCCATGTGGCTTTTGCCCCGGCATTATTTCGGGCATAAAGTGCGAGCACAAATAGGAAGTTGACATCGTAATGCGAGAGCAGCAGCGTGTCGCGGTCATATAGTCGGTTTTTGAACTGACGGCTGACAGGCGGCTGATTGGGATGCGGCTCGGTATAGTCTTCATACGACAATGTTTTCTTGTCGATAGAAGCAGAAATGAAGAAATTGGGGATTACATTGTAGCCCTCAGTAACTTCATCAAAAAGCTGAATGCGCTCAAACGGGTCAGCCATGTTTGGATTGCCATTGAGCCATATATCGAGATTCCATTGGATAACATTACGTGCGTAAGTGCGTTGTTTATAGATGGATTCCTTACCGAGCGAGTTGCCGATTTTATAATATTTGGAGTCGCCGATGTAATAAATATCATCGTCGGCTTTATCATCGATTAGTAGTCCGTCGTAAGTATAGAAATGGTCTACGAGCTTGCCGTCGTCCTGTTCTTTCAATCCGCGCGGTATGTTTGTATCACCGATAAGTTCGTCAATCATCGCCTCAAATACGATGTGGAAGGATTTTACAAGCAAATATTCACTTTGCGATGTATTGACACGAATTTTGTATGTCTTATCGAAGAAGGCATAACATAAATCCCACAGCTTAATGGCGGTATCAGAGAAATACTTATATTTTATCTGACGTAGGCGTGTACGCCCGAAGCCATCGAGGTATCGTTTGAACATAGCTCCAGTGATGAGCTTGAATCCGAAGTTAATATTGGAGCGGAAACCGTATGTGTCAGATATGTATTGCAGAATAGAGAAGAAAATCACAATGAGTTCTTCGTCGAAATTCACCTGACGTTTTTTGTTTACCGGGTTAAGGTACGTCGGGGTGCTGTCTTGAACAATGGCGGTAGTTCGGGCGATGGTCTTACCCCAATTTATTTTGTTAAAGCCGGAGTGCAGGTTCTTAAGTATAAAAGTGAAGAACTGCTGATTTTCCTTGTTGAAGCGGATTAGCGACAAGATAACATCAAGAAGTGTGTTGCTTTTTTTCTTGTGTGTTCCTTTGCCCTCGTCCTCTATCTGTCGATGGAGTACAATCTCATTTTTTTCGTGCGATTCATTATAGACCACGATTGCCCGGTGAATCCACACGGCAAATTCATAGAGAAACTTTCGGTGTCTCTCGTCAATCTTTGCTTCATCGAGATGAATAAGGTTTTGAGGCTCATATTCACCGAACACCTTTCCCTGTTCGTCAATAAGAACTTTGGGGAGAATGAAAACTACGTCCTTGACTCTTTCATGAGGATTATAGTAATACCCAACGTAACTGACTGATACACGTTGCTCAACGTCCTGAAGGGTGAAAAGCCCGTCAAGAACATCTGCTACATCAGACACATCATACTGGTATTCCTCAATCAGAAGTTTCATTCTGGCACTTTTTCTATATTTAAGCCAAGGTCAGAACTGTTGACCAGACGCATAAGCTCATTGATACGGTTTGCATTCCACTGATTCGTAATATAAACCTTCTCTCCATCTCCGGTTGCGACAGACCAAAAACGGTCGCGTTGGTTGGGTAAATCCGCAATTCTAGCTTCATACTCTGATGCCGAAAGAATGAAATAAGGGATTTGAGGATTCACCCTATTCCATTTGTCGATTACTTCGGCGGCGGTAAGCGAGGGGTTAGCTTCAACGTACTTTCGCAGTGAGCGCAGTACGGTCTGACGCTTGTTATTCTTACCCTCACCATTTATGGAGTAGCGAGATAAATCACGCTGACTTTGACTATTTTCCAAGGCTTCTCCTTCTGAAGAATCTTCGTCCTTAATTGAGTTAATGTCAACATCTACAATATCGAGTTTGAAGTTGGCCATTAAGTTGGCAAGCGCGTGTGGTTGGTCTTTATCGAAGAAGTCAGTAAAAATGAATGAGCGATTTTTATCCTTATTCTTGAAAAGCTCGCTCGACACATCAAAATCCTTAAACACGTCTGTCCAAAGATAGAACAATACCTTGTTCAAGAATACGTCTTCCGAAATAATACCGGTGGCATTATCAGCCTTGGCAAAGAAATATCCCATCTGCTTGTCCGACGATTCAGTAAGCGTATATATTTCTGGATTGATTTTGCTAAGGAACTGCCCCCATGAATAGATGTTGTCTCCAATTTGGAAATTCCAGTCTATTGGCTGTTGCGTTTTCTTATCGATTGGGTGGTACTCAATGGGCATATACTTCCAATTCCAACGACGTTTGAAAGCGGAGTCGATGGGGAAAAGCGACTGATCGCTTGTGTTCATCGTTGCCCAGATATAGAGATTGGGCGGAAGGAGTAGAAGTTTGCCGTCGAGAATGTCTTGACCGAGAGCTTGTGTTTTGCCGTTATCTTTGTGCAAAACAAAAGCACGGATAGTATCTTTCTGGTCGTCAGAAAGAGAAGCAAAACCTTTATCATCGCCACTGAGGAACTGCGTTATGTCTTCGTCTGCATGAATGGCATACGATGAGCTGCCAGCATTGTTACGGTCAAGCAGTTGGAAAAGGTCGCCGAAAATCTGAGCGCAGTTGCCACGATTTATTTCCTCGATAATGAGGAAATAAGGCTTGGTCAGGTCGTTCCATGCTGCCACGTATGCTTTCAAGAAAGCTTGTGGCACATATTTATAGACGATTTTCTTTTCCGTACCAGGATGCCCGTTTTTGCCTGTGGCAAACTGAACGGACTCACCGTTAATAGAGTTAATAGGTACGTTCTCCATCGTCGGCTTATACGCACCTACAAATGAAGCATAGTCGCTGTCAGGGTGGAACGTAGTGCGCACCGAGTTCCCATCGTCGGTCTTATTGTCGATGGTGAACGACTTTCCAGTTCCCGGTGCACCGTAATAGATAATTTGCAGCGGTTCATCAATTCGCTTAACTGGATTAAATGAAGCCGCAGCTATGGCTTTGTCTGATGAGCATAATAGTTCTCCAGTCACCATTTTTGCCATTGTGGTCAGGGTGGAGGTATAACCGTATTCAAATTTATCAATATTAGTTCTGCCGGCGAGATCTTCTCTTGCTTGTGCGGCTGTATTGCTTGGGTATTTTTCAAAATAGTCTACATATTCGTTTAATAGTGATCGTGAAATTGTTCGGACTCCAGTAGCCCCCTTGCTATTATTTTTCACAATATAACAAAGGGAATCAGAATCGAGTATTTCTATTTGTCCATTGGTTGATTTAAATCCTGGTTGTAATATGTAGTGCATTACCCGAAGTAGAAAGAACTTCTATGTAGGCTGACGGGCGACCAAACCCTTTGCGGCCACAAGGAAGCTCCTTAATATGATGTATATAAGTTATTACTTACATAGAATCTTTGCCTAAGGCAAAGCGACTTTCGTCGATGAGGTCTTTGTCAGCGCAAGCGCGGTTTATATTACAAAGTTACGAAAATTATTCGAGACTTCGGCTTTCGTTGACAAAGTTAATAATCGTCATGGGCAAAAAACAGACACACCAAGGTTAAGAATGGTTGTTGTCTCCATAAATTCGCTCTGATTCAGGCTCGGCAGCTATGGATAGTTCATCCATGTTGGATCCGATAAGGTATGATTGGGCCGGATTGACAATGCGGTCATAAAGGCGTTTGAGATATTCCTCTCGCTGTGCAACGGTCTTGATTTCGCACTCCCATACCTGGACAACGCGCCATCCAAGGGCTTTCGCTCCGCTTCGTTGCGGGCATCGCGGGCAACATTGCGCTCTATCTTCTCTTCCCAGAACCCGACATTGGACTTTGGCAGCCGGAAATACTTGCATCTCTCATGCCCATGCCAGAAGCATCCGTTGACGAAAATGACTGTCTTGTACTTTGGCAGAACAATATCCGGAGTGCCCGGCAACCTTCTGACTT
Source organism: Bacteroides caecimuris (assembly GCA_948742525.1). Taxonomy (GTDB): domain Bacteria; phylum Bacteroidota; class Bacteroidia; order Bacteroidales; family Bacteroidaceae; genus Bacteroides; species Bacteroides caecimuris_A. The sequence continues at coordinate 3,725 of CAPYSS010000063.1, read as the reverse complement.
GAACACGGAACCGCAGACCTCGAGAGAAAAGATATTTCCGCACAATCATCTCTGGCTTCGTATCCTTCCCCTTGATAGCCGCCATATTCTGGCTTCTTTGTTCCGGTGTCAACACATCCGCCATTCTGTCCTATCTAATGATCTTTAACGGTATGGCATCGAATCTTTCATGACTAGATTTATGCATTACCATTATAATGTCGAAATCAGGGACTTTAGATATATCAAATTCTACAATAAACGGCATGTCTGGTGTTGTGCCATGCTCAACACCTCTCATAAAAGTATTCACCTTTAATCCAGAGTTTAGAGGAACACCGTTTTGATCACCGCCTATATGCATTGTTTCATTTAGAACTTCAACTGTGACATCTTTGGTGTCATTCAAAGTGCAAAACAAAAAGGAAGAGATAGGTTCTAGAAAATGCAATGCTCTACATGTTATTCTTAATTTGTTCCCTATATGTTGTTTTTCTGCAACAAGATTGTGGAATTGAGTTGTTGGAGTCTGATATGTGTTATTCCCTTGGATAACATCAACAATCTGTCTAACCGCAACCTCTATTCCTTGAGAATATAGATCAATATAGAGACTTTGGGTTAGTAATATCGGCATAGGAGAGTTATCCATACGGATAGGGATAAATTTTATGGCATTTTGAGCAGCTTTAAAGATTGCATTTTGCCACTCCATTTTCACCATACTACTTGACACACTATTTGCAGAGACAAAGAAAAAGAAGTATTGGCAATTTGATAGTCCTTCATTCATTTTGTCTATGATACCATCGCCGGGCTGTATTGACCAAGAATCGTAGAAAACATTGTTTTGTCCAAATATTTTTCTGAGTCGAAGTGCTACTTGCTCAACAACAGGTTTGTCTTTCCAATTATGGGAGAGGAAAATCATTATAAAAAGAGATGTTAATTAGCACAAATCTGAAGGTTGCCAGCCAATGATGAATGCTATAAGTTATAAATTATTAATGAAGTGTATAAGCTTGTTTTCAGACTTTAATCATCAATTACAAAATTACAAAAAAGTTCTGACATTGCAATCGAATGAGCCGAGAAACATAACATGACATAATGACATAATGCCACAAGACATAATGAGCCGCCCCGGCAAGAGAGGGTCTTGTCGGGGCGGCAGTCAAAGGGTTATGGGAGGGATATGGATAGTTAGAGGCGGATGCAGGCTGTCTTCGTCGGCGAAGTGGAGGACCGCGAAGCAGAGGCGATGGCTTGTCCGAGCCAACCCGTGCGACTTGGCGGTCTGTTTCAGCCAGTGGATGAAATGTTGGCTCGGTCCAGACTCGCCGCTGCTACGCGGTCATTTCGGCGCGAATGACATTTTGTGCGCCTCGGAAACTGATGCGGATGATTATGAGGGTCATGTCAGGGATTCCGAGATGACCTTCTGAACGTTCCCATAGGCGAAACTGTATAGTGCGGTCCTCGCCGAAGTGGTGGATGCAGGCTCCGACGGAATTCCAGTCGAGTGTGGCATCATCGGGGTTGGCTCCGAACACTTCGGAGATATAGGAACGGAAGTGCTTTCAGCCAATCTCGGCTGCATTCGGCAAAGCTCAAGCAAGCTTGGCTTTGCGCTCATTGGCGCGGAAGTCGAGGAAGAAGTCCACGATGGCGTCGCGGGTTGTGGATTTGATTTCTTGCATGGGTGGAGTGGGTGTTAAAGGGTTAAACAAGCGATTTTGCATCCGGGTACCTGATTCGGTGCGTCCGTGGGGCCGTGGCTCTCGTCGGCGATGTGGCGGAATCCGTTTGCTTTTGCCGCATCGCGTAGCCATAAAGATACGGCATCGGCTTCTGCCTGAGGTTTCGCCGCGAGTCCGGAGATGTGGAACACGTAGACGACGACGGTCATGTCAGGAATTCCGAGATGACCTTCTGAACGTTCCCAAAGGCGGAACTCGAAGGTGCGGTTATGACCGTGGTATCGGGCTGTTGCGCCGACACTGTTCCAGTCAAGCATGAGCTGGTAGGGAGTCGCTGAATAGTTTTCTACCATGTACTTACAGAAGTCATGGTAGAAGGCCTTGATGCTCATCTGAGCACCTGCCGAGATGGGATTGGAAAAAATTGCTTTCATCGGGTTTGTGAGGTTTGAAGTTTACCAAAGATGGTTGTTGGACTCTGGTGTCCAGGGGTCAGAAGGTCGGAAATAAACATGGGTGCGGTCGGCGCTCTTGCGGCGTTCAAGTCGGATAGTCATCTCTTTGATGCTGTCCTGCTCCTGTCGGTTACCGACCATCATCGCTTCTTCGCGGAGCATCATGTTGCGGATGCCCTCGGCGTCGTAGCTCACGCGCTCGTAGCGGTAAAGCCATTCGACTTTTTGGAGGTGCTCGTTCTCTTTATAGAGATTGTAGCACCAGATGCCAAGACCGACAGCGATAAGCAATAAGGCTCCCGCAACGGCATAAACCCATTTGGGAATTGCCGCCCAGATAGCGCCGTTGACGATGCTATACATCCGGTCTGTGAGTCGCTTTGCGGATTCATTGAGTCCGTTAATCTGGCTTGTGAACTCATTCCGGATACCGATATGAAGGGCCTTAGCGACGTTCTTGTCAAGTCCGTCCTTGAAGGCTTGGACGAAGGCTTCTGCTATCTCCTTCGGGAACTGAGAGAAGTCGAGACTTTTGAGTGCATCGACTCTTTGTTTGACGAGCGCTGCCTCAACGAGCTTTTTCACTGACTCGTTGGTGGCGATGCTCTCAGGCAGTTCTACCTGAATTTTGTCGGGTACCGCAGGTTCACCTGACGTCCGCTCCGGAGCTGATGCCAGTCTTGTATCAATACCCGTGAGCAAATCCTTGTTCTCTTTCGCAGTTTTGAGAAGGTCGTCAATCTTCTCGTCTTGTTTCTTGACTAGTGAGTATAAATCTGCCATTACAGTGATTTGCCTTTTTTCTTTTTGGGTTTCTTTTTCATTCTGTTGATAAAGGATTGTTCCTCGGGGTCATAGCCGGGCCCGACTTGGAACAGTCCCCCGATAGCCTGACATCCGGTTTCGATTACGTTCTCTACTACATTTGTCACGGGCGATTCTTTGACCTTTGTCGCTACTGAAATCGGTGCCGATTGCTGAGGCTGTGTTTCCCTTATCCCGGCGTTCTTAGCAAAGAATTTGTCAAGACGCCTGTAGGAAAAAGCGCGGTCAATTTTCGAGCCGTTGAAGGTAAATTCGCCGTCGGAGAACCGTATGCCCTGCGGTTTTCCGGTATCGCGGTCGTTGTAAAATTCGACTGTTATCCCGGCTGGACTGAGGCGTCGACGGAACTCGTCCCACGATTTGCAACGGTACATCGCCGCCTGAATCTTAGGCTTCATCTCGGCAATAGCATCCTCATACAGCTTCTTTTTCGGCGAAAAAGTCAGTCCGTATTTCAGTTTGATAGCCTTGGTCGCATCACGGCTTTTGTCGAAATTGTTACTTTCATCGATGGCTTTACCGTGGAGATTGACGCGATTATAGACGATATGAAAGTGCGGAGAGCCGGTCTCGAGATGACGAACTATCAGATATTGCGTGTCCCGGATGCCCATCCTTTCCATATATTCTTTCGCCAGCTGCACCATGAACTCATCGGTGAGACGGGGCAAATCCGCTTTGTCGAAACTCACGGCTATGTGTCCGATGGGCTTGCTGATTCTCTTGTTGAGACTCGCTCCGATGTCGAAACTGTCCACAATTCGGC
>CAPYSS010000062.1:0-11149 GCA_948742525.1 Bacteroides caecimuris | reverse complement strand
GCCAAAGGTGAACGCTCGGCAAACGGATTCATTGACCGCATACTTTTCGTGATACTCAAACATGAGATGTCAAACAGATGGTCGATGAAGCAACCGACATTTGATGTTTCCGGAGAATGGCAAAATATTCTTTCCCGGTTGATGTGCATTGAATGTGCTTACGATGAGAACAACGACATTTTGCCTATCATCGTCCCCTTTGCTGAAGAAGCCCTTGAAAGGCTTTTTGAGTGGCAGCATAACTTGTCTGACAAATGTGACACAGAACCTAACGAGACCCTTGTCGGCATCTATTGCAAATTGCAGATATACGCCATCCGATTCTGCCTGATAATACAAATGGCACGATGGTCTTGCAATGATGCTGGAAAAGATGTCATTGACCTGATTTCAGTTGAGAGAGCCATTACCCTTGCTGAATACTTTATGGAATCCGCCAAGAAAGTTCAGACAATTCTCAAAGAGCTTTCGCTCACCGCACAGCAGTTGGCCATTGTCACCGCCTTGCCTCCGGAATTTACTACTGGGAGTGCTATCGCCGTAGCTGCGGAAAACGGCATGTCGGAGCGTGCGCTCATGGAGTTTCTGAAGAACTTCAACGGCAAACTTTTTCAAAAGTCGAAGCATGGGAATTATATCAAACTCTGACCTCATGCAGTATCATCAGATTCAGCAGTTTGACTTTAGAAACTGCGTAAACTGCCGAAACTGCGGTATTCTTCGATTTGCCACTCCGATGGCTTGCAGAGCTACACCATCCGAGTATCAAAAGGGTATGGAATCAGGGCAGAGACTGCTTCTCAGACTCTGCTTTTCTCATCGGTACTTCGTAATGCCGAAGGCTCGCAGTGGATATTACAGTGACAGGAGCAAGTTAGTGTTTTGGGACAACCAAAACCCGCCGAAGACCACCTCCGGCGGCACGGCTAAACTTGCATCCCGTCGGTCTAAAACTATTTATCAACCAGTCGCTACCAGTGGCGAATTACCTTCTAATTTTCTCGCAAATGACAAATGAGAAATCTCCAAAGAGGAAAGGTGGCCGACCTCCAAAATCAGCCACAGAGAAGAGGCGTTACCGCTTCACTTTGAAAGTCTGCACGGCGGAGAAGTTCGACCTTTTGACCAAGGCCGGACAAGCCGGGATGACCCCGACAGAGTATATCCGGCAGAGCGTGGCACACTCTGTAGTAAAGGAACGGATGACTCCCGAACTCGCAGAATTCCGGCGCGACGTATGCGGTATGAAAAACAATCTCAACCAGACGGCACACGTCGCCAACCGGGACGGATATGCTTTCGCTGCGCAGATGAACCGCGAGCTTTGCTCCCGTCTTGACAATGCCCTCAAACATTTTGGCCTATGATGTCGAAGTTGAAGAAAGGTCAGGAATTCAGAGGTGCGGTTACATACGTTCTCAATGACAAGAAAGGTGCAGAAATCATCGCCGCCGATGGACTTATGCTCGACTCGATTGACAGCATAACTCATAGCTTTGAGTCACAAGCCGAGATGAATCCGAGGCTGGCAAAGAATGTCGGGCATACCGTGCTGAGCTTTTCGCCCAATGATGCCCCACGCATGAGCAATGACTATATGCGGCAAATTGCGCTGGAGTATCTGGAGCGAATGGGAATCCACGACACTCAATTTCTGATTGTACGCCACCATGACCGGGAGCATCCGCATTGCCATATCGTTTTCAATCGCGTCAGCAATTCCGGAAAGACTGTATCCGACAGCAACGAGCGTTTCCGCAGCCAGCGGGTTTGTCGGGATATTACCGAGCGTGAAGGGCTGTATATAGCACCCGGCAAAGAGGAAGTCAAACGCAACCGCTTACGTGAGCCGGATAGAACACGTTACCGGATATTCGACATCATTAAGGCTGAGTTGCCACGACATACAGATTTCAACAGCTTCATCGCGGCTGTTGAGAGCCACGGTGTAGAATGTACCCTCATCAACAACGGAAGCACCAACAAGGTGCAGGGCATACGCTTCAAGATGGGTAAGTATGCGTTTAACGGCTCGAAGATTGACAAGTCGTGCAGCTACTCCAAGTTGATTCGTGCTTTGGAGGCCAACAAGCCAAAAATAAAGCCTCAGCCGGAACGTAAGAAGCCGATACCACAGCAATTTCACGCTCCACAACAAGAGTACAGAGACGAGTCGCAGGATTTCAGCCTCGGTCTAAACTTATTTCAACTTCATTCAAGCGGCGATAATGTACCGATTACGGAAACAACATGGTTCAAGAGTCGCCGGCGTAAACCTAAAAAAGGAAGATCTGTATAATGAACACCTTCACAACATCTCAGGGAGAAGCCGGTAAGAATCCAGCGCTCCCGACCTCTTCCTCAAACGCGACTGCAAGCCCCAAGAATATCGACATCAACACTGTCTATATGTTCTTCGAGGAGCTGTGCAACAAGTTTGAGAAAGGTCAAGCCAAACAGTCTGATGGCTCACAGGTTCAGACTGAAGTGTATAACCCCGAAGTTTTTGAGAATATTCTCCTCAAAGCAATGTCCGGCATTGATTTCAGATTCAACAATCCGATACCGGACTTATCCAAGTTGCCCAAGCCGAAGGACTACTCTCAAAACTTCACTGACCTCGGAACCAAAATAGAAAAGAAGGATTCCGAAACAGGAAAGGCTCTGAGTTCGTTGGGCACGACCATGACAAAATTGGAGGCGGCTGTCAAGTCGAACACTGCCGCCGTCAATGCCAGGCCCAAGGTACAGAAAGTTGAGAAAACTATCAAGTTTGACATCAACTCATGGAAATGTTTCGCTTGCGTGGTCGCCAGCTTCATAATCAGCATCTTTCTCGGTGTGTGGATTATTATCCAGAGCCATGACATGGATAAGTTCACCGATACCGACCTGAAATATCGCTTTATCCAGATGAATGGCAGCGTATCAAGTGTCGGACTCGACAGCATTGAAGTCTGGTTTCAAGACCCAGACAGAGTGAGTAACATCCGCAAGATGGTCACCGAGCATGAACAACGTATGGAGCAACTCCGCCGCTCGACTCTTGAACGCGACCGCCTTAACAATGAGATTAACGAACTTAATTCTCAGAACACCCCCAACAAAAAATGAAAGAAATGAAAAACCTCCCCATCTCGGCAGATGCTCAAAAGAGCATCAAGGCCTTCTTCTATGACTTCTGCATGTACATGGAAGAGAACTATTGTGCAACTCACGACCAGCTGATGCTCGATTGGAACAGTGTCGGAGCAACCGCCCGATTCATCGGCAACGGCCACAACATCCAGTATCGTCTTTGGGAACGCTCCAACGGCTATCTCGGCATACCAGACATGACTCTCATCGTCCATATATTCTCTGTGGCCGACAGCATGGAGAATGTACTCGCCCTGTGCAAATGGACAGGAGAGGCAGCCAAAGCCAACGGCTTCCGTCACATCGCCGACCCCGACCGTCAGCCCGAAGAGACCGACAACCAAGTAACTGAATGTCAAATCGCATGTTTAACCCTTTAACCCCCACCATTTATATGACAAGCATCTCAACCCTTACCGAGCGTAGAATCGACGATTTCTACCTCGACCTCCGTGACTATGTAGCACTCGTATTCGACGGTGACCCCGAAGAAGTATCTCTCGACTGGAACTGCGTCGGCGCAACCCTCAGCTACCGCGACGACACCCACAACATCTTCATCCGCTTGTGGGAACGCTCCGAAGGCCACCTCAACCTCCACGACATGACAATGATTGTCGAGACCGTTGTCTTCGACCGCAAACTCGACACACGCTCCAATCCCGAGTTCGCCGACCGTCTCCGTAAAGATATGAATGCCTTCTCCAAATGGCTCATCCTGACTGCACGCATCTGCGGCTTCAAGTATGTTGCTGATCGCAACATGCCGCCAATCCCCGACGAAAACGTCCCCGGCTGCCCCATCGCCTGCCTCCCCTTGAAATAGTCCCCAACAACCCCTTCCACGCCACTCCGACGAGCCCCCTCGCCGGGGTGGCGTTTATATGTTTCTTAGCATATTCTTTTGCTACATCAAAATTTATCACTAAATTTGCATAATACGCAAATGATATAACTAATCTCAGAAAATGGGAAAAGACATAAATCGATTAAAAATAGTGCTCGCAGAGCAGAAAAAGACTAATAAATGGCTTGCACAGCAGCTTGGGAAAGACCCGGCAACTGTGTCGAAGTGGTGTACCAATACAGCACAACCGTCATTGGAAACTCTTTCTGAGATTGCGCAGTGTTTGAAAGTGGATGTTCGCACCCTCCTTCATTCCAATTTTTTATTTGATATGGCTTCCGAGCCTTATGTCTCATACGGCAGAAAAGACGGCACATTATGAGCAAATTTAATGAAGCAACCCGCGTGCAGATGCCGGCTATGGTACATCTGACTCGTTTAGGATATACATATTTTGGGAAAATATCTGAGGAAGATGCAGGAACAGTCTATGACCCTTCTACAAATATTCTTATTGAGGTTTTCCAAAAGCAATTTAATAACCTGAATCCAAACTCTCCGGTTTCAGCTTCCCAAATACTTCAAGACATACGCAATGACTTGAAGAATGATGACCTTGGATATGCTTTCTATCAGAGACTAAAGGCGGTGTCTCCAGTCAAACTGATTGACTATGATACCCCATCCAACAACACATTTCATTTTACTGCCGAATTCACCTGCAAGAATGGTCAAGATGAGTTCAGACCGGATATTACATTGTTTGTAAACGGTATGCCTTTGGTTTTCATTGAAGTGAAGAAACCAAACAACTCCGGCGGTATGGTCGCGGAAAGTAAGCGGATGAATCTACAGCGGTTCCCCAACAAGCGTTTCCGTTCCTTTATCAACATTACTCAGTTGATGATATTCTCTAACAATATGGAGTATGACACAATGGGAGGGATTGTTCCGTTGCAAGGTGCATTCTATTGCACAGCTGCAAAAGAGTCTGCCCCATTCAACTGTTTCCGCGAGGAAAATCGCTCGAATGCTGATATAGCGCCATACAATCGGAATTACCCATATAAACCCATAAACAAGGACTTTGAGAAGAAAATTCTTAAAGACTTCAATTGCGAAGTTATTCATACAACTCCCGAATACAAGACTAATCTCGATACCAATACGCCAACCAACCGCATACTGACCTCAATGTGCTCTCCGGAACGTTTGCTGTTTATCCTCAGATACGGCATCGCATACGTAAAATCTGAACGTGAGGTTGACGGAAAGATTGAGATTACCGACCAAAAACATATCATGCGCTATCAACAGATGTTCGCGGCATTGGCAATCAGAGAACATCTTGAGAACGGGGCAAAGGCCGGCGTGGTATGGCATACGCAAGGCAGCGGCAAAACAGCATTATCCTATCATTTAGCCTATTTCCTTAACGACTATTTTGCCAAACAAAATAAAGTCGCCAAATTCTACTTTATTGTTGACCGTCTCGACCTTCTCGAACAAGCAACACAGGAATTTGAAGCCCGGGGCTTGGTAGTCACCACTGCCAATTCCAGAAAAGAATTGATGGATCAGTTCCGCAGTAACCAGTCACAGCAGGGCGCAAGCGGCAAACAGGAAATAACGGTAGTGAATATCCAGCGTTTCGCTGAAGACAAGGAAAAAGTAAAACTTCCAGAGTATGCAACAAATCTTCAGAGAGTGTTCATTCTTGACGAGGCACATCGTGGCTATCGTCCTGGCGGTTGCTTCCTTGCCAATCTTTTCGATGCTGATCCCAATTCCATTAAGATTGCACTGACCGGCACTCCTCTTCTTAAAGATGAAAAGGCCACCGCTACAGTTTTTAGCGACTATTTTCACACATATTATTATGACCGCTCGATAGCAGACGGATATACTCTAAAAATCATCCGTGAAGAAATTGAGACCTCCTACAAGGAGAAACTCACTCAGATTATGGATAAGTTGGAGCAACTTGTTCTAAAAAAGGATGTTCAGAAATCAACCATCATCGAGCATGAGAACTATGTCAAGGAACTTATCCGCTATGTCATAACCGACCTCTCAAGATTCCGTCAGCAACATGGCGACAATACTCTCGGAGGTATGATTATCTGCGAGACAAGCGGACAAGCCCGTAACTTGGCAATGTATTGGGATGAGGTGCAACGAGAAATGAACAAAGATGCCTCTTTCCCTACCGACATCAAGGCAAAACTTATTCTCCACGATACAGACGATAAGGAGACCAGAAAGCAGATAGTTAAGGACTTCAAGAAAAATATGACCGTAGATGTGCTGATTGTGTTCAATATGTTGCTGACAGGATTTGACGCTCCGCGTTTGAAGCGCCTTTACTTCGGCAGAAAACTGAAAGACCACAATCTTCTTCAAGCTCTGACTCGCGTCAACCGCCCATATAAGAATAATCGCTACGGCTACATCATAGACTTTGCAGACATAAAGCGCAACTTCGAAGAAACCAACGAGGCTTATCTTCAGGAATTGAATCGTTTTAACGACCCGGAAGAAGATGGTAGCGGAGTGACCAACACGTTCACACAAGTACTCGAAAATCCGCAGGAAATACTTGACACTATGCGGGATATTCACGACACCCTGTTTGAATATACCGTTGACAATGTAGAGGAATTCAGTTCGGAGGTCTCAACAATACAAGACAAGGAGGAACTGTTGAAGCTTAAAAAAGTGTTGGAGGCGGCCCGCGATTGTGGCAACCTTGTCCGCACTTTCGGCGATGATGAGTTGAAGGAAAAATTTTCAAAGGTGGAACTGACCAAACTTCCAGATATGCTGAAAGAGGTACAGCATCACATCACCATTATCAATCAGAAAGAAGCCTTCAACGCAAATGAGCAGACCACCATTCTTGTAAACGAGGCAATGCAGGATATTGAGTTCACCTTCTCGAAGATTGGAGAAGAGGAGCTGAAACTTATTTCCGGTGGCCGCGAGCTGCAAGACAAATGGCGCGATACTATCCGAGCCTTTATGGACAACATCGACCAAGACGATCCGGAGTTCATCACTCTGAGAGAAGCCTTCACCCAGCGATTCAAGGAGCACGGCTTTGTTATTGATTCCATTGCCAAGTTTAATGAAGAAACCGCCGCACTCGATTCGATAATTGTCAGATTGAAAGCGATTCAAATAGCCAACAAAGCTCTTCTAAAGAAATATAATGGAGACGCCAAGTTCGCCCGTGTTCACAAAAGAATCCGGGAGGTGAATAATGACCGCAAAGAGAAATCTGCGAAACCTATTTTCACTTTCAGTGATTATGAAATTAGCATAATTCTCAACATGATAAAATCGGAGGTTGACCAACGGGTATATGACAAGAATGACATCTTGAAAAAGGATGCCTACTTCGAGCAGACAGTCCTCTCCATTGTCGCAAATATGCTGTATCACTTCCCTCAGATAAGCGATACCGCCACAATCGAAGATTACGATTTCGTAAAGAACGGCATCGCCCGTCAATACCTCAACCAGTATAACGCCACATACGCAGCCTGCTAATGAACATCAAAGAAAAAACCATACGTCTTATCGACGACCTCAAAGCCACATGTCAGTCCTACGGGCTCGGCAACGATGGCAACGAATACAAGATTATCACTCAGATATTCATGTATAAGTTTCTCAACGACAAATTCGGGCATGAATTGAAAATTGCCAAGAGTCCCTTTGCAAAGAAAATTCAGGACTCCGAGCGTTGGGAACTTGCATATTCCGAAATGCCAGAGACAGAGCGGCAGCTTCTTCTTGTCTCATTGCCGCCTGAAACACTGAAACTGCGTCCGGAGCATCTTATGTATAGCCTTTGGAATCGTCAGAGCCGAGGAGAATTTGACGAGATATTCGATGCGACCATGACCGATATTGCAGAACAGAACATCGACATATTCTCTACTCAAACTACACAGAATACAAAGATACCCCTCTTTGAACGCCTCACGCCATACGTTACCGACATCGACCAACGCCCGGCTTTCGCACGTGCATTGGTTGATAAACTTGTCAACTTCTCATTCGAGGATGCATTCTCCGATGAAAAAGGTTATGACTTCTTCGCAACTATTTTTGAATATCTAATCAAGGATTACAATACAGCAGGAGGTGGCAAATATGCTGAATACTACACCCCTCATGCCATCGCAACCATCATGGCCCGGCTTCTTGTGAGTGACGATGACGACCTCCACAATATCGAGGCATATGACCCTTCAGCCGGCACAGGCACACTGCTAATGGCGTTGGCTCATAGGGTTGGCAAAAGCAAATGCACAATCTTCGCTCAGGATATTTCCCAACGAAGCAACAAGATGTTGAAACTCAATCTGCTTCTCAACGGATTGGTTTCATCACTTGACCATGCCATTCAAGGAGACACTCTTGTTTCCCCATATCATAAGAATGATGAAGGAAGTGCAATTCGCCAGTTTGACTATGTGGTTTCCAATCCTCCATTCAAGATGGATTTCTCGGATACACGCGAAAAGATTGCAGCCCAACCTGCACGATTCTGGGCAGGTGTACCAAATATTCCGGCAAAGAAAAAGGAGAGCATGGCAATATACACCTGCTTCATCCAGCATGTTATAAATTCACTGAAAAAGACAGGCAAAGGAGCTATCGTCATTCCGACAGGATTCATTACCGCCAAGTCAGGTATTGAGAATAAAATCCTAAAACACATTGTTGACAACAAGATTGTCTATGGTGTAGTTTCAATGCCTTCAAACGTTTTTGCCAATACAGGTACTAACGTGTCAGTCCTTTTCTTCGACAATTCACGTGCCACTGAGAAGGTTATTCTTGTTGATGCCTCAAAACTTGGCGAGGAATACAAGGAGGGCAACAATCAGAAAAAGCGTCTTCGCCCGGAAGAAATCGACAAGATTGTAGATACTTTCCGCGATAAGAAAGCCGAGGATGGTTTCTCCGTAGCAGTCACATACGATGAAATAAAGGAGAAAGGTTATTCCCTCTCTGCCGGACAATATTTCGACATCAAGATTGAGTATGTAGACATAACAGCAGAGGAGTTTGAACAGCGCATGAATGGTTATCGTTCAAAACTTACGGAACTGTTCAATGAGAGCCATCGCCTTGAATCAGAAATCCTCAAACAGCTCAATAGCCTCAAATTCAACTCCTGATATCAATGGCAAAGGTAATTCAGTTTATATTATATAATTTGCCTGATAACTCAGGTACGGTTCAGGCCTATGTGGAAAATGAGACTTTATGGCTGACTCAAAAGGCCATGTCTCAATTATTTGATGTGTCTGTTCCCGCAATAAATCAGCACCTCAAAAACATCTACGAAACCAATGAACTGACCCCTGAGGCAACTATTAAGAAAAACTTAATAGTTCAGCAAGAAGGAAACCGTCAGGTAAAACGAGAACAAACTTTTTATTCTCTGGATGCTATTATTAGCGTCGGATATCGTGTGAACAGTCAACGAGCTACGCTTTTCCGACAGTGGGCAACCCGTGTCTTGAATGAGTATATCCGCAAAGGCTTTGTTCTCGATGATGACCGCTTAAAGCAGGGAAACGCTGTGTTTGGTCAAGATTATTTCCGGGAACTTCTTGAGAGAGTTCGCTCAATCCGAGCCAGCGAACGGCGAATTTGGCAACAGATAACCGATATTTATGCCGAATGCAGCATCGATTACGACCGTCTTGCCCCAACAACAAAAGAATTTTATGCAATGGTACAAAATCGGTTTCATTATGCGATTACCGGACATACGGCAGCCGAAATCATACATGCCGGAGCAGACCATACAAAACCTCACATGGGTCTGACCACTTGGAAATATGCCCCCGATGGCCGCATCCTTAAATCAGATGTCAGCATTGCTAAAAATTACCTCTCGGAAAAAGAGATACGATCGCTTGAACGCACCGTAACATCTTACTTCGACTACATCGAGAGTCAAATTGAGCGAGGTAATGTATTCAATATGGAGCAATTTGCCGCAAGTGTCAATAAATTTTTGACCTTCAACGACTATAAGATACTTCCTAATCGTGGAAATATCTCGGCGGCACAAGCTAAGGCAAAAGCAGAAGCAGAATACGATCTTTTTAATCCGACACAACAAATTGACTCCGATTTTGACAAAGAAATCAGAGGTATGTTCGATAAATAAGCATCATGGAGAATTATACCGTATGGGCAACTTTACTAAGTCCCATAATAAGTGTTATTGCCATTATCGTTGCGCTAATTATAGCTCGTAGCTCATCAAAGGACGCGAAAACACAGATAACAGCAATTCGCCATCTACTTGATGTCTTTGTTGCAGCTAATAATTTAGACATTGTTGAAGCTAAACGAAAATATCAACAGCTACTTGTAGAAATAAATCGAAAGATTGAAGATGCACAAATGGAAGTTGATATTGTTAGCCCTTTTGTAGGCGGAGCAAAAATTGACCAAATTAAGGAAGTTCAAGAAAAAACTGAACAAAAAGCATATCTTAATCAATTACTCTACAAACGTCGAGAGATAGAGCTGAATCTTTCGTTAATACAAGATTACATCAATAAAGCAGCACGATAAATGAAACTAACAAAATATAAACTTGGCGACCTACTTGAAGTTACGCGTGGGGCTTCTCTTGCCGGGGAGTACTATGCCTCTGAGGGCAATCTCATTCGACTAACTCTTGGTCATTTTGACTATCAAAATGGTGGTTTCAAGGAAAACACCTCGAAAGATAATCTCTATTTTGTTGGGCCTGTCAAAAGCCAATTTGTTCTCAATGAAGGAGATATAATAACTCCTCTGACAGAGCAAACACCCGGTCTGCTTGGCAGTACTGCAATGATTCCCGAATCGGGTCAATATATCCAAAGTCAGGATGTTGCGCTTATTCGCTGTAAAGAGGATAAACTTGATCCAATGTTTTGCTATTACCTACTGCCATCAAAGATTGTAAAATCTCAGTTAGGAGCAGCGGCTCAACAGACAAAGATTCGGCATACAACTCCTGACCGGATTAAGGATGTTATCGTATTCATCCCTGAATTGGAGGAACAGCGACGGATTGGAGCAACCCTTCACGCTATAGATAAAAAGATTGCAGTTAATCGAGAGATAAATCGCAATTTA
>CAPYSS010000061.1:3271-11699 GCA_948742525.1 Bacteroides caecimuris | reverse complement strand
TTTTTTCATTGTTCTTTTTTTTAAAACCTTGTTGTTTTGTTGAACGCTCTTTTATGCAATTGCAAAACAAAAGTAGTACTTCAGTGTAAGCTCTTCAATTACATTTTATCTAAAACGGCGAAAACAGCATCCGAAACGCCGTATTCATTATTTGAAATAACTTTCTTACGGGTTTTGCAATCTTGTTTTAGATTATCACATAATCATATGAACTTTATTTTATGGGCTGTTTAATAGTCACCGTCACTTGTTCTGCCTTGTTGGACGGATTGTATAGCAAATGGCTGCACGAACTCATACATACCACGCACCCGCATAGCAGAATCCATACTGCAATAATCGTTATTTTGCTTTTTTTCTGTTTCATACTTGTCAATGATTAAAGAATAAACCTTTCAGGATTTGCTGGAACATCCCACCAAAATCAGCGTTTATTTCGCTGCCGTTATGCTTATACGACGGACGTATAATCGGCACAGTCCATTGCTGGTGGAACAAGTTGTTTCCATAACGTCTCATGCCCACATCCATTGACCATCGTTCTGCCAAATCAAAAGACAGATAACCGCCATAATGATAGCCGTCTAAACACCTCTTCGGTTTCATATCCAACAGATAGTATGTACCAAAGAGATGAAGCGATGTTTTGGGATAGAATTTATAGGAAACATCGGCTCCCATCCCGAATGTATTGCTACTCGAACGAGGAATACTCAGTTTGTGCGCATAGAGGCTTATGCCCAATTTCCATCTCTCGTTTGGAGAATATGCCGTTTTAACTTCAGCATAGTTCGATACGCCAACTCCTATGATGTTCTCCTGTCTGCCACGACCCCAAACATTCACCTTGTCAAACCGATGAATAACTCCGCCAACGCGATATTCGCCTTTATGTAAGGATGAACGGTCAACAGGGATTCCTAACGTGTAATCAGGGCGAAAATTCAAAAGCATTTCAGGCTTCTTGTGAATGATACCAAAATGTGGAGACAGAAATGACTTTCCATATTCAAAAGACGGCAGTTTGGTGGTGTCAATGCCCGGTGCAATCCGTTTGGTATGTTCAGGGGACAACATTGGTTTTTCTTGCCCGTACAATCGGGAGCAAACGGACAACATAGCCATGATAATGAGAACCACAATATATGCCGCCAGATTAATACCGCAAATTTTCAATTTCTGTTTCCACATAATGATACTTTAAATCTTAAAGCTAAACTTGAATAGTTTTATATTAAAATTCATATTCAATGGAATCTTTTATTTCTTTTTCTTCCAAATGAAAGACTAAATTGAATTGGAATTTTCCTTTATTCTCTGGCTCTTTTTTGAATTTTAAAACAAGGGTTGGTGCAATAAGCTTCGTATTTCTATTATTTATTTTCGTAAGTTCATCTTTCAGCATCTTTGCTCCTTCAATTCCCCAATATTCTGTCATATCTATATATTGTCCAACATCTTTATCTTCTTTCTTATAACCACTTTGTATGTAATCATAATAAGAAATATACCTACATTCTATCAAATCTGAAATATCACTTCCAGCAGGATGCGATGCATCAAAATTCTCGACAGTGTAGACTTCAATCTTGTATATACTATCATTAATTGCCGTACGTGGTCCATCAATAGTATATCTATTATAAGATAAATCATTGTAATATATTGATAAAGCATCAAAACTCCTACCAGAAGTAATCAAATCCCCCTTAAACGTGATTTTAATTCCTGAATTCATTTTTGATATGACAATAGATTCGGGTGTCAAATAACCAGTAACAAATGTTTTATTGAATGTAGCACCTGTTGGTGCATCTTCTTTTTCTTTAGAGCAGCAGAACAAACAACAGAGTGCCCCAACCATCATGATATACGTGAAAACTTTCATGGCTTTTGTCATTTGCGAATACCTATTTCAGAACATATAAGCGCAAGATGCCACAAATGTCCTGTTCTTGTTGTCCACACCACTCTTGTTTATATTCTTCGTCCCCCAATCATACCCAATGGAAAGCTGGATATGGCGGGCAATCTCCGTTCCGGCACGGAATCCCAGCCCCCAATCGAAGCGATTAAGCATCTTGTCACTGAACACATTGCCTACCATCTCTTTTGTCGTGGCAGTTCCCTTATCGGGAGTGATGGTTTCTTTTGCTTTACCAAACAGGCCGATGTTAAAATATGGTCCAGCGTTGATGAACAAACTGACGTTCCGTCCTACGGGAAACTTGTAACCGATATGGATGGGAATATTCAGGTAGTAAGGGGTACACTTATTGTCTGAAGTATAGCCAGATGATGGTTTGTCCGGTTTTTCGCCTGCAGAGGGGTTATAGTTACCGTCGTAATAGTATCCCGGACTCTTCCAGCCATGTGAAGAGAGCATCAATCCGAAGTCCATGTAAAGGCCTTTTGTCACTATAGGAAGACCAAGTTCTCCCTTTACACCGACATGAAAACCGGACTGAGATTTGTAACCACTTGGAGAACTGAGATTGTAACCTCCCGTTATTCCCACTCTGAAATCTTGTGCTTTCGCCACCATGCAGAATGGCAGGGCGAGAAGCAATGTCAATAGAATTTTCTTCATACAAAAATCATTTATAAAAAAACAAATAAGTTACTTTTCATGCCTCATGGTCTCATTATGTGCCAATATGTACATACAATATAACTGGCCGAATGTACGCTTGGACAAACGTAAATCATCTTCGTTCTCAACATCTAATTTATGGAAGCCTTGGCTATCTTTTACTATATGCTTTATAAAGCGTCGTTTTGCGATTTCCCATTTAAGGAACAGGCCATCGTCCAAAGAAGGGGGCAAACTCAATTTCTTCTCAATATTCCAAAAATCAATATCAATATAGATGCTATCATTCTTTCTGATACGTTCTTGGAAACTGTGATTATGTATAGCTATTGCTTTCTTCTCTTTCTCTTGTGACGTATGAGGATAATGTAAAGTTATGCTATCTCCTTTCTGGATAGAATACAGATCAAAATCATACCTGTCATCCAACAAATAAATTTTCACCTCATCATCACTAAAGCTGTATCCGACAATCGCAGACGTTGCAATGTTCCTCTCTTCATATTTTTTTTGCAAATCCGTTGTTAAATCGACATTTGCAATAGCTAACACATAGCAAGTATCTAAAGAATTGTTTTCAAACAATTCTTTAGATTCAGCTCTCTGATAGACAAGACACAAAAGTAAGCAGAATACTATATTGGCATGTCTTCTCAAAAAACTTAAATGTTTCATGCTACTTAAAAATTTGGTTGATTCAGACTTTATCATGCGGTATTTACCCTATATGGATGCAAAATTACCCGTGTTGCTTTGGCTGTAACAGTAAAATTCGGCTGAAACGGATAAATTTATATCTGAACCGCCCAAATAGGCGGTTTATTTTGAAAAACAGATTTTCTAAATGGTATTTCGGCAAACATAAAGTGCAACTCCATCCGTTTCAACATTCATTTTCATCACTTCAATGGTGATTTTATCCGTTTCAGTCGGTTTTATCCTATCAACTAAAGATGTAAATCCCTATTTTTGCGGAATATGAAGTAACTTTGTATCTGATATGGCCAACGAGAATATAAAAATAATGAATTGGAAGAACGGTCTGTTGTTATCAACCGTTTCCTATATGCTCTACCTCATTCTGTGGTTTATACTCGATGATGAAACCGCCGGCCAATTACCGGAGATGGCAATAGCCGATTATATCATCGATTATCTGTTGTGTATGCTGTTTACCTACATCTCTTTAGGATTTTCCTTTTTGGTCTTTAGGGTATTGCCATTTAGGACATCTTATGTGTGGGTGATTGTCTATGCTTCCTGCCTTTTTACCCTGAACAACGTTGTCGCATTCGGCATGATTTCTTTGTTCAACTTCTTATGGGGTGAAAACGGCAACGGGCTTCTTGACGAGCTCCTCAACATGAAAGGCGCATATACTTTTGCCATGATTTCCACATTCTTGTCAAGCGTCTATGCCAACACGTTCTATCTTCAGTCTTACATCAAGGCACGCAACGAGAAACAGGCACTTGAAATGGCACTGATGAAAGAAAAGGAGATAGCCTTGCAGTCACAGCTCAATTCCCTGAAACTGCAAATCAATCCGCATTTCATGTTCAACAACTTCAACAATCTGCTGGAGCTGATTGAGGAGGATAGCGGACTTGCCGGAAAATTCCTGAGCAATCTGTCGAAAGTATACCGATACATCATCACCAACTTGGACCGAAACCTGATACCTGTCGCGGACGAAATCAAGTTTCTTGATTCATACTTGTACTTGATGAAAGTGCGCCACGACGAAGGTGTCATTGCAAAAGTAAGTCCGGGCGTCAGACAATGCAAAGGTTTTCTTCCACCGGCTGTATTGCAGCTTCTTGTGGAAAACGCAATAAAACATAACAGCTTTTCATCTGAACATCCGCTGGTCATCGACATAAAGCTGTCCGATGATTATATAACAGTCAGCAATCTTAAGTCACCTTTGATGTCCCCAATCGAATCAACCGGTTTAGGACTTAAAAATATCACAGAACGATACGCTTTGCTTTGTGATAAAAAGGTCAAGATAGAGAATGCCGAAAACTTCTATTCGGTAAGTCTGCCCATCATAAAAAACACCATCCCCTATGAACATACTGATTCTTGAAGACGAGCCACGCAATGCCAAACGCCTCATAAGGCTGCTGAACGACATTGACAGAACATTTATTGTCGAAGGCCCTCTTGCCAGCATCAAAGAGACGGTCGAATTCTTTCAATCCGGCAAAACCACAAACCCCATTCTGGCGGATATCCGTTTGACTGACGGTTTGAGTTTCGAAGCTCTAAAATATGCCCCGGCAACCATACCCATCATATTTACCACCGCATACGACGAATATGCGGTACAAGCATTCAAGTTCAACAGTTTCGACTATCTTCTGAAACCGTTGGATTCGGATGAACTTGAAGCGGCCATTGACAAGGCGGCCAAAGCCGGTAAGAATTACACCGACGAAAACCTACAGCAGCTTTTCGATGCCTTACAGAAGAACAAGTTCCGTTATCGGGAGCGTTTCTTGCTTCCTTACCGTGACGGATATAAGACCGTGCGCGTTTCGGACATCAACCACATCGAAACAGAAAACAAGATTGTATATCTCCGTCTTAACAACGGCACTTCCGAAGTGGTCAATGTGTCAATGGATGAACTTGAACACCAACAGAATCCCGACTATTTCTTCCGGGCAAACCGCCAATATATTATCAATGTAGAGCACGTTTTGTTCCTCGGTAATTATTTTGGAGGAAAGTTGATTGTCCGTTTGAAAGGTTATCCGAAAACGGAAATACAAGTGAGTAAGGAAAAGGCGCAGAGGCTTAAGGAATGGATTGACAGGTAATTATTAACATGTGCGTAAAGTGAAATTATGTTCGTTTAGATTTGATTCTTACAAAATTTGCATTTGGCTCATCCTCTTTTAAACAAGTTATATCATTATCGGATTCACTTTCATCGTTTCTAAATTAAGGAACAGCCCGTGATGTTCCAACATCCCGTTACGGAACATCTTCCAAAGGATATTGCATCCGAGTTGTGCCAGTGTGGAGTTGATGAACAAGTCCTGCTTTTCCAACGCCTCCGCCAAGGAGCAGCTCGGTCCTGAATCCGCCTCCTTCACCCTCGCGTATTTCACGAACCGGGTAATGACCTTCAACGAATCGACAGTCTTGTACAACTCGGAAGCGGGCTGTTTTATTTTCTTGGGTATGGTTCCCAACACAACCTGACCCGTACTTTGTGTGTTCCCGAAATCCATCCAGTAAAGCGGTGTTTCGTAATCACGGTAATTCGAGGTGGGCACGGCTTTCAATACGTTCCATAAGTCAAGCCGTGACTTGATGTTGTCGGTACAGGTGACGGTGATATTCGCCATGTCATCCCGTCTGGCATCTTTCAGCACGGTCGGGAAAATATCCGGTACCGCTTTCCAGTCATTGCCGAAGAAATTGTTCACTCGGGTAATCAGGCATTGCGCCTTGTTCAGTCCAAGGTCGGAACAGCCGAAAAGCTGGCGACCGATGTTGGCATCCGTCACTATGTCCGGGTCATAAAGTGTCACGAACAATCCCGGATGTCCGAGTGCCCGCAATGTCACGTCCAGCCGTGCCAGACAGGTCAATACCTGCGAGCCGGTTCCTCCCGCGCCGATCAGGTTCACCGTGACCGGGTGCTGCGGGTTCAGCAGATAGTTATCTATGTAGTGTACTCTTTTCATTTCAATATATCTTTCAATTTCAAGTTATTCAAAGGTTTCAGTTCGTCGAGGTTGAAAGGCTTGTCCTTTGCGGCCTTTGTCACCAATATCAGGTTTGATCTGGTCGGGTTGCCCCCTCCGCCCAGGTGTGAAAACTCCGTCAGCCAGAACTTCTTCTCCCAATACTCCAACAGGTTTTTGTAGGTCAAATCTCTCGGCTTGTCTATTTTAGCGGAACCCAGACAGACATTTGCCCCTGTCACGTTGAAGAACGGTGCAGCATAAAGATCCGTCTTTTCCGTCAGCTTCTTGTCCTTGTAAGCGTAGATGCTCAACGAACTGCCACCTGCCACGTAAATGACTCCCGGCAGGTTGTATTTTGCATTCTCTACTTGAAGGGATTCCTTGAAAAACATCATCCGTTTCTGTGGGGGATTGTACCAGATATACCTCTCGTTGCCCTTGCGCGGGTCGCACCACAGCATATTGGGCGGAATCCTGCCGTATGGCGTGGTGCTGTGGCTTTCTGAATAACCGCGCACCAGTTCGTTCATGAAATCCACCGTGACGGGCCGGCCTTCTCCCATCATTCCGTTATCGTCTATATCCCTTATCTCAACAAAATAGTTGTTGTCAGAGGCATAAGAGTTGTCTTTCTCGCCTGAATAGGCAATCAACGCCGCCCTCGGATGGAGCAGCGTCCTCAATTTTTGGGTAAGTTCATTCGTTTCCAACATAATTCAACTGATTAAAGATATGAATTCGTCCGCCCACCGAAAGAACCGTTCCGGGTAATCGTCCATGCTGAACAGTTCTTCGGTATCGGGCGACAGGTCAAGGGCAGTCACCGGAGTGATGTCGTAGGTCTCCCTGCTACAGGAATTGTAATAGTCAACGAGATAGTCGGATACAATGTCGTTGATGTCATACACGACCCTTATCTGCTGTTGCAGGTACATCGGGTGGAAGTCCGGATTCTCCGAGTAATAGGCGTCATAAGCGTATTGCATGATGCCCCGTGCAGGCGTCAGAAACGGGAGACCCCGTTTCATCGCATCGACCAAAGGCTGTTCAAACCCGTTTCGGGGTTCGTATGTATCCAGTGCTTTCGGCAGGTTCTTGTAGTAGGATTTCGATTCCACCCGTTTGAGCAGCCTGCTGATTTTTCCTTCCTGATAGGAGTTCAGCAGTTTCATGCGTTCTTTCCACTCCTCCGGGTCGCTGCCGTCATCCTCCGAAAGCATTTCAAACAAAAAGTCCGATTCTTCGTAATCCACGAATGTATCAATGCCGTTTGCTTTCATCAGTTTATGGATAAAGGTAATGGCAATCCTCCTCAAGACAGGGTTGAGCGATTCCAGAAACTTCACCGGAAAGTAATACAGCGTGAAACTTCCCCACTTGTGGTATTTCCACAGCCGGAAGAAAAGCCTGCCGGCTTCCTGCTCGATGTTGACATGCAGTTCGTCACCGACAAGCGTGTTCATTTCATCGTACAGATTGGCAATGCCTTCCCCGACACTGTTTCCGGGCGTGTGTACTCCTTCCTTCTGCAACAGCAGGGAATACCTGAAATACGAATCACGCAGGAATTCGTAGTTATCCCGCGTGATTACGTTTATACTGTTGCATTCGCCGCTGTCGTAACAATCCACGGTAAGATTATTCTGTGCCAGCGGTATGAAGGCTGTGCTTAGAAAAGAATTACGGCCCCGCTTGGAGCCGCAATCCGTTCTTCCCTGTTCACACCGTACCGTACATGCCTTTGCGTCTGACCGATGATGAGCCTCGCCAGCTGCCTTGACTGTTGTTCGTCCAATGGTACACATGGTTTCCTTTTCTTGTTGTTCTTTTTCTTTCGTTCCTTCTTCATGCTTCCTATCCTTTGGTCCCGATGGTGGTCTTGAACTCGTACACGGCTTTGTCGTCCTTGATGACCGGTCCGTGTACCGTTGCCGTTGTCAGCTCCGGGTAGAAGTTGGAGTAATAGCTCATGACCATTTCGGGGCTGTCCGACGGGTTGGGGTCATCGAGCGTTACCATTCCGCTGCCTTTCTTGAATGTGAATGAGCGCGTCATTCCTGTTATTTCGAGTGCCATAATCTTATACTGCTTGATATTGTGAGACATGATTTTCTAACATGGACTGCGG
>CAPYSS010000061.1:0-3171 GCA_948742525.1 Bacteroides caecimuris | reverse complement strand
TTCGGTCATCATCTGGTGGATTGCTGTAAAAAACATAATTTGATGTATTAAAAGTTATTACTGGGTTTTATTCTTCACTGAACAGTTTGGCCAACAGCCTGTTCCTGTCGGGATGGTGGCATATTTCCAGAATCGGGTTCAACAGGGTGGAGATGTGTACCGGCCCTGTCGTCCCCCGTGGCGGGAACTTGACGGCAGGTTCGGGTTCCACCGTCCTTTTTCTTCTCGTTACCGGCATGGGCATCCTCATGGGAGCCGGCGGTGCGCTTGTTGCAAATGCTTGGTTCATGTCTCTTTATTTTTTTTAATTGTGAATATTCGGGCTTTGGCAGCCCGTGAACTACAAGGGCCCGACGGCAGATGCCTTCGGTAAGGCAAGGTTTTCGGGAAAAATACCGCAAGCCCACGGCGAGGATGATTTTTTCCGAAACCGCAAGGCTTGACCTTGCCGTCCGAACAAAGGCATTTGCCAATTTTGCCCGGTAGTTTCCGGTATGCCAAGTCTGTGTTTTCATCCCTTTTCCTTTTATTCCTGTCGTTATGGTTTCCGGTTCCACAGAGGGCGGAAAACAAAAAGAGCCGTCCCGGAAGACAGCCCTGTTCTGTAAGGTTCCACTTGATTTTGTATGGCAGTTATGTTTCATGGTCAAATATTGTCAGGATACCAGAAAACTGAGTATGCAGAAAAGTATGACCGCAGCCACCAGAAGGCAGGCTATCCGGTAGAGGAACCTGAAGAATCCCCTGAAACACACGATGGCTACCGCAGCCCACACGGGGGATATGCCCCGTGTGTACATATAACTGAACACGATGAAGGCTGCAAAGCCCAATGCGATGGTCCGTACCCATCTGTTCGCTTGAATCTTGTCGATATATTCCCTTGTTTTCATGACATTCCGGTATTAACGGGTGAAACAGTCTTTTCCAATTTCAAGGGCCGGGATGCGTACCGCCTCCACAGGCAAGGTTTCCGGAGGAAAATACCGGAGCGGCGCGAGGATGATTTTCCCCGAAACCCGGAGGGCCTGACCTTGCCGGTGGAAAAAGGCGGTGCGCTACCTTTGCCCGCGAATTGGAATGACGGTGTTATTTTTTCTTTCCGTTCCCGGTTTTCGGGAACGAGAATACCGTGTTGTATTCCGCATCGAAAGTGACGGCGGCATCGAATGGTACGCCTTTCTTCCCCTTGAACCCCTTGATGAGTCTGGTGGTGCCGGAGGAGAAAAGCTGTTCCATGTGGGTGTCGGTCAGTTCCTTGTTCAGAATACGGCGGAACACCAGCAGCCCGCACCCGTCATGGTCGCACCTGGCCACTTTGGAACGGAGGATGATTTTTCCCGTCTTGCACTTGGGGCAGGTGAATGCCCTTTCCTGCATCGCCGGAAAATCCAGACGCAGGATCTCTTCGGTTGCCCTGCGGGTGTAATCCAGGATGGACTGCATGAAGGTTTCCGTATCGAGGGTATGCCTCTCCACCTGCGCCAGGGTCTTCTCCCAGCTTCCCGTCAGTTCCACGTCCGCCACACGCATGTCCTTCACCGCCTCATAGATATACATCCCTTTTTCGGTCGGGATGATGCTTTTGCCGGAGCGGGCGATATAGTCACGTTTGACAAGGGTGGTAATGATGGCGGCACGGGTGGCGGGTGTGCCTATGCCCAATTCCTTGATAGCCTCCTTTGCCTGTTCGTCCGTGATGTTTTTCCCGCAGGTCTCCATCGCCGCCAGCAGGGTGGCCTCCGTGTACAGCGGCTTGGGTAGGGTCTTCTTCTGCGCCATCCCGTGTCCCATGACCGGAACAGTCTCGCCTTCGGCAAACTCCGCCGTCCCTCCGTCACGTTCCGGCTCGTCCTTCTCCCTGTCCTCCTTTCTGGCGAACACGCCGCGCCAGCCCGGTCTGACAATGGAGGAAGAACGGGAACGGAACGCCATTCCCTCGCAGGCACATTCCATGACCAAAAGTTCCTTCTCGCAGGGTGGCGAGAATGCTTCCAGCATCCTTCCGGCTATCAGGGTGTAAACGGTAGATTCCGCCTCGGACAACCCTTCGGGTGAAATGCCCGTGATAATAAGGGCATGGTGGTCGGTCACTTTCGTATCGTCCACGCTGCGGGTATTCAGATCGGACAGGTCGAAAGACTGTCCGTATTCCCTGAATTCCGGCATGGAAACCACTTTTCCCAGCAAGGAAGGAATGTGCCGCATGACATCCTCCGGGATATGGCGGCTTCCCGTCCTCGGATAAGAAATAAGCTTCTTTTCATACAAGGATTGGGCGATGGAGAGGGTCTTCTCCGCTGTCAGGTCATAATGGACGTTGCAATCTTTCTGGAGCGTGGTCAGGTCGTACAGAAGCGGGGCCTGTTGGAAAGTCCTCTTGTGTTCCGACCCAGTGACTGTCGCCACAGAACCGGAAGTGATTTTCCGGTATGCCGCCTCTGCCGCATCCTTCTCCTTGAACTCTTCCGTGTGGATGAACATGCGGTGCGTGTCCTGCCGTTTCAGCGTGAGGTGCAGCTGCCAGTAAGGGGTGGAGACGAAATTCCGGTTCTCCTTGAAGCGGGCACAGACCATGGCGAGAGTCGGGGTCTGCACACGCCCGATGGAGTTGTTCGCCGAGCCGGAGGCTACCGCCAGGGCACGGCTCGCGTTCATGCCCACCAGCCAGTCCGCCTTTGCCCGGCAGTCGGCGGCGGCATACAGGCTGTCGTAGTCGCTGCCGTCCCGGAGATTCGCCAAGCCCTCGCGGATGGCCTCGTCGGAGAGAGAGGAGATCCACAGGCGTTTGAACGGTTTGGTATAGCCTAAGTAGGAATATATCCAGCGGAAGATAAGTTCCCCTTCACGGGCACAGTCGGTAGCCACGATGATGCTGTCGCACCGGTCGAACACGCTGTCGATGATTTTCAGTTGTTTGGCGGCGGCGATGTCCGTCACCATCCCTTTGTCCGTCCTGACCTGGCGGGACACCAGACGGAACGGGTCCGGCAGCATCGGGAGGTTTTCGGCGGAGGTTTTCGTGTAGCCATACGCGCCGGGCATGGCGAGCGACACCAGGTGTCCCAACGCCCATGTGACCATATAGCCGTTACCTGTACAGTAGCCGTCCTTCTTGTCGGTAGCCCCGACCACACGGGCTATATCCATGCCGACACTCGGTTTTTCTGC
>CAPYSS010000060.1:0-11738 GCA_948742525.1 Bacteroides caecimuris | reverse complement strand
TCATGATGCAAAAATAAGAATTTTAACGCAATCCCCCAAGGTTTCAGACTGAGCCAAATTGAAGTATATAGGGGATCAGCGTATATAGAATTCATTAATCTTATTTTATTCGTTATATTGGCTATTTTAATGCTTATCGTGTTGGTCGTTGAATAGCTTGTATTTTATTATAGAAGGTTCAAACTGTATTAGGTAGAAATCACTCCCAAATCGTATTATAGTTCGTTAAAAAAGTGTACATTACACAGATTCTGGACATTTTTGGTGGATAATTGGAACAAAATTGCAAGGTAAACCCGTTTTCTTTTGCTATTTTTGCATCGTGTACGCAAACGAAGTGCACGTAGAAAGAGAACTTGTTCAATAACTATAAATAAATAAGGTATGAAAACGAACTATGAAATTCGCTATGCTGCGCATCCTGAAGATGCAAAAAGTTATGATACTACAAGAATTCGCAGAGATTTCTTAATTGAAAAGATATTTGTCCCCAATGAAGTAAATATGGTATATTCCATGTACGACCGTATGGTAGTAGGTGGTGCGCTGCCGGTAGGAGAGGTGCTGACGCTTGAAGCGATTGATCCGCTGAAAGCTCCGTTCTTCCTCACCCGTCGCGAAATGGGTATCTATAATGTCGGCGGTCCCGGTATTGTGAAAGCGGGCGACGCAACCTTCGAACTGGATTATAAAGAAGCTCTTTATCTGGGTTCGGGCGACCGCGTAGTGACTTTCGAAAGCAAAGACGCTGCCCATCCTGCCAAATTCTACTTCAACTCACTGACTGCGCATCGCAACTATCCTGACCGCAAGGTGACGAAAGCCGATGCCGTAGTAGCTGAAATGGGTTCTTTGGAAGGCTCCAACCACCGTAATATCAATAAGATGCTGGTAAATCAGGTGTTGCCCACCTGCCAGTTGCAGATGGGTATGACGGAACTGGCTCCGGGAAGTGTATGGAACACGATGCCAGCCCACGTACACAGCCGTCGTATGGAAGCTTATTTCTACTTCGAAATCCCCGAAGACCATGCTATCTGCCATTTTATGGGCGAAGTAGGCGAAACGCGCCACGTATGGATGAAGGGCGATCAGGCGGTTCTTTCGCCCGAATGGTCTATCCACTCGGCTGCTGCTACCCACAACTATACGTTTATCTGGGGAATGGGTGGTGAGAACCTCGATTATGGCGATCAGGACTTCTCATTGATTACAGATTTGAAATAACAACTACAATAGTTTTCCTAATTTAATAACAAAAAGAATTATGAATCAGTATTTGAATTTTTCTTTGGAAGGTAAAGTAGCTCTTGTTACAGGTGCTTCTTATGGTATCGGTTTTGCTATTGCTTCTGCGTTCGCAGAACAAGGTGCAACTGTTTGTTTTAACGACATCAATCAAGAGTTGGTAGACAAAGGAATGGCTGCATACGCTGCAAAAGGTATCAAAGCTCACGGTTATGTGTGCGACGTGACAGACGAACCGGCTGTTCAGGCTATGGTGGCTACTATTGCCAAAGAAGTAGGTACAATTGATATCCTTGTAAATAACGCAGGTATTATCCGTCGTGTTCCTATGCACGAGATGGATGCTGCTGATTTCCGTCGTGTAATCGACATCGACTTGAATGCTCCGTTCATCGTTGCCAAGGCTGTTCTTCCGGCTATGATGGAAAAACGTGCTGGTAAGATCATCAACATCTGCTCTATGATGTCCGAACTGGGTCGTGAAACTGTATCTGCTTACGCTGCCGCTAAGGGTGGTCTGAAGATGCTGACTCGCAATATCTGCTCTGAATATGGTGAATACAACATTCAGTGTAATGGCATCGGTCCGGGTTACATCGCTACTCCGCAAACTGCTCCTCTTCGTGAGCCGCAAGCAGACGGAAGCCGTCACCCATTCGATTCATTCATCTGCGCCAAGACTCCTGCCGGTCGTTGGTTGGATCCTGAAGAACTGACAGGTCCTGCTGTGTTCCTTGCTTCTGAAGCTTCTAACGCTGTTAATGGCCACGTTCTTTATGTAGATGGTGGTATCCTTGCTTATATCGGAAAACAGCCGAAATAATGTAAGATAGAAGAGATTCCGATAAGGTGATAGAATGGTAAAGAGCATCCTCTTTTCATCTGTCACCTTATTTTTTATCATTCCCTTTACAGGGGCTATAGGACCGACTTGCTGGATATAATAGCCTCTATTTGTAAAATATATATTATTCATTCAATGTAGACTAATTATGAAAAAGATATTCATTCTGTTTGCTGTAGCCTTGATAGGGCTTGCTTCCTGTGCCGACAGTAGACAGTCAATGACAATCACAGTGACCAATCCGTTGGCTCTTGAACGGGTGGGAGAGATGGTTGAAGTGCCGATGAGCGACGTTGTTGCCAAATTGAAGCTGGCAGATACAGCGCAGATTGTAGTGCTTGATGTTGACGGTCAGCAAGTGCCTTATCAGGTGACGTATGACGAAAAGGTTGTTTTCCCCGCTACGGTAGAAGCGAATGGAACGGCTATTTACACTATTCAACCGGGCACACCGGCTCCTTTCGATGTCGTTGCTTGCGGTAAATATTATCCCGAACGTTTGGACGACGTTGCCTGGGAGAATGATCTTGGCGGATTCCGTGCGTATGGTCCTGCCTTGCAAGCACGCGGAGAGCGTGGTTTCGGCTACGACCTTTTCACGAAGTACAACACAACAGAACCGATTCTGGAATCTCTCTATGCGGAAGAACTGAATCCAGAAAAGCGTGCCAAGATAGCTGAACTGAAAAAGACAGATCCTGAAGCTGCCTCCGAACTGCAAAAAGCTATCTCTTACCATATCGATCATGGATATGGCATGGATTGCTATGCCGTAGGACCTACGTTGGGTGCCGGTGTTGCTGCTCTGATGGCGGGTGACACTATTATCTATCCTTACTGTTATCGTGCGCAGGAAATTCTTGATAATGGCCCGTTGCGTTTCACGGTGAAGCTGGAATTTAATCCGCTGGTAGTCCGTGGAGACTCTAATGTAGTGGAGACACGTGTGATCTCTCTGGATGCAGGTTCATATCTCAACAAAACGATTGTTTCATATACCAATCTGAAAGAAGCAATGCCGGTGACTGCCGGACTTGTATTGCGTGAGCCGGACGGTGCGACTGTGGCAGATGCTGCCAACGGGTATATCACTTACGTAGATCCTACAACAGATCGTAGCGGTGCAAACGGTAAGATATTTGTCGGTGCTGCATTTCCTGCACAGGTGAAAGAAGCGAAAGTGGTTCTTTTTTCGGAAATGGAAAAGAAAGAACGTGGCGGAGCCGACGGTCACGTTTTGGCTATCAGCGAATATGAACCGGGTTCTGAATATACTTATTACTGGGGCTCTGCTTGGGATAAGGCGGCTATCAAGACTCCGGATGCTTGGAATAAATATATGGCTGAATATGCGCAGAGGTTGCGCACGCCGCTGGTGGTGGCATATTAAGAGATTGTTTTGTTCCGCTCTTTTCTTCTGAAATTAAGAATACCACTATAGAAAGAAGCAAACCGCTTCAGCTATCTGCGGGGATTGGCTAAAGCGGTTTGTCTTATTGTTTGGTGTGTATTACAAGCAGTTTAGCGTATAGAAAATCCGGTACATCTTTTTGCCGTATTGATTTTCAAGGCAGAGGCTACTGCTTGAATTTCATCATCGTGAGTTCTGTATAGGAAAGGCTCTACCATTCCCATTAGTAACCCCAAACGTGTCTCTTTGGATGGGGGAGTGGCAGTGAAGGCTTCCAGACGGATGGCATCGGGATGATAATTCCCCCACGAACCATTATCTTTGAAAGATAAGATGGTATATTTTCCGTCCTCTTCTTCGTCATATTCAAATGTGCCTGACATGCTCACTGATGTATCCCATGTCAGGTAACCTTCGTTGGTATCCCAAATTACTGTGTGTACTTTGTAATTTCCGTAATCACCCATGTATTTCCCTCCGTTGACCGTAAGCTCCCCGGTCTTTTGGTTGTATGTGACAGGGATAGTAAGGTTGAGTCCGTTCAGCAGAATGCTGTATGTATTTCCCGACTTGCTTAAAGTGGCCAGGAGGTATTTCAGTTTTCCATCCTCAGAGTCGGTGAAGTATAGCCTGTAATCACCTGCCAAGTCTTTGTCAAATTCACATTGTGTCACTTGGATAGCGTCTTGATAGGTGCCGGCAGTATAAGTGATGTTGCCTTTACGGATGTGTCCGGTGTTGTTCTCTTTCAAGGTGATGTTTATCTTTCCGTCTTCAACAGCTACCGAAATCCATTCTTCGGAAGAGTTCAGAGTGAGTTCGGTGTTGCAGGTGAGGTCGAATGAATAAGTGGCGGCTTTGTCGTCAGCCATGATTTGCGAACCGGCACTCAACTCAAAGATTACTCCCGACTGATGTACTGCAATGCGGGTGGAATCGGCACCGCAACGGATGGTAAGCATGGAGGTACGTCCTTCCAGGCCGGGGTTCTGTTCGACATTGACCTGAATGGTAGAACCTGACACGGTAGTGGTGCACCATCCTTGACCGGATGTCTTTACGCTAATTTCGCCCGGTGCTTCCACCTCGATAGTGCCTTGTGAGGCTGCCGCCGGGAAACTTACGTCCCGGCTAACAATCTTGATGGAGGATTCCTGAACATATTCTATACCTTCCTCGTTTGTACAAGCGGTATAGCTTATTACACAAAGTGCGAATAATAGGAGGCTAAATATCTTTTTCATATGTGTACGCGTTTATTTTTTTACAATAGATGTCGGATAGGGGACACGATATTCATCATTAATAAGCCAGGGAGCGGAGGCTTCTCCAAGTGCTGTATTGGAGGACGGCGCACCGTTGAATTCGTAAAGGATAAAGGAATCTGCCGGTGTATCCAGATAAGTATTGGTTACAAACTTATAGGTTCCTTCCTTTGCCGTGTCTTTTATCAGGAACATTCCGCACTCGGTAGACCATGAGAAATAGCCTTCTGCATCCAGTCCCCAACCACATAGCCATATTTGTTTGCCACCGCTTTCGCCTACTTTCTGCGAGGTAATGTTCAGATATCCTTTTGACCTCACATAGTTGGCTACTATATTGTAGTTCTCGTTGAGTCCTTGAATCAGATAACGGTTGTTTTCTTTATCCGCTACCAGTGTCACATCGATAGAACCATAATGGTAATTGAGTTCATACGTGCCGGCAAACTGGTCAAATGGCGTATAATCTGCGGGAAGGTTGCCCGTCAGCGTCACGTCATTGCCTGCTGAATCCTTGCCTGAGAATGTGTAAGTATCCGCATTATAAGCCAATTCCGAGATGCTGGCACCATTGATTTCTATCGGTTGGTAGAAGCGGATACCCGTTTCGCTCGGGATGAAGCTGTTGCCTGCCACGATGCCTTCGTCGCCTTTCATATAAGTGAACTCCATATAGCGACTGTCCAGATCGATGCTGCATATCAGTTCTTGTGTGCCAGCCGTTCCGGTGGCGGAAGAAAGAATGAGATTCTCGCTGACGGCGGAAATGGCGTTGATGTAGTCGGCGGCAGTTTTCGTCAGGCGGCGCAGGTACATTTCGTTTCCTGTACGTTTGCCACGCAATGTAATCAGGTCGTCGGTCGCTTCCATAATGATAAATTCAAAGTCTCCGTCATAACCTTCGTAATGCGAGGAAGAAGGAGTAGAAAAGAAATGCATCAGTGTGTTGTATGAGTCGAATGACAATACTGGACCGTTGTCGTTGGTCATCTTATAAAGACTTGATTCAAACAGCCCCGGGGCAAGCTCCGAACCCACTGTAGCTTCTTGATTGTCAAACTTTACGGTGTAGACAAAGCCGCCATACGACAGATAACGGTCAGGATAATAGTCGAATATCCATCCTTCTTCCGAACTGGTAAGTATCTTCTTAGTATTGTCGAGCATCTCCTGCATACGGATAGAAGAGGGAGCGTCAAAAATATCTTCTTGGTTTTTCAGGCACGATTGCAATAATAATGCCGGAAGCATTGCAAGAATATAGAGTAATGTTCTATTGAGTTTCATAATCATGATGTTTTAGTTATTTAACGGTCAGGTCCTCAAGGTCTACTTTGCCACTGAAAACTTCGTTTTGGCGGCGTTGTAGTGTGTTGCGCAATACATCTAAGTCGATGCCAAAAGAGGTGCTCATGTAGCTCTTTACAATATCCAACTTCTGCTGGATGAGGGCAAGACTTTCGCTGCTGGCTCCTTCGAGTATATTTTCCCACGATGCTTCGTCGTTGGTGATGTAGATAGACATCATTTCGGCGAAGTCTTCCTGATAGGAGTGCTGTGCATAGGAGGAGATGAACCCACGCGACAGATAAATCTGGTTAAAAGGTTCTTCACTCCAACTGTCTGCTACGTAGCCGTTGCCCGTTACCAACTGGAAATCCGTAGGAATGGGTTTTGTTTGGTTCAGGATATGGGTAAATTCATGGTGTATTGTTTTGAAATAATAGTGGTTGAGCATATTTGCGTTTTGTATGTACCGGTCCAGGTCATTCACACCTGCCAACAGGATTTTACGTCCGCCCTCTGCCGTTCCCAAGATGAAGGTTCCGTTGTTTTTGTACTCCCATTCGCCGATGGTGAAAAACATTTTAGGGAAATACTCGCAAGTGAAATCCACACCTGCTACCTCATTATAAGTCTCTACACACAGGTATTTTACCAAATGAGCTAATTTGATAGCCTTGTTGTAGTCGGCAGGCACTACGTAGTAATCGAAGTCGGATTCAATATCCTCGTAGCGATATTTGAATGCGATGTTATACGGATTGACAAAATTGGCTTCCAGCCAAGAGTCAAATTCTGTGTTTTCCGTGTTTCCTGGCGTGATAACACTTCTGTTGTAGTCCGGTTCGTCCGACGAACACGCAGCAACGGCGATGAGAAGAACCGACAAGAACAATTTATAGATTTGCTTTTTCATAAATTCTGTTTTAATAGATGGTGGGAAAATTAACGTGGATTTGCTTCTAATCCGGCTTCGCGTACTTTGAGTGGTATTTGAAGCGCGCGCCGTTTGTCGTCTTTGCTCAAGAAATCACTCTTATACTGCGGAGTTCCTGAAGCATTCATCACGCGGCGCGGGATTTCAATGCCATAACGTTTGATGTCGAACCAGCGCAATCCGGCGTGCATTGTCTCGATACGGCGGAAACCGAGCATACATTGCAGCATATTTTCTTGCGTGCTGCCTTCTTCTTCTATTTGGAAAGCAGGGTTGAGATGCTTCTTGAGGGTAGACTGCAAGCCCTCTGCGTCCGAATAAGAGTATTCCTGCGCATCGTAGAACTGGGCAATGTTTGCCGGCGTAAGTGTCTTGGTGCTTTTGGTGATGTTTTGCATCCATGTAGTGAGGTCGGTTGCCGCTTCGTCATATTGTTTGAGCAATATGTAGGCTTCTGCCCGGTTCAAAAGACATTCGTCAGTGGTAAATGCCGGATAAACCGTATGGTTATAACCGATACCTGCTACCGGATCGGTATATTCAAACATATATGGCATTTTCCAGAAGATGGTTTTATCCATATTGGTTCCGGTATACACTTTCGGAGTCATGTAGAAGCTGAGTGCGCCACCCCAGATATTGGTCGCTCTCATGTCTTCGTTCATGGCGAGATATTGTCCGTGGCTGTAGCGGGAGTAATTCCGATAAGGACCGAATACGATTCCCAGTGTAGAATATCCTGTAAGCATCAACAGGTTGGCGTTGGAATTGGCATTCACGTATTCGTTGGTGATTGCATCCGCTTGCTGGGTCATGTTTGCCATGCCTTTCCAGTCGCGCAACATGGTTTTGGGTTGCGATCCCAGGCATAGGTTGGCGTATTTGATTGCTTCTTCCCATTTTTCGTAATATAGGTAGAAACGGCAGGCAAATGCATAAGCTGCTTTGGTGTTGAAATGATACTTGGGCACTTTGTAGTGCGAATCTCCTATCAACGGCAAGGCTTCTTGGATGTCGCGGTCTATTTTGCTGTAAAGTTCGGCAAGTGTGCCGCGTTCGTATTGTGGGTTGAGTTCCGTTTCGGGATGTTCGATGTACGGAAGTCCTAAATCATTGGAAGCCGTAGCTGTGTAGGGCTTGCAGAACATGCATCCCAGCATAAAATGATTGTAGGCACGGCAGAGCAAGGCTTCTGCTTTACATTCTTTCAGAGAATTAGTGGCAGTGCCCATCTCTTCGATGGCTTGCAGAGCTTCGTTGGCGGAAGCAATAGCTACAAAGGCAGATTCCCAAAAACTGTTCAGCGACTCGTTAGCCTCTTCCGTTTCGTCTTTCCAAGCAAATGTTTCGTCAAACCAGCGATTGGTATTGGGGTTGTTGGCGCCGTAATCGTCCATATTGTCTGAAACCAATTCTGCTACCAGAACGGGTTCATGGTCGATGTAGGCAGAAGTTAAGATGCTTTGTATTTTCTCTTCACTGTCAAGTTGTGCGCGATTGTCCGGCATAGTGTCAAGGAAATCGTTGCAACTTGCCAAAGTCAATGCCGACAAAGTCAACATGAAGGCATTGTATAATTTATTGTATTTTTTCATATTCAGTTTGTTTTTGCTATTAAATACCTAACTTTAATGTCAGTGTAAATTGTTTGGGAGTAGGAGCAGCTACACCACCGGTGTTGAAGAATTCCGGGTCTTGACCGTTGAGCTTCTTGTCTGCGTAAAGCAGGAACAGGTTGGTGCCTTGAAGTTTCAGTGAAAGACTGGATAGTTTCAATGGTGCAACAAGATGTTTCGGGAAGTCGTAGCCCACTGAGATTTCCTTCATCCTGATAAAGTCTCCTTTGGCAATGCGTGCCGTAGAGTAGTTGTATGCATTGTATGCGTATGACAGGTTGGTGTCATTCTTGTTCTGGCGTTTGGAAGCTATTACAGGAATGTCCGTCTTGTTTTCATCGCCTGGGACTATCCAACGGTTGTTGAACTCTTTGGGGGTAGCGGTCAGGTCATTGTATTCTTTCTTAAATACGGGGTCGAGCCTTACCACATTACCGAAGGAGTAAGTAATGAATACATTTAATGATAGTCCTTTGTAACGGAAGATGTTGCCGAAGCTACCAACGTCTGTTGGGTCTACATTGCCGGAGTATTCGAGGAAACCGAGTTTTTCGGGGTCGCTCGTTTGGAAGTAGATACCTGTTGTAGAGATGTTTCCATCTTGGTCAAGGAAAGTAGGAAGTCCTTCCTGGTTCAACCCTTTGAAGGGGATGGAGAAAAGAGAACGTACGGGATATCCCTCTTGCGCGAAACCGTTGCCCGAAACAAGGTCGATAATGCGTTTGCTTGTTTTCAACTTGGTTACTTCGTTTTTAGAGTGTGAATAGATGATATTGGTAGTCCATGAGAAATCTTTTGTCTTAATGTTGGTGGTAGTAAGGCTAAGCTCCACACCGCTTGATTTCATGGTGGCGATATTTCCGTACTTTTGGATTTGTCCGCCCAATCCTTGCGTGGTGGCCAATCCGATCAAGTCGTAGTTGCGGCGGCTGTACCAATCTACTTCCAAATTGATACGGTTATTGAGGAATCCGGTAGCCAATCCGAAGTTGAACTCGTGCTTTTTCTCATAAGTAAGTTCCTGGTTGGCTACTTCTTTTACATACAGCATACTTTCGTTGACGCTGGCAAACGGACGCCAAGGAGTTTTTGAGCCGATGATGGCGTATGCGTTCGTTACAGAAGGACGTTCGGCGGTTAAAGAGTAAGAACCTTTCAGTGTCAGGTGCGACAGCGTCGGTTCCAATGTTTTGAACCATTCTTCTTCGTGCATATTCCATGAAGCGGCAACGTTCCATGTGGGTAACCACCGTGCTGTGCGGCTTTTTCCAAGTGAGTTGGTTCCTTCGTAACGGATTGTACCATTCAGCGTGTATCTTCCTTTGTAAGAGTATGTGGCGTTGCCAAAGAAGGCTGCGCTGCGTTCGTGGCGGTTAGTGAGAGTATAATATTGTGAGTTCTCTTCTTGGCCTTTTTTAAACGCTTGGTAAGCGTAATTGGCTACTTCGCCCATTGAATATTGCATACCCCATCCGCGGAACCAAGTGGAGTGGCGGTCTACCGAGTTGGTTTCCATACCACCATAGAAATTGACAATGTGTTTTTCATTGAACACATCGTTGTAACTGACAGATGCGCGCATATCCCATTTGAACATATTGCGGTCGGTGCGCTCGTAGATACCACCGTTGGGGAGAATGCTGATAGGCAGTGCATAAATGTTGTCGGGGTCGGTATATAGCAACGGATTTTTGTCGCGTATGGTAGCTGTAGGCATGGCGCGATAGGCTTGTGCTTGGTTGGAGTTGTCTTCGATGAAGTGCTCTTGCGAGGTAGTGGTGCTTTGGATACCGCCCAATAAGGATAATTCGACTTTTGAACAGGGCTTGTAGGTGAAGCGTCCTGTCAGTCGGAAGTCGCCTACGCCCAATTTCATGTAGTTGTTTTCCAGTTCATTGAATATATTGAATGGGGCATAATTACGAGTGTAGAACTCATTGGGGTTGAGCGTACGTGAAGTATTCATAGAGTATGAATAGGGGTTGATATCGAAGTCTCGTTTCACTTCTCCTGATACGGGATCGGTTTCGCTGCCCAGTGTTCCCGGTGCTTTTTGTTTACGGTAAGAAGCATTTCCGATCAAATTGAAATCAAGCTGCTTTGAAAGTTTGAATGTAGAATTCAAGTTGGCTGTGAAACGTTGTACGGAACTTTGTTGGTACCATCCCGGATCTAACATTGCACTGGCTGATACATAATGCTGTGCTTTCTCAGTACCGGAAGATAGGCTGACCGAGTGGTTGTGCATGATGCTGGTAGAAAATAGGCGGTCGAACCAATCGGTGTTGCGGTATTCTGCAGCACGTAAGTATTCTGCTTTGGCGCTTTCGCTATTGATTAATCCGAATTGTCCCGATGTTCTGTCGTACTCGGAGATGAGCTGGTACATTTTTCCGTACACACCGCTGCTGGATGCATTGGCGATTTCCGCATAGTTCAAATAGCCTTTTTGTGCCAATTCCTGGTAAACGGCCATTTGGTCTTGTGAATTCATGATATTGTAAGTGTTGTAGCTTGGTTTCAGACGCATTGTAAATTCGCCCGTGTAGCTGATATGGTTTTGTCCTGCTTTACCTTTTTTGGTGGTTACTACAATTACACCTGCCATAGCGCGTGCACCGTAAATGGAGGTTGCTGAACCGTCTTTCAGGATTTGGAAGCTCTCGATGTCGTCGGCATTCAAACCGGCAATGGCAGAAGAAATCAAGGTTTCTGCATTACCCGATGACAATTCGTCTGCCGATACTTCCACTACGTCTTCCATGATAACGCCGTCTACTACCCATAACGGCTTGGAACTACCGTAGATAGATGTAGCACCACGTACGCGAATTTTAGGGGCTGTACCGAATGTGCCTGATACATTTTGAACAGATACACCGGCGGCCCGTCCTTCCAATCCACGGCTGATGTCGGCCATACCGTTTAGCTTCACGTTGTCTGCCGTTAGTTTCGTTGAGGCTCCCGTAAACAATCGTTTGTCCATTTTCTGCATACCTGTTACTACTACTTCTTCCAGAACTTCAGAGTCCGGTTGGAGTATGATTTTTATGGTACCAGCTTTGATGGCAACCTCTTGGGATTTCATTCCAATATAGCTGACTTTCAAAGTTCTAGCAGTACTTGGTACATT
>CAPYSS010000059.1:0-12167 GCA_948742525.1 Bacteroides caecimuris | reverse complement strand
GATAATCTCTTACATAATTATCCACCGAAATATCACCCGTATCAAACGATACAAACGAGAAACTGCAGATTTAATCGGACAACTTCAACAGTCTGTTGAACAGAACGAGGCACTGATTGCTTCCCGCAAGAAAGCCGTTCATACCATCACCCATGAACTTCGTACACCTCTGACGGCAATAACGGGTTATGCCGGACTGATGCAAAAAGATTGCGATGTTGATAAAATCGGGGCATATATCCAAAACATCCGGCAATCTTCTGAGCGTATGCGTGAAATGCTCAATACGCTGCTAAGTTTCTTCCGTCTGGACAACGGAAAGGAACAGCCGAACTTTGCCCCATGCAGAATTTCAACAATCACCCACACTCTTGAAACTGAGTTTATGCCTGTTGCAATAAGCAATGGTCTGGCTCTTACGATAAATTGCCGCACGGATGCCGTTGTTTTGACCGATAAGGAATGCATCTTGCAAATCGGGAATAATCTTCTGTCAAATGCCATCAAGTTTACCGAGAGCGGCGGCGTATCTCTGACAACGGATTATGATGACGGTTTGCTGAAGCTAATCGTCAAAGATACAGGAACGGGCATGACCGAAGAGGAGCAACAACGTATATTCGGTGCGTTTGAACGTCTGTCAAACGCCGCCACAAAAGACGGCTTCGGGCTGGGATTGTCCATCGTGCAGCGTATCGTGACAATGCTCGGCGGCACAATCCGGCTGGAGAGCGAAAAAGGCAAAGGCAGCTGTTTCACTGTGGAAATCCCCATGCAGACAGCCGAGGAAATTCCGGAACGGATAAATCAAGCACAGGTTCATCATAACCATACATTCCACGATGTGGTTGCCATCGACAATGACGAAGTGCTGCTTCTGATGCTGAAAGAAATGTATGCACAGGAAGGGATACACTGCGATACCTGTACCGATGCTGCGGAGCTGATGGAAATGATACGTCGGAACGAATATAGTCTGCTGCTGACGGATCTGAATATGCCGGATATAAACGGTTTCGAGTTGCTGGAACTGTTGCGCACTTCCAACGTTGGCAATTCAAGGGATATCCCGGTAGTCGTGATAACCGCTTCGGGCAGTTGCGGCAAAGAGGAACTTATAGAACATGGATTCACAGAATGCCTGTTCAAGCCGTTCTCCATATCTGAACTGATGGAGATTTCAAATAAATGCGCCATGAATGCGGCACAAAATGAAAAGCCGAATTTCACATCCCTGCTATCCTACGGCAATGAATCCGTCATGCTGGAGAAACTGATTACGGAAACCGAGAAGGAAATGCAGGCGGTTCGGGAGGCGAAACAACGGAAAGACCTTCAGGAGCTGGACGCCCTTACACACCACCTGCGCAGCTCGTGGGAGATACTCCGTGCCGACAGACCGTTGAGGGAACTTTATAAACTGATCCATAGCGATGGCACGCCTGACGACAAAGCAATAGGCAATGCCGTAAGAGCCGTGCTGGATAAGGGTTCGGAGATAATCCGGCTGGCAAAAGAAGAAAGGAGAAAATACGAAAATGGATAAGACAAAAATCATCGTGGTGGAGGACAACATCGTGTATTGCGAGTTTGTCTGCAACCTGCTGGTGCGGGAGGGATTCCGCACCGTGCAGGCGTTCCACCTCTCGACCGCGAGGAAACTTCTGCAACAAGCCGCAGACGGGGACATCGTGGTTTCCGACCTGCGCTTACCCGATGGTGACGGCATCGACCTGTTGCGTTGGATGCGCAAGGAGAGTATGACGCAGCCGTTCATCATCATGACCGACTATGCCGAAGTGCATACGGCGGTTGAAAGCATGAAACTCGGTTCGCTGGACTACATACCCAAACAACTCGTGGAGGACAAACTCGTGCCTCTGCTCCGTACCATACTGAAAGAGCGGAATATCGGGCGAAGCCGTATGCCCGTCTTTGCCCGTGACGGTTCCGCCTTTCAGAAAATCATGCACCGGATAAGGCTGGTAGCCCCCACCGACATGAGCGTGCTGATATTCGGGGAAAACGGTACGGGCAAAGAGCATATCGCCCATCTGCTGCACGACAAGAGCAAGCGGGCAGGAAAACCGTTTGTGGCTGTGGACTGCGGTTCACTCACCAAAGAGCTTGCGCCGTCGGCATTCTTCGGACACGTCAGAGGGGCGTTCACCGGTGCGGACAGTGCCAAGAAAGGGTATTTCCATGAAGCCGAAGGCGGCACGCTGTTTTTGGACGAAGTGGGCAACCTTGCACCGGAAACCCAACAGATGCTTCTGCGTGCCATACAGGAGCGGCGATACCGCCCCGTTGGTGACAGAACGGATAGAAGTTTCAATGTCCGTATTATCGCTGCCACCAACGAGAATCTGGAAAAGGCGGTCAATGAAAAGCGTTTCCGGCAGGACTTGCTGTACCGTCTGCACGACTTCGAGATAACCGTTCCGCCGCTGCGTGATTGTCAGGAGGACATCATGCCGCTGGCGGAGTTTTTCCGCGAGATTGCCAATAATGAATTGGAGTGCAAGGTTAGCGGATTCAGCTCCGAAGCACGGAAAGCGTTGCTGACCCATTCATGGCCGGGCAACGTGCGCGAGCTTCGTCAGAAAATCATGGGCGCGGTGTTGCAGGCGCAGATAGGACTTGTCACGAAAAAGCATTTGGAACTTGGAATAACCGAAACAACCTCTGTTACCGGCTTCTCCCTGCGCAACGATAAGGACGATAAAGAGCGGATTATACGCGCTTTGAAGCAAGCTAACGGGAACCGCAAGGTCGCCGCCGAACTGCTTGGAATAGGCAGGACAACACTCTATAATAAACTGGAAGAATATGGGTTGAAGTATAAATTTGAGCAATCATAGCCCGCAATTCGCTGAAAATGGCTATCTTTGCATGACATATCAGAAGGTAACGGCGATTGGCAGAGCCTTTTGCCGCCTATATATAACATAAGACCGCAAGGCGTCCTAATGGGAATCTGGAAAATTAACATTAACAGGAACTATTGCGTGATTGCTTATGCTATGCCTACGCATAGCGTGCATTCACCTATTCCTGTTAAGGGCATTCCAGAGCCTCCATTAGAAGTAGTGTGATTTGCACGCTACTTTTTTGCCCTTGCCTAACGAAAGGAAACGATAATGGGTAAAGTACAGATTCTTGCCGTCCTCACGATGGACGGATGTCAAAGCTCCGAGTTGTATTGCAAAGCGTATAAGGAACTGCGCCTTGAAGATTGCGGTATCAACGAGATAAGGGAAAACGCCCTTTATCATATCACACCGGATTATTCCATCTCCATGCTTGACGAATGGCGGAAATCCACAACAGACATCTGCTATCTGGCGGAAGCCACTCCTGAAAAGGCGGACTACATCAACGGGCTGTTGCGTATGCGTGTGGTGGATGAAATCATACTATACACAATTCCTTTCATTGCCGGAACGGGAAAGCGTTTCTTCCAGTCCGTCTTGCCACAGGAACAATGGACGCTGACCTCACAGAAAGCATACCGCAACGGAGTGGTCCGCCATACCTATAAAGCGTGCGTTTGATGTCCGGAAAGTGGACTAATGTTCAGTAGATTAACACCTTAAGTTGAATACAATTCCTGTCGGATAAATAAATTTTGAAATTATCACTCTGAAATCCAGCATATTGCAGACTATGTGCCGGGTTTTTTGTTTGATGTACATGATTTTTGCCAATCATATTCATGTGCGCATACCGAAAAACAGAGTGTAAAATTTCAAAATTGACAGGACATGAATTATTTTTTATTGGCGGAAACCGAGTTCTTCCGCCGTATAAACGAAGCTGGGGACTGCAATATGGAAACGGCATACACGGCTTTCGCCACGCAAGTGATCGAGCTATGCAGCGACAATATGGACACCAA
This sequence comes from Bacteroides caecimuris, assembly GCA_948742525.1. Classification (GTDB taxonomy): domain Bacteria; phylum Bacteroidota; class Bacteroidia; order Bacteroidales; family Bacteroidaceae; genus Bacteroides; species Bacteroides caecimuris_A. The sequence continues at coordinate 8,269 of CAPYSS010000059.1, read as the reverse complement.
CCGTACCATCATCGCGCTGGCTTACATCGAAATCGAGTTGCAGCACCATCCCGTGCGCAATTTTCCCGAAGAAAAAAGGGAGGTTGCAGCCTATATCAGCAAGGCACTCTCTTTCGTAAGGAAGATGCAGAAGTTCCTTGCCGCTCCCCAAGTGCCACCACTAATCCCCCTCCGTACATCCTCCGACAACACAACCGGAAATCCCGCCTCACCCCTGCAATGGACAGGCAACGCCATCGACCTCGTGGAACTTATCTACGGCATCAACGAGATGGGCTGCATCAACAACGGCAACATGCCGCTCAAACAACTCGCCCCGCTCCTCTACAAGATTTTTGGGGTCGAATCAAAGGACTGCTACCGTTTCTACATCGACATCAAACGCCGGAAGAACGAGAGCCGCACCTACTTCCTTGATAGGATGCAGGAGAAATTGAACGAGAGGATGCTGCGTGACGAGGAGATGGAGCGCATGAGAAGATAACAAATATACATTATATATGAAAAGACAGGATGGAGTATTCCTGTCTTTTTAGTTTGCATTTGATTGCATGCGAATTAGTTTGACATGAGACCTTTCAACCCAATAATGATAAATTGAGAAAGATTATGTAGGGTAAATAATAGAGCCATTAGTGTTATTAACATTTATAATTACTACGAACGGTGAAAGAAGTGCTTTAAGATTGAAAATATAAAAATCGCCATTTTGTAGTCTGTTTTTTGTGTAAAATTCGCCAATTAAAGAAATATGATTATCTTTGCAGTATAATTTATCAAGGTATGGAAACAGTAAATAGAATACTTCAAGAGAAGATTACAGCACGAATCGCGCCCAATAAAGCAGTATTGATTTTTGGTGCTCGCCGTGTTGGTAAAACGGTAATGATGCGTAAAATTGTGGACAACTATTCAGGTAGGACGATGATGCTCAACGGCGAAGACTACGACACATTAGCACTATTGGAGAATCGCTCAATAGCCAATTATCGGCATTTATTGGATGGTATTGATTTGCTGGCTATTGATGAGGCACAGAACATACCACAAATCGGTAGTATTCTGAAGTTGATAGTTGATGAAATACCGGGAATAAGTGTCTTGGCAAGTGGCTCTTCGTCATTCGATTTACTGAATAAGACTGGTGAACCGTTGGTTGGTCGCAGTACGCAATTTCTACTTACCCCTTTTTCGCAACGGGAAATAGCGCAAATAGAAACCCCATTTGAAACTCGTCAGAATCTCGAAGCCCGTTTAATTTACGGTTCATATCCTGAAGTAGTAATGATGGAGAACTATGAACGAAAAACAGACTACCTACGCGATATTGTTGGTGCATACCTGCTTAAAGATATCTTAGCAATTGACGGCCTAAAAAATTCGAGTAAGATGCGCGATTTGCTACGATTGATAGCTTTTCAGTTGGGCAGCGAAGTTTCTTACGATGAGTTAGGTAAACAGCTCGGTATGAGCAAAACGACGGTTGAAAAATATCTTGACCTCTTGGAAAAAGTATTCGTTATATATCGTCTTGGGGCTTACTCGCGTAACCTTCGCAAGGAGGTGACAAAAGCCGGAAAGTGGTATTTCTACGATAATGGCATTCGAAATGCGATTATAGGTGCTTTTTCACCATTGGCCATTCGACAGGACGTCGGTGCATTGTGGGAGAACTACATCATCGGAGAGCGTCGTAAGGCGAATTTCAACGAAGGACTGCATAAGGAGTTCTATTTCTGGCGCACTTACGATAAGCAAGAAATAGACTTGATCGAAGAGTGTGCAGACAGTTTGACGGCTTTGGAGTTCAAATGGGGAAACAAGATGCCCAATGCTCCGAAAGTGTTTCAAGAAGCATATCCCCATGCCGAGTTCCATGTTGTAAACAGGGAAAATTATTTGGAGTTTGTATAAAAACAAAAAAATATAGAAACATGTATTTGAGTAGTTTGCATATCAGACAGTTTAGAGTATTTGATGATATTACTCTCTATTTCAAGAATGGAATAAATATTCTGATTGGAGAAAATAATTCAGGTAAGACTGCAATTATAGATGCTCTGCGCATATGTCTCGGATGTGGAAAACCAGACAATTATATCTATATTCAAGAAAGCGATTTGCACGTCAATTCCACAGTTCCAACTGAAAACAATACGACAATACAATTTGACTTGACATTTGAATTTGGAGATGCTCTGATTGAAAGAGAATGTTTCTATGATTTCATATCGCAAGATAAAGAAGATCCAGCCAAGCAAACAATACAATTACATTTGAAATTCATCCAAGAAAATAATGGGAAGAAAAAATATTTCAAACGGATGATATGGGGTGGAGATAATGAAGGACAGCAGGTTCCTTACGAATCTTTGCAAGAAATCTTTTATACATATCTAAGTCCACTAAGAGATGCTGTAAGCTGTCTGCGTCCTTATTCTTACGACAATAAGACATCTCAATTATTTAATCAACTTACAAAATACAATAAAGGTGAGGAAGAGATTGAGTTAAATGAAGAAAGAAAAGATTTGCTCGCTAAAAACTTGTACCATGTTTTTGAAGATGACGCTTCGGATTGGAAACATATTCTAACAACAGGAAAAAGTAAGGTCAATGCCCATCTTGAAGGGACGGGAATAACTCGCAAACATCCTAATATAGAAATGCGTTATGTTGGGCGGAAATTTTCCGATGTGGTACGAGGTGTCGAATTAAAATGTCCGGTGTACAAAACGATCGAGGATGGTCAAGAACAAAAATATTTTGAATTGTATCAAAATGGATTGGGCGAAAATAATCTTATTTTTACGTCTGTGGTGTTAGGTGACCTTATCAATAGATGCGAAGATAATGCGCTGGAAATCTATAATGCATTGCTGGTGGAAGAACCCGAAGCACATTTGCATCCACAATATCAGAATACGTTTTTTGAATATCTGAATGAACTACAAAGCAAAGGACTTCAAGTATTTGTAACATCGCACTCTCCGACGATTACAGCGAAATCGGATGTTAATAATATTTCGGTTTTACAACGAAAACAAAACATCGTACAATCATTTTCATTTGGTAAATTAACGGAAAGTGATTATCCGGCTGAGAGCAAACGGCATTTGCGAAAGTTTTTAGATACAACAAAAGCACAGTTATTTTTTGCTAACGGTGTATTATTGGTAGAAGGTGTCGCAGAAGCGATTATTATACCAATTCTTGCTAAAAAATTTCTCTCTGAGAAAATAGACTTGTGTAAAAGTGGAATCGAATTAGTTAATATTGGAGGGATTGCATTCAATCATTTTGGGTTATTATTCAACAATGATGATGAGAGCAAGCGACTTTTGTCAAAATGTGCGATTATTACAGACAGCGACCCCGAAGAAGATAAAGACAAATCCGACAGAGCGCAAAAAGCTAAAGATTTAGAGGGACAAAACCTGAAAGTATGTTTGGCTCCACATACCCTTGAATATGACTTGTTTGAGCAATCGGAACACAACAAGAGTATAATGCGAGATGTATATCGAAAAATGCACGCTCAAACAAATGATTTAAGAGGTGATTTTAATGCCTCTACTTTAATGAAAAAACTCAAATCTAATAAGGATAAAGCAGAATTTGCATTACAACTCTGTGATAGATTAGAAACTGAAGTAACGTTCGATGTACCTGATTATATAAAGGATGCTATTTTGTTCGTAGCACCCTCAGAATAAAAGTATGGATATTCAATTATCAGCACAACAACAAGCTGTTGTAGATTGTAACGAGCCGAGAATTGTCGTGAAAGCTTGTCCGGGAAGTGGAAAGACTTTCTCTGTGGCTGCGCGTATGGCAAAACTTTTACAAGAGAATAATCTATCGAGACATCAAGGAATTGCAGCCATATCTTTTACCAACACCGCATGTGAGGTTATACAAAAAGAACTTAAAGAGACATTCGGTTGTCGAAATATAGATTATCCTTCATTTATAGGGACGATTGATAGTTTTATAAATACGTACATATTTTTGCCTTATGCTCATTTAGTCATGGGATGCAATTATCGTCCTGAAATAGTAGGAACCACGTTTAACAAATGGTTCGATTATGATCCGACCCAAACAAGATATATTAGAGGTAAGCTCGGTGAACGAATAATTACATCTCGTGATGCCAACTACTATTTCGATCTCATATCGTTTGGGCTTAATGATCAATTATTGCGATTGGCCCCATATCAGGCATATCATTTCGGAAAAGCAGATTGGGATAATCCCAATAAGAAAGATGGTTCACCCAAAAAGATTATATCTGAATTGAAAGAAATGAAATGGAAACATTTCAATGCAGGCAAGGTCAATCAGGCAGATGCAATATATTTTACATTCAGAATATTAGATAAATATCCTTCAATAGCACAAAATATTGTTCGTCGATTCCCGATTTTAATAATTGATGAAGCTCAAGACACAACAGAGTTGCAAATGGCTATAATTGATAAATTATCTCAGTGCGGAGCAGAATCTATTATGTTGATTGGGGATCCTGACCAAGCTATTTTTGAATGGAATACTGCCAATCCACATTTATTTATGGAGAAATACAATAGTCCAGATTGGCATTCATTAGATCTGTCGGAAAATAGACGTAGCTCCGAAAAAATATGTCAATTAGCTAATCATTTCTCTGGAAATGAAATGTGTTCAATAGCAAGCGACAAAGATTACACAGACGAGCCATGTATTAAAGGTCATCTCGACACTCCGGAATCAGTCAATCAAATTACGAATCATTTCATCGAAAAATGCAATGAGATGGGATTGGATGAATCTGAATATGCAGTTGTATTTCGAGGACAAAAGTTTGGCGAGACAAACTTTGGATTAGTAAACAATGATAGTTCATCAAGACAGAATAGTCCGTGGATAAACGGGCATTACGGCGTTAGAGATATTGTATATGGAAAATATTTGATTGATCATGGGAAATATACTGACGGACTATCTCTTATAGAAAAAGGCTGCTATAAAATAACAAAGCAAGTTCGGTATGTTCCCGCAAGTACTATGCGAAGAGAAATAGCGGAAGTAGGGTTTAGAAGACATAGAGCAGAGATGTTTAATTTTATTCAAAAATTACCTTCAACGAATGATACACTGTCTAATTGGATTACGAAACTTCAACAAATGGGCATAAATCTAACTGTTGATTTGGGAAAGGCGAATGTCCGTATTGAATCCCTTTTTAGAACAGTAAATCATCAATTTCGGCAAGAACGACCTTACCTGAAAACAATTCATTCGGTAAAAGGCATGACATTAGAGGCTATTTTAGTATTTCTGTCTAAAAAAGCTGTCCACACGAACTATGCAACGATTTTGAATAATCCTGCAAAGTATTCTGTTGACAATAATGAAGAACTCCGCATTGTGTATGTTGCATGTACACGACCTAAGAAATTGTTATGGATAGCCGTTCCATCAGACGATATTGATTGTTGGAGAAATAAATTGTTCTAAGCAAAAACAGATGCTGACAAACAATATCGCATTATCTGTTTTTGCTTTATATTTAGCGACTTAGTAATAATCTACTTAATAATGGGCGGAACAAGTTTGACACTTTGCTCCGCCCGTTTTCATTGTAACCCGTCAACTCTGTTATTTCTGCTGCAACAGATGTTTCAGATTTTCGTCATTGGCAATCCGTTCCAGTTCCTCCTGAACAATCTGCTTGACTTCCTCCTTGATTCGCCTGTAATTCTCCTGCACCGTTTCCTTCATACGGTCGTTACCGTTTTCGTCCGTGAAGTCGGTAATGACGGGTATCGGCTTGTAGGCTTTCTCCTCGCGTTTCACCCTCTCGGCATCCACGACAATCTCACAGTGGAAAATCTTCTGCTCTATACGCTCGTTGAAATTGTCTGATACCGAACCGACAAACATTCCCTGTGTAAGCCCGGAAATCTTGCTCGGCGGGATAAGCGCGTCCATCTGCGTGTTGATGGAGGTGGAAACATCCTGTCGATTGATAGAAATGGACTGCCGCTTCTGTAACACCTTTCCGAACCGTTCGGATAGCGTCTTGGCGGTTTCGCCCACCACTTGACCGGAGAAAATATTTCCGACAGTATTCATCACGACTTTGGCTTCTTTATCGCCATAGTCACGCACCAACTGGCTGAAATCCTGAAATCCCAGACACACGGCAACCTTATTGCTTCGTGCGGTGGCAATAAGGTTGTCCAGCCCCTTGAAATATATCGTCGGTAGTTCATCTATAATGACCGACGACTTCAGCATACCCTTTTTGTTAATGAGCTTCACGATACGGGAGTTATACAAACCGAGAGCTGCACCGTAAATATTCTGACGGTCGGGATTATTACCCACGCACAGGATTTTCGGCTCTTCGGGATTGTTGATGTCCAGCGTAAACTCGCTGTCTGACATTACCCAATAGAGTTGCGGGGAAATCATGCGTGACAGCGGGATTTTCGCCGATGCGATCTGCCCCATCAACTGCTCGGCAGCCCCACCGAGCCAAGCGTCCATGAACGGTGAGAGATAGTTCTCCAGTTCCGGGTAAGAGGTCAGTATCGGGAAAATATCCTCGTAACGGCGGTTCAGGAACTCGATGGCATGGGGGAACGTGCAATACCTGCCGTTCTGAAAAATTTTGAGATACCAGATGATAGCCGCGAAAAGGATGATGGGCGATTCCACAAAGAAGTCGCCCTGCTTCTGCACCCAACTCTTATTTAAGTTGAGCATAATGGTGTACGCGCTCTCGTAAGCGTCCGTAATATCCTCCATGAAATCCGGGTGAATGGGATTGCAACGGTGGCTGCGTCGCGGGTCGTCGAAGTTTATCACATAGAACTTCGGCTTCACCTTGTATCCGTCCGGGTGGTTGAGCAGATGATTATAGGCAATAGTGGACAAATCGCTGAATTTGAAGTCGTAAACATACATCGAGAAGCCCTTTTCAATCTGCTGCTTGATGAAACTGTTTACCACCGCGTAGGATTTTCCACTGCCCGGCGTACCCAACACGATGGAGGCCCTGAAGGGATTCACGACATTGATCCAGCCGTTATTCCAACGTTTCTTGTAGTAGAACCGTGTCGGAAGATTGACCGAATACTCGCTTTCGATAAGCCGTGTTTCCTGCATGAAACTCTCGTTCTCGTTGTTGAACACATCGTCCATGAGGTTGTGCTTCAACAGGCGGCTCATCCACAGACCGCCCATCAGCAGGCAGACATAACCTGCGCCAACGGTCAGGATATACAGTCCCGTCACCGCCTCTATCGGTAACGGCAAAGCCAGTATCCACCAGTTGAGGAAGAACAGCACGAAGCCAACGGCAAGGGCTGTCCAGATTCGTCCCCAAGTGATTTTCTCACCCTTCACGCCCTTTGTCCCCAGACAGGACAGGGCAAGCAGGAGGACGGCAAACAGTTTCGTGTACAGGATGGAACGGAACAGCCCCGCCGTGCGGTTGAAGTTCATCAGGATTCTGTCCACCACACCGATGTCCACACCCCAAAGCCGGATTGCTTCGTAGCAGAACCAGTACACGTTCATGGCCACTAAAATAATACTCACGGCACGCAGAAAATCCATGATTTTCGCCAATGCCCTCAAATCGTCTTCTTGTTGTGACATACATTGATTTTTTTGATTGCTGATACTCCTGATTACATTCCCAAGCCCTTGCGCTTTTTCTTTTTCTTCTTGCGCTGCATCGCCCGTATGAAGGCTTCCTCCTCGGCATCCACAGCCGGACCTTCGGGGGTGAGCAGACCGATACCGCCCGCCGTGTCCTCGTGGTCGGATGCGGTCTGTCCGCGCATATCCTCTCCTGTTTCCACCGGAACGGACAGCGGAATAGGCGGCAGTCCGGCATAAGGCAGCGTGAAGTGTTCCTGCAAGGCGTTGGCGGAAAGTTCCTTGCCCATGCGCGAGCCGTTCAGCACGCAGCCCGTGCGGTGGTCGATGAACGTGGCTCCGTAGATGCGCCCTTCCGCCGTGTAGCGCAGCACCGTGTCGATGCCTTTCTCCCTGAGCGTTACAACGAACTTCTCCTTGTCATACGTGCCTTCAAGCACGGAAAGGACGGTGCGTTTTGTCATGTCGGCGAGTTTCCGGTCCTTAATTTCCTGCTTGGAACGGGTAAACTTCTTCTGCACGGCTTCATAGCCTGCGGACTTCCCGAAAAGCGATGACTTGAACGGGTTGCCCACCTTGTTACCCTTGTCGTCCGTGACGGAATAGACCAGCC
>CAPYSS010000058.1:0-13298 GCA_948742525.1 Bacteroides caecimuris | reverse complement strand
CAATTGGAGATGAAACAAAAGAGGCCATCTCAACTCTATTTTGAGACAGCCTCTTGTAAAAGCATGATGATTGTCTGACAATAATCCTGTTCGTATTTTTACTTACTTGCTTTCAGCTTATCCTGTAATTCCGGTCGGGGAACTCCCAACTCTATTGCTTTTTCAAAAGCAACATACGCTTCTCTTTTTTTCTTCTGACTTAAATAAATCTCACCACACATCACATAAATTTCCGCATCGTCCGGTGCCAGTTTGGCGGCCTCCTCCAAATCCAATAAAGCCAAATCAGGCGTATTCATTTCTACAGCCAATGTAGCGCGAGCTTTCAAATAAGAAACATCTCTGGGATTATCGGAAACCAATTTGTTAAAATCTTCTAAAGATTCACGATACTTCAACTCCTTCTGATTTAAAAGTGCCCTGCCCAAACGTGCAGTATTATTCCCCGGTTCCTCCTGTAATAAAGTATTATAATCTATTCTCGCTCCCTTATAATCCCTACGTTGCATATAAATATAAGCCCGGAAAAGTAACGCTTCCTTATTTGTCTTATCTATATCAATCACATTGCAATAATCCACATAAGCCCTGTCAAACAAATTTTTCTCCAAATAGAGTGAAGCACGATTGAGCAATGTAACAACAGAATATGGAGTAATATTCAAGGATAACGTGTACGAATCAATAGCATCATCTATTTTCCCCAATCTCCGCTGGACCGTTCCTAGATTAGTAAACAATAAAGCATTACGCATATTGGCAGGATCCATCTTCAATGCCTGTTTGAACAAAATTTCTGATTTTGTCAAACTGTCGTTTTTTGCCGCATCCAACGCACAGGTTATCAGCTCATCGTAAGTTTGCGCCTGCAACTGCATACATGCACATAGCAACATAAGATAACATACGATCTGTTTCATCCGATTTTCTATATTAATTAATTCCGGTTGCAAAGGTAGAGGAATCTTTAACGATATTCCTTTAGTTTAATTAAAAAAAGCATAAGGTAGGTTTCTCGTTTTAAAGGGTATTCCGTATATTTGGCATACAATTTTAAAAGAATAAAGAACATGAAAGTAGAAAAAGCGATATTCGCCGCCGGATGCTTCTGGGGCGTACAACATCAGTTCGAACGTATTCCGGGTGTACTAAACACTACAGTCGGTTATACAGGTGGTCCGGAAGCCAACCCCACATATACTCAGGTAAAAGCCCACATGACCCACCATGTAGAAGCTATTTTTGTAGATTATGACGCCGACATGGTTTCTTATGTGGATTTGTGCAAACTTTTTTTTGAAATACATGATCCTTCACAAACCGATGGAATAGGTCCCGACCTCGGACCGCAATATCGGAGTATGATTTTCTACATGGATGAAAAACAAAAATCCGAAGCTGAAGAGGTCATCGAACTGCTTCGCTCGAAAGGTCATAGAGTCAATACCAAATTACGCCCTGCCGAGAAATTTTGGGAAGCAGAAGACTATCATCAGCACTATTACGATAAAACGGGAGGAGAACCTTACTGTCATATACGCGTAAAAAAATTCTAAATTAAACAACAGAGGTGTGTTCAAATAATGGCACACCTCTGTTATTCATAATTATCCGGAACCTTTCATCATTTCATCAATGCGTCCAGATACATATAAAATTCGGGATTCTCGCCAACTACCTGTTTAGCAATTTTCCCTTCAGGATCAATCACATATTTAGTGGGATAACCACTTACTCCATACATCACCGCCACATCCGGTTCACCTATATTGCGTACATTAATCCACGGCAATTGATGCTCAGCTACTGCTTTTTTCCATTTATCCTCTGTATCATTGCAGTCAATCCCTACAAATTCTATTTTTCCCTTGTATTTTTCATATGCCTTTTTCATTTCGGGAATTCCTTTTATGCACCATCCACACCAGCTTCCCCAGAAATCAAGCACTACATATTTACCTCTCAGAGAAGATAAGTCAAAATTCTTTCCATCCAAATCCTTCAAAGTAAATTCCGGAGCAGGATTACCTGGTTTCATTGCTTCTTTTGCTTTATCGCGAGCCAGTTCTTTCTCATATCCTTCTCTCATTCTCTGATATAAAGGAGCCATCATTCCTTCCTTTACCCGGTCAGTCAAAACATTAAAAGCATCCCCCAACTGGTCCCTTGTCAACTGTGACATTACATATACTGATACATCTTTATCCGGATTCTGCCTAACATAGTCACTTTTTATTTTTAAAATATTTCCATACCATTCTTTTGCTGAAGCATAAACTTTACGGATAGAATCTCCGGGTATTCCTTTTTTCTCCATATCCATACAGACTACATTCAATGAATCTATTTTATGACTATATGCTTTACAGTCCTCCAACACTTCATTATAATCATCATAAAAGGAACCTCCCTCCAATTTATATTCATCCAATGAACCTGAAATTTTTATAGGTTGGCCAGGCAACAGCAAAAAATTTACAGCTTTCATCGATATGGCAGGTATACTGCCATCCTCATTGGGTTTCACTGACGGTTTACCATAAATATAAACCTGTTTCAATACACTATCACCTAAATTAAAAGCAAAACTTCCATTTTGCATGGCAATCGTATCTGTCCTACGACTATCACGATCATTTACAGGAAAAGATTGTACCAATAATGTATCACTCTCGATACCAGTCAGCATACCGCTGATTTCCGGTTGGTCCGAAGGCTGGCAGGCAATCATAAAACCAGCTCCTACCAAAGCATAAACTAAATTCTTCATCTGAATGTCTTTCAATTATTATCTTTGTTTTATTTGCAGCATCAAATATACTTTTTCTTATCCAATAAAAATAAAGAATCAGAAGTAAAATGGCATTCACTTCTGATTCTCCGTAAAAAACCTATAAAATTCTATGCTTTCTTGATATAATCCACAATCCAGGAACCCACTTCCTTAGTACCATACTTGGCCCCACCTTCAACCTGAATTTCCGGAGTACGCACATTTTCATCCAAAGAAGCATCTACAGCCTTACGAATCAAGGTGCCTTCCTCCTTAAGATCAAAATACTCAAACAGCATGGCCACCGATAGGATTTGAGCCAATGGATTGGCAATATTCAATCCTTTAGCCTGTGGCCATGAACCGTGAATAGGTTCGAATACCGGAGTGCTTTCACCCGTAGAAGCAGAAGGAAGTAATCCCATAGAGCCACTGATAACAGAGCCTTCATCTGTCAGAATATCACCAAATGTATTCTCAGTCACCATCACGTCAAAGAAACAAGGATCCTGAAGCATCTTCATGGCAGCATTATCCACAAACATATAGTCTGTAGTCACTTCCGGATACTGAGGAGCCATCTCTTGTGCAATCTGCCTCCACAGACGTGAAGATGCCAGCACATTTGCCTTATCAACTACAGTAAGATGCTTACGGCGCTTCATGGCATATTCAAAAGCCACTTTTAAAATACGCTCAATCTCCGGACGGGTATACATATTGGTATCATATGCCTTATCATTATCCTGATATTTTTCACCGAAGTACATCCCTCCGGTCAGTTCACGAATACAGATAAAATCGGCATTTTCCACCAATTCGGCGCGCAACGGAGACTTATGAACCAAGCATTTGAAAGTCTGCACAGGACGGATATTGGCAAACAAACCTAATTTTTTACGCATAGCCAGCAAACCTTGCTCCGGACGAACCTTTGCTGTAGGATCATTATCAAATTTAGGGTCGCCTACAGCCGAGAAAAGCACTGCATCGGCATTCTTACAAGCCTGAAAAGTAGCTTCGGGAAACGGATCACCTACTTTATCTATCGCATCTGCACCACAGATCGCGTATTCATAACTTACTTTATGGCCAAACTTCTCACAAACAGCGTTCATCACATCAACGCCTTGCACTGAAATCTCCGGTCCGATACCGTCACCGGCTAAAACTGCAATTTTAAAATCCATTTTTTTAGTGATTAATGGTTAGCGGTCAGTGATTAATAGTTGGCGGTTAATGAAATCTGACGACACTGTTCATTAACCACTAACCACTAATCACTAACCATTATTATTTTCATATTCATTTTCTATTATATTCAGCATTTTCATGGTAGCCTTGATAGCAGCCTCCGTCTGGTCAGCATCCAGCCCACGAGTACGGAATACTTTTTCTTCAAAACTCCAAGTTATTACTGTTTGCACAAATGCATCTGTACGGCCCCCAGGAGGAATACTTACCGCATAATTGGTCAACATAGGGAATTTACGCCCTAACGTCACTTTATAAATTTTACGCAATGCACGCACAAAAGCGTCATACTGACCGTCACCGCTGGAATTCTCCTCAAACTCTTTTCCGTTAATCTCTATTTTTACAGTAGCCATCGGCTTCAATCCATGCGCCAGTGTCACAATATAACTTTTCAGTTTTACACTTTCGCTTACCACTCCATGCTTCAGCACATCGGAAACAATATAAGGCAAATCTTCCTGAGTAACCAATTCCTTCTTGTCACCCAGTTCGATAATACGTTCCGTTACCTTACGCATGGATTCTTCATCTAAATCAAGTCCCAAATCCTCCAGATTTTTACGGATATTGGCTTTGCCACTAGTCTTGCCCAACGCATACTCACGTTTACGTCCGAATCGTTCCGGCAACAAATCATTGCAATAAAGATTATTCTTATTATCACCGTCGGCATGAACGCCGGCCACTTGCGTAAACACATTCTCACCCACAATCGGCTTGTTGGCAGGAATAACAATACCAGAATAGGATTCCACCACTCGGCTCACATCATTCAGACGGCTTTCGTCGATATTGGTCAAAGCATTAAAATGATCCTTCAGAATAGCTTGAACACTGGCAAGCGGTGCATTTCCTGCACGTTCCCCTAATCCATTGATAGTAGTATGAAGTCCTTTAACCCCACTCAGCACAGCAGCAAGTACATTACTCACAGCCAAGTCATAATCATTATGCGCATGGAAATCAAAATGAGTATGAGGATAACGTTTTTTCATCTTCCGCATGAATTCAATCACTTGCAAAGGATTCAAGATACCCAATGTATCCGGTAACATATATCGCTTGATGCTGGTATCCTTCAATCCGTCCATCAACTGGAATACATAGTCAGAAGAATCCTTCATTCCGTTACTCCAATCTTCCAGATATACATTAACTGCAATATCCAGTTCATCGGCATAACGCACCACATTCACAATATCTTCAATATGTTCTTCAGGTGTTTTCTTCAACTGCTGTGTACAATGTTTCAACGAACCTTTACACAATAAGTTAATTACCCTGCATCCTGTACGTTGTATCCAATCTACAGAAGTACGGCCATCCACAAATCCGAGCACCTCCACTTTGTGAAGCAAATTCCGGCGGGCAGCCCAGTCACATATCATTTTAACAGCTTCAAATTCGCCATCCGATACACGGGCCGAGGCAACCTCTACCCTGTCTACCTTTAAATCTTCCAATAGCAATCGGGCAATCATCAATTTTTCATGGGGCACAAAAGATACTCCGCTGGTTTGTTCACCATCGCGGAGTGTTGTATCCATGATTTCTATTTTGACGCTTTTTCCCATGCTTCTATCTTGTCTTTGTTGGTCAGCAAAAAGTCGATATCATCCAATCCGTTCATCAAACAATGTTTCTTGTATGCATTAATTTCAAAATGTTCGCTTTTACCTGTAGCCTTATTGGTTATAGTCTGTTCGGGCAGATTTACTTCCACTTCCATTTTCGGATCTGCATGAATTGAATCAAAAAGTTCCTTCAAAAATTCTTCACTCACCACCACCGGAAGTACAAAATTATTTAATTCATTATTCTTATGAATATCAGCAAAGAAACTGGACACAACTACCCGGAAACCATATCCGGCGATAGCCCATGCTGCATGTTCACGGCTGGAACCAGAGCCGAAATTCTTTCCCGCTACAAGGATTTGTCCACCATAAGTAGGATTATTCAATACAAAATCCTTGTTCAGAGAACCATCCGGATTGTAGCGCCAGTCACGGAACAGATTATCACCAAAGAATTTCTCTTCACGAGTTGTCGCCTTTAAGAAACGAGCCGGAATAATTTGGTCTGTGTCCACATTCTCTAAAGGAAGGGGTACGCAAGTGCTTGTTATGATATTGAATTTCTGTTTCATTGTCTTCGCATTTTTAAATTAGTTCTCTAGGATCTGTTATTACACCGGTCACCGCCGCCGCAGCAGCTACCAGCGGACTGGCAAGCAACGTGCGAGCACCCGGTCCCTGGCGTCCTTCAAAATTACGGTTACTAGTAGATACCGAATATTTTCCAGCCGGAATCTTATCATCATTCATAGCCAGACAAGCAGAACATCCCGGTTGACGGATGGCAAAACCTGCCTCCTCCAAGATTTTGTCCAAACCTTCTTCACGAATCTGTGCATCTACCATCCATGATCCCGGAACCAGCCATGCAGTCACATGATCTGCTTTCTTTTTCCCTCTTACTAAAGAGGTAAAGGCGCGGAAGTCCTCAATTCGTCCGTTAGTGCAAGCACCCAAAAATACATAATCAATTTTCTTACCTAGCAAGGATTCGCCCGGCTGAAAGCCCATATAGTCCAAAGACTTTTTAAAAGAAGCACTTTTATCATCTACCGGAATATGCTCAGTGATTCCCATACCCATTCCTGGATTCGTTCCGTATGTAATCATCGGCTGAATATCTGCTGCATCAAAACGAATTTCTTTATCAAATACAGCATCATCATCACTCTTTAATGTTTTCCAATGAGACACCGCTTTATCCCAATCCACACCTTTCGGAGCATGTTCCCTGCCTTTTATATATTCAAAAGTCACTTCATCAGGAGCAACCATGCCACCACGTGCCCCCATTTCAATACTCAGATTACATAAAGTCAGACGACCTTCCATACTCAAGTTACGGACAGCCGAACCGGTATATTCCACGAAGAATCCAGTAGCACCACTGGTTGTCATCTTAGACATCATATAGAGAGCCATGTCTTTCGCCGTCACTCCTTTACCCAGTTCACCATCAATAGTGATACGCATGGTTTTCGGACGAGATTGTAAGATACATTGTGAAGCCAACACCATTTCTACTTCACTGGTTCCAATACCGAAAGCAACAGCTCCCATCGCACCATGGGTAGAAGTATGCGAGTCACCACAAACAATTGTCATCCCCGGCAAAGTCAGCCCTCTTTCCGGACCTACTACATGAATAATACCATTTCTTTTATCCATCATACCGAAATGAGCCAAGCCGAAATCTTTGGCATTCTTTGCCAAAGTATCTACCTGTGTTTTAGAAACCGGATCCTCAATCGGTTTATCCTGGTCATGTGTCGGAGTATTGTGATCCGGCATACAATATACATGATCCGGACGAAAGACTTTCACCCCGCGTGCGCGCAGTCCCGCAAAAGCCTGCGGACTAGTTACTTCATGACAATAAAGCCTGTCTATATAAAGTTGAGTAGGTCCCTCCTCAACCTTTTGTACCACATGGGCGTCCCAAATCTTATCAAATAATGTGTTAGCCATTTTTGTATTACGTATTATTATCTTTTAAACTTGTTGATACAATCAATATATGCTTCTACTGATGCAGCGATAATATCTGTATTCGCTCCGAAACCATAGTACATCTGTCCGTCATATTCCACCTGCATGTGTACTTTACCCATATCATCACTACCTTTACTGATAGCCTGGATCGTAAATTCCTTCAATACCATGTGGCGGTCAATAATTTTTTTCAAAGCCTTGATAGCAGCATCTACCGGTCCATTTCCACTGGCAGCAGCTTCAAAGTGCTCTCCTGCAATATTCAGTCCTAAACTTGCCACCGAACGAACGCCCACTCCGCTTGTTACCTGCAAGTAATCCAATTTTATATGGTTATTAACACTTCTATCTGCACCTGCCAATACCAGAATATCATCATCCGTGATATCTTTCTTCTTATCAGCCAGTTTTAAGAAATCCTCATATACCTTATCCAATTTGTCCTGTTCCAGTTCGACTCCCAAAACATGAAGACGATGTTTTAACGCAGCACGTCCGCTACGAGCAGTCAAAACAATAGCATTATCATCAATGCCCACATCCTTCGGGTCAATAATTTCGTATGTTTGTACGTTTTTTAAAACACCATCTTGATGGATACCGGATGAATGTGCAAAAGCATTACGTCCCACAATTGCCTTGTTCGGCTGAACCGGCATATTCATCAAACTTGATACCATACGACTAGTCGGATAAATCTTCTGGGTATTGATGTTTGTCTGAATATTAATATCATTATGGCATTTGACAATCATTGCCACCTCTTCCAAGGAAGTGTTACCGGCACGTTCTCCAATGCCATTGATAGTCACTTCTACCTGACGTGCTCCATTTAACACACCACTAATCGTATTGGCAGTAGCCATACCCAAATCATTATGACAATGAGTAGAAATAATAGCCTTATCGATACCATCTACATGATCTACCAAATATTTAATTTTCGCCCCATACTCTTCAGGCAAGCAATAACCTGTAGTATCAGGTATATTCACCACTGTCGCTCCCGCTTTAATAACAGCTTCTACCACACGAGCCAAGTATTCATTATCCGTACGTCCTGCATCTTCCGCATAAAATTCCACATCATCTACATAACGACGTGCATATTTCACAGCAGCCACAGCACGTTCAATAATTTCTTCACGAGTAGAATTGAATTTATATTTGATATGAGAATCTGAAGTTCCAATGCCAGTATGGATACGTTTGTGCTTGGCAAACTTCAATGCGTCAGCAGCTACGTCGATATCTTTTTCAACTGCACGAGTCAGCGCACAAATGGTTGGCCAAGTAACAGCCTTAGAAATTTCAATTACTGAATTGAAATCACCCGGACTTGAAATAGGAAATCCTGCCTCAATCACATCCACTCCCAAAGCTTCCAACTGCTTAGCCACCTGAATCTTTTCCACTGTATTCAACTGACATCCCGGAACCTGTTCGCCATCACGAAGAGTGGTATCAAAAATAAATAATCTGTCACTCATAAATTTCAATTTTATATTTTACCATTATTATATTCATAAAAAAAACCTTTCACACAGGGAAGTGAGAAAGGCTTTCGTATATCATTGTTCACACATACTTTTATGCACAACACTCACTTCCCGCTGACTTTGCCAGTAGAATAATAATGCCGCATAGCAAAATATGTATAAATCCTTGGTTCATTGTTTATCTCTTATTTTATCTAAAACGTTGCAAAGGTAGAGATTATTTTCTAAAAGCAAAATAAAAATGAAAGTATTTTCATTATATAAACTACGATTTTTTATTTATTTTACTTTTAGAGTAACAGTTTATAGGAATATATATCTACAAGTATCTCTATAGAAGTGTATCTGCAAAGATATAGATCACTTTAGATATAGAGGCAAATTGAATTGACATAAATAAACTCACTTTATGAACATCGTCCCCTACAGAGCAAAACTTCCGGACCTGCCCCTGCCGGAGAAAAGACATGGCGGAGCCTTCCAGACAGTTCCGTGGGAAAGGTATCCACACCCACGGGAAAGATAAGGCTTTTAACTAATTCCCCCAAGTTTTCAAACTGAGCCGAAAAAACGGTAGAGGCCACATTTCATGCGTGCGTATACAAAAAAAGCCTCCGGAACTTCTTCAAGTCCGAAGGCTTCAATCAAAACGGCGGCTACCTACTCTCCCACTGTGACGCAGTACCATCGGCGTGACAAGGCTTAACTTCTCTGTTCGGAATGGGAAGAGGTGGAACCCTTGTGCTATAGCCACCTGAATAAGGTTGACATATTGTTGAGCTGTTATCGTAATTTCATTCTGTAGTAAAAACCAAAGGTATACACCATCCGACATATAAGGAAAGTGGACGGGCAATTAGTAATGCTCGGCTTTGGTATCTCTACCTTTACACCTGCATCCTATCAACGTCGTAGTCTACAACGACCCTGAGAAATCTAATCTTGTGGCCGGCTTCGTACTTAGATGCTTTCAGCACTTATCCGATCCAGACTTAGATACCCGGCAATGCACCTGGCGGCACAACCGGCAAACCAGAGGTCTGTCCAACACGGTCCTCTCGTACTAGTGTCAGAGCCACGCAAATTTCATACGCCCACGATAGATAGAGACCGAACTGTCTCACGACGTTCTGAACCCAGCTCGCGTGCCACTTTAATCGGCGAACAGCCCAACCCTTGGGACCTTCTCCAGCCCCAGGATGTGACGAGCCGACATCGAGGTGCCAAACCACTCCGTCGATATGAGCTCTTGGGAGGGATCAGCCTGTTATCCCCGGAGTACCTTTTATCCTTTGAGCGATGTCCCTTCCATACGGAAACACCGGATCACTATGCTCTAGTTTCCTACCTGATCGACTTGTTAGTCTCCCAGTCAAGCGCCCTTATGCCATTACACTCTAAGGCCGGTTACCAATCGGCCGGAGGGCACCTTTAGAAGCCTCCGTTACGCTTTTGGAGGCGACCACCCCAGTCAAACTACCCACCAATCAATGTCCCCGTATCCACGGGTTAGAATCCAAACAAATAAAGGGTCGTATTTCAACAGCGGCTCCACAAATACTGGCGTACCTGCTTCAAAGCCTCCGACCTATCCTACACATCACGTGCCCAGATTCAATGATAAGCTATAGTAAAGGTTCACGGGGTCTTTTCGTCCCATCGCGGGTAATCGGCATCTTCACCGATACTACAATTTCACTGAGCTCACGGTTGAGACAGTGTCCAGATCATTACACCATTCGTGCAGGTCGGAACTTACCCGACAAGGAATTTCGCTACCTTAGGACCGTTATAGTTACGGCCGCCGTTTACTGGGGCTTCAATTCAACGCTTCTCTTATCGATGACATCTCCTCTTAACCTTCCAGCACCGGGCAGGTGTCAGGCTGTATACTGGATCTTTCGATTTGGCACAGCCCTGTGTTTTTGTTAAACAGTTGCCTGGACCGATTCTCTGCGCCCTCCCATAAAAGGGTAGGGACCCTTTATCCCGAAGTTACAGGGTCAGTTTGCCTAGTTCCTTAACCGTGAATCACTCAAGCGCCTTAGTATATTCAACCCGACTACGTGTGTCCGTTTGCGGTACGGGTACCTGCAGGATTAAGTTTAGCGGATTTTCTCGGCAGCATGCTTACGCGCACTATTGCCTTGTCCCGAAGGACGCGGCATACTGTCAGGTTCGGATCTCATGGTGGATTTGCCTGCCATGATCGACTCCTACACCCTTCAACCATCTATTCCGTCAGATGGCGGCACTGTCACTACTGCGTCTCCACGTCACTCCTGAAGGTAGTAACGGAATATTAACCGTTTCTGCCATCGGCATCGCCGTTCGGCTGAGCCTTAGGACCCGACTGACCCTGATCCGATTAGCGTTGATCAGGAAACCTTAGTCTTTCGGCGAGGGGGTTTCCCGCCCCCTTTATCGTTACTTATACCTACATTTGCTTTTCCAGACGCTCCAGAATACCTCACGGTACGCCTTCGACGCTGACTGGAATGCTCCCCTACCGATCATATTAATGATCCCACTGCTTCGGTAGACAACTTGATACCCGATTATTATCCACGCCCGACTCCTCGACTAGTGAGCTGTTACGCACTCTTTAAATGAATGGCTGCTTCCAAGCCAACATCCTAGCTGTCTTAGCAATCTGACTTCGTTAGTTCAACTTAGTGTTTATTTGGGGACCTTAGCTGATGGTCCGGATTCTTCTCCTTTAGGACATGGACCTTAGCACCCATGCCCTCACTCCTGGGATAGAACTAATGCGCATTCGGAGTTTGTCAAGACTTGATAGGCGGTGAAGCCCTCGCATCTTATCAGTCGCTCTACCTCACAGTAGTAATTCCCGAGGCTGCACCTAAATGCATTTCGGGGAGTACGAGCTATCTCCAAGTTTGATTAGCCTTTCACCCCTACCCTCAGCTCATCCAGAAGCTTTTCAACGCTTATTGGTGCGGTCCTCCAGCTGGTGTTACCCAGCCTTCAACCTGGCCAAGGGTAGATCACTTGGTTTCGCGTCTGCCACTGCCGACTATACGCCCTGTTCAGACTCGCTTTCGCTTCGGATACGTGTGTCGTCACACTTAACCTTGCCGGCAAAGGCAACTCGTAGGTTCATTATGCAAAAGGCACGCCGTCACTCATTAACGAGCTCCGACCGCTTGTAGGCGCACGGTTTCAGGAACTATTTCACTCTTCTGTTCGAAGTGCTTTTCACCTTTCCCTCACGGTACTGGTTCGCTATCGGTCTCTCGGGAGTATTTAGCCTTACCGGATGGTCCCGGCAGATTCACGCAGAATTCCTCGTGCTCCGCGCTACTCAGGATACTACTATGCTTCGACAACATTCGAATACGCAACTGTCATGCTCTATGGTCTTTCTTTCCAGAAAGTTCTTCTCTGATGTCTTCATGCAACGGCGTAGTCCTACAACCCCACCCATGCCGTAACATGGATGGTTTGGGCTGTTCCCCGTTCGCTCGCCACTACTGGGGGAATCATTGTTTATTTTCTTTTCCTGCAGGTACTAAGATGTTTCAGTTCCCTGCGTTAGCCTCCATCTAAGATGGATGTCATTCCTTCAGAATGACGGGTTGTCCCATTCGGAAATCTCCGGATCAAAGGTTATTTGCACCTCCCCGGAGCTTATCGCAGCTTATCACGTCCTTCATCGCCTCCGAGAGCCAAGGCATCCGCCATGCGCCCTTTTTTACTTTCCTTATCCATTCGCTCACACTTGCGTGCCAGCGGGATGATATATACTTTCAGCTCTTTACTACTAAAATTACTGTTTGCTTGTACAATATGTCATAGATCGTTCATCTTCGTTTCTTACGTTTCCGATGGAGTGGAGAATAACGGATTCGAACCGTTGACCCTCTGCGTGCAAGGCAGATGCTCTAGCCAGCTGAGCTAATCCCCCGTACGAGTTTTTCGGAGTAGTCCCAGGCAGAGTTGAACTGCCGACCTCTACATTATCAGTGTAGCGCTCTAACCAACTGAGCTATAGGACTAAGTTCAACCTAGTCTGTTTAATTAGACCCGGCTTCTTACTTTCTCTCTTCCGTATCATTACGGAATCATATCTTGAATAAACAACACCAGCAGTACAAGAACAAAAACCTTCTCGATCTTTCGTCCTCTCCAGAAAGGAGGTGTTCCAGCCGCACCTTCCGGTACGGCTACCTTGTTACG
>CAPYSS010000057.1:4748-13453 GCA_948742525.1 Bacteroides caecimuris | reverse complement strand
CATTCCATGTAGATATGGGCGAAGTGCCAAGCACAAGCCCGACCTTACGATGTGGAATATCCTCAACATCGTCATGAAGCCTGTCCTTAGCGGCATGGCCAACCATTCGGTCGCAAACCACAATTACTCCAATGAGAATTAAAACCAATATTCCAAAAGCTAATGCTATTTTCTTTTTCATGGAGACTCTATACTTCGCTATTTCAGTTTTATTGTTGACAATATCTTATTCCAAAGGCGGTCAGATTTCTCATCACCATAATCGAAAACTCCACTTAGGTAATATAGATCATATTTGTCTTTTATAACAACGTATTGATCTTGGATAATCGTATCGCCACCTAAATCGTATGCAGTCCAGACGTTACATGCTTCGTGTTCATCTACTTGCAAGGAATCTCTTACTTCGCTGATGTATATACATGTTGAATCAGCATCGGCTCTCATAAGAATCATACTAACCCAATCGGAAACAGGATTGTTTGGAGCAAGCCAACGAGTTGCGCCTTTGACTAATCGAATTTTGAAGGAATTGTCTGGAGGATAGAACTCAGTAACACCAGACGTGATTCTAAGAGAATCGACAATATGTTTGATTTGCCAAGTCTCACAAGTATCTGTTGCCCATGTCCAGCCTTGTGGAAGCAGAGCGGAAAAATATTCATCATCATATGGTACAACGAGAGAATCTATTGACAACCCTTTGGTTTTGTTTGTCGATGTCTTTGGCTTATTATTACAAGCCGTCATCATGATAGCGGCTGTAAACACTAAATATAATAACTTCCTCATTTTAATCCTTGCTTTTTAGCTATATTTTCCCAATACGAAGAGTCTTCCAACCCAATCTCTGACATTTCAATTATTGCTTCGGGATAACCATATTTAGCAGATTGGCGCAAGCATTCTATTCCTTTTTCATAATCTACGGAGGTGCCAACAGCATTCATATAGCACAATCCAAGATGCCAGCCCGCACTGGGAAGTTCTTTCACATATTCAAATGCCTTCGTAAGCACTTGGAACGCTTTCAGACCAATGGTCTGTGATTTTTTGTCAAGAGCCTGATTATAGAGTTCATTGCCATAAAACAAAACACCGCGTGGATAATTTTGCATTGCAGATTTCTCCCACCAAACCATAGCACTATCAGTACCCAATGCAAATTGAGCAACTTCTCCATACTCGCACTGTGATTCCGCATCACCCAACTGGGCTGCTCTGCGCAACCAATACCATTGTATCGGTATATCTTTGCCCGTCACGGTATCTTGAACAACAATTTCATGTGTAATATTTTCACTCATTTCGTCTTCAGAAGGTAATCTTGCTCCTTCGGGCTTCTTATCGGGTTCTCCATACCATATCCAGTCACCATCCGGCGTAATTACTTCTTCTACCTCTACATACGCGTCAGCAGGAGTGCCATATACAGAATCGTAATAGTGGAATAGATACCGACAGGCAGCTATATCTCCTTTCTCGCCAGCTTTCTCCAACGTATTAAGAGCAGATACCGTATCTCTCTTTTGAAAAAAAGACTCCGCCTTTTCAATCGCATTTGATTTGGGGAACAATTGGGTTGCACCATAAATGCCACCACAACACACCAATGCAATTAAAATATATAATAACTTTTTCATAAATCTGTATATGTATTAAATTTCCAAGTCATTACCATACCACCTTCTTCTGAATGGATGGGCCGGATTCTTATGTAAGGTCGATCAGGTAGTGTATCATATAAATTCCAATGATAATAGTTCCATTCAGGCTCGCCATTGTCATCTATGGCTGGTTCTCCATAATATCGGGATATTTTAGCAACTAAAGAATCTATTGCCTGTTTATCTTGTCTTCTTGTTAAAAACAAAAAGCTTTTATTGAGACAGAATTTCACATTGGCAAATTCTACAACAGCACTGGCGAACTGTCCGTTACGTTCCTCAATTGTATCATATTTTAATATACCTACATCTGACAATTCTTTTATTGCAAATCGTTCATCAAGGAGTATTTTTGTCCCAAAGATAATAGCAGAATCTATGTTATAAATACCATTATTTGATATAAAATCCACTTCCAATAAGCTGTCTGAACAAGGGTCTGGATTTGTAGTGGAGTTCTGCTTGCACATTACACAACCGAGAGTAAAGGACAACCAGAAAGAAATTAACGTTATTTTCTTAATTGCTGTTTTTTTCATTGGTGGCAAAGCTTATGAAATTATCTACTTTGTGTCGATACTCTCTTTCTTTGTATAGGCTCTTAATGTAGTACTCCGGAATTGCATTATACCCGTATTTTGCGCCGAGGATTGCACATGAGATTGCTGCGTTGGTGTCGGCATCGCCACCTTCGTTTACCACCGCAAGTAGTCCGGATTCAAATGAGTTAGCGTGCCAGTAGCACCAAAGAGCTGCTGCAAGAGTTCGTAATGTATAGCCGATTGAATGAGTTTCATCCAAATCCAATTCCGATATGTACTTACGTTTGTATGCTAAATCAATCCATTCCTCGAGGCGGACATCGTATTTAGACCCTATGTTTTTGATCTCCTCATAAGAAAGGGGCTTGTCATTCCACACGAGATTATGAATGATGGATGTAGCTATAACGCAAGAGCCAATACATCTTGGGTCATAATGTGTAAGTCTGCAAATATCTTCTGTTTGTTCAATGAAATTATTCTGAACCAATCCTACTATCGATGTTCTCATCAGTGCACCATTTGCAGCACTTTGTCGTCGAGACAGCTCCCACCAAAGACGCGAACATTCATCGTGCTTTTCAACATAATCACCCATAGCAAGGACCTTGAATGTATGGGCACCGATACCCATAGGCTCACCGTCGGCCCAATCTTTGAAGTTCTTTGCTACCTGAAGAATATCAAATTTACCGTTATCAAAACCATTCAAGATGCAAAGCATCATATCTGTATCGTCAGTCCATGCTCCTTTATGCCAGCGACGGCGATGAGCATCTTGAATGATGTTCTCGTATCGCGATAGCCCATTGGGATAGTGTTTATGCACTTCATCCTTATTCAGGAATTCAGTCCCTAATCCAAGAGCATCACCAACGGCTTGCCCATAAAAGCAACCGAGCATTTTATCCTTTATAGCATTCATGTTTGTATCACTAAAGAATCAATACTCCATAATCGTGGTTGAATTTCCTTCATTATCCGTTATGACCGTCATGCCTCCTCCCAGATCCATTGTATTGTATGAATTCCCATTGTTATCGGTTGTAATGGTCATCCCGCCCCCTAAATCCATAGTGTTATATGTATTACCGTTATTATCAGTAGTAACACTCATCCCACCACCTAAATCCATTGTATTATACGTATTTCCATAGTTGTCACTGGCAACTCGCATACCTCCCCCCAAGTCCATAGAGGTCATGCTATTGCCGTTAGTATCATAGATGGTGTACATCCCGCCTCCCATATTCATAATGGTATATGTTAGACCAGAAGTAGTATGAACGAAATAAAGACCGGACTCGTCATCAAATTCAATATTCTCAACATCCTCGTCGAATTCATCTTCAAAATAGTAGCAGACATCATTATATTTTTCAACATCGAGACATATTTCATTTACGTCAACTTCTCCAGTTCCAATACTCTCTTCTTTTGCCTTGTTTGAACAAGATGTTGACAGTATAGATATGGCAATTGTAGCCACATAAAGCATGATATATTTTCTCATATTTTTTTCAAAGTTAGAAACAGATGCCGCAGTCATACTTATAGAAAGTGAACTTGTCCTTTGCTACAACGCTTGCGGTTCCGTCAGCGTTAAACTTAATCCGATAATGTTCTCTGATTAGACCCTCCCAATCGTTCCAATAAGAGCAATACACGTCTGCATAACTCTTATCCGAAGCAAGCTCTACTTTCGGTAGTAAATTGTCATCCTTCAGTAAAATGGAAAAGTCATAATTTTGAATAGGCTTAATCTTTGTTATATCATCAGGATTAAAGATGAAATCGCGGACAATGTAACCACCGTGCCAGAATACCGGCATGACAGTATGTGCCGTCAATACCAGATAGAGCTGAAATGCACCCATCGCAGTTTTATCTACAATGAGGTGCTCAGGTATTAGTTTCTCTTCGGTTCCGGTCTCATTGTAAACGAAGAAATGACTTTCATCACCAATGGATTCTGTTTTTACCGATGCTATGTAAGCCCCAAGTTTAAGACTATCTTTAAGACGGATGCTTTTCGCCCGAAAAAATAGTTCTCCCTTATCTTTTATGTCTGTCGTTTTACAGATGCTATTAACTATAATGTCATGGATTGAGTCCCCGGCCCCGGAGAATATATTGAACTTGTCCAAGGATGAAATGAAGCTTCTCGCTTCATTGAAGATGTTTAAATACGATGAATATCGAGAATCGTTTTCGAGTTTAAGCAAACGAGACAAATACATTCTAGCACGGTCAATATCTTTCACTATAGGATTGTTTGCCAAATCTTCTCCGAGGAAATACATTACAGCTAAGTTCCATAAGCAATGAGGAGACGGTGACGCAGAACCAGCCACATACTTTAACCATTCGGCTGCTTCTTTATATTGTCCCTCATTAGCCCAATAGACAGTAAAGACATTTATCATTGAATCGAGGTTGCCTTTTTCCGCTGCGTCTATAAAAATTTTGAGGGCTTCCTCACTGGCTCCATTGTTAGCTGTTATAATACCTTGTCTATTTTTTTCTTTTTCACAAGGGTCATCGTTTTCAAATGTATATTGCCCTTTAATTCGAAGGACGAAAGATTTTGATTGGGTTGATGAAATTACATGAGCCTTTTGCTTTACTTTATGAAATGGATCAAGACGATACCGAGTGTCTGGCATTAACTCAACCAATCTTCCACAGTCAGGGCAGATGGTCAATTTACCGGAATATCCGACCGGACCTAAATCCATGTAGAAATCATACCAGTCGATGAGAGCAGAATCAGTGCCACAGGACGGACAGACCAAATGATTTTCTTGCGTGTCAGAGTCCCCGGTAATGTATTGAGATACAAAATCCAATGATAGCAGAGGTCTGTCTATATCATTATATATGCAACCATAGTCCTGAAGATGTGAGGGCGCAAAAGTTATATGGTCAATTTTTTCATTCTTGATGAAAAAGAAAATCACCATATTGTTATATCCCTTGATTTGCACAGATACAGAAGGTCGGCACTGATTCGGATTCCATGCCACATCAACCTTATACCACACCTTTTCATCATCGGCCTTCTTTTTCCAAGTTTTGAAGTACTCTATGATAGTTTTTGCTCCCGAAAACGTTTTGCGTTTATATAGAGTTAAATATGTCTTATCGGATAGTTTGTCTTGTATTGTAGAATAATCACCACTGACAAAAGCTCGGGCAAATGCTATCGTGATGGCTTTGTATTCTGAATCTGGCATATTAGGTTCAACGCCAATCCGACCATCTATTCGACTTTTACAATTGAATATTTCTTCAGGTGTAAGAGAAGACTCATAGGCTTGGCCATAAACATCATCAAGACGGATATTCTTATTGAATTTAACATTAAATTCGTCTATCGTCATTTTATCACTACCGGATAGAATAGTATCCTTGGGCCAATATTTGAAATCATCAGCTTTTAACGGATGAGCTTTCCCTTTTCGTTTAGGTAACAAATCATGAAAACCGTGCTTGATAATATGGTCAATTGAAATAACTATGACACCCACAAAAAGAACGATAATTGTGAGAGGCCCCAATGCTACTGTTAAAAATTTCTGTCGTTTTGACAAGTTACTCTTGAAGCCCATTATTATGGCGACTAAAACAATGACACATGCCAAATATATCCCAAACCAAATCATGTTCAAGTTATTTATATGTTTCTATCTATCATTCTATATATAATTATTCATTGGCGCATTTGCCACAAGGTTTTCTCTTCACTCTTTTGGCTCTACTAATCGTTACTTCTTTGATTGCTCCAGTACAATGTGAAGTCATCAAATAACAATCTGAATTATTGTGGTAGGCGTATGCTTGTGGACCGGTACATACATAAACGATTTGCTCCGTATTACATGATTGTAATGAAATCATGATAACGAAGAATGACAATATAGAGCATACTCTACGGACGGTATTTATCTTGGTGATTCCCATTTGAATGTTCTTATGACATTGTCAAGGTCTGAAGCCCATCGGTCACTATCCTTTTCTCGGAACGTTACAAGAATTTTAGCCATTTCACTGTAGTTGGACAAAAGATAGAATTTGCATTTCACAGGGCCATCATCTCCATTCCGTCTATAAGAGCCTTCTATCGCTTTAGTCCCATCTATATCAATCCACCGCCAAGTTGGACGCTCAATATATGTGTATGGCTTAATTTCCTCGTCAACCATTTCCCGGAGATTTCGATAGTCCTCAGAGACTAATCCCGGAGATTCGTAGTGGTGTTCGACCTCTCCCGCTGAAAATGAGAAATGTTGTATAAGCACTCGTGCATAAGTATTATAGGCATCTTCTGTCATTGAAGACAAATCCTTTTGTTGGAATACCGCATCAGCACTGCTTATTAACCCAATGTTATTTGACATCCATCTGGTGTAATCGTCGTAATCATTTCGCAGTTCCATAGTATTTGGAACAGAGAGAGAAAAAGCATTGTCAATCTTATATTCAGCCCAATCAGACGGCGTTGAGAATGATTGGATAATTTCAGCATGAGAACTTTTCTCTTGCATATATGCTTGAGAACAAGTCCGAGAAATCGTTCCTAATGCTGATAGCAAAAAGAATCCACATATAATTGCGGGCCACTTGTTCTTTTTTCTCTTCTTTGGAGCATTGGATAATTTATCGTTGATAAACTGCTCCGCTTTTTGCCGTTTCGAAGCAAGAAGTTTCAGCAATTCCTCGTTCACAAGGTTGCTGCTCAACGCGTAGTCGTATTTTTTCTTTAGTTCCTCATCAGACAATACTAAAAATGCCTCATTAACAGCAATAAGCTGTCCTCTCATATCTTTATCCAAGACATGAGAACTAAGTTGTGTCGTGACTTCCTTATACTTATCTAAAATTACATCTTGGGAATCTTCGTATGAAGACAATCCCAAGATGTCGTAGTAGTTCTTCATCTTTAGGATGATTATTTACTTTCTTCAGTGATGTCAAGAGCTGGAGGTGTAACGTTTTCTTCCTCTGGATTGAGCTTTTTCAAGCACAATGCAAATATCAACCCAATGAGAGGGAAAAGAATTGCGAGAATGTAGTATCCAGCACCTCTATTCTTTTTTGAAAGCAGAATACACGCAGGCACTGTAAAGATTAGCCAAACTAAAAGTAATTGCATGATGATATAATGATTTAGGTGATTTATTTACAGTTTATATATGATTTAATGGCATCAATGCTCCATGCATAGTTCAAATTTGCTTGTGATCCATCTGCAAACGTTCCAGAAGTAATGCCCACCACTTCACCGTATTCGTTGATAAGAGCTCCACCACTACTACCATGATCGATGAGTGCTGATATTTGCATAAGATTCTTATCGCGCCATTGTGAAACTTCTCCGGACGAGAATGTATTCTCCAATCCGCGGGGACTGCCGATAGCGAATACTTTTTCCCCCACCTGCGGCTTATATTTTGCAAGAGGGATAAAATTGGTGTTTGACACATTTACTCGGAAAACAATAAAATCTTCGTCCTCGCTACTGTGAATTACCTCAGCCACCTTATATGCCTCATCACTGTTAGCAAGTTTGATTTGCTCCGCACCTATATTCGTGCCATGAAATACATGATAGTTACTGACGGCGAGTCCATCAGAGTTTATGAAAAATCCAGAACCCTGATAGCCATTGTATCCATCAGAGGTAAATACCATGAATACGGCAGTATTATACTTGGCAAAGATTTTTGATCCGTCAAGTTTATTCTTATCACCACGATTATTGGAAACCGTAACATTCAAATTGCGTTGACTGCCACGTGTAACATTTGACTGCTGGTTATTACTCATTTCGGAATTTCCCGAATGAGAAGCTACCTGAGGTCTGTTGTGGCCTGACTTATGTGCGCAAGATACAAGACACAAACTTGTGAGTATTGCAATTATTAGGTTACTTGTTTTCATTCGTTGATTCAAAGATGTTCTTTGGTAAGATGTGTATAAGAAATCGTTGGTTCTCGGTTTCAACACTCTCTCGCATAGAGTGTGTATCAAGTTTACCATCGCCACTGCCTGAAATCAAGATTTCACAGTTGTTTTCAAAAGAAATTCCTTTCTGTTCAACCCAAAACCTCATAAGTGCCAACGCTCTTTGATAACTTAACTCATAGTTATAGAGATAGGGGTCACGAGAAGCCTGTCCCTCCACAATTAGCACATATTGATTTTGGCTATGATTTGAAAGAAATTTTTGAATTTCCTTTCCTGCATTTTCAAGATTTGATAGCTGTTCTTCTTTGTCAGGAGCTATAATATCATTGAGATCTGCCTTCCCCTTTGGGTACTTACCCTGTACATTTAGGACATATTTTTTGTAGTCCGGTCGATAAATGAAATAATCAGATTTTGTTAAGTCTTCTGTTGAAGTTGCTATCTCTTTTATTGCTTGAAGTTGAGCTTCGGTAGCCTCCATTCGCTTGTGTAGTAAGACAATGACAAGTATAAACAGTACTAACAT
>CAPYSS010000057.1:0-4648 GCA_948742525.1 Bacteroides caecimuris | reverse complement strand
GCTGCAATTATTACCAGTGCTGAAATTGCAGTCCATTTCATCCATGATGGCATGGAGGGACCGGCTATTACTGTCCCTCCATCACTACTAAGTTGAGCTGTTACTTTTGCAGTCTGCATTGATTGTTTTAATGCAAAAGAAATGTCAGAAGCTAACTTGGCATTGGATTTTTCCACCTTGTCAATCAACTTATCCAAGCGAACCGGGATAGATGAAATCTCTTCAAGTTGTTTTGCCAATTGAGGCATATTAGACATTTGGGCACTGAACTGAGCGTTCATCTGAGTCATAAATCTTTCAAACGCTTCTTTTTCATCTTCAAGTATCTTTTTGAAATGTTCACTTTGTTCTACAAAGCGTTTCTGCATTTCATTGACATTCTCAGAAGTGGATTCTTTGATATTTTCCAAGGAGTCCTGAAGCGTCTTATCTGCATCTGCGGTAGTTTTTGCAATTTCGCTCTTATGACGACGGAAGAAATCTCTAATTTCTTCAAGAATATGCAGTCTATCAGCCTGTTCTCCAAACTGAGCTTCAAATCTATGAATTGCACTTGTGTAGCCCTCAATATCATCAAGATATTCATTGAAGGCTTCGAGTTTGTCGGTACACTCTTTAAGTTCTTGAAGCACACGCACATTCGCTTTAGCCATTTTCATAACATCCATGTCATGAACGGCTTTGATTATATCCGCCTGTATTGCGTATGATTGATTAACAGCATTAAGAGCATTGCCAAGATTAGAAGTGTTTTCCTTGAAGGTATTGTTAAATTTATTGAGATTCTTGACAAGGTTATTCAATGCTTGCGACGTATCTGAGGGCAATTCTGGAAGAAGTTCAGATTGCATCCATGCGAGAAATGAATTTTTCCCATTTTCCTCTTTCAGTTTGCAACGCTTAAAAAGCAGTGAATTGGCGGTTGTGAGCAAGATGCCTATAATTGAAGCAAGCATAGCCCATGCAACACCACTAAGCAGTGCATTGATACCTAATGCAGCATTCTCTGAAGCAACATTTATGACACCACCGGAACTACCCATTAAAGTTAGAATAGCATCCGATTTCAATAAGTCAGTAAGACCAATAATAACACCTGCCATTGTTCCGGCAAGACCCCAATACAAAGGTATAGGAGTCTGTGTCGCAATGTCGTTTTCTACCGAATCGCAATGGCGGTCAACGGCGTCTTTAAGCAAACCAAAATCAATAACTGATCCTGAATTATTTCCGAGGTACTTATTTATTGAGTTCTTAATCGACTCAAAAATTGTGTTCCCTGCGCCATATACACCGTCAACGAGATTTGTCTGCTCGTTACGACGAAGACGCCACGATGACTCTTCAGAAAAAATCTTACTGAATTGATTCATGCGCAACAGGTTCTTTACGAAAAAGAATACCTGAATACAAATGATAGCTATGATAATAACAGGTACTAATGCGTGCATGGCTTATCTATAAAGTGCAATTGTTGCTTTCTTGGTTATTATCCAACGATCTCCATCCTTTTTTGCTTCTCCAGGAAGTATAACTTTCATTTGTGTTGCTTCTGAAGGAGCACATCCCTGAAAGTCAAGAGCCATTTTTATAGAATCGTTGGATTTCAAATCATTGAGATATTGGGTACCTTCCAAAGGTCTGAATTCAGCTCTGTTATTTCTGACTTCAACAGTAAATCGAGAATCTGATTCACGAATGTCAGACAAACGCTTAAAGTATGCCTCTGTTAAAGACATTTGAGTAGGGAGCCCAAAATAACCCGATTGTTCGTTGACAGAAGGACGTCTTATTTCAGTTACAGGACTGCTCATAACTGCGTTTTGTGGTTCGTAAGCTGAGCCCTGATTCATTCTTTCAAGTTGACGTTCAATTTTATATATTCGAGAAGTCAATGAAGTGTATTCACTATTGCTGAGGCCAGAACTTGTAGTTTTAGTACGTACTGGCACAGTATTTGTTTTCTGTTCTAATGAATAAACTCTTTGTTCTATTTCTCCTATATCTTTACGATGCCGGTTAGCGCGTTTCTGAATTGAACTGAGTCTGATTAGCGCAATAATAGCAACTAATAAAGCAATCGCTGCAATAACCCACGAAATCAGGTCATATAAATGAGACGACCCTTTCAAATCTGATATTTCCTTTTTAACCTCGACGAGGTTATTAGCATTCGCCTCCTGACTCTTGGATAATGATTCAATCTGAGATACTAAAACGTTGATAGAATCTAAAACCTGCTTTTTTTCACTGGAATCCAAAGGTTTCTCCCCAGTCTGTGACTCAGATTGTCCGTTAGTGGTGACTGATTCCGGGTTGTTAGTAGCATTGCTATCTTCACAGCCAGTCATAGCCATTCCTCCAATAATGAGGACGACCATAATTATGAATGTTCTCAATGTTTTCATCCTTGTGAACTTCTTAAAGCGTTAAAAATTTCAGTGGACATTGATTGTAGTACGCCCTTTATTGGGTAATAGAAGAACGTTTCTTCTATTACATCATCGGCTTCCGTTTCTTCCATACGTTGCGTAATACCTTTATCGAGGAATGTTGCAAGGTCTTTTGTCGCTGCTTCTTGAGCAACTTTGAATGAAGACATTTTAACCCCGAAATTCTTATCGAAGTTAAACGCATTATTCATATCAACAAATAGAAATCTGAAGAATGCCTCGACAGCCTTTACAGTCTTGTCCTTATACGCATCAGT
Organism: Bacteroides caecimuris; assembly: GCA_948742525.1. Lineage (GTDB taxonomy): Bacteria > Bacteroidota > Bacteroidia > Bacteroidales > Bacteroidaceae > Bacteroides > Bacteroides caecimuris_A. Next base: position 1,938 of record CAPYSS010000057.1, on the reverse strand, counting down.
TATAGTTGCGTATGTATCCATATTACTAACGATTCCGGTGCAATCGCTCTTAAAGACAATAGTTTTGTCCCTGCTATCCTCTTCTTCAACCCCAATAAGTCCACCCTTGCAAGTGGAATCTTTGGGATTAGAATCTTTTTCAAGACCAAGTAATTCAAGTTCTTTTCCATACGGTTTGCCAAGAACCTTCTCAAATACTAACTTGGTATATTTTGCAAGTATTTTTGAGTCGGTTGTAATGACGCGAATGACCTTACTGCCATTACCACTGAAAGATATGTGTCGTGGTACGTCCAAACCAAGAGATTTCGTTATCTGGGCGATGTGATAGATAATCGAGGTATAGAACACGATGAAGACAATCTTGAAATCCTCATCTTCCTGAAGAAGATAATTAAAGTCGATAGCCTTATCGTTGATGCCAACTGCTCTGGGAAGAGAATTATCCTTTAGCCCAAATAAGAACGATGCCATATTAGATGGATGTTCATTGTTGGTACTGTTGAATACTCGAATCAATTCTGACAGATTCTTTTCTTCAAGAAGTTTGATAATGTTGCCTTTGTGATAATCCACAATCCCATTGTGACTATCAAGAGTTGAGAATGAGTTCTCAAACAAAGCATTTGACGCGAATCTGAACGATGTAACATAATTGATGACCTTATCTTTCGCGAATGCGATGTCCGTAGTGCCACCACCAATGTCCACATTCACAAGACTGGTTGCCGTTGAGTATCTCTTGAAGAAATATTGAATTGGAGCGGCAGACTCTGTCATGCTATTCGTCACTCCATCACCAAAGTATTCCTTGTACGCCTCATCCCATGTTTCTTTTAAGCGACGCAGGCGCTTGGGTGCCATACTGATGGGATAGAACCATGTGATTTTAGTTCTGGAGAGATCTCCATTATTCAACAATACTTTATTGCGAATTATTAACATTAGAGTACGGACGTATGATTCCATAACTCGCATATCTTCCCCGTTACCCCATTTGATGTTGTATTTGAGGTTGTTATACGACAAATCCGAGCGTTTGTCGTATGTAAACGGTAAGTTTACGAGAGTGAATGGATCAATGGTCTTACTCCAATCCACCGTCTTGGCACATGAAAGGACGGTTCTTGTTGGAAACTTAAAGTCACCGTTGCCAATTTCACCGGGAATAAAATCCTTTTCTATGAGTTCCGTCTCTGCTTGCAAGTCTTCCAGATAGCCATATTCATTCTTCTGAGGAATGAACATTTCACATAACTCTCGGTCTTTCTGAGTAAATGAGAATACTTTGGGTGCCTCTCCGCTCTTGCGATATTCTATATGAGTATTTGATGTGCCGAGGTCAACAGAAAATTCGTATGACTCTACGTTTCGTTGTGGCTTAAATACAGGCACAATAAGTCCTCTATATGTGTTGCAGCTAACTTGTATATAGTCGAAGTTTTGACCCTTGACAAGATAGTTCTCAGCCTTTATGAGAATCTCTTGATCCTCATTTCGGCAAGACTTAAACGGCATACCGATTTTTTCAGCATCAGCATAGAATGTGAGTTCTATCTTTGTACTTGATGCTTGGATGCACGAAACATTATAGATTGCATCTGCCGCATTATTGAAGCGTACCTGCGGCATGATGAAACCCGTGAATCTCAGTTCGGTCACGTTGCCGGCATTATTTTGAATGTCCGCTGAACTATTATTATAGTATATGCGAGAATATTCTATGTAAGTAATATTTCCGGCTCCCTTAATGGGAATACGTATGGTTATGTTTACCGAATCACCGGCAAGCAGTTTCATTTCGACCATTGGTTTCCCGTCTTGCATATTGCCTCGAAGTTCTTCAACTGTGAAATATTTGAAGAACAAGGGTTTTAATGGCAGAAGAAAAGCCAGTTCAGGCTTGTCTATTTTGATATGGGCATCAAAATAGTTCGC
>CAPYSS010000056.1:0-15613 GCA_948742525.1 Bacteroides caecimuris | reverse complement strand
ACATAAGAACAAAAAATAAAATAGCCGTTCAATAAACAACAGAAATTTAACATACTCACAGGTTTTTCGGACTGCCCCGATATAGTTATCCAAAAAGCAGAAAGTAAATGGGGAGAAGGTTTCTATAAAGGTCTTAGCCAAGACTTACAAGACATATTCCCTGATATTAAAGGTTTCTCTATATGTAATCTGCAATACATGAAACAGATTTTTCTAAAGATACTATATTTACGCCACAAATTGTGGCGCAATTTATAAAAGACAGTGTGTGCCGTATTCCATGGGACATATCCGGTTTATTCTTGATAAGAAATATGATTCACAGAAATCTTTCTTTTTTATACGACAAGTAATAGAGAATAATTGGTCACGAGCAGTTCTGCTCAACTTTCTTGATACAGATTTATACGAACGGCAAGGCTATCACCAATTTCAGAACCACTCTTCCAGCAATAGAAAGTGACTTGGCACAAGAAATAACCAAAGCCCCATACAACTTTGATTTTGTCGGTATCACAAGTAAATATAATGAAAAGGAATTAAATATAAATCCATAACATCTTTTTATTCTACCCCACCAACAAACAAAACAATTCCATAATCAACTAATAACCAACAGATAGCACTAACTATGGAATTTATAATAGAAGAAATTTCACGCTATTTATTTGCTAATTAAAAATTAATCTGTACTTTTGCATCCGCAATTCGGGGTGTAGCTCAGCCCGGTTAGAGTACGCGTCTGGGGGGCGTGTGGTCGCTGGTTCGAATCCAGTCACCCCGACTGGTTAAAGAGGTTAGAAACCGAATGGGTTCTAACCTCTTTTTATTTTAGAAAACAATGAAAGAAGATCCTAGACATATCCATATCAGTGAATACAGTTATCCTCTTCCGGATGACCGTATTGCTAAATTCCCGTTGCCTACCCGCGACCAGTCCAAACTCTTAATATACCGTCGTGGAGAAGTTAGTGAAGATGTTTTCACGTCTTTGCCGGAATATCTGCCGCAAGGCAGTCTGATGATATTCAATAATACAAAAGTCATTCAGGCACGCCTCCATTTTCGAAAAGAGACGGGAGCACTGATCGAAGTGTTTTGTCTTGAACCGATCCGGCCAAACGATTATGTCTTGAATTTCCAACAGACAGCACATGCCGCCTGGCTTTGCATGATCGGTAATCTGAAGAAATGGAAAGACGGACAGTTGAAACGCGAAATGACCGTCAAAGGATTCCCTATTACCCTGACCGCTACCCGAGGAGAATGTAAAGGAACCAGCCATTGGGTAGATTTTGCATGGGATAATCCGGAAGTGACGTTTGCCGATATCCTCGAAGTATTCGGAGAACTTCCTATTCCTCCTTACTTAAACCGGGATACGGAAGAAAGTGACAAGGAGACTTATCAGACTGTTTATTCTAAGATTAAAGGTTCGGTAGCTGCGCCCACTGCGGGATTACATTTCACTCCACGAGTATTGGATGCACTTCAAGAGAAAGGGATCGATCTTGAAGAATTAACTCTACATGTAGGAGCAGGCACATTCAAACCTGTAAAAAGTGAAGAAATCGAAGGTCACGAGATGCACACGGAATATATATCGGTCAACCGGAGTACCATCAAAAAACTGATTGACCACGACGGTTGTGCTATTGCAGTAGGGACCACTTCCGTACGGACTCTGGAAAGCCTGTATCACATTGGAGTTACATTGGCTGAAAATCCGTATGCTACGGAAGAAGAACTACGTGTCAAACAATGGCAGCCTTATGAAAAGTATGACCAGATTCCTCCCGTTGTTGCGCTGCAAAAGATATTAGGATATCTCGACAGGAATGGTTTGGAAACCCTTCACACCAGTACACAGATTATCATAGCACCGGGATACAATTATAAAATAGTGAAAGCGATGGTTACCAATTTCCATCAGCCGCAAAGTACCTTGCTGCTTTTGGTTTCAGCTTTTGTAAAAGGGAATTGGCGCACTATTTATGATTATGCACTGGCACATGATTTCCGATTCCTAAGTTATGGAGATTCTTCTTTATTAATACCATAAGAAATCCTCCTCTCCGAAAGATTTTACGCAATATAAAAGACACTATGCCAAGCGATAATAACCAGGAAATGTTCCCTATCGTAGACGAACAGGGAAATATCACCGGAGCCGCCACTCGCGGAGAATGTCACAGCGGTAGCAAACTGCTTCATCCGGTAGTTCACCTTCACGTATTCAATGCCCAAGGAGACATCTACTTACAGAAACGCCCCGAATGGAAAGACATTCAACCGGGGAAATGGGATACGGCTGTGGGCGGACATATTGATTTGGGCGAAAGCGTAGAAATCGCCCTAAAGAGAGAAGTCCGTGAAGAATTAGGCATCACAGACTTCACTCCCGAGCTTCTCACCAGCTATGTTTTTGAATCCAGCCGTGAAAAAGAGCTTGTTTTTGTCCACAAAACCGTTTATGAGGAAGAAATTCATCCCAGCGACGAACTGGACGGTGGACGATTTTGGAAGATAGAAGAAATAAAAGAAAATCTGGGTAAAGGAATCTTCACTCCCAACTTCGAAGAAGAGCTGAAAAAAGTATCTCTTATTCCTTCTCTATCCAAGTAATAATCTTTTCAGAGAACGGACTTTCTTTCGGAGACACAACTCCCGCCCAATGTCCGTTCTCATCAATCATAAACTTCTGAAAATTCCACTGAACCGGTACGTTTTCTTTTCCATTCTGTTTTTTCTCCGTCAACCATTGGTAAAGAGGAGCCATATCTTTTCCTTTAACGGAAATCTTAGCCATCATCGGAAAAGTAACATCATAGTTCAAAGAACAGAACTTAGCTATTTCCTCATTACTACCCGGTTCTTGTCCCATAAAGTTATTCGCCGGAAAACCGATAATAACAAAGTCTTTTTCTATATATTTCTCATATAGTTTCTCCAGTTGAGCATACTGGGGCGTCAGCCCACACTTAGATGCCACGTTGACTACCAACACTTTCTTACCTTTCAGTGAAGAAAGAGGAAAATCCTTACCATCAATAGTTTTCACTGTAAAATCATAAAAAGACTTGTTTTGCGCTTCCGAAGAAATTGCAAACAACAGGCTTACCATCATCAAGACGAATGTTTTCATGTTGAATATACATTTAGTTTGTTTTTATATTAAACGAGTAAACTGAAAGAAATGTTTGTTCAGCAGTGAAACAAGAGCTATGATTTTACATCTTTCAATTCCCAAATCCGTCACTTCACCCCACAATCTTTCCGCTTCATTTATTCTTAGTGATAACGGATGAAGATAGGTAGTAATTTTGTATCGTGAAATAATAATACAACGAAAGTCATGTTTACAGCTATTGTACGTTTTTCAATCAAGAAGAAACTATTTGTAGGACTCACTACTCTCTTCCTGTTTATCGGAGGTATCTATGCGATGCTGACACTACCTATTGATGCCGTGCCCGACATTACCAATAATCAGGTACAAATAGTGACCGTATCTCCTACACTCGCACCACAAGAGGTGGAACAACTCATCACTATGCCTATCGAAATAGCGATGAGCAATATTATGAATGTCGAAGATATCCGTTCTGTCAGCCGCTTCGGGCTATCGGTCGTAACGGTCGTTTTTAAAGAAAGTGTCCCCACACTCGATGCACGACAGTTGATAAATGAACAAATACAAAGCGTAACAAGCGAGATTCCCTCCGAACTCGGAACACCGGAGATGATGCCCATTACCACCGGTCTGGGAGAGATTTACCAGTATATATTGAAGGTAGCTCCCGGATATGAGAAGAAATATGACGCAATGGAACTCCGCACCATTCAAGATTGGATGGTGAAACGTCAGTTGTCCGGTATACCCGGTATAGTAGAAATCAATAGTTTCGGCGGTTACCTGAAACAATATGAAGTAGCTGTCGATCCGGACGCCCTGTTTTCTTTGAATATCACTATCGGCGAGGTGTTCGAAGCACTTAGCAGCAACAACCAAAATACCGGCGGAAGCTACATTGAGAAGATAAAGAATGCCTACTATATCCGGTCGGAAGGTATGATTACCCGCATCAAGGATATTGAACAGATTGTAGTGACCAACCGGAATGGGATTCCGGTACATATCAGTGATGTAGGAGTTGTCCGCTTCGGTTCTCCAAAGCGTTTCGGTGCCATGACAAAGGATGGTGAGGGCGAGTGTGTCGGCGGAATTGCCATGATGCTGAAAGGTGCCAACGCAAATGTAGTGACTCAAGAACTCGAAAAACGGGTAGAAAAAATACAGCAGCTATTACCCGAAGGAGTCAGTATAGAACCTTACTTGAACCGTTCGGAACTGGTAAACCGGAACATCTCTACAGTTGTCAACAACCTGATTGAAGGAGCGGTTATCGTCTTCCTTGTACTCATCCTCTTCCTCGGCAATCTCCGTGCCGGACTGATTGTCGCATCCGTCATCCCGTTGGCAATGCTCTTCGCTTTTATCATGATGCGTGTATTCAATGTCACCGCCAATCTAATGAGTCTTGGCGCCATTGACTTTGGTATTGTAGTAGATGGCTCTATCGTTATCTTGGAAGGTATCCTCGCCCACATTTACGGAAAACAATTCCGAGACCGCACACTGACCCGCAAAGAGATGGACAAAGAAGTGGAAAAAGGAGCTTCCGGCGTTGCACGTTCGGCCACTTTTGCAGTGTTGATTATCCTTATCGTCTTCTTCCCCATCCTTACATTGAACGGGATTGAAGGGAAATATTTCACTCCTATGGCTAAAACACTTGTGTTCTGCATTATCGGAGCCTTAATTCTTTCACTGACTTATGTTCCTATGATGGCCTCCCTCTTTCTGAAGCATACCATTGTTGTGAAACCCACCCTTGCCGACCGCTTCTTCGAGAAACTGAACAAGATCTACCAGCACACCCTGCGTGCCTGTCTTCGTTACAAATGGCGTACCGTCATCGTAGCCTTCTCTGCACTGATCGGTTCACTTTTTCTCTTTACCCGCCTGGGGGCAGAGTTCATTCCTACTTTGGACGAAGGAGATTTTGCCATGCAAATGACACTACCCGCAGGAAGTTCGCTGACCGAAAGTATCGAAGTATCCCGCTTAGCAGAGAAAGCATTAATGGATAAATTCCCTGAAATCAAACATGTTGTAGCCAAAATAGGAACGGCGGAAGTTCCCACTGACCCGATGGCAGTGGAAGATGCCGATGTGATGATTATCATGAAACCATTCAAAGAATGGACAAGTGCCGGAAGCCGTGCAGAAATGGTGGATAAAATGAAAGATGCACTTGCTCCGCTCTCCGAACGTGCCGAATTCAACTTCTCGCAACCGATACAGCTTCGCTTCAACGAGCTGATGACGGGAGCAAAAGCAGATATTGCCATCAAATTATATGGAGAAGACACGCACGAATTATATGAAAGAGCCAAAGAAGCAGCTACCTTTGTTGAAAAAGTGCCGGGAGCAGCGGATGTCATCGTTGAGCAGACGATGGGATTACCTCAATTGGTAGTGAAATACAACCGTGGAAAAATAGCCCGTTACGGCATCAACATACAAGAGCTTAACACCATTATCCGAACTGCCTATGCCGGAGAGTCAGCAGGTGTAATCTTTGAAAACGAACGGAGATTCGATCTCGTGGTCCGGCTTGACCAGGAGAAAGTGGCCGACTTGAATCTTGATAAGTTGTTTGTACGCACTTCGGAAGGAATTCAAATCCCTGTTGGAGAGGTAGCAAGCATCGACCTTGTCAGTGGGCCACTGCAAATCAACCGGGATGCAACCAAACGGCGCATCGTCATCGGGGTCAATGTGCGTGACGCAGACATCCAACAAGTTGTCGCCAATATTCAAGAGACACTGAACAAGAACATCAAACTGAAGCCGGGATATTACTTCGAATACGGCGGCCAGTTCGAAAACTTGCAAAATGCCATCAATACCTTACTGGTGGTCATCCCCGTAGCATTAATGCTCATTCTATTGATTCTGTTCTTCGCATTCAAGAACATCACCTATACCCTGATGGTCTTTTCAACGGTCCCCCTATCGCTCATCGGTGGTATCGCCGCACTTTGGCTACGCGGACTTCCGTTTAGCATATCGGCCGGAGTAGGATTCATCGCCTTGTTCGGGGTGGCAGTATTGAATGGTATCCTGATGGTAAATCACTTCAACGAACTTCGTAAACAAAATACCTATTCCATGACTACAAACCAAATTATCAAAAGAGGGACTCCACACTTGCTCCGTCCTGTATTCCTGACAGGACTGGTTGCATCTCTGGGATTCGTCCCGATGGCAATAGCCACTTCAGCCGGCGCAGAAGTACAACGTCCGTTGGCAACAGTGGTCATCGGTGGCTTGATTATTTCTACCGTACTGACTTTACTCATCATTCCGGTGTTTTACAAAATTGTAAATTCATTTGCTACCTGGAGACGTCCGGGAATCAAACTGCGCTGGCCTTTCGGGGGATTGTGTCTCCTGTTCTTGTTTCTTCCCGCGTTCGTTTCCGCTCAACAGACACAAACAGTCAGTCTCGAACAGGCGATAGAAATAGCCAAACAAAATCATCCTCGCCTGAAAATAGCCAATAATGCTATTCAACAAGCCAAAGCCACTCGCGGAGAAGTGATAGAAGCAACGCCTACCTCGTTCAGCTATTCCTGGGGTCAACTTAACGGAGAAAACAAAAAAGACAAGGAACTGGCTTTCGAGCAAAGTCTGGGCTCCCTTCTAACGCCATTCTACAAGAATGCGTTAGTCAACCGTCAGGTAAAAACGAACACCTATTATCGGCAGATGGTAGAGAAAGAAATCACAGCAGAAGTGAAAAGGGCGTGGGTCTACTACCAATATGCCACTAATCTCTGTTCAATGTATCGGGATCAGGATAAAATGGCAGAAGAACTGCAGCGCATCGGAGAATTACGATACCAACAAGGAGAGATCACCTTGCTAGAGAAAAATATGATGACCACCATAGCTGCCGATCTGCATAACCGCTGGTTCCAAGCAAAAGAAGAAGAGAAAATGGCATTGGCACGTTTCCAATGGAGTTGCTACTCCAACGATCCCATTGTTCCGGTGGATTCCACTTTATCCTTATTCTATACCGGCATTTCGGATGGAAGCCTGTCGGGAGCACATACTGCTTACTTTCAAAGCCAGGCAGATGAAGCGAAAGCAATGCTCCGTGTAGAGCAGAGCCATTTCTTTCCTGAAATCAGTGTGGGGTATACACGTCAGGACATTCTCCCACTTAAGAATCTGAATGCCTGGATGATCGGGGTTTCTTTCCCCATCTACTTCCTGCCACAAAAGAGCAAAGTGAAGCAGGCACGGCTAACTGCCACTTCAGCGCAAATACAGGCAGATGCCAACATCCGGGAGTTAAGAAATAAGACACTCGAACTGGAAGCATCCCTCCGCAGATATAACGAGAGTTTACGATATTATACCTCTTCTGCCTTGAAAGAAGCGGACGAACTGACAAAGGCAGCCAACCTGCAATTGCAGCAGAGCGAAACAGGCATTGCCGAATATATACAGTCGATTACCACCGCCAGAGAGATACGCAGAGGCTATATTGAAACAGTCTACCAATACAATATTGCTGCACTGGAATATGAACTTTTCAAGTAGGTGGAAAATCGAGACATTGAATGACATACATCACCCAGAATAATTATTATAAAACATAAGATATGAAAAAGATAGTTTATCCCATCCTTTTACTAGTTCTAACGGCTTGCAAAGGAAACCAGCAAACTACAAATAACGAATCCGCCGCAATTCCCGTTGCCGAAACGATAGCAGATACCATCGCACAACCCGAAGTGGATGCCATTACTTCAGCTACCTCAAAGCCTAATCAGGTTTCGTTCAACGGACGAATCGTTCTTCCTCCTCAACGTCAGGCAACCATTGCTTTAACCATGGGAGGCATTGTAAAAAAGGCTTCTCTGCTTCCAGGGCAATGGGTGACTGCAAACAGTGTAATCGCCACGTTAGAGAATCCGGAGTTCATCACCCTGCAACAAACTTATCTGGACAGTCACGCACAAACCGAATATCTCTTAGCTGAATACGAACGGCAAAAAAATCTGTCTGCCGAACAAGCAGCTTCTCAAAAGAAATTCCAGCAAAGTAAAGCGGACTTTCTCTCCATGAAGAGTCGCCAGGACGCCGCTGCTGCACAACTTTCTCTTTTAGGCGTTCAAACGGAGGCATTACTTAAGAACGGAATACAACCGCTACTGGAAGTCAAAGCCCCCATTAGTGGTTATGCCGCTAATGTAGCGATGAATATCGGCAAATATATCAATCCGGGAGAAGCACTTTGCGAACTTATCGATAAAAGCAGCCCGATGCTTTGCCTGACTACTTACGAGAAAGATCTTGCAGACATACAAGTCGGCAGCCCGGTACAGTTTCGGGTAAACGGAATGGGGACACAAACCTTTCACGGTATCGTGATTTCCATCGGACAAAAAGTAGACGAAACCAATCGTTCGCTCGAAGTGTATGCTTCCATCAAGGAGGAAAATGTACAATTCCGCCCTGGTATGTATGTCACGGCACACATTCAGAAACAATAATTGACCAACTGTGACAACAGCATTGACATTTTATAACCGGTAACTCATAATTTACCACTATCTTTGTTGTATGATAGCCAAAGCAATAAAAAAAGATAAATATATACTTTCCACAGTCATCATCTCCTTAGCGGTTGCTGTACTGATTCATTTTCCTGAATCAGTATCTCTTTTCGACCGTTTCGAAAGTCATTCCTTATTCCCGGGGATGAAGTTTATAGATGTGGCAAACGAAATACTGTTTACCTTTCTGTCGCTATTGTTACTTTTTGCCATCAATACCCGTTTGTTTCATTTCAATCAGGCTTCCATTAAAATTACAGGGACAAAGATTTTGCTTTCCTTTATCGTGACATGGATATTGAGTAACTTGTCAGGACAGTTTTTTGTTTTCCTTCACAGAACGTTTGATATTCCGGCCATCGATGCCATGGTACATCATTATTTGCATCCATTGCGGGATTTCATTGTAGCATGTCTCGTCACCAGTAGCTGCTGCATCATTCATCTTATATTCAAGCAGCAACTGGTACTTATTGAAAACGAACAGCTTCAGGCAGAGAATCTCCGCAATCAGTATGAAGTACTGAAGAATCAGCTGAACCCACACATGCTGTTCAACTCGCTGAATACCCTGCGTTCGCTGGTACGCGAAAATCAAGATAAAGCGCAGGATTACATTCAGGAACTCTCCCGGGTACTAAGGTATACTTTGCAAAGTAATGAGTCACAATGTGTCAGTCTCCGGGAAGAAATGGAATTTGTTTCCGCTTATATATTTCTATTAAAGATGCGTTTTGAGAACAATCTACAATTCGACATACAGATAAGCAATGCCTACGAAGAATATCTCCTCCCTCCAATGGCGGTGCAAGTGTTAATTGAGAATGCAGTAAAGCACAACGAAATCAGCAACCGGAAGCCGTTGACCATTCATATCACGACGGACGATAACGGCAATTTGTCTATCAGCAACGACATTCAGCCCAAATGGACTGCAACTTCCGGAACCGGCATCGGACTTGCCAACCTTGCCAAGCGATACAGGCTTTTGTTTAAACGGGATATACAAATAACGGAGGACAGAGAGTTTACAGTTTGTATTCCTTTGATTGAAAAACCACAACTAGAACAATAATCACCATGAAGATTGTCATTATAGAAGACGAAAAAGCAGCAGTACGAAACCTGACTTCACTGCTTAATGAGATAAAACCGAATGGAGAAATCGTGACCATACTGGATAGTATCAGTTCCACTATCGAATGGTTCAGTTCTCATCCGATGCCGGAACTGGTATTCATGGATATTCACCTGGCAGATGGTTCCGCCTTCGAGATATTCAATCATATCAATATTACTTGTCCGATTATCTTTACAACTGCCTATGATGAATATGCATTACGCGCATTTAAAGTAAACAGCATCGACTACTTATTAAAACCCATCGGTAAGGAAGACATAGAACACGCTTTCGATAAGCTGCAAAGTTTACAGGATGCTGCTGACAAACACCAGTTTCCTCTTCCACAACAGGAGAATGAGCTACTGAAACTGATACATTCACTCCAAAAGCAAGAAAACTATAAAAGTCATTTCCTTATTCCTACCAAAGGAGACAAACTATTGCCCGTTTCTGTAGATATGATACAATTGTTTTATATTAAGGACTGTCAGGTCAAGGTAGTCTTAACCGATGAAACCGAATACTGTTTTTCTCAAACATTAGATGAACTTACGGAGTGTCTCAATCCTTCTCTTTTCTTTCGGGCTAACCGCCAATATCTTATTTCGCGAGAAGCTATTAAAGATATTGACTTATGGTTCAACAGCCGCCTGTCCATCAACTTGTATTATTCAGGAATCAAAGAAAAAATACTTGTCAGCAAAGCCCGAGTAGCAGAGTTTAAAGAGTGGTTCTCTAAGAGAAAACGTTGATTCCGAGACATTGCCTTCTTAGAACAAATAGCAAAACAAAGTGTTTCTCACCGAGGAAACTTTAGTTTCAAGCCTCTGAAACTGCAGTTTCTCCTAATGGAAACTAAAGTTTCATGCCTTGAAACCAAAAGTATCCCCTGTTGAAACTTCTATTTACATACCAGCTTATGTTTATATGCAGGCATGTTCATTTCAAACGGTGATAGATAAATGATTAGATGATAGGAAAAGAACAATCTATCACCACCCTGAAAGCTCGATGAACAATGCGTTTCAGAAGGATGGTGATAGATTGAAAGAGGATTTCCATTTTTACGTATGGAAAGTTAGAATATGTGCCATCATTCAATGACAGCTGCAAAGCCGCCATTTCTAACCATCTTTATAGTTAGCTGCTCCCCGGCTTTCACCTGGGATGACTTGCAACGATAATCCATCGCCTGACGTCCTGCGTTGATACCATCCTCAAAAGATGTCATTTGATAAGAGCGATCTTTATTCAAGAAATCTAACTTTATGGTAAACTCACGTTCCTTTTTACCATTGTTAGTCATTCCTCCTATAAACCACTTATCGCCTTTCCGTTTTGCTACAATGACATATTCACCCGCTTTAGCTTCCAGTGCCACAGTCTCGTCCCACGTTACGGGAACTTGTGTAATGAAACGGGTACAATCTTCATTACGATAATAAAGAGTAGGATTATCCGCCAACATCTGCAGACCACTTTCAAAAACCACAAAGAGTGCCAACTGATAAGCGCGTGTTCCGATACTTGCAGCATTGGGACGTTCCGAGCGATACACATTAGGCTGCATACTAATCATCGCTCCGGGAGTATAATCCATCGGACCGACAGCATTACGCATAAATGGTAAATACAGACTATTATCCGGATAACAACCGCCCATTTGTTCCATTCCACGCACTCCTTCGTAAGACAATACATTCGGATATTTATATTCCAGTCCGGCAGGTTTGAAAGAGCCATGAAAATCGACAAACAAATGATGTTTGGCTGCTTCTCGGGCTACCCGTTCGTAAAAGTTGACCATCCACTGATCGCTTCTGTCCATGAAATCAATCTTAAGTCCTTTTACTCCCCATTCATTGAAAGTCTTGAAGAGATCAAAATTGTTTTCTACCGTCAACCATGTCAACCAAAGCACAATCCCTACATTTTTTTCTTTGCCATAACGAATCAACTCGTGCAAGTCTACTTTGGGATTAGGCGTATAAGGATCACGTGTACTTTTAGCCCAGCCTTCATCCATAATGATATATGGAATACCAAATTTAGAAGCAAAATCAATGTAATACTTATAAGTATCCAAGTTATAACCGGAAACAAAATTCACATCCGGTCCGTAAGGAGAAGCGTCATTCCACCATTCCCAGCTCACCTGTCCCGGCTTAATCCATGAAATATCCTGAAGTTGATTCTTTTCAGCCAGTTTATAAGTCATTGTATTCTCAATCAACTGCTTATCATTTTTACTTATCACAAAGTAACGCCAAGGATAATTTCTCGTACCTTTTGTTTTAGCAATGTAATCAGCTTCTTGAGTAATCTTCACGCTACGATCACTGTTTTCGGCAAACGCAAGCGGAGCTTTAGGAAAAACAGAGATTGCTCCGTTCGTACCCGTTCCTTTGAGAAACATACATGGATAATCAGCCAGATCCGACTCGCTGATTAATATTTTATAGTCTTTTTGTGTGTCAATCAATACCGGCAAAACAGCTATCCGTTCTTCAGGCTTCCACGCATTACTTTGAACATGTGTGTAAGGTTCCTCATAAGCTGTATGGAAGCCTCCCGGTTGTTGCAAGTGAAGAAGATAATCCGACGGGAAGTTGATAGCAAACTCTTCGTTCATTACTTCAACATCACCTTTTTGTGAGGTAATAAACCGGTAAGCAACTCCATCGTCAAAAGCACGGAATTCTACTGAATAATCTTTAAAGGTCAGTAGCAATTGATTATAACGATTATTGACTTTCGCATATTTCAAAGGAACAATAGGAGTTAATTGCTCGTCGACACTCGTACGTTTCTGACGGCGCAGTTTGGGATTTTCTCCCAACACCTGATTCCTCAATGTCAACTGAAGGGTATTGTCTTTCAACAATACATCTCCGTTATAATCTATACTATAATAGATTTTATCCGAGAGATTCAAGGACACTTTCAGCTCTCCATTGGGAGAAATTAACTCTAACTTATTCTGTGCACGAAGTAGTGATGCCAAGCACAAACACACAACTAACAGGAAATATCTTCTCATGGTTTAGATATTTAATTAATAATCGTTTTACAATGGCAAATGTAATAAAAACATCACTTCGTACTATCAAACGGACTGGGTAATACTCCTTCAAAAGTCATTTTCACTGGTTTGATATACCCGTTTTCATTAAATTTACCTGATATTTCATTGTCTTTCCGGGCAACGACAAAGAAGGAGCTACCGCTTCATCCGATACCGCACGCTTATAATTCGGTTTACTGCTCATGACAAAACGTAGTTTCACGCCATCACGTATATCCTCAT
The DNA here is from genome assembly GCA_948742525.1 of Bacteroides caecimuris. Classification (GTDB taxonomy): domain Bacteria; phylum Bacteroidota; class Bacteroidia; order Bacteroidales; family Bacteroidaceae; genus Bacteroides; species Bacteroides caecimuris_A. Next base: position 2,483 of record CAPYSS010000056.1, on the reverse strand, counting down.
ATTTCAAATAAGATTTGTCATGCTTCTTGCCATTCACATACAATTCCTTTACATACACATTCTTCGGCGACCAATTATCTGCTACCATTTCAATAACTTTCCCGTTACTCATCCGAACTGTTATTGCCTCAACGCAAGGAGAACCGATGTTATACATATTGCTTGAAGGAGCCACCGGGTAAAAGCCAATGCAATTGAACATATACCAAGCCGACATCTGCCCACAATCGTCATTGCCACTTAATGCATCTGGAGTATCGCCATAGAAACGTTCAGCAATCGTCCGTACCCACTTCTGACATTTCCAAGGTTCTTTCAAGTAATTATAAAGATACGCTACATGATGGCAAGGTTCATTTCCATGCCAATAAGCTCCGATACGGCCTTGAATATCATGTGCTCCCGGAATGTCATCCGGCAACTCTACTGTGAACAGTTCATCCAACCGGTTGCGGAACCAGTCTTCGCCAGCTTCGTTCATATACCCTTGTACATCTTGTGGTACGTACCAGGTATATTGTACAGTAAAGCCTTCCGTAATATCCCCCCATCCATTTACAGATCCGGGACCCTGATAAGCCACCGGAGTAAACGGTGTACGCCAGTTTCCCTGACTGTCCTTGCCACGCATATACTTCGTTTCCGGATCAATCAAAGTCTGATAAGAGAGTGCACGATTCAAGAAATAACGATAATCATCCTCTTTACCCAAAGCCTTGGCAGCCTGTGCCATGCAATAATCATCATACGCATATTCCAATGTTTTAGATACTGATTCCGCCTCTTTATCGAAAGGCACATATCCCATCATACGATATTCCGGCAAACAGTCATAATTCGGATTCATCGCCGTGGTCTTCATAGCCTCATACGCACGTTCGTAATCGAACCCTTTTACTCCCTTCACAATCATGTCAGCCAATACGGAAACTGCATGATAACCAATCATACACCAAGTCTCATTTCCATAAAACGACCAGACAGGCAGCATTTTCTCCACACTTTTATCATAATGAGCCAACATGGAATTGGCAATATCGGCATTCACTTCCTGCTGCACCAGATTGAACCAGGGATGCAAAGCCCGGTAGGTATCCCAAAGAGAGAATACCGTATAGTTGGTAAATCCTTCGGCTTTTTCTATATTTTTATCTAATCCTCGAAACTGCCCGTCTGCATCCTGAAAGATGAACGGATGCAAAGCCGCATGATAAGCCGACGTATAGAATGTTCTTTTCGTTTTACGGTCAGCAGTAAGGGTATATTTTCCAAGTTCTTTTTCCCACAGTGCTTCTCCTTTAGCTTTCAGTTCATCGAAAGCGAGTCCGGCAAGTTCCGCCATATTGTTCTTTGCCCCGTTTGTGCTGACCGATGAAATAGCAGTTTTTACAATCACTTCCTCTCCGGCTTTTGTATCAAAAGAGATGCAAGCCATCAGATTCTTTCCCCAAGCTTCATAGCTGCTACGAAACCGGGAGGTATTGTAAATCACCGGTTTCTTATTCTGCATAAAGCGCAAGCCGGTCAACTTTTTAGAGAAAGTAGCCGTGAAATAAATATGCCGTTCCGGTCCCCAGCCTTTTACCAGTTTATATCCGGTGATGGTAGAATCATTTTCCATGCGCAGATTCGCCCATTCACAAGATTGCCATAAAGTATGGTTCATATCGATCATTATAAAAGCTTTATCCGATTGAGGATAGGTGAAGCGAAACATACCACTACGTACTCCTGACGTCATTTCAGCCTTTACTCCATAATCTGACAGTTCTACCGCATAATAATTAGGTGATGCCCATTCCTTTTCATGAGAATAACGTGAACGGTATCCCTTTTCCGGCTCCTCACGTGTCCCCGGATCCAGTTTCATCTCTCCTGTTCCGGGAATAAACAAGAAGTCTCCCAAATCAGGTATACCAGTCCCGCTTAAATGAGTCAGACTGAACCCCAACAAGGTGGAATGATTATATTTATAACCGGAAGCCGCATCATAGTATTTACTATCCGTGTCCGGACTCATCTGAATTCCTCCGAAAGGAATCTGCGCACCCGGATACACATTACCATAACCATCTGTTCCCACAAATGGATTCACATAATCAATCAGTTTCTCGGTTTGAGCCATGCCTGGCAAAATACTCACCAGGCACAGCCATACTAAAAACAATCCTCTTTTACCCATTACACTCACCATATTTACATTATTATGCTTGTATATCACCTACCGCAACTTGATATTCATGCCACAGTTCATCAATATTATATTCGTCTCCTAAAACATGCTTGATAGCTCCATCAAACGACCAAGGGATAACCTCCAATGTACTCCGGTTAAACTTACGCAGGAATTCAGGATCTTTGTTGTCACGTAACCACACGAAGAAATAACCCGCCGTACGGTATCCGTCCATATAATTTCCACCTTTCGGACGGGCATTCGGTCCGTCAAATCCTCCATTGGCAACCCGCACAGCATCTGCCAT
>CAPYSS010000055.1:0-16250 GCA_948742525.1 Bacteroides caecimuris | reverse complement strand
AAAAGTGGAGGAAGTGAATGATTATTATCCGTTCGGTGGGTTGATGGCTTCTTCTTCCGAGTCTGTTCAGTCTTATAAGTATAACGGCAAAGAATTGGATCGGAAAGGTGGATTGGATTGGTATGATTATGGAGCGAGACAGTATGATGCAGCGTTAGGACGTTGGCATTCAGTGGATCCGTTGGCGGAGAAATTCTATTCGTTCAGTCCATATAACTATTGTTTCGATAATCCTGTTAAATATATAGACCCTGATGGAAAACAAGGTAGACCTACACGCCCACCTGTGAGAAGAGGATATCGGAATGGAGGAAGACCTAATCCTTATGCTTTCTATCCAAGAGGTATGAGGCCTCAGTCTTATGTACAAAAAACTTCTATGACTTATCGGGGGAATAGCACAAGGCAGATGGTAGGAATGGGACCTCAGACTATTTTAAATACGGTTAATACTCCGGGTGGTAATGAGGTGCAGATGAGCAATAATAATGAGCTCGGAATGTGGCTGTCAGGTTTTGGTGATTTGACAAGCAATCATATTGAATTCAGAGAAAAATTGATAAGTCTTGTTAGCATTGTGCGTTATGGAGAAGATGGCAATGTTCAAAATAGCACGGAAATAGTAATAGATGATCCTCAATTGGCTATGCAACAACTTGATTACGAAATGAAAGCAAGGGAGATAGAAAAGGGATTAGGAGAAGTCGACTTTACTGGAAAATCATTGGTAGAAAGTCTTGAAATGCTTGCAGAACGCAAAAAAATTATACAAGACAAAATAGGTATATCTCCGAAAGAGATTATACAGACAGAATTGTTTCTTCACCCTGAAAGGTTCCGATTTGGAACATCAACAAGAAGAATCCTGCCTGAATTGATTCAACACTAATATGTTTATGAAAAAGAGAAGAAAGAAATGGACAACGAAGAATACTCATATAGAAAGAAAAAGAAAAAAAGAGATTATTGAATATAAAAATACGCCATACACAATAATTTTAGCAATTATAGGTGTGGCTACAGCAATAATTGTTATATTATCTATTGCCTTGAACAATCATATTGTTGGCTATGATCATTATATTGGTATTCCTCGTGAATGGGTACATTCTTTGTTAAAGTAACTTTTATATTTATGAAAAAGAGAAGAAAGAAATGGACAACTAAGAATACCCATATAAAAAGCTATACAAAGAGTGATTATCGTGAGCCTGAAAAATGGTATGATAAATTAGGAACATGGATACTAATTATCGCTGCAATTGCATTTATAATTCTAGTAGCCTTGAACAATCATATTGTTGGCTATGATCATTATATCGGTATTCCTCGTGAGTGGGTACATTCCTTGTTAAAGTAACTTTTATATTTATGAAAAAGAGAAGAAAGAAATGGACAACGAAGAATACTCATATAAAAAGGTATACAAAGTGTGATTATCGTGAGCCTGAAAAATGGTATGTTAAATTAAATGATTGGATTGTGCTTATCGCTGCAATTATATTTATAATTTTAGTAGCTTTAAACAATCATATTGTTGGCTATGATCATTATATTGGTATTCCTCGTGAGTGGGTACATTCCTTGTTAAAGTAACTTTTCTCTGGCATAAGATTTCAACTTATGCCAGAGTCTTTCTTGTATATAGGGTAATGTCTTGAATCTGTATTGTCCGGACATAAATTGACTAAAAACAGTTTGTATTAGGATAATCTTTTAAACTAATCAATAAGTCAGCATAATGCACATGACTTCTTAGTCTTTTCCTCATTTACAACGCTAACGGCAACCTGACTAAAGATTTGAATAAAAAGATAGTTGATATCCAATATAATTTTTTAAATTTGCCATGTCGGGTAGAGTTTGAGAACGGAAATAGTATCTCTTATTTGTATGATGCCAACGGCACGAAGCTTCGCGCTACGCATGTGATAGGGAATGATACTACCGTAACTGACTACTGTGGCAATGTGATCTATGAAAATGGAGTGCCTTCTACGTTACTGACCCAGTATGGCTATATATCGTTGAGTGACAATAAGTATCATTACTTCCTTCAAGACCATCAGGGTAACACTCGTGTGGTTGTAGACGAAGATGGAAAAGTGGAGGAAGTGAATGATTATTATCCGTTCGGTGGGTTGATGGCTTCTTCTGTCGGTTCTGTTCAGCCTTATAAGTATAACGGCAAAGAATTGGATAGGAAATGCGGACTGGATTGGTATGATTATGGGGCGAGGCAGTATGATGCAGTACTGGGTAGATGGCATGTGGTGGATCCGATGGCGGAGAAATATTATGATTGGTCACCGTATGTTTACTGTGCGAATAATCCTATTAATATTATAGACCCTAATGGTTGTGATTGGTACCAGAGTACCAATAATGGGGATGAGTACATTTGGCGTGAAGGACATAAAGATATTGATGGATATACTCGGCTTGGTTCTTCTATGTCCTTTCAGATTGGAGAAGATTCTTATCTGAATTTTTATCAGAATGCGGGAATTAAAACCGGTAAAGCCACTAATGCTTTTGAATTGATAGCTTCAAGTGGAAAATTGCAAAATCAGTTTTTAGGTAAAAAGAGTCCTTTGTCAGAAGAATCGAAATCGGAATTATTTAATGGATTTAATAGTCGTGCTGTAGATGATATTGTTCGTCCGATAGGAGAGGCGGTGGTTGAATATGGAGTTACGAGTCTTGCTGGAGGCTTATTTTTGAAAGCCGCTGGATATGCTTTGGGAAGAATAACGGCAAAGTGGGGTACTCAAACATTATTTCGTGCTGTTTCTCAATCTGAATTAAATGATATAGTTGAATTTGGAATGCGGAACAGAACTGGATATGAAACTGGCAAATTATTTGCAACAACTGTTGACGATGCAGTACGATATGGTAAGTATAATTTCAAATTTGATCATCTGCCTAATACAATCATAAAAGTAAAGGTTCCTAACAGCGTAATGCAACATGCATATAAATTTGAAGCAGATTTTATGAATGCAGTATCTATAGATTCAAAATATTTACGATTATTAAAAGCAACACCATTAAATTATACTCCATTACCATGAACATGATTAGAATTAAAGCTGTAATTAAGCTATATAGTGATAGCCGTAAAACTCCATTTCTTAGTGGATATAGACCTTTATTTGATTTTATTGAGGAGACAAAAACTTCAGGACAAATAACTTTAATTGACAGGAAGGCTTTTTATCCCGGAGATGAGGGAATAGTTGAAATAGCTTTTCTTCATAGAAAAGCTTTAGGAGATAATTTTTTTGAAGGTACTAAATTTACCTTTGGAGAAGGAAGAAAACCTTTAGGAGAAGGAAAGGTGATAGAAATTTTAGAGATATGAGAAATGTTTATTGTTATGATGGGTTTTTAATCGACTTACTTTGAATGTAAAATTAGTGAAGAAAAATGATATATTTATAGATATGAATATAATGAATGGACTCAGAACGACCATAATGACGATGAATAGTTTCTCTCTAATGAGGTCAAGTATGCGGGCGACCTGCGTATTTAGAAAATTGAGAAATATGCTCCGGCTAAGGGCGCCACCTTAACAAATGATTAGATCGCTCTTCAGTAGTATGGCGGCTTTAATCGCCCGTTCAACCTTTAGCTACCTGGCATATTTGCAAGGAGTAACAGACAGCCTGTTTTTCTGTCGGTCTGAAGAATGACACCCGCTACCGCGCTGTATCGGTAAGAAACTCCCGGGCTGCGACTGGTGCCTGTATATCTATGACAAGGCCAACCGCCTTATCTTCTCGCAGGATGGAAACCAACAGCAAAAGAACGAGTGGCTTTTCAGTATTCTCGATGCCTTGGGACGTGTCGTACTGACAAGTACTTGCAGCAATGGCTTTGCTTATTCTTCCTCTTCTTTGGCAGAGTCTGTAGTCAAAGGAGAATGGAATGACGGGACTAGTGCAACCAAAGGATATCAGGTGTCCGGCGTCACGCTTGACAATCCTGTTGTATTGAGTGCCAGCTATTACGATGATTATTCTTTCACAGAATACAACGGTATTCCAACCTTGACCAATTATGTGGAAAGTGTTTTTGATTGGATAAAAGAACTATTTAAATAAAAACAATATATGGGAGATATTTTTATACAGATCTTTAAGACACTTACTATTGTCAATAGTATTTTAATGATAATTCATTGCTTGTTCCATCCTAATTTAGGAAAATTTGAATATATGTTTATTGTTATAATATTATTACTAGTTTCATGGATAGCATGGCTGGCAGGAAAGATATTAAATCTTTTAACAAGGAGTAAAAGTCTAAAAGAAAAGAACGCTGAGCCTAATAATATTGTAAAAAAAATATGTTTGAAATTCTGCCGGGATATAGATATGATATATGCTGTTTTTTTTGTTATATATCTGGTTTTGTATAGCCACGAAAAAGCAATAGCTTATTTAATATTACTTCTGTTTGGACTATATCTAGGAAACAAAATAGCAATAAGAACTAACCGATATATAGTAGATCAGGCAAATAAAAAAAATACTCTTTAAAAATTCAATTATACCCTGATGTGAATAGCCGAAGTGTAGTGAAAGCACATCGGGGTATATAAACTATAAGATGATATGTAATGGATGCATTCTAATAACTAAATTATAACTATATGAGATATCTATTTATAGCAATATATGAAAAGTCACTTCTGTGGTTCAGTCTTATGATGATTCCCTATTGCATTTTTTCCTCTTTTCTATTTGAATACCCTACTCTGATATTTATTGTCAGGGTAATACTTGCAATTTCGTTAGCTATTATAGTAATAGGGGGAATGATGAGTTATCTTTTTCCTTATATAAAGATTTCCAAACAACCGTTAAAGGAAAAAGGCGTTATTCGGACATTATATTTGAAATCTGATAAAATAATAACTCAATTATATTGTTGGTTTCTTGTTATATATATAACTTTCTCCATAGAATATAAGTCTACACTATACAATTATCTGTTGTTGCTTTTAATAGGATTATTTCTTGGATACAAGATAACTATGAAAGCAGAGAAATATACTTTGGAAGAATTTAATAGAAAGAAGCAAGAACATAAAAAGATGAAAAAACAGCTATAAAATGAATAATATAAGTGAGATACATCATCGTTGATATAAAAAGGGATTCTTAAATATTCCGGGAAGTCTCTTTATTTAAGACAAATCTACTTGACCGAAACATGTAATTAAGGACATGCACAAAAGAAACTAATGTCTCTCCAGTATTGTCTTACCATTTAATATTATAGACCCTAATGGTTGTGATTGGTACCAGAGTACCAATAATGGGGATGAGTACATTTGGCGTGAAGGACATAAAGATATTGATGGATATACTCGGCTTGGTTCTTCTATGTCCTTTCAGATTGGAGAAGATTCTTATCTGAATTTTTATCAGAATGCGGGAATTAAAACCGGTAAAGCCACTAATGCTTTTGAATTGATAGCTTCAAGTGGAAAATTGCAAAATCAGTTTTTAGGTAAAAAGAGTCCTTTGTCAGAAGAATCGAAATCGGAATTATTTAATGGATTGAATAGTCGTGCTGTAGATGGTATTGCTCGTCCGATAGGAGAGATGATGGTTGAATATGGCGCAGGTGCTTTAGTTGGAGGTATACTTGGAAAAACTGTCGGATACATAGGAAAAAAGATGCTTGCAAAAGCTGCAGTTGAAAGTGGAATGCGTGTAGGACAGAATTTAACAAGGGAGGCTGTTGTCGTTATGAATAACGCAGGAAGAATTGTTTCGACATACCCAGCTTCGATGTTTGATAATAGTATATTGAATGTGTTAAAATAGATTTTAAATATGATAAAGAATGAAGTAATAACAGAGATTCGCACTGTTTTAATTAAAGATTGGGATCCTTTAGGAATAGGTGCAAATCTCAATTTAGGTGATGAGTATGACGGATATATTGGTTCTATAATTCATATTCTCATGTACTCGCCTTCTATTGAATCAATAATTTCACTACTAAACAAAATTGAAAATGAAGATATGGGGATTGAAAATACAAATACTAAATATTTATATCCTATCGCAACTAAATTAATGAAAATAGGAGAGAAATTCCATATTTAAAAGTAATTTTGATATTTTTCTAACATTCGCAACTGTTAGAAAAATGGTAGTGGATTCTCCAATAAACGATTTTGTCTTACCCTGATACAAGTTGACTGAGAAAATAGTCCATTTGTATTAGGGTATTTTATATTCTCTAATATGCTACCAATAGTAATCAGACAAAATATTTAAATAAGAAGATTACTGATATTCAATATAATTGTTTAAATTTACCGAGTCGAATCGAGTTTGAAAACGGGAATAGCATTTCTTTTTTGTATGCTGCGGACGGAACAAAACTCCGCACCACGCACGTGATAGGAAAGGATACTACCGTAACTGACTACTGTGGCAATGTGATCTATGAAAATGGAGTGCCTTCTACGTTACTGACCCAGTACGGCTATATATCGTTGAGTGACAATAAGTATCATTCTTCCTTCAAGATCATCAGGGCAACACTCGTGTGGTTGTAGACGAAGATGGAAAAGTGGAGGAAGTAAATGATTATTATCCGTTTGGTGAGTTGATGGCTTTTTCTTCCGGTGATGTGCAGCCTTATAAATATAACGGCAAGGAGTTGGATCGGAAAGGTGGAGCTTCAATAGATGGAGGTAGAGGAAGATGGTATCGAAAAGCATCTGGTAGTCTGAACAATGTATATCCTGAGTTTGAGCTTTTTGCTTTTGCAAGAGGGATAGCTAATCTGTTATACAAGGGGGCAGAAGTTACCTATTCAGATACACCACTTTGTTACAAATAAAAACTCTAAATATACGAGAAAGATGGGTTTGGGAAGACATCCAAACGCATATCATGAGTTTGTATTGAGAGGTATGGAACAAGCTAGTATGGAAGCCGGTGGAAATCCTAAAAAGTTTCTGAAGCTCTATAATAAATATGTGAAACAACAAGTGATTAATAATCCCAATTTATTAAATAAATCAGGTTGGAAATGAAAAAATATTATAGTGTATATTGGAGAGATAATCCAGAGATTGCAAGTGCATGTTATGAGGGTGAAAATCAATTCGATTATGAGTTAATATCTCGGTTGGAAGGCAAAAATGAAATGCCGTTAGATTTTAACTTGAGAAGAATTAAGGAGGGAAAAGATGGCTTAACTATTGATGACAATACGGTAATAGTAAAAGATGTGTGGCTGGATTATCAGCCTAATAACTTAGTGTGGCCTATAATGTCTGAAAAGTTTAAAAGTATAATTGAAGCAAGTTTGAAAGGCAATGAGCAAATAGATTGGATTACTTGCAATCTTAGAAATTTAGGTGAAACTAGGCAGTATTACATTTTGCGCTTCAATAAGCAAATGGATGTGTTGGACAAGAAGAAAACATTATTTATGGATGAAAGAAAAGAAAGTGTAATAAAGCCTGTCTTTTCTTTCTCTAAGATTAAAGATTACAATTTGTTTGTATGTCCTTCATCCTATAATTTTTGGAAAATACCTTCTTCATTCTATGTTAATGAAGACATTAAAAAGAAAATACAAAAAGAAAAATTAACAGGAATAGAGTTCGAAAAGGCGATTATAACGGAATAGATATTTCTAAACCATGTTGTGATTTAGTTCATCATATTCGATAACCGTATTTGATGTTTGTCCTGACATGAGAACTCTTAACTATTAGTTTCATGTCAGGGCTTTTTTACATTACTCTAGGTTAAATCAAGATGGGCAGCACTTCGATGTACAAATAGGTGGCAAATTGGAGTATCTGTTTGGCAAAGCGACAGGAAAGGCGCATAATATAGAACGGTCAAAAAGTATGTTAAAGCAATTACAAAGTATTGGAAATTTCGATACTCCTACAGGTAGGGCCTATCTCAGTAGATATCTACAAAATGTTTATAAGACACCTGGAGTACTACAAAATAACGGGCGTTTTATACCTGAGTCGCTTCTAATGGGTCCCAATGGGGGAGTAAAAATGCAAAGTATTTGGGAAAATAACCGATTAATAACTATAGAACTATTTGGAGGTAAATAATATGAATATAATTGTAAAAAACTTGTATGTAAAAGAATACTGTTTTGGTTCATTTCGAGAACAAACCTTGTTTTTAAATAATATAAATAGTCAAAAACAATTGGTTTTGGAAAATACGTATGGAGAATTGTATTATTGTTATGTATTTTGCAATTCAATTACACAAGAAAAGGAGTTTACTTTGTCATTTTGTAGCGACTTTATTAAAGAAAATATAAAGATATGTTTTTGGATAAATAAGAATATCGTAATTATATGTTTTGATTCTTATGTATATTTTATTGATAATAAGGAAGGTCAAGTTATAAAAGAAATAGGATTAACTAGCCCATTGATTGGTGTTTATCAAATAGATGATAACAAAATGCTTGTTTTGGAAGAAACTTATATTAGAACAGTTAACTCTTATGGGGAAATTGTTCAAGATATGACGACTGATTTAATTGATGACTTTAATATTCAGGATGATGTACTATATGTATTTACTGATAATAATAAATACACATATAAATTATAGCGTCTTATTCTAGTATGAAGTGACTTGGAAATCAATTTAGTTAACCATGTTCGAGTCTTATTATATTTTGTGAAATATTCTTTTAGGCCATGACTTCCGGTATGGATCAGCTTTGAACTTTGATACATACCGATTTCTTTTTGTTTGACCATTTCCTCTGTTGAATCGAATGTTGTCTCTTCCATTTTTCCGCCTTGTCGAAATGTTAATAGTCTATCATAGTCTCATCAATTCAGGCTTATATTGTATCAGAGACAACTCTTCTATTAAAAGTCCTTAACAAAACCCCAATCCATCACTTTTTATTTGTTTCTTTGCACCAAATTCGGGTATAGTGTTGTCTTGTCATTCGAGGCAGCACTTAATTTTGCTTAGATAGTTAATGGAGAAACTCAGTATAAATGCTTGTCCGGTGTGTGGCGGTGCGCACTTGAAGCGCGTCATGACTTGCACGGATTTTTATGCTTCGGGCGAACAGTTTGAACTGTATTCGTGTGAGGGCTGTGGATTTACATTCACACAAGGAGTCCCCGTGGAAGCAGAGATAGGCAAGTATTATGAGACTCCCGACTATATCTCTCACACCGATACGCGTAAAGGCGCGATGAATAATATCTACCATTATGTACGTTCCTATATGCTGGGCCGCAAAGCGCGTCTGGTAGCTAAAGAAGCGCATCGTAAAACGGGGCGTTTGCTCGATATAGGTACGGGAACCGGTTACTTTTCCGATACGATGGTTCGCCGGGGCTGGAAGGTGGAGGCGGTGGAGAAAAGTCCGCAGGCACGTGAGTTTGCGAAGCTGCATTTCGATCTGGACGTAAAGCCCGAATCGGCTCTGAAAGAGTTTGCTCCCGGCAGCTTTGATGTTATCACCCTTTGGCATGTGATGGAACATTTGGAACACCTTGATGAGGTGTGGCAGCGACTTCATGAGTTGCTGACAGAAAAAGGAGTATTGATTGTAGCTGTACCCAACTGTTCTTCTTATGATGCTCAACGCTACGGCGAGTATTGGGCGGCTTACGACGTTCCCCGTCATCTCTGGCATTTCACTCCGGGCACTATACAACAACTGGCTTCCCGTCATGGCTTTGTTATGGCGGCGCGTCATCCGATGCCGTTCGATGCGTTCTACGTATCCATGTTGAGCGAGAAACATCGTGGCAGTTCGTGCAGTTTCCTGAAAGGGATGTTTGCCGGAACGTTAGCGTGGTTTAATGCTTTAGGACGGAAAGAACGCAGTAGTTCCATGATTTATGTATTCCGAAAAAAGAGATAACGCATGGGAAATCAAAACAAATATAAGTCAGGTTCAATCTTCGACATGCAGTTCATCACGTCGAGTATCAGTACGACACTGGTGTTGCTGTTGTTAGGATTGGTTGTCTTTTTCGTATTGACGGCGCACAATCTTTCCGTATACGTTCGCGAGAATATCAGTTTCTCCGTTCTTATCAGTGACGATATGAAAGAAGCGGATATACTGAAACTTCAGAAGAAACTGAATCAGGAACCTTTCGTGAAACAATCCGAATACATCTCTAAAAAACAAGCATTGAAAGAGCAGACGGAGGCAATGGGAACCGACCCGGAAGAATTTTTGGGCTATAACCCCTTTACCGCTTCCATCGAAATCAAGCTCCATTCCGACTATGCCAATTCCGACAGCATTGCGAAGATAGAGAAAATGATTAAAAAGAACACCAATATTCAAGACGTGCTCTATCGAAAGGAACTGATTGACGCTGTGAATGATAACATACGAAATATCAGCCTGGTGCTGCTCGCTCTGGCAGTGGTGCTCACTTTTATTTCTTTTGCACTGATAAACAACACAATAAGGCTGGCCATCTACTCGAAACGCTTCCTCATTCATACAATGAAACTGGTAGGGGCGAGTTGGGGATTCATCCGAAGGCCATTCCTCCGAAAGAATGTATGGAGCGGAATACTGGCAGCCATCGTTGCCGATTCCGTATTGATGGGAACCGCTTATTGGGCGGTGACGTACGAGCAGGAATTGCTTCAGGTCATCACGCCCGAAGTCATGTTGATTGTCTGTGCAAGCGTATTGGTATTTGGAATTGTAATAACGTGGCTATGTGCCTATTTCTCCATGAATAAATATTTGAGAATGAAAGCCAACAGCCTGTACTATATTTAAAATTAATAAACTATGTCTGACAAGCAAAAATTTGCCTTTGATAAAGTGAACTTTATCTTGCTCGCGATAGGGATGGCGATTGTTATTATCGGCTTTCTATTGATGACGGGACCAGCATCGTCCGAAACTGCTTTTGAACCCGATATTTTCAGTGTACGCAGAATCAAGGTAGCGCCGGCCGTTTGCCTGTTTGGTTTCTTGTCTATGATATATGCCGTATTGCGTAAGCCTAAAACAAAAGTAGAACAATAAAGAAGTATGAGTTGGTTAGAAGCATTGATTCTTGGGCTGATTCAGGGACTGACAGAGTACTTGCCTGTAAGTAGTAGTGGTCATTTGGCCATTGGATCGGCATTGTTCGGCATACAGGGAGAGGAGAATCTGGCATTCACGATTGTGGTACATGTAGCTACGGTGTGTAGTACATTGGTGATTCTGTGGAAAGAGATAGATTGGATATTTCGTGGTCTGTTCAAATTTCAAATGAATGATGAGACGCGATATGTCATCAACATATTGATTTCAATGATACCGATTGGTATCGTAGGAGTGTTCTTTAAGGATTATGTGGAGGCGATTTTTGGTTCGGGACTGCTGGTTGTGGGCTGTATGTTGTTGTTGACTGCCGCCCTGCTGACTTTCTCTTATTACTATAAGCCGCGTCAGAAAGAAAAAATCTCGATGAAGGATGCTTTGATTATCGGTATCGCACAAGCTTGCGCGGTTATGCCGGGGTTGTCTCGTTCGGGGTCTACCATTGCTACGGGGCTTCTGCTGGGTGACAACAAGGCGAAATTGGCGCAATTTTCTTTCCTGATGGTTATTCCGCCTATCTTGGGGGAAGCGTTGCTCGACGGGATGAAGATGATGAAGGGCGAAGATGTGGTAGGTGATATTCCTGCGTTGTCGCTGATTGTCGGTTTTCTGGCTGCTTTCGTGGCGGGTTGCCTGGCTTGTAAGTGGATGATTAATGTGGTGAAGAAAGGAAAACTGATCTATTTCGCTATTTATTGCGCGATAGCAGGGTTGGTAACGATTATATTGAGCTGATGAATTTTAAAAAAGGAGAAGTACTGTTTTTCAACAAACCTCTTGGCTGGACTTCATTTAAGGTAGTAGGGCATGCCCGCTATCATATTTGCCGTCGGATCGGAGTGAAAAAACTAAAAGTCGGCCATGCCGGAACGCTGGATCCTCTTGCAACGGGAGTGATGATTGTATGCACAGGCAAGGCTACAAAGAGAATAGAGGAGTTTCAATATCATACGAAGGAGTACGTTGCAACGTTGCGTTTGGGCGCTACTACCCCGTCATACGATTTGGAACATGAGATAGATGCCACCTACCCTACTGAGCATATTACGCAGGAACTGGTGGAAGAAGTGCTGGCGCGCTTTATCGGTGCGATAGAACAAGTGCCGCCTGCTTTTTCCGCCTGCATGGTAGATGGTAAACGTGCCTACGAACTGGCGCGGAAAGGCGAAGAAGTCGAACTAAAGGCAAAGCAGCTTGTTATCGATGAGATTGAATTGCTGGAATGTCGCCTGGACGATTCGGAGCCGATGATGCGAATCCGTGTCGTATGCAGCAAAGGGACATATATTCGTGCTCTGGCGCGTGATATTGGTGAAGCGCTCCACAGCGGCGCCCATCTGACAGGATTGATCCGCACCCGTGTAGGTGACGTCCGGTTGGAAGACTGCCTGAACCCCGAACACTTTAAAGAGTGGATTGACGGACAGGAAATAGAAAATGAGGAAGAAAATAATTAACGTAATAAGGAATAGATATGAAATTATCACAATTCAAATTTAAGTTACCCGAGGATAAGATCGCTCTACATCCTATGAAATATAGGGATGAGTCTCGTTTGATGGTATTGCATCGTAAAACAGGTGAGATTGAGCACAAGATGTTCAAAGATGTGTTGGACTACTTTGATGATAAGGATGTGTTTGTATTCAACGATACGAAGGTGTTCCCTGCCCGTTTGTATGGTAACAAGGAGAAGACAGGTGCTCGTATCGAAGTATTCTTGTTGCGTGAGTTGAATGAAGAACTTCGTTTGTGGGACGTATTGGTCGATCCGGCACGTAAGATCCGTATCGGTAACAAACTGTATTTCGGTCCGGACGATTCGATGGTGGCAGAGGTGATTGATAACACCACTTCCCGCGGGCGTACGCTCCGTTTCCTTTATGACGGACCTCATGACGAGTTCAAAAAAGCTTTGTACTCTTTGGGTGAGACTCCCCTTCCCCACTCTATCATCAACCGTCCCGTGGAACCGGAAGATGCTGAACGTTTCCAGTCTATCTTTGCGAAGAATGAAGGTGCGGTGACAGCTCCGACTGCTAGTTTGCATTTCAGCCGTGAGCTGATGAAACGTTTGGAAATCAAAGGTATAGACTTTGCGTATATCACTTTGCACGCTGGTTTGGGTAACTTCCGCGACATCGACGTAGAGGACTTGACAAAGCACAAAATGGATTCGGAACAAATGTTTGTAGACGAAATGGCGGTGAAAACCGTGAACCGTGCCAAAGATAACGGCAGAAATGTTTGTGCGGTAGGTACGACCGTGATGCGTGCTATTGAAAGCGCAGTCAGCACCGACGGACATCTGAAAGAATTCGAAGGATGGACTAACAAGTTTATCTTCCCTCCGTATGAATTTACCGTAGCCAATTCAATGATTTCCAATTTCCACATGCCGCTTTCTACCCTGCTGATGATTGTAGCAGCTTTCGGTGGTTATGACCAGGTGATGGATGCTTACCATGTAGCATTGAAGGAAGGTTACCGTTTCGGTACGTATGGAGATGCCATGCTGATTTTGGACAAATAATGGCAAAAGTATATTTGGGACTCGGCACTAACCTTGGAGATAAAGAACAAAATCTTCGGGATGCCGTGCAAAAAATAAGAGAGCAGGTAGGGAAAGTAGTTTCCCTGTCTGCTTTTTATGTTACTGCCCCCTGGGGCTTTGCTTCTGAAAACAGTTTCCTGAATGCGGCCGCTTGTGTAGAAACGGAATTATCTCCATTGGAAGTATTGCAAGAGACGCAAATGATTGAAAGGGAGCTGGGGCGTACCAAAAAGTCCGTCAACGGAATATATAGCGACCGTCTGATTGATATTGACCTGTTACTTTATGAAGATTTAGTGCTTTCTGTGACCTCTGCTTCCGGAGCAGAGCTGACCCTCCCCCATCCGTTGATGGCAGAACGTGACTTCGTTATGAAACCACTGGCGGAAATTGCTCCGGACATCTTGCACCCTGTGTTGGGAAAGACAATGAAAGGTATTTTGAACGCACTCTAACCCCTGTCCGGTGGGCATATATACTCACCGTATTGGGCATATATGTACAGCGTATTGGATATATATATCCAGTATGGTGAGTATATATACGCACCAAACAGACTATTTATTTCTTTTTCTCCGCAATAAACACCGGCAAATAGGCGATGCATCCTATCAGTGTTGCATACAGCAAATGAATCTCCTGAAACGGCTTGTCGATGAAATGGCAAACAATGGCGTAGATAGCAATCGTGAATCCTACATAGAGCGCCAGCACCAAAAGCGTTTTTAATTTCTTATTTAGAATCATTATAAATCTATTTATGTGTTAAATACATGGCAAAGATACTTATTATCTCCGAAATCTCTTTATCTTTGCAACCGAAATGAAAGTGTGGACAGATTTGAGTAGCTTGCAACCACGGAAAAAAATGCTAAAACACGTCTGATTGACGCCTTTCGGCTTATCCTTTGCAGCACTCGCCTCTCCTACTCTCTCATTCTTGATTCTTATTTTTTAATTCTTAATTTAAGAAAGATGGGATACTTATTTACATCCGAATCGGTGTCAGAAGGACACCCCGACAAGGTAGCCGATCAAATATCGGATGCCGTGCTTGACAAACTGTTGGCTTACGACCCCAGTTCGAAAGTAGCTTGCGAAACACTAGTGACTACCGGACAAGTGGTGCTAGCGGGTGAAGTGAAAACAAAAGCGTACGTTGACCTACAGCTCATCGCACGCGAAGTGATTAAGAAAATCGGTTATACCAAAGGAGAGTACATGTTCGAAAGCAACTCTTGTGGTGTACTTTCCGCCATTCATGAGCAAAGCCCCGATATCAACCGTGGTGTAGAACGTCAGGACCCGATGGAACAGGGCGCAGGCGACCAGGGAATGATGTTTGGTTATGCTACCAATGAAACGGAAAACTACATGCCGCTTTCTCTTGATTTGGCACACCGCATTCTGCAAGTGCTGGCCGACATCCGCCGTGAAGGAAAGGTAATGACTTACCTCCGCCCCGATGCCAAAAGCCAGGTTACTATCGAATATGATGACAACGGAACGCCTGTCCGTATCGATACAATCGTTGTTTCTACACAACATGATGACTTTATCCAACCGGAAGATGACTCGCAAGCTGCTCAACTGAAAGCTGACGAAGAAATGTTGTCTATCATCCGCCGTGATGTGATCGAGATTCTGATGCCTCGTGTGATTGCTTCTATTCATCACGATAAGGTGTTGGCACTGTTCAATGATAAAATCATCTATCATGTGAATCCTACCGGAAAATTCGTGATCGGTGGTCCTCACGGAGATACCGGTTTGACGGGTCGTAAGATTATCGTTGATACTTACGGCGGTAAAGGTGCTCACGGTGGTGGTGCTTTCTCCGGAAAAGATCCTAGCAAGGTAGACCGTAGTGCAGCTTATGCAGCACGTCACATCGCAAAGAATATGGTTGCGGCAGGCGTGGCAGACGAAATGCTTGTACAGGTGAGCTATGCTATCGGTGTGGCTCGTCCGATCAATATCTTTGTCGATACTTACGGCCGTTCTCACGTCAACATGACTGATGGCGAGATTGCACGTGTTATCGACCAATTGTTCGATCTTCGCCCGAAAGCTATCGAAGAACGTCTGAAACTTCGTAATCCTATTTATCAGGAAACAGCCGCTTACGGTCACATGGGACGTGAACCGCAAGTGATAACGAAGAAATTCTTCTCTCGTTATGAAGGAGACAAAACTGTGGAAGTGGAACTCTTTACATGGGAGAAACTCGACTACGTAGATAAAATTAAAGCTGCTTTTGGTCTGTAAAACAGTCTGAAACGAGGCTTAGCTTATGAAGAAAGAGCTGCCATTTCAACTTCCTTTATGAGGAGATTGAAGTTGCAGCTCTTGATTTTTTGTTTGATCGAAAATTGCTGCTGTTGTATCATAGAATATCATTAATGGAAACATGTCCTGACAGTGCCTTATCTATTTTGGAATCAATCGCCTATCCATAGAAAATGCTGTTTGTTTGTCAAAAGCACAGATAATGTTGAATTTGAATACCGGAATTTTTTCGTAATTTTGGAATAGCTTTCTTAGTTCTTTATAATAAGGACTTTGGGAGAATTAC
>CAPYSS010000054.1:0-16282 GCA_948742525.1 Bacteroides caecimuris | reverse complement strand
AACAAGCAGATGAACAACTTAGTAACAATACTTAACATTCTTGCATTAGTTTAATAGGTTAATAATCAGTAACTTTATTTCAAACATAACACGTATTATTAATTAATATAACTAATCTATGAATAATCAATCAGAGAATAAAGAACCAGATTTCTTTACCCCTAATGCTCCAATTAAATACGCAACGGCAGGAGGAAGAGGGGTAATGATAGGTTGCGGAATTATAACAGCCTTATATGTCATTGGCGTAATTGTAGGGTTGTGTTTGGGCTATGGTTGGAGTAGCCTTCTTCTGCCTTTCCTACCATTCATCATAATTGGATTTATTGGCTACATTTGGGAGATGTTTAAGAAGTTCTATAATCTAGGATATAACAAGAAACGCAGGGTGTAACTAAGAAAGATAAGTCAAAGGTTAAGGTGGTAAGTGAAATTTCATTTACTGCCTTATTTTTTTATCTAATTCTTTCTATCTTTAAGGCATAATTTAAGATTAGAGATATGGAAGATATAAAGCCAATAGATAAGTTTACATTAGACAAATATGTAAAAGAAGAAGATGATTTACTAGAATATGTAAAGCAAGTTGCTATGGAATTTTGTCCAGATGTATATGAAGGCACATATATTTTAGAGACACAAGCTCTTGATATTTTCAAGAATAGATATAATCGGAAGTTTATTGAGAATAAATTCAGCTATGCTGATTATAAGAAAGAGGATAGTATACAAAAAGCATTGCAGGGGATAGGCATTGACATTAATAAATTCTGGTATTTAGTCTTATTTGTTTTTGATTATAGTAATGGAAGCTGTTTAGAAGGGCTGAAATTGTATGATTCTCCCAAAGAAGAATTAGAAAAATTTATTAATATAGTTGCCAGTACTTGTAAAGAAGATAAAGGTGTTAATAAAATATCAGGTATTTCTTTTAATAAATTTCTAACTTTGACTTTAAAAGGAGGAAAGCATCCTTTAGTCATAACCAATCCCAATACAATTTTCTATATAGCCTGTCTGCTGGAAGATGGTCTTGAAAATATTGAACAAGACAGTAGAATGAGTAGAGAAATTGTATCACTATATAAAACAAAAGAATTATATACAGCACGTATTTATCTATTTGCGAAGATGATACTTTATTTTTTTGAAACCAATCCTGAATTTAACAATCAAAGAGCCCCAAAAGGTAGTGGGATGAATTTCAGTAAACTGTTACTTATATCTAATCTAATTTACTTTACCCAATTATCCAAAACAGATGGATATTTAGGAGATGATGATACTTTGAAGAAACTTATCAAACAATACAAAAATAAGGAAATTAGAACTGTAAACAACTTCTATCTTTAATCGCATTATAATGTGGCTTCTGTTTTAAGGGGGAGGAGAAAATAGGACTAATTCTTCTCCCTTTTGCTTCTTTCTAAAATCCTCACCTTTGCAGTATAATCTAAAACTGGAGCGCACCAGCCTAAAAACTGCAAGACAAAAATGTTCGAATATTATTTTTATGAAAGTAACAGAGATATTGTTACTGAAAATGTTGTTAAATGCTATTCTATGATTAGCAAGTATGGCTTTCAACCTTCAATGGGTAAAATCAAGATGGTTGAGGGTGATGACCTCAAAGGTGAGAAACTGTATAAAGTTTCTGTAATACCCAAACGCAATGACAAGCCTTTATCTATAACTAACTTTATGGTAGAAACAGAAGAGGTTACAAATGAGGAAGAAAGGAAAAAAGCAAAATCTCCTGTCGATGGACAGCACCGGTTAATTGCTATGGGGATTTTGGAATCAGAGGGCAAGTTTACTTTTGACGAATCATCTATGGTGGAAATTGTTAAACTCCCAGAAGAGATGAGTCTGCCACTCTTTACAGCATCAATCAACAATGGCAAGCCTTGGAACTACAAAGATTTTAATGGGTCTGGGCTAAGTACTGGTAATGCACAGATTGACTACATTGAAAGGATAATAGGTGATTACGACTTGAAGCCAGAGTTTGTTTATGGACTTTATACAATGGGACAACCAGAGTTGAAAGCTAATGTAGTGAAAGATTTGAAGGTTGGCATTGACAAACTTCCAAAAAACCTGAGATTGAGTGAGGACACCCAATCAATGGGAGATAAACTTTTACAGGCATTTAAAGCCAGTAAGATGAGTGAAAAGACATTCAATAATGGTAGGTTGGCAAAAGGACTAAAACAATTCTTCAAGGACAAGAATCCGACCATAGAACAAATGGTCTCCATAATTGAAGCAATGAATAAAGATGTCTGGCATGTAAATTATCCTAAACCTAAAGGAAGTCCAGAAGCTAAGAACTATGCAGAGAACTTTGCCGAGTATTATGAAGATATACTAAGCAAATAAATGATTGAAAAATTAAAAGCCAGTTATCGAGATGATAGCTGGCTTTTTTGTATCTAAATATGAATTGTCACATCTAAATGCAGACTAAAATTCTAATCTCAAAATTATGCCTTATACATAATTAATCCTATCTTTGTGTCGTTCAAACAAGGCTAGATAAGTACAAATTTGAGGAACTAACTTTGTAAGTTACTGATAAACAGTACCCAATCTAAATATACGGTTTTTATTCAAAACTGCATACCTGCACGCCTGTTTTTTTCGCTTTTTTAATTGGCCATTTCAGAGATGAACTTAATACGTACCAAGCGAACTTCCTCTTCAGTGAAGTCATCGCCTAATTCATCAAGCGCATCATCAATCTTATCAGTGGTAGATTCCTTGAAATAATCGTAGATATCGAGCATGTGATCTTCATCCATAATTTCTTCCAGGAAATAATCAATATTCAGTTTGGTTCCCGAATAGACGATAGCTTCTACCTCGTCCAAGAGTTCACCAAATTCGATACCTTTGGAAAGAGCGATATCATCTAACGCCACTTTACGGTCAATAGCCTGAATGATAGCGACCTTCATCTTAGATTTATTGGCAACCGTACGTACCCGCAAGTCTTCAGGACGTTCTATTTCATTCTCTTCACAATGGCGTTTGATTAATTTACAGAACTCTTCACCGTAACGTTTTGCTTTTCCGGCTCCTACGCCCGGTATATTCTGTAACTCATCCAATGTCACCGGATAAATGGTAGCCATCGCTTCCAAAGACGGATCTTGGAAGATCACATAAGGCGGCACTTCCAGTTTCTTCGAGAGTTTCTTCCGCAGGTCTTTCAACATTGAGTAGAGAGCCGGGTCTACCGCACAAGAGCCCCCGCCACGTGCCGGTGCTTCTTCCTCTACCTCTTCAAAGTCATTATCCTCGGTAATCTTGAATGACTTCGGCTTCTTCAGGAACTTGTGCCCTTCCTCTGTCACTTTCAGGAGTCCGTAATGCTCCACATCCTTGCTCAAGTAACCCGCTATCAAAGCCTGGCGAATCACCGCATTCCATGTTTTGTCTTCTTCGCCCATACCAGAACCGAAAACCTCAAGGTCTTCATGCAAATGCGCCTGTACTTCCGAAGTTTCTTTACCTTGTAGTATGTCTATTATATAATCTGCTTTAAAATTTTCTTTCACCGCGATAATCGCTTCAATCACGGTACACAATAATTCTTGAGCCTCCACTTGTTTCTTAGGGTTTAAACAGTTGTCACAATTTCCACAATTCTCTTCCGTATATTCTTCGCCGAAATAATGCAGCAACGTCTTGCGCCGGCATACGGAAGATTCGGCATAAGCAGCGGTTTCCAACAGAAGCTGCTTGCCAATTTCCTGCTCTGCCACAGGTTTTCCTTGCATGAACTTCTCAAGTTTCTGCAAGTCTTTGTTTGTATAAAAGGTTATGCACTGACCTTCACCGCCATCTCTGCCGGCGCGTCCTGTCTCCTGATAATATCCTTCCAAGCTCTTCGGAATATCATAGTGAATCACAAACCGCACATCGGGCTTGTCGATTCCCATACCGAAAGCGATAGTTGCTACAATAACATCCACTTTTTCCATCAGGAAATCATCCTGATTCTTGGTCCGCGCCAACGAATCCATCCCTGCATGATAAGGACGCGCATTAATACCGTTTGCCTGGAGGATTTCAGCAAGTTCCTCTACTTTTTTCCGGCTAAGGCAATAGATAATGCCCGATTTTTCCGGATTGTTTTTAATAAACTTGATAATATCCCTGTCAATATTAGCGGTCTTCGCGCGTACCTCATAATAAAGGTTCGAACGGTTGAACGACGATTTGAAAACTTGAGCATCTACCATTCCCAGATTTTTCTGGATATCATGCTGTACCTTTGGTGTCGCTGTTGCGGTCAACGCAATCAACGGAGCCTTTCCTATTTCGTTGATAATAGGGCGAATACGACGGTATTCCGGTCGGAAGTCATGTCCCCATTCAGAAATACAGTGAGCTTCGTCTACTGCGTAGAACGAAATCTTCACCGAACGCAAAAATTCTACATTTTCTTCTTTCGTCAGCGATTCCGGCGCCACATATAGCAATTTTGTCTTTCCGGCAAGGATGTCCGACCTCACTTGGTCTATCGCTCCTTTGTTTAATGAAGAATTGATAAAATGGGCGATGCCATCTTCTTCACTGAAATTGCGCATTGCATCCACTTGATTCTTCATCAACGCAATAAGCGGAGAAATTACAATTGCCGTACCTTCCATCAAGAGCGAAGGTAGCTGATAGCATAAAGATTTCCCGCCACCGGTAGGCATCAGTACAAAGGTATCTTTACCATCGAGCAAGTTGCTAATGATCGCTTCCTGGTTTCCCTTGAACTTGTTAAATCCGAAATACTTCTTCAGTTCATCTGTTAAATTAATCTTCCTTGCCATCTTAACTTAGGTTGTTTTATTCAGTTCATGGTTTAACTTTAGTAGGCTCCTTCCTTCAAGAGAGCCAAACAAAGTTATAAACAACTTCGTAATTACCAAGCAAAATGCGACTAATATTTTTAAGAAAATACAGTTACGATCATCTTTCGTTGTCTTACTCTCTGATTTTAAGCAGTTTGTAGTCGTGCTATATTCGCTTTTTCCAGTTGCATCTTTGCATAATCCAGCGTCACCTTATACTCTTTTTTGTCCTCTGAAGGGATTTCAAACATGACATCCATCATGATTGTTTCCACAATAGAGCGCAAACCGCGGGCACCCAGCTTATATTCTACCGCCTTATTGACGATATATTCGAAGACAGCATCTTCAAATGTGAGCTTGATACCATCCATTTCAAACAGTTTGATGTACTGCTTGATGATAGAGTTTTTCGGTTCGGTGAGGATAGCACGAAGCGCATCCCGATCCAACGGATTCAAATAGGTCAGTACCGGAAGACGACCGATAATTTCGGGAATCAGTCCGAATGACTTCAAATCCTGCGGAGCGATGTACTGCATCATGTTATTCTTGTCCACCGTCGCTGTTTTCTGCGACGCCGTATAACCTACGACATGTGTATTCAACCGTTGGGCGATCTTCTTTTCGATACCGTCGAAAGCACCGCCACAGATAAAGAGAATATTTTTAGTATTTACCGGAATCATCTTCTGGTCCGGATGCTTACGACCACCCTGGGGAGGTACATTCACAACAGAACCTTCGAGTAATTTCAGTAATCCCTGCTGTACACCTTCACCGCTCACATCGCGAGTGATAGAAGGGTTATCTCCTTTGCGAGCAATCTTGTCGATCTCGTCGATAAACACAATACCCTGCTCTGCTTCAGGTACATTATAATCTGCCACTTGAAGCAAACGGGTTAAAATACTTTCGATATCTTCGCCTACATAACCAGCCTCTGTCAGTACCGTAGCATCTACAATAGTAAACGGCACGTGTAGCAATTTAGCAATCGTACGTGCAAGCAACGTCTTTCCGGTTCCGGTACTACCTACCATAATAATGTTCGACTTTTCAATCTCCACATCATCCCCGCTGTCTTTTTGCAACAGACGCTTATAATGGTTATAGACCGATACGGAAAGGAAGCGTTTCGCATCATCCTGTCCGATCACATACTGGTCGAGGAATTTCTTGATTTCTACCGGTTTGGGCAGTTCTTTTAAATTGAGTTTGGTAGCTCCCGCACTTTTCTTGCCTTCGCCCAATGCTTCCTGAGTGATCTCATAAGCCTGGGTAGCACAACTGTCGCAGATATAGCCGTTCATTCCCGTAATCAGGAATCCGACTTCATTCTCCGACCGTCCGCAGAAGCTACACCTTTTCTTTGTCTTTGAATCAGCCATTTTTATTTCTTAATCAATACCTCATCAATCATACCGTATTCTTTCGCTTCCTGAGCTGTCATCCAGTAGTCGCGGTCAGAGTCCGCCCATACTTTATCAAAATCAGTATGCGAATGATCGGCGATGATCGTATAAAGTTCTTTCTTCAATTTCTGAATCTCACGAGCTGTGATTTCAATGTCCGATGCTTGTCCTTGCGCACCACCCATCGGCTGGTGAATCATCACACGTGAGTGAGGCAACGCAGAACGTTTACCTTCAGCACCGGCAACAAGCAATACTGCCGCCATTGAAGCTGCCATACCTGTACAGATTGTAGCAACATCACTAGAAATAAACTGCATCGTATCATAAATACCCAGTCCGGCGTATACACTTCCGCCCGGAGAGTTGATATAGATAGAGATATCCTTACTCGGATCAACAGAATCCAAATACAGCAACTGTGCCTGAAGCGTATTCGCTGTATAGTCATCTACTTGTGTACCGAGGAAAATGATGCGGTCCATCATCAAACGGGAAAAAACATCGAGTTGAGTAACATTCAACTGT
This sequence comes from Bacteroides caecimuris, assembly GCA_948742525.1. Lineage (GTDB taxonomy): Bacteria > Bacteroidota > Bacteroidia > Bacteroidales > Bacteroidaceae > Bacteroides > Bacteroides caecimuris_A. The sequence continues at coordinate 9,486 of CAPYSS010000054.1, read as the reverse complement.
CTTTCTTCCAAAATATAGGGATTCAAATACCCGGCCTGCGATTTAATCACATCATCCAATACCATGCCATTCATTCCTAAATGCTTGGTTGCGTATTTTCTAAAATCATCCATTTAATTGTTCCTTTCTTATAAATTAAAATAAACGTAAGTACAAAGAAACGAAAAAGAATACAGAGACACAAAAAAACACAGAGTTATAATTTTATAAAAACTCTGTGTTTCTGTGACTTTATATTCTATTCAACCGAATGATTATTCAAACATCTTATTGAATTCTTCGATTGAAACGTTCTTGTTTTCCAAAGTAACCTGCGCTTTCAGAGCAGCAGCCAACTTCACTTCTACAACACGACTTACCAGGTTATTGATAGTTTCTTTCTTCTTCAACATCTCCTGTGCATAGTTGTCAAGCACATCATCAGGGATAGACAACATACCGTATTGAGCAAACTGTGCCTTCGTTGTTTCTCTAGCCATCTTCAGAACATCTTCCTGCTCAACTTTGATATCGTTTGCTTCCACTAACTGTTCCTTAATCAAGTGCCAAGTCAGTTCTTCAATACTCTTATCATAGTTTTCAGCAACATATTCTTCGCCCTTTTCTTCGTTGTTCAACAACATGATACGTTTCAGCAGAGCGTCAGAGAATTCCAACTTACCTACTTTTTCCATCATCACTTTGCGAATATCGATCAGGAACTTATAATCGCTGTCAGCAACAAATCTTGCTGCGATTTCTTCTTTAATCTTAGCACGGAATTCTTCTTCAGTCTTCACAACACCTTCGCCGAACGCCTGGTCGAACACTTCCTGAGTCAATTCACCCGGAATAAAACGAGTGATTTCTTCTACCTGGAAGCTGAAGTCAGACTTAACGTCTTTCGCAATTTCCTTGTCGATCTTCAACAAAGAACCTAGTTCAGCAGCATGTCCGTCATAAGCAACATTCGGATTGAACACCAATACATCATTTACTTTTGCGTTAGCAAAAATAGCTTTCTGATCGTCATTCTTCATATAAGCAGGCATCAACACTGCAGCTTCTACCTGAATACCACCTTCTTTTGTATTGCCTTCTTCGTCCAACTGTGCCAGCAGACCTTTCAACATATCATTATCTTCGTAAGCGTCTACCTTATCATACTTACCAGTGCGTTGAGTGTACATCTTCACCTGGTTGTCGACCATTTCTTCAGAAACTTCGATAGAATAATAATCTACTTTATCTTGAGCGCTTACTTCTGCTTTAAATTCAGGTGCCAAAGCGATATCGAACACGAAATCGAACTCTTCCATTGTATCGAGATCAATATTCTGTTGCTTTTCTTCGTTAGGCAACGGCTCGCCCAACATATTCACCTTATTCTCTTTAATATAGTTGTAAACAGCTTCTTGCAATGTCTTATTGACAACTTCTGCAATCACCGATTTACCATACATCTTTTTAATAAGACTTGTCGGCACCATACCTTTACGGAATCCCGGAATCTGTGCCTTCTGACGGAGTGATTTCAACTCTTTGTCTACTTTCTCCTGATAATCTGCTTTCTCAAGCTTTACAGTAAGCTCTGCGCTTACTTTGTCAATGTTTTGTAATGAAACGTTCATTCTGACAATTATTTATTTGATTTATACTTTGTTCTATACTCAAAGAGGGTGCAAAATTAGTGCTAATCTTTCAAATTTCAAAAGACATTGCAGATTTATTTTCAGCAACACCACCCATCTTTCACACATCTTTTATTAATTATTTCATCCATTCCTCATATATAAACAACATTAAACCATTAGCAACAACCACGCCGCAGCTCCCCGGTCTATTTTTCTCCATCAAGCGAGCGCCCATAACGGAGCGTTAATAAGACAGACTGTTTGAGCCTAGCAAGTTTCTGTCCTTTAGCACAGTGAAGGAAGCAAGTGGAAGATAAAAGTCAGCCTTGAAAAGTCTGATTTAGCAAGTGTAACTACAAGTTCACTTGCAGATACCAAATATGAGAACTTTCTTGAAGTATTCTTTGGTTCTTTCTTTTCTTTCAAGAGAAAAGGAAAGAACTTTTTTTCTGATAATCCGCAAATTAACCTTCCAAAAAGATGATTAATCCAAAAATTATTCTTTTCTTTGCCGCGGATTGATGGACCATTAGTTTCTCGATTTGATTACAAGGTTTTTACTTCCGTTACGAAACGCATTTGTAAACTCTCTGTCGTTTTAATCTTTTTATTAGTAACCATCTGTCCAGAGAGTTTTATTCATTTATTTATTTTTTATCATTTTCATTATGAACATTTATGTTGGAAACCTTAACTACCGTGTTAAGGAAGGAGATCTGCAACAAGTGATGGAAGATTACGGAGCAGTATCATCAGTTAAAGTTGTTATGGACCGTGAAACCGGTAAATCCAAGGGATTCGCTTTCGTCGAAATGGAAGACGACGCTGCAGCTGCAAAAGCTATTGCTGAATTGAACGGAGCTGAATACATGGGTCGTACAATGGTAGTTAAAGAAGCTAGACCTAGAGCTTAATTGCCGACGCTAATATAGCTAATAAAAAAAACTTCTGTCACCCGATGACAGAAGTTTTTTTATTATCCTTCCATTCCCTGCACTTCCACGTCCTTTACCTTACGGAGCAAGTCTGAAGCAAAGATAAAGTTATTCAGTCGTTCGTTGGTTGAGGTAAAGATATCATCTTTTGTTCCTTCCCACTCTTTATGTCCTTCATAAATATAAATCACCTTCTCGCCAATTCCCAATACAGAGTTCATATCATGCGTATTGATAATGGTCGTCATGTTATATTCCTGAGTAATATCGTGGATAAGATCATCAATCACCAATGACGTTTTCGGATCGAGTCCCGAGTTGGGTTCATCACAAAACAAATATTGCGGATTCAGGGCAATCGCACGTGCAATAGCCACACGCTTCTGCATCCCCCCACTGATTTCTCCCGGAAACTTATCTTTCGCTTCCCCCAGATTCACACGATCCAAGCAGAACATCGCCCGTTTGGTACGCTCACGCAAAGTATCATTGCTAAACATATTCAACGGAAACATCACATTGTCCAACACCGTCATCGAGTCAAACAGAGCCGCACTTTGGAAAATCATCCCCATCTCCTTGCGAAGCATCTTTTTCTCCTTCTTCCCCATCAAGACAAGGTTACGTCCGTCATATAAGACTTCCCCTTTCTCCGGAGTGAGCAATCCTACAATACACTTCATCAATACCGTCTTACCGGAGCCACTCTGACCGATAATCAAGTTCGTCTTTCCATTTTCAAAATCAGCATTGATATCACTCAATACCGTTTTATCATCAAATGATTTATAAAGTCCTTTAATCTCAATCATCCCATCAAAAGTTTAGTTAATATCAAGTCCGCAAACAGAATCAATACACTGCTGGATACTACGGCATCCGTAGAAGCCTTTCCCACAGCAATCGATCCACCATCTACCGTATATCCGAAGAAAGCAGACACACTTGCAATAATAAACGCGAAAAAGAGGGATTTAATGATACCAGCCCAAATAAACCACTCCACAAACATATATTGCAATCCATATTCCAGATCGACCGCATTCATCACCCCGGCAAACCAACAGGTGCAAAAAGCACCAATAATTCCGGCAAATATACTGAATGTCACTAAAATAGGGATCACAGTTACCATCGCCGTAATCTTAGGAAGAATCAGGTAGTTTGCCGAATTGATACCCATAATTTCGAGCGCGTCAATCTGCTGCGTCACCCGCATCGTTCCTAATTCCGAAGCGATATTCGATCCTACTTTTCCCGCAAGAATCAAACACATGATGGAGGAAGAAAATTCCAGCAACATAATTTCACGTGTCACATACCCCACTGTCCAGCGAGGCATCCACGGACTTTCGATATTCAACTTGATCTGGATGGTAATAACCGCGCCGATGAAAAACGAAATCAACAGCACGATGCCGATGGAGTTCACACCTAGTTGCTCCAACTCGTTAAGGTATTGCCGGAAGAACATACGCATACGTTCAGGACGGGAAAAAGTCCGTCCCATCAGCATGAAATATCTTCCGACGGTTCTCAATGCTTTTATCATAACTCACACTATTTGTCTGCAAATGTACATTATTTCAGCTTATTTTTACTACATTTGCCGCAAAATAACTAGAATATGGAAGAAAGCAAGATGGTGCTCCGCACGGAAGATCTGGTTAAGAAGTACGGTAAACGAACCGTTGTGAGCCACGTTTCCATCAATGTGAAGCAAGGTGAGATTGTAGGTTTGCTGGGACCGAACGGTGCCGGTAAGACAACTTCATTCTATATGACTGTAGGGCTGATTACTCCGAATGAAGGACGTATTTTCCTCGACGACCTGGAGATTACCAAATATCCGGTTTACAAACGGGCGCAAACAGGAATCGGCTACCTTGCACAGGAAGCTTCCGTTTTCCGCCAGATGAGTGTGGAAGATAATATCGCCGCCGTACTGGAAATGACTAACAAGCCCAAAGAATATCAAAAGGAGAAACTCGAAAGCCTGATAGCAGAATTCCGTCTGCAAAAGGTACGCAAAAACAAAGGTAACCAGTTGTCCGGAGGTGAACGCCGCCGTACGGAGATTGCCCGTTGTCTTGCCATCGACCCCAAATTCATCATGCTTGACGAACCTTTTGCCGGTGTAGACCCGATTGCCGTAGAAGATATCCAGCAAATTGTTTGGAAGTTGAAAGACAAGAATATCGGAATCCTGATTACCGACCACAACGTACAGGAAACACTTAGTATCACCGACCGCGCCTATCTACTGTTCGAAGGAAAGATTCTTTTCCAGGGAACACCGGAAGAATTATCGGAGAATCAGATTGTGCGTGAAAAATACTTGAGTAATAGCTTCGTTTTACGCAGAAAAGATTTCCAGTTGGAGAAATAGGTTCACCACAGAGGACACGGAGGACACAGAGAAATAATAAATCAAAGACACGGACTGTCTCAACTATATAAATATATATTGGGGCAATCCGTGTCTTCTTATAAAATAAAACTCTGTGTCCTCCGTGTCCTCTGTGGTGAACTTTACTTCTGTCGAATATAAATATTAACCGGAGTACCTGTCAGATTCCATTTCTCACGCATCTTATTTTCGAGGAAACGTTTGTACGGATCCTTCACATACTGCGGCAAGTTGGCAAAATAAACAAATGAAGGCACTTGCGTATTCGGCAGCTGTGTGATGTATTTAATCTTGATATACTTACCTTTATTTGAGGGAGGCGGATAAGCCTCGATCAGCGGAAGCATTTCTTCATTCAAACGAGCTGTCGGAATCTTTGTCGTCCGGTTCTCATATACATTACGTGCTTCTTCCAGCACTTTCAGAATACGTTGCTTGGTTAATGCAGAAGCGAAAATGATCGGGAAATCGACAAACGGGGCAAAACGTGAACGGACAGCTTCTTCAAATGTCTTCTGCACTTTCACTGATTTATCTTCCACCAAGTCCCATTTATTAATCACGACTACCAATCCTTTCTGGTTCTTCTGAATCAGAGAGAAGATATTCAGGTCCTGGCTTTCAATACCCCTCGTTGCATCCAACATCAGAATACAAACATCCGAACCTTCGATAGCACGAATCGAACGAATCACCGAATAATATTCCAAGTCTTCATTTACCTTGTTTTTCTTACGGATACCTGCCGTATCTACCAGGTAAAAATCAAATCCGAATTTATTGTAACGAGTGTAGATCGAGTCACGGGTAGTTCCTGCAATCTCTGTCACGATATTACGTTCTTCCCCAATAAACGCATTTACAATGGAAGACTTTCCTGCATTCGGGCGTCCTACCACAGCAAAACGGGGAATATCATCATCCAGGATTTCAGAAGACTCCTTCTTGAAATTGCTGACAATCAAATCCATCAAATCACCCGTACCACTTCCTGTCATGGCAGAAACACAATACGGATCGCCCAATCCTAGTTTATAAAACTCAGGAGCGTTATACTGTAAATCATGATTATCCGTTTTATTGGCAACTATAATCACCGGACTATTAGCACGGCGCAGAATAGCCGCTACCTGCATATCCAGATCAGTCACTCCGTTCATCACATCCACAACGAACAAAATAACGTCCGCTTCATCCACTGCCAATAGCACCTGCTTGCGGATTTCCTCTTCAAAGACATCATCCGAATTGACCACCCATCCGCCGGTATCCACCACGGAAAACTCACGACCCAGCCACTCGGACTTGCCATATTGTCTGTCGCGGGTTGTACCCGCTGCTTCATTCACAATAGCCTGACGAGTCTTCGTCAGACGGTTAAATAAGGTAGACTTGCCCACATTCGGACGTCCTACAATTGCAACTAAATTACCCATAGTTCAATACCTTGTTTTTTCACGACTATCACAGTCGCATGAATACTCTTAATCTAACTGATAACCAAAATTACGCAGCTCCTTATCCGAGCTACGCCAATCCTTATCCACTTTCACATACGTTTCAAGGAAAATAGTTTTTCCAAAGAAACGTTCCAGTTCGCGGCGAGCCTCAGTAGCAACCTTCTTCAACGCCTTGCCCTGTTTACCGATAATAATTCCTTTCTGCGAATCACGTTCCACGTTAATCACCGCACGAATATGAATCTTCTTCGGCTCTTCCTTAAACTCCTCTACAACCACTTCTACCGAATAAGGAATCTCTTTGTCGTAGTAGAGCAAAATCTTTTCCCGGATAATCTCATTCACGAAGAAACGGGCAGGCTTGTCCGTCCACTGATCCTTTCCAAAATAAGGAGGAGAATCAGGCAACAGTTCTTTGATTCGTTTCATCACATAGTCCACATTGAACTTTGATGCAGCAGAAATCGGAATAATTTCGGCTTGGGGAAGCAGTTCTTTCCAATCTTCCACCAGTTTTACCAGTTTTTCCTGATCTGTAAGATCTATCTTATTGATGAGCAAGAGCACAGGCACCGTCATCTGACGCACCTTCTCCATAAACTCACTATTCTTATCCGGCGTCTCCACCACGTCAGTCACATAAAGCAAGATATCCGCATCCGTCAATGCCGAAGTAGAGAAATTCAGCATCGACTCCTGTAGTTTATAATTGGGTTTCAATACTCCCGGAGTATCGGAAAAAACAATCTGCATTTCATCCGTATTATAGATTCCCATAATCCGGTGACGAGTTGTCTGCGCCTTGAAGGTAGCAATCGAAATACGTTCACCCACCAAGATATTCATCAATGTCGATTTTCCGACATTCGGATTTCCTACAATGTTTACAAAACCTGCTTTATGCATTTCTCTTCATTTTATTGGTTGAGACAAAAAAACGCATCGAATCGAAATAGGATGCGTTTTTGAGTGTTATAGTTCGGTAACTTACGTTACGATTCCTTTTTTCCGTCATAACCCCATTTCACGTAAGCTGCGCCCCATGTAAATCCGGCACCGAATGCAGTGAAAATGATATTATCACCTTTCTTGAGTTTATCTTCATAATCCCAGATACACAAAGGAAGAGTAGCAGCACTGGTGTTACCATAATGCTCAATATTCACCAACACTTTATCCATTGGCACCTCCATACGGTGAGCCACGGCTTCGATAATGCGGACATTCGCCTGATGCGGAACAATCCAGTTGATATTATCTTTTGTCAGACCATTCTTTTCTGCAATAGCAGCAGATACATCCGACATGTTGGATACAGCATATTTAAACACTGTTCTTCCTTCCTGGTGCAAATAGTGCATTTTATTGTCTACCGTGAAATAAGAGGGAGGACAAACCGAACCACCAGCTTTCATGTGGAGGAAAGGTAATCCTTTGCCATCGGTTCTCAGTATCGAATCCATGATTCCGTAATCTTCCGTAGTCGGTTCCACCATAAAGGCAGCAGCACCGTCACCAAAGATAGGACATGTAGCACGATCTGTATAGTTAACCATTGACGACATCTTATCTGCACCGACAATGATAATTTTCTTATATCTTCCCGAACGGATGAAATTAGCAGCTGTCTCCATCAAATACAGGAAACCGCTACAAGCTGCCTGCAAATCAAAAGCAAACGCATTCTTCAGTCCGAGTTTATCACAAAGAATAGAAGCTGTAGAAGGGAAGTGATAGTCAGGAGTAGTGGTAGCGACAACAACCAAATCAATGTCATCAGGATTAGCACCAGTTTTCTTCATCAACTGTTTGACAGCTTTGCGTGCCATGTATGAACTACCTAATCCTTCCTCATTCAGAATACGTCTCTCCTTTACTCCGATACGAGTCATAATCCATTCGTCGTTGGTATCCACCATTTTTGATATCTCGTCGTTAGTTAAGATATAATCGGGAACGTACCCGCCGACTCCTGTGATTACTGCATTTATTTTTTCCATCAAACCTATTTTAAATTAGCAATATTATAATACTTAAAGCAGCCGGAGAGCTTTACCCTCAGGCTGTTTTCAGTATAACTGTACTAATTATACAGCTGCTTCTTTCTCAATAGCGAGCTTACCTCTGTAATAGCCACAAGCGCCACATACTGTGTGGTAAACGTGCCATTCACCGCAATTCGGACAAATAGCCAATGTAGGAGCTACTGCCTTATCATGAGTTCTTCTCTTCGCTTGTCTCGTACTTGATTGTCTTCTCTTAGGATGTGCCATTTTCTTAAAACTTTAATTATTATCTAATATTTTTTTTAATTCATTCCAGCGAGGATCAATTTGTTCCTCCACTTCTTCCTCAATTACGATGTCATCTCCACCTGTGTCGAAAGTATCATCGCTATCCTCATTCGCATTTGTTTTCAAATGCTTGTTCAATTTACTAGTTACCGCTTTATTACACTTACCGGGAGCATGTACATGCTTCATCGGAATAGACAGTGCAACAAATTCATACATGAACCATGCAACGTTGATTTCCCCTTCTTCCTCGGGAATCACAATCAGGTTGTCACCTTCTTCTGCATATTCATGACCAAACTTTACCATCAGTTTATCAGAAGAACTGATAGGTAGCTCCATATCATCCAGACAACGGTCGCATGGTACCCATACCATACCGTCAGTTTGGAAACTCAGTTCGAAAGCACGAGAGGTTCTTTTCACAGTCAATGTAACATTGACCTTTCCTTTCTGAACTTCAGGACCATCAATGTGAGCGAAGTAAAGGTTATCCAATACAAACTCATACTTAGCAGAGTCTGCTTGCATGCCTTTCAAGTCAATTTTGTATTTATCAAATTTTCCCAAAGCTTCTCTCTTTTTAAATCGTTAGCTTACAATTCGGGCGACAAAGATACAAATAAATATCCTCATAACATACAAATTATCAGTAAATATTCACTTTTTTAATAGCTATTATGAGGTTTGCATCTGCTAAAAAGGGTGGTATAAACACCGAAATCCCCTTGACTCATTGCTGAATCAAGGGGATTCTTCTTTAAAACGGCGGCT
>CAPYSS010000053.1:0-16330 GCA_948742525.1 Bacteroides caecimuris | reverse complement strand
TAGTGGCATTGATGATACTTTAGTTAAATGAGAATTTAATACAGACAGAAGAACAAAAAATAAAATAGCCGTTCAATAAACAACAGAAATTTAGGATCAGTCCGAAAACCCTGTGGGCATAATATTTTGAAAAAAAACCAATATTGCAATGTAAGAATACAGATTCTTTTAAGGCATTATAAATTAAGTATGTCAGACAACCGCTTGATTGGGTACCAGTATTATAACTCATCGTTTACGATTAATCACCCACAGGGTTTTCGGACTGATCCGAAACATGATTGACTAGGGTAAAGTAATCAAGGATTCCTGAAGGCAAGAACAAGCTTAAAGAAGCAACAGGATCAATCGTTTGGGAAGAGGATGTTTTCATGATGCAAAAATAAGAATTTTAACGCAATCCCCCAAGGTTTCAGACTGAGCCCAAACGTAGCAAAATATAGTGTATATAAAGAAAAAAGCGATTATCTATTTTAGATAACCGCTTGATTTTTAATCTTTGAAAAGTGATCCGCCTGGGGCTCGAACCCAGGACCCCAACATTAAAAGTGTTGTGCTCTACCTGCTGAGCTAGCGAATCAATCCTTATTTGCAAATCAGTTATTTCCTGATTGCGGGTGCAAAGGTAGTTACTTTTATTTAATTTGCAAGCGTTCTGTAGAAAAAAGTTTTAATTATTTTTGCTCGTTATGGCTTGTTTCTTGATTATCAGTAGTTTCTACTTCATCATATTTTATCTTTTCTTTGTTGATAATAAAGCGTTGGTAGTAGGAGAGCATTAAAGTTGTTAGTGGCAAGGCGATGATCATGCCGAGCATTCCCATTAATGAACCCCAGATAGAAAGAGATAAAAGGATGATGGCAGGATTCAGTCCGGTGATCTTTCCCATGATTTTGGGGACAAGGAAGGTATCCTGTATGATTTGTACGATTGCAAAAACAGCTAATGCACATGCAATGATAATCCAGAAGTCCTGTCCGGTGTCGGCAGCTTTGAGGATAGCCAATAAAATAGTGGGTAGGAAACCGATGATTTGCAAGTAGGGAACCATATTCAATGCTCCGATGAAAAGTCCCAAAGCAATAGCCATGGGGAAATCGATGATCAGGAAACCAATGCTGAAAAGAATACCTACGCAGAAAGCAACCAAAGCCTGCCCACGGAAATATCTGTTCATACCATCCTGTACGTCGTGAACCAGGTTGGAGGCAAACGTACGGTATTTATTGGGTAGCAGATGCAACCATCCTTCAGCTATCGCTTCGTAATCCAATAATATGAAGATTACATATAATAATATAATGAAGGAGGCAAGGATGCTGAATAGAATATTGAGAGATTCTGCAAGCAAAGTCCACATCCTGGGGACGGTATCCTTGATTGCCGCCAGGATATTCTCTTCGCTCAATACACGGTTCAGCGCTTGAAGATCGATATTTTCGTGGATAAATTCAGAAAGACTCTTAGGCACATTGTTTCCGGCCCCATTGGTGAGGTAAGTCACCAGCAAGTCGTTCATTCTACCTATTTCCGAAATCATTGGCGGTACTAGCAGATAGAATAAAGTGACTCCGGTAACCGTAATAAGGAATAAGGAACAGAAGATGGAAATAATGCGGCTTTTTAATCGCAGCTTATATTGGAAGAATTTGACCAACGGATAGACCATATAGGCTATCAGCCACGCAATAAAGAAAGGTAATAACACTCCGCTAAGGCGTTCTACAAGCATTAATATTCCTACAACTAACACACATCCGAAAGAACCGCGTATAAAACTGTCGAATGTTATCTTTTTCCTTTCCATAATCTTTTTCTTTTATAGAGTTTATACTTTCTGCTCATCTTCCTCTCGTGCGCGGAGATAACATTCCCTGCACAGAGGCTCGTATTCGGCTGTTTCGCCTAAGAGAACCTGTTTCTCATTCTTGACAGTACGATGTGAGAAAGAAGCCAGCTGACCGCATTTCACACAGATTGCGTGAACTTTGGAGACTTCATCGGCAATGGCGCACAATTGTGGCATTGGTCCGAACGGATTTCCTTTGAAGTCCATATCCAACCCTGCAATGATCACACGGACTCCATTGTTGGCGAGCTGGTTGCATACATCAATCAAACCACTGTCGAAGAACTGTGCTTCGTCAATACCTACTACATCTATCTCGGAAGTAAACAGTAGGATACTGGCTGACGAATCGATGGGAGTGGAGGCGATAGAATGGCTATCGTGAGAGACTACATCTTCTTCTGAATAACGGGTGTCGATAGCCGGTTTGAATATCTCTACACGTTGTTTCGCAAATTTCGCTCTCTTCATTCTGCGAATCAATTCCTCTGTTTTCCCGGAGAACATGGAACCGCAGATTACTTCGATCCGGCCTCTTCTTCTAGTCTCCTGTATGTGGTCTTCTGAAAATAATACCATGAGATTTTGTGTTTTCTTGGTTAAGTAAATATGTGGACAAAGGTAAGCAATTCAATGTGCAAGAACTGTTAAATTATCCATTATTTTAAGTTATTGCATAAATTATTCCTACATTCGCACCATATAAACAATGGACTGACATGAAACAGAAGCTATTAACAGATATTGAGTTGGATGTTCATGAGTTGAAGTGTCTCATGGATTCATTTACCAAGGAGCCGACTCCGACTTTGTCTGAACTGTTGAAGCGGAGCATTGCACGGATGCAGGGACGTTTGGATGAACTGCAGCAGGAAGTGGATGCTGTTCAGGTGACTTCTCCGTCAGCTGTAGAAGAAACAGTGGAAGAGACTAATGAAGTTGCCGGGTCTGAAGAAGATTCCCCCGTTATTATACAATCTCTCGAATCGGTTGTTGTGAAAGAAGATGAGGAAGAACCTAGATCGGCTGTGTTGGGAGAAAGTCTCAAACTGTCTGCCGGCTTGCGACATGCTATCAGCTTGAATGATTCTTTCCGTTTTTCTCGTGAACTATTTGAAGGAGACACAGAATTGATGAATCGGGTTATCGAACAGATATCAGTAATGGGTTCATACAAGACTGCGGTCGCATTTCTCTCCTCGAAAGTCGAATTGAATGAAGAAAACGAGGCGGTGAATGACTTTCTGGAGCTGCTAAAGAAATATTTTAATTAATCAGCATAAAATAAAAAAACAGATGGGAAAGCTATATGTGGTGCCTACGCCGGTAGGAAATCTGGAGGATATGACTTTTCGGGCTATCAAAGTCCTGAAAGAGGTCGATCTGATTTTGGCGGAGGATACACGTACTTCCGGTATTTTGCTGAAACACTTTGAAATAAAGAATGTAATGCAATCTCACCACAAATTTAATGAACATAAAACGGTGGAAAGTGTTGTTAATAAAATAAAGGGTGGTGCATCGGTTGCATTGATTTCAGATGCCGGAACACCCGGAATCTCAGATCCCGGATTTCTGGTTGTTCGTGAATGTGTGCGAAACGGTATTGAAGTACAGTGCTTGCCGGGAGCAACAGCTTTTGTTCCGGCGCTCGTTGCATCGGGTTTGCCGAATGAGAAGTTCTGCTTCGAGGGTTTTCTTCCCCAGAAGAAAGGACGGCAGACACGGCTGAAGACATTGGCGGAAGAACGCCGCACGATGGTGTTTTATGAATCCCCCCATCGTCTGTTGAAGACGTTGACGCAGTTTGCCGAATATTTCGGTGCTGAACGTCAGGCAACCGTGTCGCGCGAAATATCCAAACTCCACGAAGAAACTGTTCGGGGCAGTTTGGCTGAACTGATAGAACACTTTACCGCTACCGAGCCTCGGGGCGAGATTGTGATAGTATTAGCAGGAATAGACGATTAAAATAATTTCATTAAAAACGTAAAACGTAAACGTATGAAAAAGTTAGCAGTTTTATTTGTATGCGTAGCTATGTTGGCTTCGTGTGATGGCTTTAAAGGTGGAAGTAAGGACCTGAAAGCTGAAAATGATTCTCTTTTGATGGAACTGAACCAGCGCAATGCTGAATTGGATGATATGATGGGTACTTTCAATGAAGTTCAGGAAGGCTTCCGTAAGATCAGTGCTGCCGAAAGCCGTGTTGATTTGCAACGTGGAACCATCACTGAAAACTCTGCCAATGCCAAGCAACAGATTGCTTCTGATATCGAATTCATCTCTAAACAGATGGAAGAAAACAAGGCTCAGATTGCAAAATTGGAAGCTCAGTTGAAAAACAGTAAGTACAATTCTGCGCAGATGAAAAAAGCTGTAGCCGCTTTGACAGCAGAATTGAACGCTAAACAACAACGTATCGAAGAACTTCAAACAGAATTGGCTTCCAAGAATATCCGTATCCAGGAATTGGATGCTGCTGTCAGCGACTTGTCTGCTGCTAAAGAAACGTTGGCTGCAGAAAACGAAGCGAAAGCTAAAACCGTTGCTGAACAGGAAAAGAGCCTGAACGCTGCTTGGTTTGTATTCGGTACTAAATCTGAATTGAAAGCTCAAAAGATTCTTCAAAGCGGAGATGTATTGAAGAGTGCTGATTTCAATAAAGATTATTTCACTCAAATCGATATTCGTACCACCAAAGAAATCAAGTTGTACTCTAAACGTGCTGAGTTGTTGACTACTCATCCGACTGGTTCTTATGAATTGGTAAAAGATGACAAAGGTCAGTTGACATTGAAGATTACTAATCCTACTGAATTCTGGAGTGTGTCCAAATACTTGGTTATCCAAGTAAAATAAGGTAGATGTAGATATCCCTTTTTGAATTGCCAATGTGCTGATTCCTGGATTCAAGAAATTAGCACATTGGCTTTTTAATTTATTATATACGTATAACTACTGATGAAATATAAAAATCTCTTTTTTGATCTTGATGATACCATTTGGGCTTTCTCTCAAAATGCCCGTGATACTTTTGAAGAAGTATATCAGCAATATTCGTTCGACCGCTATTTTGATTCGTTCAATCATTATTATACCCTTTATCAACAAAGAAATACCGAACTTTGGATTGAGTATGGCGAAGGAAAAATAACGAAAGACGAATTGAACCGCCAACGTTTCTTCTATCCTTTACAGGCTGTGGGAGTGGAAGATGAAGCGCTTGCCGAACAGTTCTCGAAAGATTTTTTTGCGATTATTCCTACTAAAAGTACGTTGATGCCTCATGCAAAGGAGGTGTTGGAATATCTTGCTCCTAAATATAACCTTTATATCCTTTCCAATGGATTCCGTGAATTGCAGTCACGCAAGATGCGTTCGGCAGGAGTGGACGGATATTTCAAAAAGGTGATTCTTTCGGAAGATCTCGGAGTGTTGAAGCCTTGGCCGGAGATATTTAATTTTGCCTTGTCTGCCACTCAATCCGAGTTGCGCGAATCTCTGATGATTGGTGACAGTTGGGAAGCGGATATAACCGGGGCACATGGGGTAGGGATGCATCAGGCTTTCTACAATGTGGCGGAACGAACTACTTTCCCTTTCCTTCCCACTTATCACATTCATTCCTTGAAAGAATTAATGGAATTATTATAGGTTTTCTGGATTAAGTCGTATTTTTGTTGCGTTTTAATGTTGCATAAAATACGATATAATCATGGATAGTACGCTTCTGCCTTTTGCCTTACTTTGTTTTACTTCGTTCTTTACGTTGACCAACCCATTGGGAACGATGCCTGTCTTCCTTACCATGACTCATGGTATGACGGATAAGGAACGTCAGTCTATTGTACGTCGCGCCACCATTGTGTCGTTTATTACAATAATGGTATTTGTCTTTGCCGGGCAGTTTCTTTTCAAGTTTTTCGGTATCTCTACCAATGGTTTCCGTATTGCCGGTGGGGTGATTATCTTCAAGATAGGCTTTGATATGCTGCAAGCCCGTTATACACCGATGAAACTGAAAGATGAAGAAATCAAAACGTATGCGGATGATATCTCCATTACTCCTCTTGGTATTCCTATGTTATGCGGTCCCGGAGCGATTGCCAATGCTATTGTCTTGATGCAGGATGCACATTCTTATGAAATGAAGGGGATTTTGATCGGCACTATTGCCCTGATTTATCTGCTGACTTTCTTTATTCTTCGTGCTTCTACGAAATTGGTAAACGTATTGGGCGAGACGGGAAACAATGTAATGATGCGCCTCATGGGATTGATTCTGATGGTGATTGCGGTGGAATGCTTCGTCAGCGGATTGAAACCGATTTTGGTGGATATTGTGAGAGAGGGGATGCTTCCTAGATGACTTGCAGATCGTCTACTTTGTTTTCATATTCGGAAGGAATTTCATATTTATAGCTAATTGCGTTTGTGTGATGAGTCCTACAAGCACTGCTGTTTCTGCCTGGGCTTCGGAGATTACAAATTCTTTCATTCTTTTCTTCTAATGTGAGCGCAAATATAATAAAGAATATGGAGCTTATGATTGAGTTCCTTTATTTTCGTCAATCACAAGCCCCATATTCTAAGGAAAAGTTTCTTCCGAACCGGATGTTAATATCCCGGATTCTGCTTGATATTCGGATTAGCGTCTATTTCCGCTTGCGGAATAGGCATTATTGTACGGTAATCGTTCCAGTTCACTGTAATCAAATCATTGCCATTCAAAAAATGTCCGGTTCCCTGACGCTTGATTTCTAATCCTTGACGCAATATGTCATACAAACGATGTCCTTCCAATACCAACTCTTTACGACGTTCTTTAGCTACCAAATCCAATGTTGCAGCAATTCTTTCAACACCCGGATGAGCACGGTCTTTAATGGCATGCAGATAGTCGTTAGCCAAAGTTTGATCGGGCGACGTTTTTTTCAAAGCAGCCTCGGCACCAATCAAGTAAATATCCGACAGGCGAATCACCCGAACATTGTTAATCGTTACCGCACCACGTCCCGGATATTTATTGATTGTACGTTTTGTTCCATTCTTATCTTCAATCAACAAACCAAGACGCACGTCGTCCGGGTCCTCATTCAACAGATCGATAAATGTTTGTGTAGCAACCACTGCACCATATTCACTCGGGCTGACAACAGCTCCCCACAATTCGCGGCTACCGGAATACTTCGTTGCTGACAATGCCAAATCAAAAATCGATTCATCATTTTCCTCTTGTCCCCATACTTCCAGATATTTATCATGGTCAATCAACTTATACGGACCATTCTCCACTACATCCTTGGCGTATGAATAAGCTGCTTCATAATCACCCTTATACAAATTGACACGCGCCAGCAAAGCTTTTACGCCCCATCTGTTCAGATGACCATAGTTTTTCTCTTCACTGATCCAGTTCAACGCTTCTGTCAAATCGTCCAAAACAGCTTTATATCCCTCTGCTACTGTAGAGCGACTTGGCAAATCAACTGCATTCAACACCTCCTTCACAACAGGTACACCCAGCGAAGCTCCATTGTCTTTCAAATAGGGAGTACCATACGTAATAATCAGATTGAAATGCGCCAAGGCTCTAATAGCCAACGCCTCGCCTTTTGAGTTCTTCACTACATCATTCATCTGGACTTCGCCTTTGTCAATAGCCTCCAAAAGCACATTCACTCTATTGATAACGGTATAAGGAGGATACCACAAATCTTGCGGAGCGTTATTCTGACGGTCAGTAAAACGATAATAATTCTCTGTACGGTCGCCCACTTTATTTGTCTGAGCGTCCTCTCCGCCCACCTCTGCACGAGCCAGAAAGTCTGTGCCATAATAATAATTAGACTCTACGGCAATCAATCCGGCATACGCACCGTTCAATGCTGTTTTTGTATCTTCCGGGGTGCTGATTGCTCCATCGCTCACCAAAGAATCAGTAGGCAAAGTCGTTAGATAATCGTTGCACGATGATAGCATCATCAAGCCAGCGAAAAGAACTCCCCCTATATTTTTATATCTATTGATTGTTTTCATCATATTCTGTTTTTATTAAAATCCGATTTCAATACCAAATGTCACACTTTTCAGATTCGGGAAAGCGAAAGTAGGAATACCGTTTATCGACAATTCCGGATCTACATTCTTATAAGAGGTCAAAGTCAGAAGGTTGCTTCCTGAAACAAACAAACGAACATTCTCCATTTGCGCACGACGCACCCACTGTGCAGGAAGTGTGTATGACAAGCTCATACTCTTCAGACGAAGATAATTCAAGTCTTTCATGAAACGAGAGCTTCCATAGTTTCCATACTCGTAGTTGTTGATACGTCTCGGAACACTTGTCACATCGCCCGGTTTCTGCCATCTGTCAAGCTGGTCGACAGAAGAGTTGTAATAAATCACATAACCGTCGGTATCCGTATAACTGGTTCTCATGGTATCGAACACTTTACCACCCAACGAGAAGTTAAACAGCATATTCAGTTCCAAGCCTTTCCAAGACACGGTGTTTCTCCAACCTCCGGTCAGTTTCGGATCCGGCTTGCCAATTATTACGCGCTGAGCCTGAGCCGGGTTCTTAGTCAACTCCTTGTTAAGGGTTCCATCTTCATTTTTCGTGTTCAACACCCATTGTTCTTCACCGGTTTCGGGATCAACTCCCGCCCATTCGCGGCTCCACCATGAATAATAGGATTCACCTTCGCGGATGATGCTTGTACCATTAATAATATCTTTTCCATCATACAGTTTTGATACCTTGTTTGAGTTGTGTGAAAGAGCCAGACCTGTATTCCATCTCACTTGTGAGTGCTTGAACACATCCACATTGATATCAAGTTCCACACCTCGGTTAGTCATCTCTCCTACATTCTTCAACATATTCTTGAAGCCAACGACCATTGAAGTCGGTACATTTTGCAACAAGTCGCTCGTTCTACGGCTATAATAGTCAAAGCTAACATTCAAGCGGTCGAACAACGTAGCGTCAAAACCAATATTGAAGTTCTTATTCTTCTCCCATGACAAGTCAGGGTTAGGTACAGATTGCGGTGCCGAACCTGGTATGTCTTGATAATTGTAGCCGTACCCATACAGACTCAAATGACCATACAAATCACTCGGCAATGTTCCGTTTATACCGTAAGACGCTCTCACCTTCAAGTCGTTAATCTGCGTGATTCCCTTCATAAACTCCTCCTGCGTCAATCTCCAAGCTGCTGACACTGACCAGAAGTTAGCCCAACGGCTGTTTGCTCCCAAACGTGAACTACCGTCTCTACGGAAATTTACCGAAGCGTAATACTTATTGTCATAATCATAATTGACACGTGACAATAAAGAAAGCAAATGATCTTCAGTATAGTAGGAAGACCCCTCCAGCGGAGTAGCCGCATTGATCGACTCAGGCAGTTTGTCATGAGGATATCCTGAAGATGTTGCAAAAACATACTCCGTACGACGGTCGTCTACATCCCAGCCTACCAATGCATCCAAATTGTGCTTTTGCGCAAATGTCTTCACATAATTCAACGTAGTAGATGAATAGACATTATGCTGCTGCACCGGATAGTTGACCCTCAATCCGTTGTTCATCGAGCCGTTATTAGAGCTCAAGGGCCAATACGTGATAGAGTTGTTGTTCAGATAATCATAGTTGACGCTTTCTTTCAATGTCAATCCGTCAATAATCTGATAAGAAGCCCATAAGTTGTTGGTACTTCTGAACACTCTCGATTCATTCTTATCCAAACTGATGTCTTCTACCGGATGGGTGTGAGGGAAGACTTTCTGCAAGAATGGATGCGTATAATAATTACCCTCATCATCATAAATCGGCATATTCGGTGTACATACGTAATTGATTAGAAAGAAAGGATTGGCATAGGCAGTCCCCTCGCTTGCTACAGAAGAATTCTGTTTGGACAAAGAGATATTAGCTCCCATCTGCCACTTATTATCAGCAGAACGGTGAACGGCATTGATACGTCCCATAAAACCATCCAATGAAGATGTTCTAGACTTGCCTTCCTCTTTCTTATAGGCTAATGAAGCAAAGAATGAATTGCGCTCGTCTCCACCTTGTACCGAAAATTCATAATTTTGGCTTGAACCATGTTTGCGGAAGAAAGCATCTTCCCAATTCACATCATATTTAGAATCGGCATAGAAACCAGCCATCTCCTCTGCGTACGCTTTCGCTTCCGCATCGGAAGCCGGACCGTTATAGTTACCATCATTGTCAGGAATACCATAAATAGTAGCCTCATTATAGCATGCCTCATACGTTAACTCATGGCGTTGTTTTCCGTTCACACTCTTACGATTCTTCATAGCCCAATCCGAGAATCCCCAATTCGCCTTGAAATTAACACGTGTTTTTCCGGCTTTACCATGCTTCGTAGTAATCAGGATAACACCGTTTGCCGCACGCGAACCATATAACGAAGCAGCTGCCGCATCTTTCAACACTGTAATATTTTCAATATCATTCGGGTTGATAGACGACATTACGTTAAATGCCTTCGAATCGTTTGACACGGCAGAGATTGCAATGTCTCCCGAGACAACAGGTACACCGTCAATCACATACAACGGTTCGTTCGAAGCGTTCATAGAACCCGTACCACGTACACGAATCTGCAATCCTGCTCCCGGCTGTCCGCTGGTAGAATTGATAGTCAGTCCCGGAGTCGTTCCAGAAAGAGCCTGTTCAAAAGATGTTACAGGAATATCTTTTAGGGCCTGGTCGCCTTTAATGGAAGAAGCAGCACCTGTAAATGACGCTTTTTTTGTAGTACCATAAGCTACAACCATCACCTCATCCAATTTCTGAGCATCCGACTTTAACACCACTTTCAAAGTAGACTTTATGGTCACTTCTTGCGTCTGCATACCAATATACGAAATTTGCAAAGTCTTTGCAGAACTAAATATATTTTATATTATTGATTATCAACGGTATAATATCTAACGTTTTAGGTATGGATAGCTTTTTCTTTTCTTAATTAATGATACATATATACTTAATTATTAGATAATTAAATAAATTCGTTATTATTGCCTGTCTATATATGTAATACTTAATCTCTACCCAAAATGGGTGTAATTATTTGATAATAAACGTGATATTTATTCAGCAAGGGAATACTATATGAAGAAAATTGTAACAGAGTAATTCTGACTAATATTCAGATGTTGATTATTAGTCAAAGTAAATATGAAGTTTATTGAGATTTCGCAAGCGAGTTATTGTTTCTTACGTAAAACTACTTATGTATATATTTATAAATAATAAGACCTGCAATTTTAGAATTAATCGAAATTGCAGGTCTCATCTATTTATTTAAAACTTATCCTTATATGGAAGGCAATATTAATAAATGTTTTATCGAGGTAGGTTATCAATCCATCCCTCTGTTTGTATAACTCCAAAACCTGAATTAACTTCAAAAGAAGGTATTGGGTACACAAATTTTGCAATGTTGAAATTGGTATACGCTCCATCTGCTACACTAATAATTTTGCCTAATCTTCTTGCATCAAAAAAGCGATGTCCTTCTTGAACCAGTTCTAATTTTCTTTCTTTGTCAATCACATCAATAATCGTCTGATCTTCTGTGATTTCGCTATCATCCAAATCCGGGTTTCTTTTTGCCGCTACTTCCAATAGTTTTTCTTTAGCTTTACCATAATCAGGAGTTGATTGTTTCGCATACGCTTCTGCCTGTATTAAATACATTTCAGGTAGTCTGAAAACCGGCAAATTAGATATCTGATTATTAGTGGTGATACCACGCATTTTTCCTCCTGTCCATGTGCCTCCGAGTAGTGCCAGGCGAATATCATTAGGTGAATATTCGGCTATTGTCGTACTATTTATAGACAAACCGTATTTATTCCATAAGGTATTCAGCGCATTGGCGGACAGATAATCATCTTCAGCTTTTGCTATAAAGAAAATGTCTTCTGTTGAGGCAGCTAATGTCGTGTACATATTCTTATAATCCTCTTTAGTTGATACAATTGTACCACCACTTAGGGTTATTGCCTCTTGAGCAGCCGTTATAGCTCCTTCGTAATTTTTCATATAGAGTTTTACACGAGCTTCAAGTGCAGCAACTGCAGCCGTATTCATATACTGTTTACCTACATTTTCAACACCTTCTTTGGCATAATATTCTTTCGCTTTTGATATATCATCAAGAATCAGACTGTAATTTTGTTCAACACTGACTCTTGACACCTGTGAATAGGCAGGAACAGGTTCAATAACATTTACGATACCTAATGTCGTCTTATTGGCTTCCGAATATGGTAAAGCAAACATATTAGTCAAATAGAAAGAACAGAGGGCCTTAATTGCATAGGCTTGAGCGATGCATCCTTCCACTTCTGCCAAATCTCCCTTTGCTACTTCTTTAAATGAAGTACCTTCTTTAATGATACGCGCACAACGGTCGATAGCCCAATATCCGTATGCCCATATTTCTTCTATGTATGAATTGGTATCCTGTATCTGATAGCGGAAGATATCATAGAAATGAGACGTTGCAACGGAATGTGAAGTGATATCTGTTGGCGCATCTCCAATTGCTAAAACGTCACGTCCCAAAAAACGAGATGTACCTAATGTATAATATACACCATTTAAAGCATTCTGAAAATCTTGGGTACTAACCAAGGCTTCTTCGGTCGGAACAGAAGTTGATGGTGTTTCAGTTAAAAAATCATCGCATGCGGTGAATGAAATTGCCATCCAACCGGTTAATAAAGCAAATAATATTTTCTTCATTGTCATAAATTTCTAAAGTTATTGTTTTAGAAGCTAAGATTAAGACCGAACATGATATTTCTAGGTACAGGATATGCCCAAGACTGAATACCGGTAGATCTAGTTTGCGGATCAAATCCTATAAAATCTTTAGCAGTGATAGTAAACAAATTGTCGGCAGAGATATAAACTCTTAAATTGTCAATAGCCACTTTATTCATAAGATTCTTTGGAAGAGTATACCCTAAAACCATGGATTTCATTCTTAAATAAGAACCATTCATCAAGAACCGACTGGAAGAGGCTTCTGCTCCTGAGTCGTCTCCTGCTACAAATTTCGGTACGTCGGTTATATCTCCCGGCTTTTGCCAACGATTGTCATAAACATAGTTAGATACTGGGCCTAAGAAATAATGTCCAACCTGCATGTCAAATGCAAATCCAGAATTATAGACTTTATTTCCCAGCGTGAAACTAGTATCAAATGAGAAATCAAACCCTTTGTATTTGAAATTCATTCCAAGACCACCATAAAATTTAGGATCGGCAGAACCCACAATTCGCTGACCGGCCTCATTTACATTTTTTGTTTTCTCATCTCCTTCTTGTCCTTTATACCACATTGCTTCTCCGGTTTCAGGATCTACTCCTGCATATTCCGGCATATAGAATGTATTATACGCTTCACCCACTTTTCTGATAGTTAGAGTATTCTCAATTGGTTTTTCTGTGGCAAGTTTTATGATTTTATTTTTATTTGCCGTACCAGTGAAACGAACATCCCAACTGAAATCCTTATTTCTAAGTACGTTAGCGTTAATCAAGAATTCTATACCTTTGTTTTCCATCTCACCTACATTTTTCAGGATAGACCCGAATCCAGTTGTGTAAGAAAGTGGTACATCAAATATCATATCTTTTGTCCGTTGGTTATAATAGTCTACTTCGAGTGTCAGTCTTTCGAAGAAAACAGCATGGATACCGATATCGGCTTTTGCAACAGTCTCCCATTTTAGATCCGGATTGGCTATTTGGTAAGGGATAGCTCCTGGTTTGCCATTATAAGAATATCCATAATTATATAATCCCATTGCTGCATAATAACCAATATCTTGATTACCTACAGTTCCATAACTACCTCTAATAGTCAAATCTGTCAACCAACTTTTGGTATTTTCCATAAAGCTTTCGTTAGAGATGCGGTATTTTGCTCCTATAGACCAGAAAGGAGCCCATTTGTTGTTTACACCAAATCTTGACGAGCCGTCATAACGTAGACTGCCTGACAGATAATATTTATCATTCAAGTTGTATTCTGCATTCATAAAGAATGAAGAAAGAGTGCTTGCTTTGGTTGAAGATCCCGCCCCTGTTGGCTTGGAAGCATTGTCCAATTCAAAAACGGCATCACTAGGATATCCACTGGCAGCTGCATAAATTGTTCTATAAGATATTTTCTGTGCTTCTTGTCCCAACAATACATTCAAATGATGCATGTCTTTGAAAGTGCGGTTGAAGTTTACGGTATTGGTAATGGTCAAGGTTGTTGCCCTTTCCTGGTTTCTTTGGCCAAGCATACCGCTACCGGAATATTGAGGATTATAAATTGAACTGTAAAAGAACTCGTCCAAGTCAATTAAGCTCAATCCTGCATTTGTCTTCCATGTTAAGCCATCAATAATATTATAAGTAAAATATGGATTCACAACCAATGTAATCTGCTTTTGATTGCGTTTATCACCTTTTTCTTTATCGTTAATGGCTACAGGATTATAATTAACATTTGTATTATATGTTCCATCTTCATTGCGCACCTGTTCAAACGGACGGATGTCATATACTGCTACAATAGGATTAGTATATTGGCTTTCAGTCATAGTATTGTTTATATCGGAGAGTGCTCCATTCACCGAAAGTCCATATCCTATCCGCCCGCTTTTCCCATCTAAACTAATACGTCCGCTATAGCGTTTCATTCCAGTTCCGATGACGATACCTGTATTCTGAAAATATCCTCCACTAATATAATAGCGCAAATTTTCATTCCCACCTTGAGCACTGATGTCATATTCTTGTGAAAAACCATTTTGCAGAATCTCCTTCAGCCAATCCACACTCTTGATATTTTGTGTCAAGTCCACATTATACCAATCCATAACATAGGCATTCAGCCATTCAGCAGAAGTCATGCCATCCTCACCGTCATATCCTGCATTTGTTAATCCTTCGGTCCAGATCTCTTTGTATTTATCCAGATTTGTCGTACGATAATTATGATCTATCTTACCTACAAAACTAGTTCCGACTTTTGCATTCACATTAAAACGCGCTTTTCCCAGACTACCTTTTTTAGTAGTAACTACAATTACTCCATTCGCTGCACGAGCTCCATAAATAGCTGTAGCTGTAGCATCTTTCAAAACTGTGATGGACTCAATGTCGTTAGGATTGATATTAGCCATCGGACTTGCCGCCATATCTCCTGTTCCGGCTTTGTTATAAGCCCCCATTTTGTCTGTGTAAATGGCAATACCGTCGATAACATACAAAGGTTCAGTACCAGAATTCATTGAACCGACTCCACGAATAGTAGTAGAAGCGTAAGCACCAGGTTGTCCAGTTAAGCTA
This sequence comes from Bacteroides caecimuris, assembly GCA_948742525.1. Classification (GTDB taxonomy): domain Bacteria; phylum Bacteroidota; class Bacteroidia; order Bacteroidales; family Bacteroidaceae; genus Bacteroides; species Bacteroides caecimuris_A. The sequence goes on along the minus strand of CAPYSS010000053.1, from coordinate 1,072 downwards.
TTTACTTGTAAACCAGCTACTGATCCTTCCAAAGATTTCATAAAATTTGCATCTGTTTTTTTCATCAAGTCTTTGTTGTCCACCGTTTGAGCAGATCCCGTAAATGCAGCCTTTTTAGTTACTCCATATCCAGTTACAACAACCTCGTCTATTAACTGTGCATCTGATTTAAGAACCACTCTCATTTTAGGCTTTATCGCTACTTCCTGAGTCTGCATACCAATGTACGAAATTTGCAAAGTCTTTGCAGAACTAAATATATTTATAATAGGTTGATTATTAAATAAATGAGTAAACGATGCTTGCTTTTTATAGTAAATATTATATTATTCCTATCATTCAGATTATCAATGTATTGATGACTTATCAAACACGCCAAACCAGTGGTTTATGCTACCGTATTTCTATCAGTATTAAAAAGTAACTTGCTTTATATCAATGTACTATCTCTTTTATTAATGTAAATGCAGGTGGCATATATTGCCAGTTTTATAATCAGTAGCAGTTTCACAGATTTGAATTGTATACAATGATTACTCCATGTAATTGTTGCAGGCATGCTCATTAATGAATCTAAAGAAACATATTAAATGATTTTCTGCATCATTGTGAATGAAGTATTCCCTGAATGACAGTTACTTCTCCTTTAAACTATTAATAGAAAAATTCCTTTTGATTAAGAGTAAACTTGCTTTTGTCCGATAGTAAACTTCTCTTCTGTTATTTGCATTCTTAAAATGCAAGTTTCATTTTTATAAATGCAAGCTTTGTTTATAAAAACGGAACCTTTGTTTTTATAAATGCAAGTTGCGTTTATAGATTAGAAATCATAAAAAGGAACTTTGCTATTAAGCAAACGGGAGTTTAGCCTTAATCAAAAGGAACTTTTCTATTAATAGACTGCACGATAGGTAATGTAATAATGTACAATGAAAGCAAGTCAATCAAGACTGAAATACAATGAGAAATGAATCTGAAAACTATGAGAAATGAATCTGAAAACTATGAGAAATAACTAAAATAAGTAAGCGTCTCGGCGATGCCATATTTTCTATCTTAATTTTTCCTTTTA
>CAPYSS010000052.1:0-17081 GCA_948742525.1 Bacteroides caecimuris | reverse complement strand
CTGAACTCGATCCTTGCCGCTATCAAAGCCGCAGGCTACGAACCGGGTAAAGATGTGATGATCGGTATGGACTGCGCTTCTTCTGAATTCTACCACGACGGTATTTATGATTATACCAAGTTTGAAGGCGAAAAAGGCAAGAAACGTACCGCTGAAGAACAAATCAACTATCTGGAAGAACTGATTAACAAGTTCCCTATCGACTCTATCGAAGACGGCATGAGCGAAAACGACTGGGAAGGTTGGAAGAAATTGACAGAACGCATCGGCAACCGCTGCCAATTGGTAGGTGACGACCTGTTCGTGACTAATGTAGACTTCCTTGCCATGGGTATCGAAAAAGGCTGTGCCAACTCTATCCTGATTAAAGTAAACCAAATCGGTTCGTTGACCGAAACATTGGATGCTATCGAAATGGCTCACCGCCATGGATACACCACTGTTACCTCTCACCGTTCGGGTGAAACAGAAGACGCTACTATCGCTGATATCGCAGTAGCTACCAACAGCGGACAAATCAAGACAGGTTCGTTGAGCCGTTCCGACCGTATGGCTAAATATAACCAACTGCTCCGTATCGAAGAAGAACTCGGCGACTTGGCTGTATATGGATACAAGAGAATCAAGTAAATCTCTATGCTAGATTATAAAAAAAGCATTCAAGTAAACTACCTGAATGCTTTTTTTCTTTTTGAGCCTCTTGTCGGATTCGAACCAACGACCCCGAGATTACAAATCACGTGCTCTGGCCAACTGAGCTAAAGAGGCGGGGGTGGGTAAGCTTACTATATCGCGCCGCTACAACCAACTACCTTTGCTGCGATCAAGCCCTGGAGGATTCGAAGGGAGCTGGCCGTATAGGACTTACCCGTTTTGCGGTTGCAAAGGTAGACATTTTTATGTATTCTGCAATAGCTACAGACAACTTTTTTACCAACAAAACACTAACAAGCTACGTTTCAAGCAATTAAAATTGCAAAAAAATATTCGTGCAGCAACTTCCCCTGCTTTATTAACTTTAACAACCAGATTTTCCCTACCAACCGATATTATTTGTACCTTTGTGCGCAATTTATAAATGAAGATGACAGAGAACAGAAGCTATTTACAAAAATATGCCATGCATTTTGGCACGTACATGGGAATCTATTGGATATTGAAGTTCATATTATTTCCGCTGGGATTCCACATACCTTTCCTTTCGTTTTTATTTCTAATCCTGACATTATCCGTACCATTTATCGGATATTATTATGTGAGAATGTACCGGGATAAAATTTGTGGGGGAAGTATCCAATTTTCGCATGCCATGCTCTTCACCATATTTATGTATATGTTTGCTTCTCTATTGGTAGCCGTGGTCCACTATGCCTATTTCCAATTCATTGATCACGGATTTATCGTCAACTCTTATATCCAACTGTGGGACGAGTTGATGGTCAACACCCCGGCTCTGATAGAAAACAAAGAAGTGATAAAAGAAACGATAGATGCCGCCCGTTCGCTTACTTCCATCAATATCACCATGCAGTTATTGTCATGGGATGTACTTTGGGGAAGTATTCTGGCCATCCCTACCGCATTGATGGTAATGAAAAAGGCCAAACCGGAATATGACGGACCCGTTCAATCATAAGTTATAAATCATAAACCATCATTCGTACAATGGATATATCAGTTGTAGTCCCATTATTCAATGAAGAAGAGTCACTGCCCGAACTCTATGCTTGGATAGAACGGGTCATGCAAGCCAACGGATTCTCATTCGAAGTGATTTTCGTTAATGACGGAAGTACCGACCATTCATGGGAAGTGATCGAAAAGCTGAAAGCTCAATCGGAACATGTAAAAGGTATCAAATTCCGCCGTAACTATGGCAAATCACCCGCGCTCTACTGTGGATTCGCAGAAGCCGAAGGAGACGTAGTCATAACGATGGATGCCGACTTGCAAGATAGCCCGGATGAAATCCCCGAACTCTATCGGATGATTACCGAGGACGGTTACGACCTGGTTTCCGGCTGGAAACAGAAGAGATATGACCCTATTTCGAAAACCCTGCCGACCAAGTTGTTTAACGCAACCGCCCGCAAAGTGTCGGGCATCAAAAACCTGCACGACTTCAACTGCGGTCTGAAAGCATATCGAAAAGAGGTAATAAAGCACATCGAAGTCTATGGCGAAATGCACCGTTATATCCCTTACCTGGCAAAGAACGCCGGATTCAAGAAAATCGGTGAAAAGGTGGTACGCCACCAGGCGCGCAAATACGGCACGACAAAATTCGGGTTAAACCGTTTCGTGAACGGATATCTGGATTTATTGTCTCTTTGGTTTCTTTCCCGATTCGGCATCAAACCGATGCATTTCTTCGGACTGTTGGGCTCATTGATGTTTCTCGTCGGAATGATTTCCGTCATCATCGTAGGTGCCAGTAAATTATATGCCATGTCCAACGGTCTCCCCTACCGACTGGTGACCGACTCTCCCTATTTCTATTTGTCACTGACGGCAATGATTATAGGTACCCAATTATTCTTAGCCGGCTTCCTTGGCGAATTAATCTCCCGCAATGCACCGGAACGGAATAACTATCAGATAGAAAAGAAAATTTGATTCACATTCAATAAGCTGACTATGAAGAATTTAATTCGTATCTTTCTCCTTTTGACAATCGTTGGCGGTGCAGTCAACCTTCACACCTCGTGCTCGGACGAGAACGATTGCTCGTTGGCAGGACGTCCGATGATGTATTGCACGTTCAAGACCATTAACCCGGACGATAAGACCATCGTACTCAATGATACGCTCGATTCGCTGACTATCAGAGCCATAGGAACCGACTCCATCATTCTTAACAACGAAAAGAAGGTACATACATTAATGCTACCATTACGCTATACGAGTGATACCACTGTATTTATTCTCCAATTCGACCCCAAACGTAAACCGGAGAATGTAGATACATTATACATCGTACAACAGAACACGCCTTACTTTCAATCAATGGAATGCGGATATATGATGAAACAAAACATCATCAGTGCCAGATTCGGGAATAAAGCAAACAGTTCGGAGACGATAGATTCTATCTATTTACGAAATAAAGAAGCCAATACAAATGAAATCGAGAATCTACAGATATTCTTTAAATATCGCGACCGCACCCCGGAAACGACTGATTAGCCTGCTTCTGCTCTTCTGTATCGGGCTTCCGTTGCTGGCACAACAGCAGCGCCCCACCCATACCCCCAAAAGAGACCAGAAAAAGAAAGAGGTTGCCGAGATAGATACCATTCCGCTATACAATGGTACGTATATCGGTGTGGATTTATACGGCATCGGAAACAAACTTCTGGGAGGCGACTTTATGAGTTCAGAAGTCAGTGTGGGCGTCAATCTTAAAAACAAATTCATCCCTACCTTTGAGTTTGGTATGGGAGGAACAGACACTTGGAGCGAAACAGGTATACACTATAAGAGCAAAATGGCTCCCTTCTTCCGCATCGGTGTGGATTACAACACCATGGCAAAGAAGAAAGAGAAGAACAGCTATTTATATGCGGGGCTTCGCTATGCATTCAGTTCATTCAAATATGATGTATCCACAATGCCGGCAGACGATTCTATCTGGGGAGATGCGGTAGGCAACCCCAGTTTAGGAGATGATTACTGGGGCGGAAGCATCCCTTTCAGCCACTTGGGAATGAAAGGTTCCGTACAATGGCTGGAAATTGTTTTAGGCGTTAAAGTACGTATCTACAAAAACTTCAACATGGGGTGGTCGGTACGTATGAAATACAAAACCAAAGCATCTACCGGAGAATACGGAAATCCATGGTACGTGCCCGGCTACGGAAAGTTTAAATCAAACAATATGGGAATCACTTATTCCCTTATTTACCAATTGCCTCTTTAGAATATAATGACAGGACTAGAGATTTGGTTGCTTGCAATAGGTCTGGCGATGGATTGTTTCGCTGTCTCCATTGCAAGCGGTATCATTTTGAAGCGTACCCGATGGAAACCCATGCTAATCATGGCTTTTACATTCGGACTTTTTCAAGCAATCATGCCTTTTATCGGATGGATGTTCGCCAAAAGCTTCAGCCATTTCATAGAAAGCATAGACCATTGGATTGCCTTTGCCATTCTTGCCTTCCTTGGCGGCAGAATGATTTGGGAATCTTTCAAAGAAGAAGAGTGCTGCCAGCTATTCAACCCGACCAGCCTGAAAGTGGTATTCACGATGGCCGTTGCAACGAGTATCGACGCACTGGCAATCGGTATTTCGTTTGCCTTTTTAGGTGTGCAAAGTTATCATGCAATCCTGTCCCCTATCCTTATCATCGGACTTGTTTCCTTCGTCATGTCACTCATCGGTCTGCTCTTTGGTATCCAATGCGGCTGTGGCATCGCCCGAAAACTGAAAGCAGAGTTATGGGGAGGCATCATTTTGGTCCTCATCGGACTAAAGATATTAATTGAACATTTATTTCTCCAATAAAATGAGTTTTCTCATCCAAAAGAAGAGCGTATGAAAACAAAGAAAAATTTCCTTTGGCTGGCTTTCCTGATTTCAGCAACCACCTGGATATTAGTCAGGCATAATCAACAAGCCGGCTATTATAGCGTCAAAGGTTTGGTATTTGGGACGGTATACAAGATTACTTACCAGCATGACGGTAATTTAAAACCGGAAATAGAAGCCGAGCTGAAACGCTTCGACCAATCTCTGTCTCCATTTAACGACAGTTCAGTTATCAGTCGCGTCAACCGCAACGAGGAATTAGTTACCGATAACTTCTTCCGGAAATGCTTCAACCGCTCGATGGAAATTTCCCGCGAGACAAACGGTGCTTTCGATATCACAGTAGCTCCTCTTGCCAACGCCTGGGGATTTGGTTTCAAAAAAGGTGCTTTCCCTGATTCAATCATGATAGACAGCCTGCTGCAAATCACCGGATATGAAAAGGTGAAAATGGAAAGTGACAAAGTAATCAAACAAGATCCGCGCATCATGTTGAGTTGCAGTGCGGTCGCCAAAGGGTATTCGGTAGATGTAATAGCGCAACTGCTCGACCGGAAAGGCATAAAAAACTATATGGTAGACATCGGCGGAGAGGTGGTTGTGAAAGGCAAAAACCCCTCCAAAGGCTTATGGCGCATCGGAATCAATAAGCCCGTCGACGATTCGCTGTCCGTAAACCAAGACTTACAAACCATACTTGAACTTTCGGATGTAGGTTTGGCTACTTCAGGAAATTACCGCAACTATTATTACAAGGACGGAAAGAAATATGCTCATACCATCGACCCGAGAACGGGTTATCCGGTACAGCACAGCATCTTGTCGTCCACCGTAATCGCTAAAGACTGCATGACTGCCGACGCCCTGGCCACCGCCTTCATGGTGATGGGACTAGAAGAAGCGGAAGCTTTCTGCAAAGCGAATCCGGAGATTGACGCCTACTTTATTTATAGTGGAGAAAACGGCGAGTTCCATACTTTCTACACGGAAGGAATGAAAAAACACATAGCGAAATAGAGCTCCGCTTCTTTTCTTTCACTCTCTTCACATGAGGATAAGTCTCAAGCTATCAACCGTTTCGTGTGATTACTCAAAGAAATATGCTTCTTCACATCCTTCACAGTCATTACCGTGAAGGATGTGCCGCATCTCTGGATACGCCATAATAACCGGGAGCAGGCACATACATCGGCTGATTGCGCAAACCGATATTCACCAACTTTCCTTCTCCACGCAAACGTACCAAATGCGTTTTGGCCGTAGTACGTGCCAAACCACACACTTCCTGAAAATCACGGCGGGTCATCATCTGATGTTCGGCAAAATATTCTTTCAACCGCATATCAATCTCCACCTCTGACACCTTCTCCGAATGGCGGACATACTTGGACTGACTGGCACGGACACCCACAAAATGCCCTTTCAGATTACTGTCAGGACGAAACCGGACAGTTTTGAAAGCCACCTTATTAGTCTTATGCGGAGTGTTGCGAGTCACTTTCCCCGTAGCCTCCAAAGTGGGATAAAAATAACCGATCCCCTCGATATGTACTTCTTTCCCCTCACGCAACGACTCGCCAAGAATATTCGATAAGTTATCAAGCACATTCTTTACATCGCCCACAGTCAACGAACTGTAGTCATGAATCTTGTAACAAAGAGCATCCGTATCTACCTTTCCATTCATAAAGATACGTGGATGCAACGTTGCTTCTTCTTCCGAAGAAGCATTCGGATTTTCATACCAATCAAACACAATAGCCATTACTTCTTATTAATTTAAATGTGTAACTTCATTATAGGACAACTTTAATCGGCTATTCGGACGACTGGAATCGGCTGTTCAGTCAACTATTGTCAGCCAACCGGACAACTCCAGTCGGCTTTTCCTAAACAAGCGTTAAAGATACGACAAAACAACGACTTATCCGCATAAAAAAGCCTGTTTTTCATTTCAGGAGAAAATAAACTTTTTCTTAGTTAAATACTTGCAAACCCCATATCTCATGTTATACCTTAGCAGCATCAACCGGTCGAAAAAACAACATTTATTCATTTAATAAGAAGAAAAATATGAAGACATTAGAATATAACTCAAAACGTTTGGCGAAAAGAATACGAGTATTGATGAAAGAATCGCCAAACACCGTCGTTGCACCGAATGCACCGACGAACGTACCGAAAATGCAAGAAACAGATGAACAGGAAGCATACAAACAGGAAGTACATAAACCACCCGTCCTTCTGACGCAACAAGTGATTGACTTTTTGAAAGTTCGGTATGACTTCCGCTACAACCTGCTGACCGAAGAGACCGAATTCCGCCCCTCCTGCCAACGGGAAATTCCTTTCTGCCGCATAAGCAAGCGGGAACTGAACGCTTTCTGCCTGGAAGCACACAAAGAAGGAATCAATTGTTGGGATAAGGACCTTCAAAGGTACATCTACTCTACCCTGGTGGAAAGCTACCACCCCTTCCGGCTTTACATGAACGAACTACCCGCATGGGACGGAACGGACCGGTTAAAGCCCTTGGCAAAGCGAGTGTCCGACCTTCCTATATGGATAAAAAGCTTTCACACCTGGCTGCTCGGACTGGCCGCCCAATGGCTGGGCGTGAACCAGACCCAAGCAAACAGCGTAGCCCCGATACTGATCAGCAAAGAGCAGGGACGCCATAAATCCACTTTCTGCCGCATGCTGATGCCGCCATAACTGGCGCGTTATTATTCGGATAACCTGAAACTAACCGCACAAGGCAACCCCGAACGTCTGCTTGCCGAGATGGGATTGCTAAACATGGACGAATTTGACAAATTCGGAGCACAAAAGATGCCCTTACTGAAGAATCTGATGCAAATGTCCAGCCTCAACATCTGCAAAGCCTATCAGAAAAATTTCCGGGCGCTACCTCGCATCGCTTCGTTCATCGGAACGAGCAATCGGACGGACTTACTGTGCGATCCGACGGGCAGCCGCAGATTCATCTGTATTGAAGCGGAACATGATATCGACTGTAGCGGAATTGAACATGCACAAATCTACGCCCAACTGAAAGAAGAATTGCTTGCAGGCGCCCGCCACTGGTTCAATAAGGAGGAAGAACATGCTTTGCAACGCCATAACATGGCATACTATCGCGTGAATCCCATAGAAGACATTGTGCGCAACACATACGCACCTGCCACGTCGGGTGACCCGGATTGCCTGTCGCTCTCCGCCACTATCATTCATCAGGAACTGAAAAAGAAGTTTCCAGCTGTGCTACGGAGCTGTACTCCTATCCAATTGGCGCAAGTGCTGACTGCCACGGGGATTGTCCGGCAACACACACGACTGGGAAATGTATATTCGGTGAAGAGGGTGAAGGATGGTGAAGGGTAAAAATAGTGCCGTTCATTCACAGTTACTTCCTGTGAATGAACGGATAAACTTTAGGTGAAGAGAGTGGAGAACGGTTTATAAAAATAAAGTACATTAGTCAAGAACAAGCAACTGCGACTACAAAACTGTAAGTGTAATACTTGGACATTCAGATATCACTACTACATTAAATCTCTATGTCCATCCAAACATGGAACAGAAGAAACGATGCATTGATAAGGTTTTTAAATCTATCAAGTAATTAAAAATAGGATAAGGCTAACAAAGTATAGCACTTATCCTATAATCTTATATTCCTTAAAAGATTTTATTTCATAAACACAAAATACACCGCCGCAATCAAACAAACGAACGCCGCCAAATGATTCCAATGCAACGCTTCACCCTTGAAAAATACAGTTGTAAACACTGTAAAAATAACAAGTGTTATCACCTCTTGGATGACTTTCAGCTGCATCAACGAAAATGGACCTCCATTGCCTATAAAGCCGATGCGATTCGCCGGTATCTGACAGGAATATTCAAAAAAAGCGATTGCCCAACTGAACGCAATCACACCGATCAGCGGAAGAGCAGCGAACCAGCTGTACTCCTGTTTCATCTTTAAATGTCCGTACCAGGCGAATGTCATAAAGACATTGGATACAATCAACAACAAAATGGTATATACTCCTTTCATAACAATCTATTCAAATTTATCTGTTCAATCTATTTTATCCGGTAATAATTCTTCCTGTACATTGGTCATGCTCCCCCAAAGGCTGTAACGTGCCTCCGGATTCATCGCTTCCAGTTGCCGCAAAACACCTTTCATATCACTTCGGCTGGATTGCGATTCATAAGGGCAGTTTTTCACTTGCTTCCGATAACCATGTAAAGCCGCCAATTCTACCAAATCAGCTTCGTGAACCAGACACATCGGACGAATAATTGTCATATCAAACTTCTTCATCACCAACCGGGGCGGCATAGTACCGAACGCTCCCTGATAAGTGATATTCATCAATAAAGTTTCCAAAATATCATCCATGTGGTGACCGAGAGCGATTTTATTGCATCCGTGCTCCTTGGCAACAGTAAACAAAGCTTTCCGACGGTTCCATGAGCAGAGGAAACAGGGAGATTTACGTGTATCGGTAGCAGGATCAAAGGCAGTCTCATACTGTACAAAGGGAACTTCATACGCCTCGCAGTGCGCTTTCAAATATTCCGTATCGCTCTGATAAGGAATATTCTTCATCACTACATGAACGGCAACGACAGAAAAACGAGGCTTATGGATACGCGCGCGTTTACCCAACAGCTCAACAAGCGCCAACGAATCTTTTCCTCCTGACAGTCCGATAAGGATTTTGTCTCCTTCTTCTATCAATCCGTATTGCACCACTCCTTTACTAAACCGCCGTTCAATGCGGCGAATGGCTTTCTCTTCTTCCGTAAATTGTGTCATATCTTTGAAAATCGGCTGCAAAAGTAAGCGAAAAGAATGATTTAAAGAAGAATTAACATAATAGAATCACTGAAAAAGGGTTTATTTCTAATAAATTTGTACTTTTGAACAATTGATAAAAGGACGGGTGCCCGAAAGCAGTAATGTTTTCAATCTACCCGCCACTCATAAACGCTCAAAACGATGAAAAGAAAATATATTCTATTTTTAATTTGCAGCCTCTTCCTTTGCGAAGTATCTGCACAAACGCTGGAACAGGCACGCACCTTATTTAATAAAGGTGACTATGAAAAAGCCAAACCCGTCTTCGAAAAGTATGCTAAATCACAACCGTCGAACGGGAATTATAACTATTGGTATGGCGTATGTTGCCTGAAAACCGGAGAAGCGGAAGAAGCAGTGAAACCTCTTGAGATAGCAGTGAAAAAACGTGTTACCAGCGGACAACTCTATCTGGGACAAGCATATAATGAAACATATCGTTTCGAAGATGCAGTAAACTGTTTTGAAGAATATATCGCAGATTTAAGTAAACGGAAGAAATCGACGGAAGAAGCGGAGAAACTTCTGGAAAAGAGCAAAGCTGACCTTCGGATGTTGAAAGGAGTGGAAGATGTATGTATCATTGACAGTTTCGTTGTAGACAAGGCGACTTTCCTCCATGCATACAAGATTAGTGAAGAATCGGGTAAATTGTTTACCTTCAATGATTTCTTCAAGACAGAAGGAGAGCATCCGGGAACTGTCTATGAAACAGAAATTGGAAATAAAATCTATTATAGCGAAAAGGGCGAGAACGGTAATCTTGACATCTTCTCAAAAAACAAATTGCTGAATGAATGGAGTGATGGACGCCCGTTGCCGGGCAGCATCAACGCTTCCGGAAACGCAAATTATCCGTTCGTTCTATCGGACGGAGTCACCGTTTACTATGCCAGCGATGGCGAAGGACTGGGAGGCTACGACATTTTTGTCACCCGTTACAACACGAATACCGACACTTATCTTGTTCCGGACAATGTAGGTATGCCGTTCAATTCACCGTACAATGATTATATGTACGTCATTGACGAATACAGCAATCTCGGATGGTTTGCTTCCGACCGTTTCCAGCCCGAAGGAAAGGTATGTATTTATGTGTTCATTCCTAACACTTCCAAACAGACTTATAATTATGAAGCAATGGAACAGCAACAGATCATTCGTCTGGCACAGATTCATTCGCTGAAAGAAACCTGGAAAGACAAACAAACTGTAACCGAAGCATTGCAACGTCTGGAAGCTGCCATCAGTCATAAGCCCAAAGAACGCCGTGCGATGGACTTTGAATTTGTCATTGACGATCATACGACTTACTATCTGATGAGCGACTTTAAATCCGCAAAAGCAAAGTCTCTTTTCCAGCGTTACCAGCAAATGGAGAAAGACTATTATCAACAAGAAGAAAAGCTGAATAGCCTGCGTCAACAATATGCCGGTGCCAACCAACAGGGGAAAGAGAATATGGCTCCTGCCATCCTCGACCTCGAAAAGCGGGTACTGCAAATGTCCAAAGAGTTGGATACTCTTGAAGTGAATGTACGCAATGCGGAAAAAACAAAATAAATTAATAACTCTGAACTATGGACATACTCATTATCGCCGTTCTCATTATTGTCGCAGTCATACTGTTTCTGGTAGAACTGTTCGTCATCCCGGGCATTAGCCTGGCGGGAATTTCTGCACTGGTTTGTATTCTTTATGCCAACTACTATGCATTTGCCAATTTAGGTATGGCAGGAGGATTTATCACTCTTGGTATATCGGCGTTTGCCTGTATCGGATCATTGATCTGGTTTATGCGATCGAAAATGCTGGACAAACTGGCATTAAAAAAGGATATTGATTCGAAAGTAGACCGTAGCGCAGAAGAAAGCATCAAAGTTGGTGATACAGGAATCAGTACCACACGTCTGGCACAAATCGGATCTGCCGAAATCAACGGAAAAATTGTGGAAGTAAAATCAATAGACGGATTCCTCAATGAAAAGACTCCGATTATTGTAAGCCGTATCACCGACGGTACAATCATGGTTGAAAAACACAAAGAATAATATTCACTTAATAATAACATCAATGGAATCATCTTTCTACTTGCCTATCTTTCTGATAGCCGGAGGTATTATCTTCTTGATAATATTTTTCCATTACGTGCCGTTCTTCCTTTGGTTGTCGGCAAAAGTGTCGGGAGTTAACATCTCGCTGATACAACTATTTTTAATGCGTATACGTAACGTTCCGCCGTACATCATCGTGCCGGGAATGATCGAGGCTCACAAAGCCGGTCTGAAAAACATTACCCGTGATGAACTGGAAGCCCATTATTTGGCTGGCGGACATGTAGAAAAGGTAGTTCACGCCTTGGTATCCGCATCGAAAGCGAATATCGAATTACCTTTCCAAATGGCTACTGCTATCGACCTTGCAGGACGTGATGTATTCGAAGCTGTACAGATGTCTGTAAACCCGAAAGTAATCGACACGCCTCCTGTTACGGCTGTTGCAAAAGACGGTATTCAGCTGATAGCCAAAGCACGTGTTACAGTACGTGCCAACATTCGTCAGTTGGTCGGTGGTGCAGGTGAAGATACGATCCTTGCCCGTGTAGGCGAAGGTATCGTTTCATCTATCGGTTCTTCTGAAAACCATAAATCGGTCCTTGAGAATCCGGATTCGATCTCTAAACTTGTACTTCGTAAAGGTTTGGACGCAGGAACGGCTTTCGAGATCTTGTCTATTGATATTGCGGACATCGATATAGGTAAGAACATCGGTGCTGCTCTGCAAATTGACCAGGCTAACGCAGATAAGAACATCGCACAGGCAAAAGCCGAAGAGCGCCGTGCCATGGCAGTTGCTTCCGAACAGGAAATGAAGGCAAAAGCACAGGAAGCCCGTGCCAAAGTGATCGAAGCAGAAGCTGAAGTTCCTAAAGCAATGGCGGAAGCTTTCCGCAGCGGCAACTTAGGTATCATGGATTATTATCGCATGAAGAATATTGAAGCTGACACCTCCATGCGCGAGAATATCGCCAAGCCGGCAACAGGCAATGCAGGCAGTCAGCCATTGAGCAAATAATCGTCACACAAACGCCGGAATCTGATTTCATTTCAATTGTAAGATGCACTCCCCCTTGCTAAAGGAAAAAGATAGAGGCTTCTTCTGAACTTAAATCCGGTTCCGGCGTTTCTATTTATAGATACAAATCCTATTATAAAACTAAAACCTTTCAATAACATGAAAAAGTACTTTCCATCCTCTGAATTGATTATCAATGAAGACGGTTCAGTATTCCATCTTCACGTAAAGCCCGAATGGTTGGCAGACAAAGTAATTCTGGTAGGTGACCCCGGACGTGTAGCACTCGTAGCTTCTCATTTCGAAAACAAAGAATGTGAAGTGGAAAGCCGCGAATTCAAAACCATCACGGGTACTTATAAAGGTAAACGGATTACAGTGGTTTCTACAGGAATCGGCTGCGATAACATTGACATCGTGATGAATGAACTAGATGCACTCGCCAATATAGATTTTAATACCCGCGAAGAAAAGGATCAGTTTCGCCAGCTGGAATTAGTACGTATCGGCACATGTGGCGGATTACAACCCAATACTCCTGTCGGAACATTTGTGTGCTCGCAAAAGTCTATCGGCTTCGACGGATTGCTGAATTTCTATGCCGGACGCAATGCAGTATGCGACTTACCTTTTGAACGTGCGTTCCTCAATCACATGGGTTGGTCGGGAAATATGTGCGCTCCTGCCCCTTATGTCATTGATGCTAGCGAAGAACTGATTGACCGGATTGCCAAAGAGGACATGGTACGTGGAGTAACAATAGCTGCCGGAGGTTTCTTTGGTCCGCAGGGACGTGAACTTCGTGTTCCATTAGCAGATCCGAAACAGAATGACAAAATTGAATCTTTCGAATATAAAGGCTATAAGATTACCAACTTCGAAATGGAAAGTTCGGCTTTGGCAGGACTTAGCCGGTTAATGGGACACAAGGCGATGACTGTCTGTATGGTGATAGCCAACCGACTTATTAAAGAGGCCAATACAGGATATAAGAATACAATTGATACACTAATTAAGACTGTACTTGACAGAATATAGAGGTACGCTCTTCTGAAAGAATAAAATTGTAATCGTTAGAATAGAATTATAGAGCTGTCTAACAAGTTCCAAATATTGAATTTCCCCCACGCTATATCTATTTGTAGCGTGGGGGGAAATTCTTAATAAGGGACTTGTTAGGCTGCTCTATTTTTTATCATTTAGTCTATATTCAACATAGTGTCACTATGAAACCGTGATAGCAACGCTATGATACGATTATAGTGACGTTATCCAAGGAGGATAGCGTCACTATATCACACAGTTATTTTTAATTTGATTTTTATCAATAACCAATCGTAAATCTCTCCTGATGATGTTTCGGATATTCTAATTCATCAATCATTGCGAAAGCGTAATCTTCGACAGAGATATGCCTGTTTCCTACGATGCCTACAACCATATCATCTTTTCCTAACCGACAACATCCTGTACGTACTCCCCTACCCCAATTCTGAAAAGAAGCCTTTGCCCGTAATGATATCATACTCCCACAAAGCTATTTGATGAGCTACAAGCACAGAAAGTATTTCCTAGTAGTTTTCTCGTATGAGTTCGCTTTTCTCATTCGGAGAATATAAATTGATCGCTAGTGCCATAAGCATTATTGTTCTATTTTGTTTGGTATACCACTGTACGACAGTAAACATAAACAAATAAAGCACAAGTTGTGCTCAATTTTCTATTTTTTACTTAGAAACAATTATCTTTGCTCATCCAAAAAGAAAAAACAATGAATCAAGATACGATCTGCGCTATCGCTACCGCCCAGGGCGGTGCTATCGGAAGCATCCGCGTTTCCGGTCCGGAAGCTATTTCTATCACGGGCAGCATATTCAAGCCCGCCAAGACTGGTAAATTATTGAGTGAGCAAAAACCATATACTTTGACATTCGGACGTATTTATGACGGGGACGAGATTATTGACGAAGTACTCGTCAGTCTTTTCCGTGCTCCTCATTCATACACGGGAGAAGATAGTACGGAAATCACATGCCACGGTTCTTCTTATATTCTCCAGCAAGTGATGCAACTGCTTATCAAGAATGGTTGCCGCATCGCCCAACCAGGAGAGTATACGCAACGTGCCTTTCTCAATGGAAAGATGGATTTAAGTCAGGCAGAGGCTGTGGCGGACTTGATCGCTTCTTCATCTGCTGCCACCCATCGTTTGGCTATGAGCCAGATGCGAGGTGGTTTCAGCAAAGAGCTGACGGAGTTACGCAACAAATTGCTGAATTTCACCTCTATGATTGAACTAGAGTTGGATTTCAGCGAAGAGGATGTGGAATTTGCCGATCGTTCGGCATTGAGAAAGCTGGCAGATGAAATCGAACAGGTCATTTCCCGGTTGGCTCATTCTTTTAGTGTTGGTAATGCTATTAAGAACGGTGTTCCTGTGGCTATTATCGGTGAAACGAATGCCGGAAAATCGACTTTACTGAATGTATTATTGAATGAGGATAAGGCGATTGTCAGTGATATCCATGGAACAACGCGTGATGTGATTGAAGATACTATCAACATCGGAGGAATCACTTTCCGTTTCATTGATACTGCCGGAATCCGGGAAACCAATGATGCGATCGAAAGCCTTGGTATCGAACGTACTTTCCAAAAGTTAGATCAGGCAGAGATTGTTCTTTGGATGGTAGATGCTATAAATGCTGCTTCTCAAACCGAACAGTTATCAGAGAAGATTATTCCGCGTTGCGAAGGAAAACATTTAATTGTTGTATTTAATAAGGCTGATTTGATCGAAGACAAGCAAAAAGAGAATTTACAGTCTTTATTAAAAAACTTCCCCAAAGAATCTACGGAATCTATTTTCATCTCGGCCAAACAACGAGAGAACACAAGTGAGCTACAAAAAATGCTTATTGATGCCGCACACTTGCCTACAGTGACACAGAATGATATTATTGTGACAAATGTAAGGCATTACGAAGCGTTAAATAAAGCTTTGGAAGCTATTCATAGAGTACAAAGCGGACTTGATTCGCAGATTTCCGGAGATTTTCTTTCACAAGACATACGAGAGTGCATCTTCTTTATTTCGGACATTGCTGGTGAGGTTACGAATGATATGGTACTTCAGAATATCTTTCAACATTTTTGCATCGGAAAATGATGTACTGAAAAGAAAAGCTAAGAAAGAGAAAATATAAGTCCGTAAAACGCGCAAAATCAGCGATTTTTGAAAGATTTATATTTTCTCTTTTTCTCCGTTTTTTCTGTCTGTTTTCATATTTTTATTGTATTTTTGTCCCCAGATTGTGCCCCGAAAATTTACGAGGGACAAAATTCTGTCCCCCGGGAATCACGAAATAGACAACTTTATCAACCCCACAATAAAAATAGGAAGCAGGCTATGGCAAAGAAAACAACGAATCAAAAAGAACCCGTCAAACTTCGAGAGAAGAAGTTGTCGAATGGGAACATCAGCTTATTTCTGGACATCTATCGTAACGGTAAAAGGCATAAGGAGTATCTGAAACTTTATCTGATAAACGCGACCACTCCTTTTGAAAGGGAGCAGAACCGCCAAACGTTGGCAACAGCGCAAGCGATAAAGTCAAAGCGGCTCATCGAGCTTCAGAACGGAGAGTATTCGTTCACCCGACAGTTCAAGGAAAATACTCCGTTTTTGGAGTATTACCGCAAAATGGTAGAGGAGAGACGCAATAATCCGGATTCGAAAGGGAATTGGGGAAACTGGAGAAGCTGCCTGCGCTACCTTGAGATCTACTGTGATGAAAAAACCACATTCAAAGATGTCACGCCCGAGTTTGTATTAGGATTCAAGGAGTTTCTGAACAATGTGGAGAAAGACACGCACAAACGTACCGGCCCTCGTAGAGAAAGGGACACCTTTCAAGGCTTGTCGCAAAACTCCAAAGTGTCCTACTTCAATAAACTGCGAGCCTGTATCAACCATGCGTATGATGAAAGAATCATACCCTACAACCCTCTCCGTGGGATTGAAGGATTCAAGGAAGCGGAAGTGAAACGCGATTATCTTACATTGGAAGAAATAAAAAAATTAGCGGCCACTCCTTGCCGATACCCAGTCCTGAAACGCACGTTTCTTTTCTCATGCCTGACCGGCCTCCGAAAAAGCGACATTCTAAAACTGACTTGGGGCGAAGTGCAAAAATTCGGAGATTATATGCGGATCGTGTTCAAGCAGAAAAAAACAGGAGGTCAGGAATACCTTGACATTACTCCGCAAGCCGAGAAATATCTTGGCGAAAGGGGCAATCCGGACGATTATGTATTTACCGGGTTCTCTTATGGCTCATGGACATCCCTTGAGTTACAGCGTTGGAGCATGGAAGCCGGAATCAACAAGAGGTTGACATTTCACTGCGGCCGCCATACATTTGCCGTTCTGATGCTTTATTTGGGGGCGGACATCTACACCCTGTCAAAATTGCTTGGCCACAAAGAACTGGCGACCACACAGATATACGCCAAAGTGCTGGATAAGAGTAAGCAAAATGCGGTATTGGAAAATTTAAAGTCGATTGACCCACTATTATAAAAGTCTTCTGACCCACC
>CAPYSS010000051.1:0-17081 GCA_948742525.1 Bacteroides caecimuris | reverse complement strand
CATATGTCGATTTAACTTTACCGAAAAATGACGATTTAAAATTTGCTTATTACAAGGGAGCATCCGATGCTCGTATGTCCGACCATATCGAGCGCAGGGTGATAGCTCCGAATGTGGATTCTACACGTACACATCTTAATCGTGAACTGGTGGAACTTCCCGAAGGTGTGACGGTACGTGATGAAGCGATAGCATATCGCATCAAGTCGGCGGGCATCAAACGGAAGATTACTCCCGACCAAGTAAGGGCTATCCGTGTCATGATGTCGGGAACACACGAGGATATGATGAAGATACAGCAAGACGGGCGTATGAATGAATGGTGCAACGACAGTATGGAATGGTTGCACAAGACTTTCGGACGGGAAAATACCGTTTCAGCAGTTCTGCACATGGATGAAACTACACCTCATATACACGCCACCATCGTACCGATAGTAACGGGAGAGCGCAGGAAGGCAAAGCAGAAGCAAACGGACGGTAAGCGTTCCTACCGAAAGAAAGCGGATGCAGCCCGACTGTGTGCCGATGATGTATTGAACCGTGACAAGTTGATAGGTTACCATGACGACTACGCCAAAATCATGGATAAATACGGTTTGCAGCGTGGTGTGCGTGGCTCGGAGGCAAGGCACGTCACCACCGCCCAATATTACCGTGATTTGAAACGGCAGACGGGCAAACTGGAAACGGGCGTGCAGCAACTCCAAGAGGAAAGGGAGGAAGCAGAGAAGCAGTTAAAACAGGTTAAGAAAGAAATAGGAACGCAGAAACTTGAAGCGGTCAAGACCGAAGCGAAAGCCGCTATTATAGCAAAGGTAGGTTCTTTTTTGGGGAGTGGTGAAATAAAGGAGTTGAAACAGGAGAACAAGCAGTTGTATGAGGAAGTTGCCACTCGTGACGAAAGTATAGAAAAACTGCAAGCCCTGATAAAGGAGCAGCAGAAACAATACCGTAAGGAATTGACAGAAGTACAGGCAAGGAGCATTAAAGAACAAAACGGACAAAAAGCTAGAACGGATATTATGCAGAAATGGATAAACCGTGCTTGTAAGTGGTTCCCACTTTTTGATGATGCATTTCGTGTAGAAAAACTTTGTCGTTCAGTAGGTTTCACATCCGAGCAAATCGACCGACTTTTTACGTTTAAACCTTTGGAATATAGTGGAAATATCTATTCAGAGGAACATAAACGGGGTATCTCTGTTACGAAAGCTATTGCCCAAATAAAAATAGCACAAGATGGAAAGAAGCAGCGTTTTATTCTATGTATCAATGGAAAAAATGTTTTTGAATGGTTTAAGGAGCAATTTGAAAAGTTGCGCCAAATTATACATCCAAACTTACAGCCGCTAATAAAAAACAAGCGATTGAAGCTGTAGCCGTTTAAAGAACTTAATTTCAATAAAAAAGGAACAAACTAATGAATGTTAGTCTGTTCCTTTTTTGTAAGTTTGTGTGCTATAACATTTAATATTATTATACTATGCAATATCCATCATTAGAAGAATATAAAAGAATAATACAGGAAGGAACATTTGAAATTAGAGATTGCTCTAATTTACATTTGTTTTTTTGTGATGAATTTAGATGTGGAGATAGATCGGTTGTCTTTAAAATGCATGATAAGATAAAAGATAAAGATTATGCTTTAAAATGTTATCTTTCTGATTCTATTATAGTTTATTCTAAGAAGAATTACGATATTGATGTTGAGCTTGTAGGTTATAGAGAAAGTAGGTATTGTGAGTATGAGAATTATTTTGCCGAATTTCCTTCGTACATTACACCTTTTAAACACATCACCTTATCAATAAATTCATGTCTATATACAGGAAATGTTTTCGCTATTTTAATGGATTGGGTTGATGGTCAAACCTTGAAAGATTATTTAAATGATCTAAATGTGTGGATTCCTAATGAATTGGCAAGGCATCAAATGGTTTATTTACGATTTGTACAAATTGCATCAGAACTTATAGAAAGCGAGTATGCTCATGGAAATATAAAACTTGATAATATTATTATTCAAGATGATAATGATATAAAATTAGTTGGTTATGATAATATGTATATTCCATCGCTAAAAGGAGAACAATCTTACTTTAATTTAATTGGTATAAAAAAAAGTAGAATAGAGGAATATTCTTTTTTAGGAGATTCAGAAGAAGCCTTTCATCAAGCGAAACTTGAAGATAGGGTACAACAGTATGATGAATATATGGATTTGATTCCATTGTTGTGGATTACGATAAATCTTAAATTCTATTTAAATAAATCACGGAATAGCACACTTGCTCCTTTTTTGTTTGGACGTGGCGATACTGCAATGTTGTTTCCATGTGGTATGAATCTATTAGATAATGACCAAAATATAATAGAACAGCTAATTCTGATTGGTGAACAACATGGAATGGGAGCTTTATTATCTTTATATCTATCTGCTCTTAACCTTGGGAAAATTAAAGCTGAATCTTATGTAATAGCAGCTTTAAATATAGCAGAAATTGAAAAACGTATCATAGATAACTATTATCAGTTGGATAGTGACTACAGCAGTATTCGAAACTCTTATTATATAGAAAGTATATTGGAAAAAAATAGCTTTGAGGCTTCTTTTTCTCTTCAAGAATTGTTGATTTATAAAGATATATTACGATGGGATGCAATCAGTAGAAATCGAAATATAGTATGGAGTAGAGATGTTATTGAGAAGCTTAAATATTATATTAATTGGACTGTATTTGTTCAGAATCAAGAATTAGACTTCCTTTCAGATGAGAAAAAGAGTTTCTTAAGGTCTGGATGTTTATGGGTAAATAGATATTTTGAGAGTTTGGAATGTTTGTATTTTGATTTTGGTAAAAAAGAACTTGATGCCTCCGATTTGAAACAAGAAATGTTTTTTTGGTTTTGGAATTTTACAATCGAATGTTTTGATGAAAAAGGTAATTACTTTTACTCTGTGGATAGCTTGAAACCAGTATTATGTAAATATTGGGTAAATGCTTCAAATTATGACAATTGGTATCAGAGGAGACTTGAAAAGAAAACATTCTGTTTGCCGGTAGAATTTATTCTTGCTTTTACATATTATGAAGATAATTTTGAAAGTGACTTTAATGAGTATCCTACAATTGAAGTGAAAGGAGTTACCAAACACTATGGGGATATGTATGAGGATTGGGAAGAATTAGAAACTGAAAGCGTAGATAAATTAGTAAATAGCTATTTATGTTTAGATGAACAAGTTTGTATAAATTATGAATTAATTCGATATTGGATAGATCAGGAAGCATTAAATACTCAATGTTGGAAAGCATTATCTGCAAATAGGAACTTTATAAAGTCTGATGACATAATTGAATCTTTTGTTGATTACTGGGATTGGTCTATACTTTGTGATGAAGAGAACCTACCTGTCGGAATTTGGACAGTTGATTTTTTGCAAAACTACAAAGATAGATTAGATTGGAATATTCTTAGTGATAAAAAACAGATAGGCAACCTTATGTGGAATGGCGAATTATTGAATTTATTTGTCGATAAATGGAACTGGTATGTCTTATGCAATAACCAATCTGAAACATTATGGACAGTTGAGTTATATCAGATGTTTAAGGATAAATGGATTGAACAGGGAGTTTCCTACCCTATTGTGTATAATAAATTGAAAAATGAACGTTCTGATATAGAAAAAAGTTCTGAAAGAGAATTGGAACGGGGACAAAATTTTGTATGTAATTGTAATATTGATCAGAGTGTCCAATTTATCCATGACAATTTTTCTAAAA
This sequence comes from Bacteroides caecimuris, assembly GCA_948742525.1. Classification (GTDB taxonomy): domain Bacteria; phylum Bacteroidota; class Bacteroidia; order Bacteroidales; family Bacteroidaceae; genus Bacteroides; species Bacteroides caecimuris_A. The sequence continues at coordinate 13,287 of CAPYSS010000051.1, read as the reverse complement.
TATCAAAATCAAGTTTGTATGGATGGAATTCAGAAAAACTAAATTCTTCGGTTCGGTGGAGTTATACATTACTATCTGTTTATGGAGATAAATGGTCATGGACGGATATACAAAGAAATAAAGAAATACCTTGGAAGCTTTCATGGTTAGTTAACTTTCAAGATAGAATATCGTGGAAAAGTTATGATGGTCTTTATCTTAATCCATACATACCGTTAACTCCACAAATTCTGAATGAAATTGAAAAAGAAAAAATTTCTTCATGGCAATTATGTGATAATTCACTGTTTGTTAATAATGTTGATTTATTGGCAAAATATTGGGATGAAAATGTAATTACTAGTTTAAAAGATAAGAAACGTAAAAAAGAACGACAAAATGTAGGATGTGATATTAATTCTCTTCTAAAAAAATATTCGACTGATACTACGAATAAAAATACGGAGAATGTGGAAGTTAGGTATTTTAAAACAGGATGTTCTGTTTCAATTAGTGATATAGAAGAATCTTTGAAAGATACTTTTGAAAGTAAATATGGAAAAGAAAAATATTTGGATTGGTCTAAAATAAGTAATGATAAATATCTAATTTGGAGTGATAAGTTTATTTCAGAACATAAAGAACAACTGGAATGGGGAAAGATTAATTGGGATAGTCATCGTGTTGGTCGAGAAGGCGATTATGAGGATGAGTGTACGGTTAGTGGATTATGTGCTAATCCTGCAATTCATTGGTCTAAAGAGAGATTGCAGCTATTTAAAGACTCTGTGGTATGGAATGTGTTGGCTGCGCGAGAAGATATTAAGGTTCCGTGGTTTTGTGCTAATGAGCAATTGCGGAAAGAGTGGTATGAAAAACTATGGAAAGATATATTTCCGTGGATGGAAAGCTATAATGATGTTGATATTAAGGAAATTAGTATTCGTCAAAGTATATATTGGGGGGAAGAGGAACTTCAGGCGTTTAATTGGATATATGATGGGTACGATTATCTTTATCGTGATGAATCTGATATAATGAGATTGTTTTGGAAAAATATATCTAATGCGTCTAATGTGCATTGGAGTGTTAGTTTAATACAAAAATATATTCAAAGATGGGACTGGGAAATCTTATCCAATAATCAAGCCGTTATAATTCAAAATGATATTTTAACCTGTTTTGAAAAGAAGTTTAATTGGAAGAGTGGTACTATACTGAAGCATTTACTAAATCATTGGGACAGTTTGGAATTATATAAAGACTTGGTGGATTGGAATCTGTTGTGTAGATATTATTGGGTAGGAAATGAATTGTTTTTAGAGGAATATGCTAATAACATTGATTGGACTGCTATATCAGAAAATGTACAAAATACTTGGTCTGTAGAATTTATTGTAAAATATGAAAATTATCTGGATTGGGATGCCTTGTCTTCTAATTCTTCTGTATTTTGGGATATGAAACTTATTTCAAGATATGAAGACAAAATAAAGTGGGATAAATTAGTAGGCAATAAGGGTGTACGATGGAGCAAGGATATTATAGAGAAATACCATTCTTTTATTGATATAAATGTCTTATATGACGAAAGTAAGTTTCCTTGGGATTTTGTCGTTAATTCATCATTAATTGAAGTGGATTGGAGAAAAATAAGTCAATCTTCTGTGTGTACACATAACTTTGTTCAAATCTATAAAAAGTGCTTAAACTGGAACGATTTAAGCCGTAATAAATATCTATTATGGACTATGGATTTTATCAATGAGTTTAGTGACTATTGGAATTATGCTCTTTTAAGTGCTAACGAAGCATTACCATGGTCAGAAGAACTTATTGATAAATACATAGACCGATGGAATTGGAATGTTTTACCTTTAAATAATGCAGTATCATGGAACGAAAAATTAGTATGTAAATATTTTAGTAGGTTGATTATAAGGAATATAAAGCGTTATGCTACTGAGTGTAAAGAAGGTAAAGAGTGTAGAATAAGTACGTTAATTAACGGCCGGAATTTTCCTTGCTATGCTATAAGTGATAGATGGGAGCTAATCGTTTTTCTTGAAACAGTAAAAAGGAGTTTGGTAAATTCTGATGAACCGTCAGGAGATTATTGTAATTATAGGAATATTTTTGAGACTGTTTATGATGATTTAGAGGATGAATCTTATAATAATGAGGACGACTATCAGAGTGATTGGGGAAGTGCTTACGACAATCCTTATTATAATGACAATTTAGATATGGATCAGCAATCGCCTGAGTTTTGGGACAATCTTTAAAAACGTAGGATTTGTTGATAATTAAAGCTATGATAAATTTTGTATTTGCAATGGAATTGGTTCCCAATAAAGGTTTAGTACGTTTTTTGTCTATATATACAAAACGTACTAAACTTATTTATATTCGCAGCAAAACATACATGTTGGCGAAAAGAAAAAGATTATTTCTTTTTTCGCCAGCTTTATTTTTGTGGTTGGTGCCCTTTTGCTACCTTTGTATATGAAGCCCACTACTAAGCGAATTTCTTCGTTTTTTTTGTTACTATTTTGTTACCCACTGTTAGTAATTGGTGGGCTTTTTCTTTGATAATCAAATTGATATGATTGCTAATATATAATATGTGGCAAAACATAATCAACTCCTGGCAATTGTGGAAAAAGAGAAAGAAAGAGGCTGAGATTTCTGCATAATACTAAAAAACTGAGATTGAAATGAAGGGCAAATGGGATGGAGCAGAAGATATTTGAAATAGAAGACTTAAAGGAACTAGAAGAATTTTTGCAGTCCCAATCAGAAATAGAACAGTTGCGCGAACGCTTGTTTGCCGGATTTCTGAAATATGCGGATTATAAAAATGCCGGAGAATGGAATAAAGCCGTTCGCCTTTGTGAGAGCTTGGCTATTATCGGTTGGGGGAAATCACGAAGCTCTTGAAGCATTGAGAGGGCAATTCTTTAATGGAAGCCCCACGACTTGTTTTCAAAATAAATTTGGAGAAACTCGTTTTGTTGATGCCGTTTGGTCGAGAAGAACCAACGGTTTTACTATGGAACAGGGGAGGACAAGCTACTATTTCAGTCCTGACGATCCGGCTCAAAAACAATCTGTGTCTTGGGAATATGAGGTGAAAGAAGACATACAGGATATAAGTCTGGAAAGTCAAAGAAACTGGATTCCTAAAAATCCGGTTTGGATAAAGCGAATAATTAGTAATTGTTATGAAAACTCGAAGGCGGTGATCGAGAGTGTTGACAAAGAACTGCAATCGGAGCTGAATAGAAGGATGCGTCCTGAAAAATACGGGCGGGCTATCAATCAAATGATAATAAACTGTTCATATAGCTATTATGACCATGCACATTGTAAAACGAACTATGTCATTGCTGATGAAAAGTTGAAATTGAAACAAAAAGATTTCTATCCGACACTGCTCACGATGTTTACTAAGAAAGAAATTGAACAGAATGGATATTATCTTCGGAATCGTTTTGAATTTGGACCATTCAAGGCAGATAGCGGAAAAATCAGAATCGGAATAAACCTAGAAAAAGAATTCAGCGAATTAAGTCATTCCGAACAGAAGTTAAAGCTAAGTGAATATATTCTGTTTGCTTTAAACCACGTAACTGACAAGCTAAAAAAGAAGAAGCTGGATTATGACTTCGACTTGATGCTTGAAGATTTTAATTCAATACTAATCAAGTGGAAAGCATGAAAGATATAATAGAGTTATTACAAAACGAAAGAACAAAAACTGTTGACGCTTTAAAACAAGGTGAGCAGGATAAGTTATCTCATCTTCAACAGATAGACAAGGCTTTAGGCTGGCTGAAAGTCGTTGAAGATAATGAGTTGGCAACTGTAGGAAGCTATAAGATTCATAGATTACCTGATCCACACTCTGGCTTTTCTTATTATCATTTAATGGTAGACAACGAAAGTGGCGATCCGAAAGATTGGACGGAGTACAAACCTGATAATCAGTCATTGGAACTCTGCTTTGATGATATTATAATAACACGAAAGTAATCTTTTACATTAGTTTTATTTTGTAACAGATTCTCTTTTGTTATCTTTGCGTGTGAAGTCTCTCCTCAGCTGTGGAGTCTTTTGTGATGGTCGTTCGCGATATATTCAAGAGGAAAATCCTTGTCCGGGTATAACAAAATAAAGACTCATTGTGGATAAAACGGACATTTCAAAATACTAACTTAAAATCCTTAACACTATGCCGGATCTTGCAATAAACAATATCTTGAAGACAGAAATTACGTTTATTCAGAAAATGATACAAGAATATGGTCATCGGCAACTGCTTAAAAAAAATCAATATTTTTGTCGTGCTAACAGTCCCAACTCATTAATAGCCTATGTCGTGAAAGGTGGTTTGAAATACTGTTGTTATGATTATAAAGGAAAGGAACAAGTTCTGAGTTTTGCATTTGACGGTGAATTGATTGGTAGTTATCTGGCTTGGCAAACCGGTAACAGGTCTCTCTATGACATTCAGGCAATAGAAGCCTCCGAACTTTTTTGTATTAACATCAAAGAACTTAGCGCTTTGCTTACTATTTCCGATTTTAAGATATCAGCGACACGTTTTGTAGAAGTCATTGCCTTTGAAATACTTCGTAAAACAGTCTCCATGCGTTGTCAATCTCCTGAACAGTGTTATCTACAATTGCTTTCACGTGTGCCGAATATATTGGAACGAACTACATTGCGTAATGTCGCCTCATACTTGGGCATCACTCCTGAAGCCCTAAGCCGAATGCGTACAAGAATGTTAAAAGATGATTAATTGGTAAAGCCTTGATTTTGGTCAAGCTTTTTTTGTTGTCTGCATTTTATCTTTGCGTTATCAATTATATTAATTCACTATGATGGAATCTGTTAAATGCTCAGAGTTTCTGAAAAGGCGAATGATATTGCTAAAGAAAGTGAATATGTGGAAGATAAGATAAACTGATTGAAATATTAAAAATGAGGAAGATTATTTTTATGGTATCTCAATTTTAGTTTACCAATAAATATAAAAAGTTATCAGTTATGAAAAAAGTTCTTGTGATGTTATTCATTGGCATTATCGTATCGAGTTGCCTGAATGAAGAAGAAAAAAAAATTGTGCCGGAAGGTAGTTATAAGTTGCCTTCAACTGTAGCTCTTGGTAAAGTTCGTATGTACACATCCAAAGGGGAAGTTACTGATGAGGTGAAGATCAAGAAGTTCCTGTCAGGAATATCTAGGTCGGATTCACAATATGATCCTATGGATTATGCAAGGTTCTTTTCTTTTGATAGTTCCTCACGCCCTATTGGTGATGAAAATTATCTGGATATAACATTTCATCCGGATGAGGCTGTTGTACAGACAAACCTGCTGTCAGATTTCGGGATAGACCCTGATGCACCTTATGGCGCATCCGTATTTAAGTACAGTAATCTGTTTATAGTAAGTAAAGGGAAGTCGGCTATGGATGTACCCATAACGAGCATAACAGAATTTTTCGAAAGAGATAAGGTAAAGAAAATTAGTACAGAATCGCATTATGTGAACACTTCCATTAGCTACATGCCCGGCAGGATAAATTTTGCTTTGTTAGAACAGAACGGACAATTCGTTTTACCTTTCTTGACTTATGTGCACGGGCGATATTTGCGGCATGATAACAAGAGCTACTATGTAGAATCAACGTGCAACATGCTTAATACAGACTTTCTGAACCATGTACCGGTCAGTGATACGATTGTTGTTCAGGAAAGTTGGGCAATTTTACAGAAGCAGTAAACTGGTTGCATGAACCAAATATATAAATGCTATGTGCATACATGATAGAGACTTTTGAATTTTGTTGCGGTTGCCCTGTGATAGCCTTATTCTACATACGATTAAAATAACTTTCATTGCTCTCACTCTTTTTGCTAATGCGTTTATTATCTGATAAATAAATGGATTATGAAAATGAATGAGAGTATGATACTAGTTTTTTTACTCATAGAGAAGATATTTTTTTCTAATCTCCTTGTAATCCTGTAATTCCTTTTGCCAACTATTCCGGATAGCTTCTTCCGATTCTCCTTTGAGGATAGCTTTGCGTACGCTGTCAGTTCCCATCAGCAAATCAAACCACCTGGCACGGGAGAAGAAAGCTGCGTTTTCACCGGATAAGCGATAAAAGTTCAAGAAGTAGCGAAGCGTAAATCCATTTACATCGGTTACATTCCGAAGATCTTCCCCATAACAGGTGATACCTTTGTGCATCGGATTTTTGTCAAAACCGGGTAAGGAGCGGGGAGTAAAAGTGAAACTTCCGTATTTCTTATTAGGTGCGCCCAATACCTGGAAAGGGAAAGTGGTCCCCCGTCCCACACTGATACGAGTAGCTTCAAAAGGACAAAGTGAGGCATACAATCGGATAGACTGGTCGTTCGGGAGGTTGGGAGACGGTTTGATGGGAAGTGAATAAGGTTTCCCGTGTTTCCATCCGGTCATTGGAATTACCTTTAAAGAACAAGGATTTTTCTTATTGGCAATCCATCCTTCCCCGTTTATCATCTGTGCCAATTCGCCGATGGTACATCCGTGGAGAACCGGAAGAGGTAACATGCCGACAAAACTCCGGTAGGCAGGTTTGAGTATCGGGCCATCCACATAATCGCATGGATTGGGGCGATCCAGTATAACCATTTCTTTCTTGTTCTCTGCGCAAGCTTCCATCACATAATACATTGTACTTATATAGGTGTAAAAGCGTGCCCCTACATCCTGAATGTCGAATACAATCACATCGACATCTTTTAGTTGGGCAGCAGATGGCTTTTTGTTGTCACCATAAAGCGATATGATAGGAATGCCGGTGCGAGAATCTTTTCCGTCTTTCACTGTTTCACCTGCATCTGCGTTACCACGGAAACCATGTTCGGGAGCAAACACCTTGACTATCCGGACGTCTCTTTTTAATAAGGTGTCGAGAAGATGGACCTGCTTTCTTCCCACAACAGAAGTGTGATTGACCACCATTCCGATGCGTTTTCCTTTCAGCAACGGCAGATACTGATCCATCTGTTCTGCTCCCGTGCCAATTTGACTGTTTACACGTATTGGCAACAACATAATGAACAGAAATATAAGAATGAAAGAAGCTCGAGTTTGCATATCGGTAATTTTTTTGTAATATTGCACAAAAATATTAATTTCTCATCAAGAGAGCAAAAAATAAAGTACATGAATCCATACGAAATCATTGATAAATATTATTCGGAGAATACGCAGCAGAGACAAATCTTAGTAATACATAGTCTGGCTGTGGCCGGAAAAGCAATGAAAATGCTGGATGCTCATCCCGAATTGCGTTTAAACCGGAGTTTTGTGAAAGAAGCCGCTCTGTTGCATGATATTGGTATTTTTCAGACGGACGCTCCAGCCATTCAGTGCTTTGGCACTCATCCTTATATCGCTCACGGATATTTGGGAGCCGAAATCTTGCGGGCGGAAGGTTTCCCTCAACACGCATTGGTGTGCGAACGCCATACGGGAGCCGGACTTTCGTTGGAGGATATCATTGCCCAGCAACTTCCCGTTCCTCATCGCGAGATGCTGCCCATCACCTTGGAAGAGCAATTGATTTGCTTTGCAGATAAATTCTTTTCTAAAACCCATTTGGATGAAGAGAAAACAGTGGAGAAAGCGCGGCAAAGCATTGCAAAATATGGTGAAGAAGGTCTGAGTCGCTTTGATAGATGGTGTTCTCTCTTTTTATAGCACTAAAAAATAATTAAATAACGAAGATTCTAACTTATATTTGGTGAAGATTGTGTACTTTTGCCACTTCAAGCGTAAACTATTAGTTAATGGCGCCATTGAAAGCAAAAATACTTATATCATTCATACTGCTGATTGTCTTACTGATGCTTCCCGATGAGGCTACGTCTCAACGTCGAAGAAGAGGAATGATTGCCTCCAATACCGCAAAAACGGATTCCCTTCAGGGAAATGATTCGTTGAAAGCAGATACGGTAACGGTACGCATTGATTCTATCGCACCGGTAAAGAAGAAACAACCGCTCGATGCACCGGTTGTTTATGAATCTAACGACTCCACTGTCTTTACTTTGGGAGGAGCTGCTACGCTTTATGGTAGCGGAAAAGTGAATTATCAGAACATCGAACTGGCCGCGGAAGTTATTTCGATGAATCTGGATAGTAGTACTGTGCATGCTTATGGTATCAAGGATACTACCGGAGTGGAAAAAGGTAAGCCGGTATTTAAAGAAGGAGATACCTCGTATGATACGGAAACAATCCGATATAACTTCAAAACCAAGAAAGCGGGAATTACCGATATCGTCACCCAGCAGGGAGAAGGATATGTGACCGGAAGCAAGGCAAAGAAAGGGACCAATGATGAAATTTTCATGGAGCAGGGACGTTATACAACCTGCGATCATCACGACCATCCCCACTTCTATATGCAGCTGACGAGAGCTAAAGTGCGCCCTAAAAAGAATGTGGTGACAGGTCCTGCCTATTTGGTCGTGGAAGATGTGCCTCTGCCGTTGGCTGTACCGTTCTTCTTCTTCCCATTTTCCAGCAGTTACTCTTCCGGTTTCATTATGCCGACTTATATGGACGACTCCAGCCGTGGTTTCGGCTTGGCGGAAGGAGGATATTACTTTGCTATGAGTGATATCATGGACTTGAAAATAACGGGAGATATCTTCACGAAAGGTTCATGGAGACTGTCCGGATTGACAAACTATAATAGACGCTATAAATATTCCGGTACACTGCAAGCGGATTATCAGGTCACTAAGACGGGAGATAAAGGGATGCCGGACTATGCAGTTGCTAAGGATTTTAAGATAGTATGGAACCATCGTCAGGATGCCAAAGCCAGTCCGAACAGCACATTCTCCGCTAGTGTGAACTTCTCAACCAGTAGTTACGAACGTTCCAATATCAACAACCTTTATAATTCGCAGTTGTTGACTCAAAATACCAAAACATCAAGTATCAGTTATTCTCGTAGTTTTCCCGATATCGGTCTGACCTTATCCGGAACTACTAATATCGCACAGACAATGCGTGACTCTTCTATTGCGGTCACTTTGCCTGACTTGAATATTACATTAAGCCGTCTGTTCCCCTTCAAACGCAAGAAAGCGGCAGGAGCTGAACGCTGGTATGAAAAGATTTCCGTTAGCTATACGGGACGTCTGACAAACAGTATCCGTACCAAAGACGACCGTCTGTTTAAAGCCGGACTAAATGAATGGGAGAATGCAATGAATCACAATATTCCTATCAGTGCTACTTTTACACTGTTCAAATATTTGCAGCTTTCTCCTTCGGTCAATTATACAGAGCGTTGGTACACTCGTAAGATTAATCAGCAATATAATGAGGTAGACCATAAATTGGAAGCATTGCCAGGTGATACATTGAATGGTTTCTACCGGGTTTCCAATTATTCGGCAAGTTTGAGTTTGAGTACGAAACTGTATGGTATGTACAAACCTCTTTTTGCTAAAAAGAAAGAAATACAGATTCGTCATGTATTCACGCCGCAGGTAAGTCTTAGCGGTGCTCCGGGATTCAGCAAATACTGGGAAGAATATACAGATTATAATGGCAATACGCAATATTATTCCCCTTTCACGGGGCAACCTTATGGAGTGCCTTCGCGCGAAGGATCGGGAACAGTCAGCTTCTCTATCTCAAATAACTTGGAGATGAAGTATTACGATGCCAAAAAAGATACGCTTAAAAAAGTCAGTCTGATTGATGAATTGGGAGCGAGCATGTCCTATAATATGGCTGCCAAAGAGAGACCATGGAGTGATTTAAGTATGAACATCCGTTTGAAACTGACGAAAAATTATACTTTCAACATGAATGCATCGTTTGCTACGTATGCCTATACATTCGATAAAAGCGGTAATGTAGTGACTAGTAATCGTACAGAATGGTCGTATGGTCGTTTCGGACGTTTCCAAGGATATGGCTCTTCTTTCAACTATACCTTTAATAATGACACCTGGAAGAAATGGTTTGGTCCGAAAGAGGAAGATGGAAAAGGAAAAGATAAGAAGTCGGAGGATGGAGAGGATGAAGATGCTGACGGAACGGAAGGAGATGGCACTACGCCTAAGAAGGTAGAGAAAGCACAAGCTGACTCGGATGGCTATCAGGTGTTTAAGATGCCTTGGTCGTTGAGCCTTAGCTATTCGTTTAATATCCGTGAAGATAGGTCTAAGCCTATTAACCGCTATTCCATGCGATATCCTTATACATATACGCATAACATTAATGCAAACGGAAATATAAAGATTTCTAACAACTGGTCGCTCTCGTTCAACTCCGGTTATGATTTTCAGGCAAAAGAGATTACGCAGACTTCTTGTACAATCTCCCGTGACTTGCACTGTTTCAACCTGTCCGCCAGCCTTTCTCCTTTCGGACGTTGGAAATATTACAATGTTACCATCCGTGCGAATGCAAGCATCTTGCAAGACTTGAAGTATGAGCAGAGAAGCCAGACGCAAAGTAACATTCAGTGGTACTAGGATAAGTGGAGAATTAATAATTGAGAGTAGAAATTCGGACGTGTAATTGTTTTGCTACAATATAGAAAAAGAAAAATGGCTGCGCTATCATTCGACGAATAGTGCAGCCATTTTTTTGCTTTTTGCTCTTTTTTACTCTTTGCTTTTTCTCTTTATTCTTAACTCTCCATTCTCAACTTCTCCCCAACTACCATGCGATTTCTGTTTGCCCATGTGCTTTCAGGTAATCGTTTGTACGGCTGAAATGTTTATTTCCGAAGAAGCCGTTGTAAGCTGAAAGAGGAGAGGGGTGGGCAGAGGTGAGCACCAAATGTTTGTTGCGGTCGATAAATGCCCCTTTCTTTTGAGCGTATGATCCCCATAAGATAAATACCAGGTTTTCTTTTTCTTCTGCCAGGGCACGGATGGCAGCATCGGTAAATGTTTCCCAGCCCTTATTCTGATGTGAACCTGCCTGGCGGGCACGTACGGTCAGGGTTGCATTGAGTAATAGAACTCCTTGTTCTGCCCAGCGAGTCAGGTTTCCCGTGGTCGGGGCGTCTGAACCGATGTCGGCTTTGATTTCTTTGAATATGTTCACTAATGAAGGGGGAAAAGGCACTCCGTCGTTTACAGAGAAACAGAGACCATGTGCTTGTCCCGGTCCATGGTAAGGATCTTGTCCTATAATTACAACTTTCACTTTGTCGAAAGGACAAAGGTTGAAAGCATTGAAGATCAGTTTTCCCGGAGGGAAGATCTGATACTGGCTATATTCGCTTTTGACGAAATCGGTCAGTGTGCGAAAGTAGTCTTTGTCAAATTCAGGTTTTAAATGTGCTTTCCAGCTTTCTTCAATTTGTACGTTCATAGTTTGTTATATGAGGTGTATATCAAGTTCATCACATTCTTTGCGCATGTCTTCGGGCCAGATGCTGGCTTGTATCTCTCCGATGTGAGCTTTGCGAAGGTAGAACATACACAAACGAGATTGTCCGATACCTCCTCCGATAGATAGTGGAAGAGTGTCATTCATCAATCGCTTGTGGAAATAAAGTTCCAGTCTTTTTTCTTCTTTTTCTTCTTTCAACTGACGTTGCAAAGCTTCTTTATCTACACGGATTCCCATGGAAGACAATTCGATAGAGCGTTGCAATACGTTGTCCCACAGAAGGAGGTCGCCGTTTAGTCCGGGTAGGTCGTTCAATCCTTTGGTTGTGTAGTCGTCATAGTCCGGTGCGCGTCCGTCGTGTTTCTTGCCGTCACTAAGTTTGCAGCCTATACCTATGATAAATACAGCCCCGTATTTCTGGCAAATGGCATGTTCGCGACATTTAGGCTCCAGATCCGGATAAAGTTGGCGTAATTCTTCTGAATGGATGAAATGTAGCTTTTGTGGCAGGCAGGGCTTGATTTGCGGATACATTTCGTATACCATATATTCTGTACGGATCATAGCCGCATAAATACGGTTGACGATCTCTTTCAGGAAGTTTACGTTCCGGTCTTCATTGGTAATGACACGCTCCCAGTCCCACTGGTCTACGTAGAGGGAATGTAGGTTGCCTAGTTCTTCGTCTGAACGGATTGCGTTCATATCCGTATAAATTCCATATCCGGGTTCGATATGATAGTCTGCTAAGGTCAACCTTTTCCATTTAGCCAAAGAATGAACCACTTCGGCTTGTGCGTCGCCCAGATCTTTAATAGGGAAGGAAACGGGGCGTTCTATTCCGTTCAAATCATCATTGATACCCATTCCTTTCAATACGAAAAGAGGGGCAGTCACACGTCTAAGGCGTAGCTCGGATGACAAGTTTAATTGGAAGAACTCTTTTATTTGCTTGATTCCCAGCTCGGTCTGTTTGAGGTCGAGTAGCGGATTATAGTTCTTAGGTTTTATCAAGTAACTCATAGGTCTGTTAAATGTTAATTGTCGGCAAAGATAGGAATAAAATTGATATATGTAATGGATGTTCTCTAAAAGATTGTCAATTTGATAAAGTAAATGCTCTAAAACATTTCAAAATAACAGTGGCTTAACATGGGGAAGTACCTTAAGAACGATAAAAAAAGAAGAATCATTAGGAAGATGAGAAGATTTTTTATACTTTTGTCCTCGCATTTAGGAAGAATGGCCCCGTAGCTTAGTGAATAGAGCGTCAGATTCCGGTTCTGAAGGTCGTGCGTTTGAATCGCACCGGGGTCACGGATGAATCCCTTGATAATCAGTAATTATTGAGGGGTTCTTTTGTTTAGTGGTGTTGCTTAAGAGTGGATTCATGGCTCATTCTGAAACTTGGGGGATTTGATTCGGGGCAATCACATTCTTAACAAAATAGATTCATTCCTGTGTGAAAGTGAGCAAAACTGTGCAGTTCTGACTCATTCGATAGCGGAATACTGCGTAACTTAACGTCAGTTCGATATCAGCTTGTACTATTCCTATTCTCCTTCCCGAAGGGAGGGGAAGCCATGTGGACGAAGTTATATCGAACTTACGTTAACTTAGTTCTTTCTTTATAACTAAAGTATCATCAATGCCACTATAAGATTATTGCCATTTATCGCTTTCACCTGATTCCTGAAATGCCGATGAATAAGGCTATAGCGGGTGAAAGCGAGGGGTAAAATTAGGTGAAACTGGACATTATCGGTTTCACCTTGTCTTTTCAAAATATCCTTTGAGCTACAACCAATATTATTATAGCTAATCCGGATATCATTATAGCTAATGAAAATATGCTTATAGCAAATC
>CAPYSS010000050.1:0-18348 GCA_948742525.1 Bacteroides caecimuris | reverse complement strand
ACGAACTACAATCAGGTCGTTAAAGAGTTGCGCATCCATTTTTCGGAGAAGAAGGTGATGGCGTTGCTCTACAAGTTGGAGAAACATACCATCGACCTCGTAAAGTTGAGCCGGGAGATTGTGGAACTTTCAAGGGAGATGTATGCCAAGTGGGAACAACAGAAGGAATAATTCTCGCAGATACGCAGCCCGGTAGATGAAAGAAGTCCGTCAGGCAATTTCATTACTGACCATATCAACATCGTGCATTAGAACCATATGTCTGGGATGAACAATCGGCTTGATAGGGACAAATGTGTAAATTTCGGCTCTTGAAAACTTTTGTAAAGCATATAATTTTGTAACATAAGCCTTATCTATCAATCCATCCTTTAAGTCGCTGAGTTTTCTCCTTACTGACTATTATTGCTGTATTAGGATAACCTTTTAGGCGAACAATAAGTTTTCCACCAAAATAATTACCGAGAAACAGTACGTGTTCAACATTAATAATATATTGTCTGTTTGCCCGGAAGAAACAGTCTGGATTGAGTTGCTGTTCAAGTTCTTCCATTGACACATTGACAACTTCTGAAGTGCCGTTATTAAGGCGAAGATACACATTCTTATTTTCAGTCTCAATATGATTGATGTCTGAGACACGTACTGTCTTATATCCGTCACGATAAGGTAACAGGAAACGTTCCCGATAACGGAACTGGTTCTTTTGTAACGCGTCGAAAAGCTGCCGAAAATTCTCCTCGGTATAATTTTTACCAGCTTTGATTGCTTTATTTATGGCTGCTTCAAGTTCATCGGCATCCAAAGGTTTCAGGAGATAGTCGAAACTATTGAACTTGAATGCCTGTACCGCATACTCATCGTATGCAGTAGTGAATATGATGGGTACGGTTGCCGGAGCGTATTTAAGAGCCTCGAAACTTAGACCGTCAGTAAGACGGATATCCGCAAGTATGAGGTCTGTTGTTTTTCTTGATTGGAAAAATTCGACCGCCTCTTTTATGCTTGTAAATGGTCCTTCAATTACAAACGTTGCATCAATATCATTTAGTAATCTTATGAGGCGCATGGCATTGCGCTGTTCATCTTCAAGAATCAATATTTTCATGGGAAATGATGTTTCTAATTATTGGCAAACTTACCGAATAGAAGTTTTCGGCATTCTCTATCTTAACCTTTTTGTCGCAGAGCAATGCGTATCGTTCTATGATGTTTTTATGGCCTAAACCCGTTGAGTCCATTTTTGACAGCAAAGGCGATTTAAGATTATGGACAGTGATATAATCATCCGACAACGCAATGGCAATAAACAGCGGATGTTCCATTGAAAAGCTATTATGCTTTATTGCATTCTCCACAAGAAGCTGCAACACCGCCGGAGGAAGGAACCCCTTACATTCTTTAACCTCTGGACTGATTTTCGTAATGACGCCTCCGGCGTGACGTACCTTCATTAGATACAAGTATGAATCAAGGAACTTTATCTCATCAGTAACAGGAATCAGATTCCTGTCCAAATTAGCAATGATGTACCGATACACTTTCGACAGATTGCTTAGGAATTTGCCAGCCAGTCCGGTATCTTCTTCAATCAATTCCAGCAGATTGTTGAAGTTGTTGAACATGAAATGCGGATTGATTTGCAGTTTCAGGGAGTTGAGTTGTGACTGTAGGGCGATCTCTTTCTCCTTCATCAGTGCCATTTCAAGTGTTTGCTTCTCGTCACGTGCCTTGATGTAAGATTGAAGGTAGAATGCGTTGGCATAAACGCTTGATATAAAGGTGGATATCATTGCAAAAGTATATACACCTTTCATGTTGAGTAATTCGTCAAGAAGTCCGTTCCCGGTTTCATCCCATAAGAAATTGAATAAAGATATCATGCCGAATGCGACAATATTATTCAGAGTCAAAAGACATGAGGCATAGACAATCACCCACACATAAGATGTCCTGAAAGGCAAAATCCTAAAAACAAGATAAGAGAACCCCAAAGATATATAGGTAAAGAGTATGCACAATAAAAAATCGACGATATAATCGACAGCCGCCATTCCCGGAGATTGGTCAGTTGTTTCATCATCGAGAATTAACCATATAATGAGGTAGAGCACATAGGAAACGGCTGATAATAAAAGCCCGTTCCGCCAGTTCATTATTTTTATATTTTCTTTTGTCATATCAGATGCAAAGTTACTTCATATTCCACAAAGATAGGGATTTGCTTCTTTATTTGATAAGATAAAATCGGCTGAAACGGACAAAATCACTTTCGAAATGATTAAAATGAATGTTGAAACGAACAGTGTTACACTTTACGTTTGCCGAAATGCCAATTCGGAAATTAGTTTTTTGTGTAATAAACCGCCCATTTGGGCGGTTCAGATATCAATTTATCCGTTTCAGTCGAATTTTACTATTATGACTGATACTACACGGATAATTTTGCATCCTTGTAAGGTAAATGCCACTATGATATGATAAAGTCTGAATCAACCAAATTTGAAAAAATAGATAGCTGATAGTATTTATCGGAAATACTATCGGCTATTGTGCCTGTATGCACTTCATTATCTGCATATAGCAGAGGATGAGAGGAAAGCTATAGCCATGACTAATCACAGTTTCCAAGAACGTATCAGAAAGAATAATAACATTTATATTGATATTGATTTTTTTGATATTGAAGAGAAACTGGGTTTACCTCCTTCTTTGGATGATGGTCTGTTCCTTAAATGGGAAATTGCGAAACAACGCTTTATGAAACATTTAATAAAAGATAGCCAAGGTTTCCACAGATTAAATGTTGAGGACGAAGAAGAGTTGCGTTTATCTAAGCGGATATTCGGACAACTGTATTGTATGTACATATTGGTTCATAATGAGACCATAAGGAATGAGAAGTAACTTGAGAATAGTAATTTTAGTATGAAGAATTTATTTTTATCATTAGCCGTTCTATTGTCAACAGGACTATGCGTAGCATCATGTTCGGATGCTACTGTTGTGAGTGACGAAATGCCTGCGATGCGTGACTACCAGACTGACGCCGAGGTACTTTCAAAGTTTGTTGATGTGAATAAATCGTTGGGAGAGTATTACATCAACGTGAACAAAAAGAACTCCCCATTGGCCTATATCTATGACTCCGATTATCAGGAGCTTCAAAAGGTATCTCCAGCCAACCGAACCAGGTTTGAAGACGAACTGAAAGCATTAAACTCCAAGCTGGCTGTAGCAGCCAAGCGTGAGGATGTCAGCCAGATTGTTTACAGTACTTATGGTGGCGAGACGTGGATTCGGACGATAAACCATGATGCGGCAGTCACGATAGAGAAAACTTCGCCGGAAGAAGTGGGTACTGTCGTAACCAGAGACACTCGAGCCTCTCTGCAATTACAGGCAGACACAGTGAATGAAGCCAATTTCTATGCCGGCACTCAAATCAAATCCAAGATTGATATCAATATGTTTGGGTATAAGTACTATTATTTTGAGATTGGCTGTAAAACAGATGCCAAGAAGACCCCGGAAAGCGGAGGCTATCCTTCCGGTAACGGTGACAATGACCGAGCGATAGTAATGTCTGGAAGTGGTTCTATGGAGACATGGAATTTTACATGGAAAGCATCGGGCAGCAATCCTAATACTTATTGGAAATTTAAGGGATACCTTTATAATCCTACGGCAACAGGTGCTTGCTTGATTAGGATTGATTTTATCGATTAACGAATAGTAGAAACCTATAAAGGGCTGGAAACAATATGAGAGCAATCGTCTATCTTATCCTAATACTATCGACAACTGTGGTATTATCTGGATGTATCAAGAAGTCGGGCTATTATGATGCCGGTCAGAAAAAGAGAATAGAACAGTTGACCAACAAGAAGTGGGAAAGGGATTACCGCTCGACGTACTACGGCTATGACGTACACGAGATATGGCGCTTTGGCGACAATGGGAAAGGGTCGTGGAGAACAATCACGACTTATACGGATGGAGGGATAAGAGATACCACGACCTACTTCTCTTGGGCTTTCACCACTCCGCAATTCAACGTCATCTACATGGACTATCCTCGTTATTGGCTGATAGACAAGATTGATGCCAATAAATTGTGCATATACCTGACGTATGAAGACCCAGTAAGCGTTTCCGGTCAGGAACGAATTTATCAGGAATACACGTTCAAGCCTAAAGAAGAAAAAGAAAAACGGGGAGTTTCTCAGAGCAACCCCAAATAGTAAAACAGATTTATTCATTTAACAATTAATTTCAGTATGAAAAAGATTCTATTGACATTGCTTATCGCCCTGCCATTCTGCATGGCGACGAAAGCGCAAGATTTCAGAATGGGAGTGACGGGAGGTTACAACCTCAGTTCTCCGAGTGGTTACAAATCGCAATCCGGTTTCCATGTCGGTGTCAAGGGGGAGTTTGGACTTCCGCAGGTGGCAAAAGGCCTGTATATGGATTTCGGGCTGATGCTCTCTTCGCATGGATGGAAGAGTCCGGGGTACTACTACAACAGCAACTATAACCCCGCTACCGGAGAAAAACCGGATAAGCCGTCGTTGGGCTATACTTCGGACAATAAGTGTACTCCTTACTATCTGAATATTCCCGTCCACATCGGCTACAAGTTTTGCGTCGGACAGAACGTCAGCTTGTTCGTCAATGCCGGACCCTATTTTAACATCGGTCTGTTTGGCAAAGCAAAGGAAACCATTACTCCCGACAAGGGAACAGCCACGACAAAGGAGACGGCAGGCAACGTATTCAGCGACAAAATGCTCAACCGCTTCGATTGGGGATTGGGATTCCGTGCCGGAACGGAGATTGCCCGCCGCGTCCAGCTTTCCATCGGGTATGATTGGGGCATGAAGAATATAAACAAGATGGGTGTGGACAGCAAGAACAGGACATTTGTGGCATCCTGCGCTTATATGTTCTGAGAAAGAATACAAACTTAGACTATAATCATTATGTGGAAACAAAAATTGAAAATCTGCGGCATTAATCTGACAGCATATAGTGTGGTTTTTGTCATCATGATACTGTTGTCCGTTTGCTCCCGATTATACGGGCAGGAAAATTCTATGCTGTTCTTCGGCCGTGCAAAACTGACCGTGACGAACATAGACACTACTAAACTGTCGATTTATGAATATGGGAAGTCGTTTCTGTCTCCACATTTTGATTTCATTCCCAAAATGCCTGAAACGCTTTTGAACTTTCGTCCTGATTATACACAGAACTTTCCCGTTGACCGTTCGTCTTTGCATAAAGGCGAATACAATGTCGGTGGGATTATTCATCGGTTTGACAAGATAGATATTTGGGGACGTGGCAGACAGGAAAACATCATAGGAGTCGGTGTGTCAAACTATGTTGAAGTAAAAACGGTGTATTCTCCAAACGAGAAATGGAAATTGGGGCTGTGCCTCTATGCGCACAAACTGAGCATTCCCCGTTCGGGCAGCAACACATTCGGAATCGGCACCGATGTTTCCTATCAATTCCTTCCCCAAACATCGCTCCATCTCTTTGGTACATATCATCGCACCTATTTGCTGGGTGTGCAATCGATGAGGAGACTGGACGGCTACCATTATGGCGGTTACCTTTCTTTTGATTTGGCAGAACGATGGGCAATGGATGTGGGCATGAGAAGTTATGGCGGCAATGGGTTTCACCAGCAATCGACTGTACCGATAATACGTCCGTTGTATAAGCATAACGGGCGTGAAATAAATGCGGATTTTGGTGGAATGTTCCAGCAAATCGTGAAAGGACTATTCTTTAATCATTGATAATATGAAACAGAAAAAAAGCAAAATAATGATTGTTGCAATATGGATTCTGCTGTACGGCTGCATGATGTGCATGAGTTCATGCGGAAGTCTGCTTTATAATCCGTCCAATAAGGCAGAACAGGTGACGGTAACTATTAAACAGCCTATAAGATAAAATTCATATGAGTATCTGTGAATATCGGATTAGTCTAAAACAAGTTTGCAAAACCTGTAAGAAAGTGATTTCTTTTCAAATAATAAAAATGTCGTTTCAGAAGCCGTTTTCGCCGTTTCAGATAAAATGTAATTAAAGAGTTTACACTGAAGTGCTACTTTTGTTCTGCAATTGCATAAAAGAGCGTTCAACAAAACAATAAAGTTTTTAATTAAAAAAAAAGAACAACAATGAAAAAAGTAAAGTTTCTTAAATTCACTATGGCGTTTTTCGCCTGTGTTCTAGCAGTAGCCATGGGTTCTTGCGATAAGAATGATGACCCCAAAGTTCCAGATCTTAAGTGTACCCCCTCTAAAGTAGAGGTGGCTCCCGGCAAAACTGCAACGGTTACTGTAAGTGGCGGTACTGCTCCATTTACTGTAACCTCAAGCAATACCAAGATTGCGACGGCTAAAGCAGACAAGAACACCATTACAATCACCGGTCTTAAAGACGGTACAGCAACCATGCTCATCTCCGACTCAAAGAAGCTTACAGGAAAGATTCCTGTGGTGGTCAAGGCTGCGGCATCCGGACTTGATTTTGATAAAAAGTCTGTATCCGTAACTGTTGGGAAGGAAGAGGCTGTCACTGTAAAAGATGGTTCCGCTCCTTATACAGCAACCGCCAAGGACACGAAAATTGCCACAGCCACAGTCAAGGATGGAAAGATTATTATCAAAGGTGTCAAGGCTGGTAGCACATCAGTGACTGTTACTGACAAGAACAAGAAAACTGGAACTATTTCAATTACAGTAAAATAAAGTATCAGAGAATCCTTTTGGGAGTAGAAGAAACGCATATCTTTTTTCTCTTCCAAAAGGATTGTTATGGATTATTGTATGTCAACAAAAATAAATTGAGTAATGGGATATCGAAAAAGTAAATTATCTATCCTTGTCGTATTGGCAATAGTCATATTATTAGCTGTTTGCATGACAAGTTGCCGTTCATGCTGCTGTGGATAAGATCCAGTGATACGGATAAATTTTCAATGAAAAATATTGTAATGAGCGTATTAATATGCTTTCTCGCTTTTTCTGCTTTTGGGCAAGAGATAGAAAGTTCGCACAAGGATAAAACGTACAAGAGCATTTATTTGGAACTATTGGGCGCCTCAAATATGATTGGCGTTTAAGAATAAAGCCCGGTTCAGTTTTCGGCTATCGTGCCGGAATATCCTACTTTTATGGGACGAACTACAATTCCTATGAAGGGCATGGTTTTTCCGTGCCATTGGAGTTTAATTGCATTTTGGGTAAACGGCGCAGCAAGTTTGAAGCCGGAACAGGCATCAATATGGGGCTGTATTCCATAAAGGAAACCTATTGGGTAAACAGCGAGGGAAATGTCAGCATTATCGAACCAGTTACTCAGATAGTTGAATCGCGGAATACTTTCAGATACTATGTCTTTTTTAATATTGGATACTGGTATCAACGGGAAAATGGTTTTATGTTCCGTGCCGGTGTCAGTCCTTCATTCAATTTTAGAGATAAATACGGATTACATAAAACCCCGTTATTGTATCCTTATCTGAGTTTTGGCTATACTTTCAAATAGCATCGCACAGTTTAAGACGGTTCCTTATTTATGGTATATGATTAAAGGCTATATTCTGGAAGAACCTGTTTTTGACCATTTTGTACGGTTTCTTTAATCAAAGTGAGTATTAGAAGTACATTCTTCACAAGGTAACGATATTGCTTTTGTTTATAAGATAAGCGTTTATATTAATTTATTTTCAATGTTTAAAAACTCCGTTTCGGAAATTGTTTTCGCCGTTTCAGACAGGTTCTTTTTTGTTCCAGTAAGTAATTTTGGACAGTCTGCTGAGTTAATGAGATATTTCAATCCAATAGAGAAATAAAGCAATGATGGAGAACCAATTTCCTTTGAGACTTATAAAAGAAGAACAAGAGTCATCTGAAAAACTGTTGGAACTTCTGGTGTCATCAACGCATTCTCCCAAAGGCAGATTTTCAAAAGAGAATAGTTACATTATACTGAAGAGAAAAATGGAAACAACAAAAAACGGAAACACAGTGAAATTGGTATTGCCTTTTCCTCATTTTTTGTGGATGCTTGGTACCAAACCAGTATCCACAAAAGAAAAAGCAGTGTTGCATGAACCGCAAACAGAACAAGAAAATATAAATAGAAACAATACAAATTATGAAGAAGATAAATGATGCAGATATGCTGGCTGCTATTGTCCGAGCCTCGAATCATTATGCCATGCGTCCGGCACTGGTTCTTGACAACCAGACTTATACCTATCAGGAGTTGTTCGGATTGGCATGGAGCATTTGTGAAACACTGAGAAATTCAATCCGCTTGATGTTTAATGGAGAAGTGGGCTACAATGACATGCGAAGCCGGGAGATTGATGCCTGCAACTATGGTTGGCATGGTAACCTGAATCTGGGGTGGCAACAGAATCTGCCTTGGCAGTTGAAATGGAGCAGTAATCTGGAATGGATGTCGCGTCGGTACTCTCTCCAAGGTTACGATTCGGGTATGATGATGATAAGCGCAACACTCGCACGCTCCTTCCTCAATGACAAACTGGATGTGGCTATCAGTGGCATGAGCGGTTTAGGTCATGGTGGCAAAATGTATTGGGAGTCGGTATCCAGCACCAGGGATTTCACGAACATATCACGCCTTATTGAACCCATGCAGGACATCACCATAGGCATCACTTACACGTTTGGTGGAAAAAGCAGGAAATATGCGGAAGAAACCGTATCGGATTCATTTGAAATGGGGGACAGCCGCATCGTGAAACAGCAGATGAAGCGAAGAGGAAAATGATGAAACGTATTCAGTGTGAACGCGACCATTTCGGATTGTTCTGAGAGCAGCCAAGATTGAAGTAATCGGTAGTGATATATTTTATCTTATGAAACAAGATATTATCGCTCCCAGTGAAGTAAAAATAATTAGGAAGAATTCCACTAAACTGAATTAGCCAATGACTGTTAACAAACAAGAAGGGAATGTTGCAGGCAGCAGAATACAGCCTGCCATTCCAATAGCGGGAGTATTTTTCAAATTCCTCCTGTTTAATGCAATATGGTGTTATTACACCACCTTTACACCTTTCTCATGTTGGGAGTCGTATGCCACGGCTCTTGCAGCCACGCTTGTCTTGTCCGTTCCCTACATATTGACAAGACGTATAGCGGCAAGCATACTTGTCATGGTGGTACTGGATATATGGATGGTAGCCAACTTGTTATATTATCGGAGCTATTTTTCCGCCATTCCCTTATCAAGTTACCTATTGGCAGGAAATCTGACCGATTTTCTACCGAGTGTGGCAGCTTCATTCCGATGGTGCGACGGACTATTTCCTGCTTCAACTGCCGCTGTCGTGTTTTTTATGCTTTGGAGAAACCATCGGTCGAAAATCATATTTCCGTTTGGCAAACACGCTTATTTTACACTGCTCATATTTTTATGTGCACTGTTGGCTGTCAATCTTTCTATCCGAGGCGGTTTCCTTACAGTCTATAGGAACATGAAATCGTCTGCCCATCGACACGCAAGTGGTCCGCCGCTTTATACACTGTTCGGCACACTCTATTTTGACTATGCCGACGAACTACCTGAACTAACGGAAGAACAGGAACATGAAATTCACAATTGGCTTTCGGAGAGACCTGCGCTTGTTCCTGTGCCGGACATTGCATCCAGGGACAACTGCATCTTTATTCTGGCCGAATCACTGGAGAGCTGGGTACTGAATCTCACCGTTGAGAATCAGGAAATCACACCCTATCTCAATAAACTTCTCAAAGAACGGTCCACGCTGTATGCCCCCCATGTGCTTACACAAGTCAACGGAGGGCGTTCCATTGATGCCCAGTTGCTTGTGCTCGCCGGTCTGTTGCCATTGCAGACCGGCGCATACAGTTGCCGGTTTCCTCTCAATACATACCACACTTTGCCCAAGGCAATGAAAGAACTTAAGGGAACTCGCAATTATCTTTTAACAGTGGATAAGACAAAAACATGGAATCAGGGGGCGGTGGCCCGGAGTTTCGGAATAGATACCATTGTCTCTTATCCTGATTTCCGGATGACGGAAGCATTCGGAAACCGGAAAAGGTTGGGCGACAACGCTTTTTTCAGCCAATGCAGGGAAAAAATGGAAAACGGGGAGATTTGGCGTTCCGATGAAAATGTATTTATTCAGATGGTCACATATTCCGGTCATTCGCCGTTCAAGATGCCAGAATCTCTAAAAACCGTCCATTTCTCCAATCGGATTCCCGAAGTCATGGCTGACTATATGACCGTGGCGCATTATACGGACGAGGCGATCGGGAAATTCGTGGAATATCTGAGAACACGTCCCGAATACGGACGGACAATGGTGGTGATAACCGGCGACCACGAAGGACTGGCGGACAATCGCAAAGATTTGTGCCGTACAAAAGCAGGGAAAGGAATCGTTTCGGAGAACGAGTTCACCCCTTTTATTGTATTAAACTCTCCTATAGCAATGTATCATACAAAAGTAATGGGACAGGTGGACATCTATACCACGCTTTTGAACTTGCTCGGTCTGGAAAGTTATCGGTGGAGCGGTATCGGTCAAAGTATTCTCGATTCTGGAAAGCCGGGTGTTGCCATCAGCCCGAAAAGAAGTATAGAGGGAGATACCATGTTTTTATCCCGCGAGGAACTTCTGAGAATGCGGCAGTCTCAGGTAATCTCTGACCGGATAATACGATTCGACAAATTGAAGGATTTGCGATAGCCGATATTTCGGAAGCTATTTTCGTCGTTCTGGAAGCGGTTTTCTCCGTTTCGATTGTATTCCGATTGTCAGCATATTGGGTACGAAGTATTTTTGCATCTAAAATTTGCGATATATGATCATTAAAACAGAACATCTTATCATCAGGGACTTTCAGAAGAAGGATGCCGCAGGTTTGTTGGAATACCTTTCTCATCCACGCGTCAATTGCTTTGTTGGTGACCGTCTGTATTCTGAAGAATCGGCATTGGCTTATATTTTCCATTCTTCCGAGGATATGCTGCGCTATGCCGTATGTCTGCGAGAGGACGATTTTATTATCGGTGATGTTTTCGCTCTGTGCGAATATACTGACACTTATAGCATTGGTTGGCATTTCAACAAACATTTCGAAGGCAAGGGATTGGCGTATGAAGCGGCAACAGGATTTTTGGACTACCTTTTCCGTGATGCCGGCGCACGACGTGTTTACGGATTTGTCGAAGACGATAATCTGCGGTCGAAAAGATTGTGTGAACGTCTCGGAATGAGGTGTGAAGGATGTATGAAAGAGTTCATATCGTTTGTATGTCATCCTGACGGTACACCACGGTATGAGGATACTTGCATCTATGCGATATTGAATAAAGAATGGAAAAACAATAAGAACAGATGATGAATCGACGAACATGGATTGCCGGTGTCACGGCAACGACCCTTATGGCTGCTTCACTGGCAGCCTGCAAACCGGAACAGAAAGGACAGGAAACGGGACAGACACTGCCCGTTATGGTGGTTTCTTCCCGGCCTATTGAATTTCAGGAAACGTATTCTGCCTCCATCCGCGGACGGCAGGATGTGGACATCATGCCCCAGATTTCGGGACGTATCAGCCGCCTGTGTGTAAAAGAAGGTGAATGGGTGAAATCCGAACAAGTATTGGCCGTGATTGACCAAGTGCCTTATCTGGCGGCACTACGCACGGCGCAGGCCAACGTCAGCGCTGCACAAGCCAAGACTGAAACGGCACGAATCGAACTGCAAGGCAAGCAAGCCTTGTTTGACGAGAAGGTCATATCCGATTATGAACTATCTCTTGCCCGGAATCAACTGGCTGTGGCACTTGCCGAACTCGAACAGGCAAAGGCACAGGAGACGGATGCCCGCAACAACCTTTCATATACCGAGATAAAAAGTCCGAGTGATGGCGTGATAGGCACACTGCCCTTCCGCATCGGCGCACTTGTCAATCCCAACATGGCACAGCCGTTCACGGTGGTATCTGACAATTCGGAGATGTACGCCTATTTCTCCGTTTCCGAAAACAAGCTGCGTCAGCTCAGGGCGCGATACGGATCAATTGACAAGATGATTTCCAAAATGCCTGAAATCAGCCTGCAACTGAATGACGGCACTTTCTACGGACAGAAGGGGCACATAGAGACCGTCAGCGGTGTGGTGAATCCTACTACCGGAGCGGTACAAATCAAAGCCCTGTTCCCCAATCCCGACCGCGAGCTGCTGAGCGGGACCATCGGCAACGTCATCCTGCAAGGACTGAATACGGATGCCATTCTGGTTCCCATGACCGCCACTGTCGAGTTGCAGGACAAAATTATCGCCTACCGCCTTAAAAACGGGAAGAGTGAAGCCGCTTACCTGACAGCGGACCGTCTGAACGACGGCAACCACTTCGTTGTAAAGCAGGGGCTCTCTGTCGGTGATACCATTGTGTGCGAAGGAGTAGGACTTGTAAGGGAAGGAATGATTGTCACACCTAAAACCGTAACCCCATGAACTTGCGCTTTTTCATAGACCGCCCGGTGTTTTCGGGCGTTATCTCCGTGGTGATTGTCCTGATGGGCATTATCGCAATGAAGGCCCTTCCCGTGGAGCAATATCCCGACATCGCACCACCGACCGTCAACGTATTCTGCACCTATCCCGGTGCAAATGCCGAAACTGTGCAGAAAGCGGTAATCGTCCCGCTTGAGGAAGCAATCAACGGCGTGGAGGACATGATTTATATGACCTCGACCGCATCAAACACGGGAGACGCATCCATCAACATCTATTTCAAACAGGGCGCAAATGCGGACATGGCGGCGGTAAACGTTCAGAACCGCGTAAACGGTGCGTTGAGCCAGCTTCCGGCGGAGGCCACCAAAAGCGGTGTCACGACAGAGAAACAGCAGAATGCCGAACTTATGACTTTCGCGCTTTACTCACCCGACGACCGTTTCGACCAGACGTTTCTCAACAACTACATGAAAATCAATGTCGAACCACGCTTGAAACGAATAAGCGGGGTCGGCAAGGCGCAACTGTTCGGTTCCAATTACAGTATGCGCCTCTGGCTGCGTCCCGACAAGATGGCTCAATACGGACTGATTCCCGATGATATTTCCTCAGTTCTGGCGAAACAGAATATCGAGGCTGCCACCGGTTCGTTCGGAGCAAACCATCCCACGGCCAATGAATACACGATGAAGTATCGCGGACGTCTTTCCACGGCGGAAGAATTCGGTGAACTGGTAATCAAGTCCCAGTCCGGAGGCGATGTACTGAGGCTGAAGGACGTGGCCGACGTGGAACTCGGTGATGAAAGCTATAATTATTCTACCGAGGTGAACGGTCGTCCGGCTGCCATTATGCTTATTAACCAGAAAGCCGGTTCCAATGCTTCAAGTACCATCAAAGAAATTCATGAGGTACTCGATGACTTGAAGCGTGACCTGCCGGAGGGAACAGAATTCGTGGTACTTACCGATACCAACAAGTTCCTGTATGCCTCCATCCATTCTGTCATACGGACGCTTATCGAGGCGATACTTCTGGTTATTGTGGTGGTGTATGTGTTCTTGCAGGACATCAAGTCCACGCTTATTCCCACGATTTCCATCTTTGTATCCATCATCGGCACATTCGCCGTAATGTCCATGATTGGATTTTCCATCAACTTGCTTACCCTGTTCGCCCTTGTGCTTGCCATAGGGACTGTGGTCGATGACGCCATCGTGGTGGTGGAAGCGGTACAGGCGAAATTTGACGAGGGCTATCAGTCTGCAGTTCTCGCCTCCGATGATGCCATGAAAGGGGTATCTTCGGCCATACTTACCTCTACCATTATATTCATGGCAGTGTTTTTTCCGGTAGCCATGGTGGGCGGCACTTCCGGAGCCTTTTATGCCCAGTTCGGCATTACGATGGCGGTTGCCGTGGGCATCTCGGCTATCAATGCGTTCACCCTCTCTCCTGCGTTGTGCGCTTTGTTCCTGAAACCTTATACCGATGAGCACGGAAACACGAAGAACAATTTTGCGGCGCGCTTCCGCAAGGCTTTCAATGCGGTCTTCAACCGCCTGAGCCGTCGCTATGTGCGTGGGGTACTATACATCATCCATCGCCGGTGGCTGTTGTGGGGCACCATTGCGGTCTCGTTCGGGTTGCTGGTACTATTTGTCAATGTCACGAAGACGGGGCTCATCCCCGAAGAGGATACCGGCACGGTGTCGGTGAGCATGAATACAAAACCCGGCACCTCGATGGCACAGACGGGCAAGGTCATGAAGCGTATCGGCGACTGTCTCGACAGCGTAAGCGAGATTGAATACAGTGGCGCGATAGCCGGTTTTTCTTTCAGCGGCTCCGGTCCGTCACAAGCTATGTATTTCGTGACGCTTAAAGACTGGAAACAGCGTGAGGGGAAAGGGCAGTCGGTCAATGATGTCATAGGAAAAATTTATGCCGCCACCTCAGACATCCCCGATGCCACCGTATTCGCCATGTCTCCCCCGATGATTGCCGGATACGGTATGGGGAACGGCTTTGAACTTTACTTGCAGGACAAGGCCGGCGGTAACATCGCCGCCTTCAAGAAAGAGGCAGACAAGTTTGTCGAGGCATTGTCGCAGCGTCCTGAAATCGGAGAAGTCTATTCCTCATTTGCTACGGACTACCCGCAATACTGGGTGGATATTGACGCGGCGAAATGCGAACAGTCGGGTGTTTCCCCGTCCGATGTGCTCTCTACGCTTTCGGGATATTGCACGGGACAATATGTTTCGGATTTCAACCGATTCTCCAAACTCTACAATGTAACGATGCAGGCTCCTTCGGAATATCGTGTAAATGCGGAATCCCTTAATCACATGTATGTACGTACATCCGGTGGTGGTATGGCACCATTAAGCCAGTTTGTACGCCTGACCAAAACCAACGGTCCGTCGGATCTCACCCGTTTTAACATGTTCAATGCCATTTCGATAAATGGTTCTCCGACTCAAGGTTATAGTTCGGGGCAGGTACTTGATGCAATCAGGAAGACGGCGCACGAAGTGCTTCCGGCAAATTACACCTATGAGTTTGGGGGTATCTCACGTGAGGAGAGCAAGACTGCCAATAATGCCACGCTTATATTCATATTCTGTATGGTTTTGGTATATCTGATTCTGTGTGCCCTCTATGAAAGCGTGTTTATTCCCTTCGCGGTTTTATTGTCAGTTCCCTGCGGGCTGATGGGCAGCTTCCTGTTCTCATGGCTGTTCGGGCTGGAGAACAACATCTATATGCAGACCGGACTGATTATGATTATCGGACTGCTTGCCAAGACTGCCATTCTGCTGACCGAATATGCCGGCAAACGGCGGTCGGAAGGTATGACCCTGGCACAGGCGGCATACAGTGCGGCGAAGGTTCGCCTGCGTCCTATCTTGATGACCGTACTGTCCATGGTGTTCGGCCTTGTTCCGCTGATGATGGCTCATGGCGTGGGTGCCAACGGCAGCCGCTCGCTTGCCACAGGCGTAATCGGAGGTATGATTATAGGTACGTTGGCCCTGTTGTTCCTTGTACCTTCATTATTCATCGTATTCCAATATATTCAAGAACGTGTTAAACGTAATTAAATGAAGAAGATAGCAATATATATAATATCCGCTTTGATGTTTACCGGCTGTAGCACATATAGCCGGTATCATCGGGCTGAAATCCCGACAGAGAATCTATATCGGACCTTACCGGCAGGTATTGATACAGTAACAATTGCATCTATGTCATGGCGGGAAATGTTTACTGACCGGAAACTTCAGTCTCTGATTGAAACAGGAATTAAGCAGAACACTGATCTCAATGTGGCACGTTTGAGGGTTGAAGCAGCCGAGGCAGCTTTGATTACGGCTAAGCTTTCATATCTCCCTTCACTTGGGATTAATGCCGAAGGTGGTGGCAGCCGGTATGACGGGACGACGGCAAAGACATATAATGTTGGTGCGTCTACAAGTTGGGAACTTGATATATTCGGCAGGCTCACGGCTGCAAAGCGTGGTGCGGTCGCCGCACTGCAAGGGAGCCGTGACTATCAGCAAGCCGTACAGACACAACTTGTCGCTACTATAGCTGACAGTTACTATACACTTTCCATGCTTGATACACAGATGGCGATAAACAATCGGACTTTGGAAAACTGGCGGGCTACGGTACGCACGCTTGAAGCATTGAAAAAGGTGGGCAAGGCAAATGAAGCCGGCGTATTACAGGCAAAGGCAAACGTGATGCAACTCGAATCATCGCAACTGGCCATACGCAAGAGTATCTCTGAAACAGAGAACGCCTTGTCTGCGATACTTGCCATGCCGTCACACTCGATTGAACGGAATAATTTGACTGAGGCGTCTTTTCCTGATACAATCTCTATCGGAATTCCTTTGCAGTTGCTTTCTAACCGTCCTGATGTACGTCAGGCTGAAATGGAACTGGCACAAGCGTTTTACGCCACCAATGTAGCCCGTGCCGCTTTCTATCCTAATATCACTCTTTCGGGGACACTTGGTTGGACTAACAATGGAGGCGGAGTAATCACTAATCCCGGACAATGGTTGCTCAACGTCATCGGTTCCCTTACACAGCCGTTATTCAACCGGAGCGTGAATATAGCCAACTTGAATATAGCCAAAAGCCGTCAGGAAGAAGCCAAACTGTTGTTCCGGCAAGCATTGCTGAATGCGGGAAAAGAAGTGAACGATGCTTTGGCCGTATGGCAGACGGCAAAATCTCAAATTGAAATTGGTGAAAGGCGCGTTTCTGTTTTGAACGACGCTGTACGGAAGACAGAACTGCTGATGTGCCATTCTGGCGCAACCTATTTAGAAGTGCTTACTACCCAGCAATCACTGCTTGAAGCAGAAACATTGCAGTCACAAGCCTATTTTGAACGCATACAGAGTATTATTAAACTTTATCATGCGCTGGGAGGCGACAGAAGTTAAATTAGATATAAACGTAGATGGATTTTGTACATAAAGTAATAATATCAAGTCACACTATAATTATTCTATTAGTAGTGGGAATAGCATATACATGGTATATTGAATGGCATGAAGTAGAAATATTAGAAGCTGAAAACAAACAAATTGATGAATTAAAGAAAGAGATAAATGATGTACATATTAAACTGATAGAGTTTTCTCTATTGGGTGAAACGATATTGGAATGGGATGATGAAGAGTTGGAACATTACCATACCAAACGTATGGCAATGGATAGTATGCTCTGCCGTTTAAAGGCTATCTATCCGGCAGAGCGTATCGACAGCGTGCGCCATCTTCTCAAAGACAAGGAACAGCCGATACGTGGTATCGTTAAGCTACTTGATGAACAACAAGCCCTCAATGAGAAAATTGTCCGTCAACTACCTGTAATCGTGCAGAAAAGCGTACAGGAGCAGCCCAAGAAACCGAAACGAAAAGGATTCTGGGGTATCTTCGGCAAAAAAGAGGAAGCGAAACCAACCGTGACCACCACGATGCTCCGTTCCTTTAACCGGAATATCATAGCGGAACAACAGACGCAAAGCCGCCGTTTGTCGGAACATGCCGACAGTCTTGCTGCACGAAATGCAGAACTGAATAGGCAGCTGCAAGGATTGATTATTCAAATAGATGGAAAAGTTCAAGCAGACCTGCAAAAAAGGGAATTGGAAATAGCGGCC
Organism: Bacteroides caecimuris; assembly: GCA_948742525.1. Classification (GTDB taxonomy): domain Bacteria; phylum Bacteroidota; class Bacteroidia; order Bacteroidales; family Bacteroidaceae; genus Bacteroides; species Bacteroides caecimuris_A. The sequence continues at coordinate 601 of CAPYSS010000050.1, read as the reverse complement.
ATGCGTGAACGCTCATTCCTTCAAATCGGTAGCCTGACGGGTTTTCTCTTTCTCATTTTGGTCGTTTCTTATATCATCATCCATCGAAATGCGAACTGCATCAAGCGATACCGACGGAAAACATCGGATTTAATCGGAGAACTCCAAAAATCGGTTGAACAGAACGAGGTACTGATAGCCTCCCGCAAGAAAGCAGTGCATACCATCACCCATGAGCTGCGCACACCTTTAACCGCAATAATCGGTTATACCGCGTTGATGGAAAAAGGGAATGATGCGGATAAAAAAGAGCAATATGTCCGTAATATCCGGCAATCTTCCGAACGTATGTGCGAAATGCTCAACACCCTGCTGAGTTTCTTCCGTCTGGACAACGGCAAGGAACAGCTCGTTATTTCCGCTTGCCGGATCTCAGCAATCACGCACATTTTTGAAACGGAGTTTATGCCAATTGCCATGAACAAGGGACTGGCTCTTACTGTGACGAACCGCACGGACGAAATTGTAGTGACCGATAAGGAACGTATCCTGCAAATCGGCAACAACCTGCTGTCAAACGCCATCAAATTCACTGATAGCGGTGGCGTTTCTCTGACAACGG
>CAPYSS010000049.1:0-18868 GCA_948742525.1 Bacteroides caecimuris | reverse complement strand
GTAACAGTGGGAGAGTAGGTAGCCGCCGTTTTAAAGAAGAATCCCCTTGATTCAGAAATGAGTCAAGGGGATTTCTGCGTTTATACACTTTCATGAAAGGCTGCTTTGGAGATGCAAAGCACATAATGGTTTGTTCAACAATGATGCTTTTTTTAACAAATAAAGAGGATGTCCCCTAGAACAAAACACATTACAACTTGTTCTTATAGTAAAGACAAATTTTTATGCTTAGATGATGTGAACTTGAACAACTAAAAATACAATGAAACTTTCGCCGAAATTCATATTAACTTTTGTTTTGCTGATGCTATCTTTTAGCATGGGTGGAAATGCAATGAATTTTTCGGCTTATACTTCAAACTGTGAAGCTTCTTGTCAACTGTCAGAATCGTCTTCTGATGTTTATAGTGATGTTTCTTTAGATAGTCAGTCTGTTAGTTATGATAGCTCGCAATCTTTGAATATTTCTGATGTAGAACTAGGATTTAAATTAGTAACCGAAACAAATCCTAACAATTATCGTCTGCGTAGAATCATTAAAAACAATGACTTCTTGAAAGACGTTATGTATAAGTTTCTCCTGTTAAGAGAGAATTCTTTAATATTAGATCAAAGTAAATCATTTTATTCGGATAAGGATCCACATTACTCTATTACGTGTAGCGACTACTACGTGTTTGCTCTAAGACGTATTCTTATTTAGTCTTTTTCCTCTATTATCCGTTTTTTATCGTAATCTGTATAAACTGTGTAACTTTTATCTTTTTAAAGTTGCAGGGTCTGTAGCGCAGTGTGTCTAATCGAAATTTTTACTTCCTAAATAACTAAAATTAATTTCTTAACAAAAAACTTATTATGGAAACTACTAAAAAAACTCAAGTTGTAGGTATAAAGAATGCCGGCATCGTAATCATCTGCTGTTTAGTAATAGCTGTATGTATCTTTCAATTCCTATTAGGTAACCCGTCCAACTTTATGAACAATGACCCGAACAATCACCCGTTGAACATGTTGGGTACTATTTACAAAGGTGGTATTATCGTACCTATTATTCAGACATTGTTGTTAACCGTACTTGCTTTGAGCATCGAACGTTATTTTGCTCTTCGTTCTGCTTTCGGTAAGGGTTCATTGTCTAAGTTTGTAGCTAACATCAAAGACGCTTTAGCTGCCGGTGACATAAAGAAAGCACAGGAAATCTGTGACAAACAACGTGGCTCTGTTGCTAACGTAGTAACTTCTACTTTGCGTAAGTATGAAGAAATGGAAAAGAACACGTCTCTTCCTAAAGAACAGAAATTGTTGGCTATCCAGAAAGAACTTGAAGAAGCCACTGCTTTGGAAATGCCGATGATGCAACAAAATCTTCCGATTATCGCTACCATCACCACTCTGGGTACATTGATGGGATTGCTCGGTACGGTAATTGGTATGATCCGTTCATTTGCTGCTTTGTCTGCTGGGGGTGGGGCTGACTCTATGGCTTTGTCACAAGGTATCTCTGAAGCGTTGATCAACACTGCTTTCGGTATCTTGACTGGTGCATTGGCTGTTATCTCTTACAACTACTACACTAACAAAATCGATAAATTGACTTACGGACTCGACGAAGTCGGATTCTCTATCGTGCAAACCTTTGCAGCTACTCACTAATTTTGCGAACCCTTATAAAATCTATTATTAATCATGGGTAGAGCGCAAATTAAAAAGAAAAGTACGTTCATAGATATGACTGCTATGAGTGACGTTACTGTATTGCTTCTGACTTTCTTTATGTTGACATCAACATTTGTGAAAAAGGAACCGGTACAGGTTACCACTCCGGCTTCCGTATCGGAGATCAAGATTCCGGAGACGAATGTACTCCAGATTCTAGTTGATCCGGAAGGAAAAATATTTATGAGCCTCGACAAGCAGCAGGATATGCAGGCTGTCTTGGAGAGCATGGGTGAAGAGTATGGCATTAAGTTTACTCCGGAACAAGAGAAGAGATTTATGTTGTCTTCTACTTTTGGAGTGCCTATCAGAAGCATGCAGAAATATCTTGATCTCCCCGAAGATCAACGGGATAAGGTCCTTAAGAATGAAGGTATTCCATGCGATAGTGTTGATAATCAGTTTAAATCGTGGGTGCGTAATGCACGTGCTGCCAACGCTGATCTACGTATTGCCATCAAGGCAGACGCTACGACTCCATACTCGGTGATAAAGAACGTTATGAACTCACTTCAGGATTTGCGGGAAAATCGGTATAATCTGATTACTTCTCTCAAAGCAGAATCTGAAAATTAAAAAGGAGGAAATACAATGAGTGCTGAAGTACAAGAGAGCGGCGGAAAAAGAGGAAAAAGCAAGCAAAAAAAGATAACTGTCCGGGTGGACTTTACACCGATGGTGGACATGAACATGTTGCTGATTACTTTCTTTATGCTTTGTACCACACTGAGCAAGCCTCAGACGATGGAAATAAGCATGCCGAGTAATGACAAAGATATTACTGAAAATCAGAAGAGTATGGTGAAGGCTTCACAAGCAATTACACTATTGCTGGGGCCTGATAACAAACTCTATTATTACGAGGGAGAACCTAACTACAAGGACTATACCTCGTTGAAAGAAACTAGCTACGGTGCAAATGGACTGCGTGCCGTACTTCTTCAGAAAAATGCTGTTGCTGTCAATAAAGTAAGAGAATTGAAGCAACAGAAACTGGATCTTAAGATAACGGAGGACGAATATAAGAAGCAGGTTTCCGAGATAAAGAGCGGAAAGGATACACCGACCGTAATTATCAAAGCTACGGATGACGCTTCTTATATGAATCTGATTGACGCGCTGGACGAAATGCAGATATGTAATATTGGTAAATATGTGATAACAGACATTGCGGAAGCTGATGAATTCTTAATCAAGAATTTCGATGCGAAAGGTGGATTGTCACAGAACTTAGCCGATAATTGATGTAACACCCAAAAAAGAAAAGTAAAATGGCAAAATTAGATTTAACTTCTTCGGAATGGTGTCAACAGATTTTTGAAGGCAAGAACCAGGCATACGGTGCATATAGAATGCGTGCCGATTCAACAAAACGGCACAATGTCGCCATGTTGATTGTGCTAATCATAGCGGCAGTCGGATTTAGTATCCCTACACTGCTTAAGTTGGCAACTCCGAAGCAGAAAGAAGTGATGACAGAGGTGACTACCTTGTCGAAATTGGCAGAACCGGAAATCAAACAGGAAGAGATGAAACGGGTTGAACCGGTGGCGCCTCCTCCCCCTGCACTGAAGAGTTCTATCAAGTTTACTGCTCCTGTCATCAAGAAAGATGAAGAGGTGCATGAAGATGATGAGATCAAGAGCCAGGAAGATTTGAATGCTACTAAAGTATCCATCTCCATTGCCGACGTAAAAGGTAATGACGAGACAAATGGTAAAGATATCGCTGACCTTAAGCAGGTGGTGACACAGGCTGCGCCGGAACCGGAAAAGGTTTTTGATATGGTAGAACAGATGCCGACTTTCCCCGGCGGTCAACAGGAATTGATGGTTTACTTGGGTAAGAATATCAAATATCCGACTATTGCACAGGAGAATGGGAGCCAAGGTCGCGTTATCGTACAGTTCGTTGTGGAACGTGATGGTTCTATCACCGATGTGCGTGTGGCTCGTGGCGTAGATCCTTATTTGGATAAGGAAGCTGTGCGTGTGGTAAAAAGCATGCCGAAATGGCTTCCTGGTAAACAGAATGGAAAAGCGGTACGTGTGAAATTCACCGTTCCGGTAATGTTTAGGTTACAATAAAAGATGATGAAGAGACAATTTAGGCTGATAGGACTCGTAGCGTTGGTGGTGTTGAGTGCTTGTAACTCAAAATCGAAAGGACCGACGGATACTTATTCTTCCGGTGTGGTATCTATTGCAGCGGATGAGAGTTTCGAACCTATCATACAAGAAGAGATAGAGGTGTTTGAAAGCCTTTACCCTTTGGCCGGGATTGTTCCTCGCTACACGACGGAAGTGGAAGCGATTAATTTACTTCTGAAAGACAGTGTCCGGTTGGCTATTACAACCCGGACACTGACTAAGGAAGAAATGAATTCATTCCACAGCCGTAAATTTTTCCCTCGTGAGATAAAATTGGCTACGGATGGTTTGGCATTGATTGTGAATCGTGCTAATCCGGATTCTTTGTTGAGTGTGCGTGATTTCCGTCGCATCCTCACCGGTGAGGTGAAAAACTGGAAAGAGGTAAATCCGGATTCCCGCTTGAAAGGGATTCAGGTGGTGTTCGATAATAAGAACTCCAGCACCGTGCGTTTTGCAATAGACTCAATCTGTGGTGGGAAACCGTTGGCGGAAGGTAACGTCAGTGCCCTGAAAACCAACCAGCAGGTGATAGACTATGTAGCGAAGAATCCTGATGCCATGGGAGTTATTGGAGTAAACTGGTTGGGCAATCGCAGTGATACGACCAATCTTTCTTTTCGTGAAGAGATCAGAGTGATGGCAGTCAGTGCTGAAGATGTGGCAACTCCTGCGAACAGCTATAAGCCTTACCAGGCTTATCTGTTCTACGGTAGTTATCCGCTGGCGCGATCCATCTATGCATTACTGAACGATCCTCGAAGTGGGCTGCCTTGGGGATTTGCTTCTTTTATGACATCCGACAAGGGGCAGAGGATTATATTAAAATCTGGACTTGTTCCGGCTACACAGCCGGTGCGTATTGTCCATGTGAAAGACGAATAATAACTAAAATTAGAGACTATCATGAAACGAGTACAAATGTTTTTAGCTGGAGCGTTTATAGCTGTTGGGGCGCTCTATGCGCAATCATCTGATGCCGAATGGCAGGCGGAAGTTGCCAAATTGAAAGGAACTATCCAGACGAATCCGGCACAGGCTGCTGAAGAAGCCGAGCATCTGATAAAGGGTAAGAATAAAAAGAATGTGGAACTTTTGGTAGCTATCGGAAATGCGTATCTGGATGCTGACAAACTTCCCGAAGCGCAAGAATATGCAACTCTTGCCAGAAAAGCGAATGGTAAATCGGCTCTTGCTTCTGTATTGGAGGGAAATATCGCCATGAAGCAGAAAAATGCGGGGCTTGCTTCTCAAAAGTATGAAGAAGCGATTTATTTTGATCCGAAATGCACGGAAGCTTATCTGAGATATGCAGATATTTATAAATCAGCCAATGCAAGTCTTGCTATTGAAAAGCTGAATCAATTGAAAGCCTTGGAACCGTCCAACACAGTTGTAGATCAAAAACTAGCCGAGATTTATTATTTAAAGAATGATTTTAGTAGAGCGGCAGAAGTTTATGCGAATTTTGCAATGGGACCTACTGCTACGGAAGAAGATTTGGTGAAGTATGCGTTTGCTTTATTTTTGAACCATGATTTTGAAAAATCGCTCGAAGTGGCTAATATGGGATTGCAAAAGAATGCCCATCATGCTGCGTTCAACCGTTTGGCAATGTATAATTATACTGACTTGAAGCGTTTTGATGAAGCGATAAAGGCAGCGGACATCTTCTTCAATGAATGCGAAAAAGCCGATTATTCTTATTTGGATTATATGTATTATGGACACTTGCTGGAAAGTTTGAAAAAATATGATGATGCAGTAGTACAATATGAGAAAGCGGTAAAGATGGATCCGACAAAGACGGATTTATATCAAAGTATCTCTTCTGCTTACGAACAGAAGAATGATTATAAAAAAGCAATCAGTGCTTACCAGAAATATTATTCATCCCTTGATAAAGAAAAACAGACTCCGGACTTACAGTTCCAAGTTGGCAGACTTTATTACGGTGCTGGTACGCAACCTGATTCATTGACAATCACTGTTGAAGAACGCAAGCAGGCGTTGATGTCCGCTGATTCTGTTTTCCACGCAATTGCGGAAGCGGCACCGGACAACTACTTGGGTAACTTTTGGAGAGCTCGTGCCAATTCTGCACTGGATCCTGAAACCACTCAAGGACTTGCGAAGCCTTTCTATGAGGAAGTGGCTGCCTTATTGGAAAGCAAAAACGATCCTCATTACAATTCAGCTTTGGTTGAATGTTACAGTTATCTTGGATATTACTATTTGTTAGCGATCGAGAATCCGGCATTGAAGGCCGAAGCAAAGGCTAATAAAGATAAATCCATAGAATACTGGAATAAAATTTTGGCTATAGACCCCGCTAATGCTACTGCTAAAAGGGCATTGGACGGCATCAAATAGTGAATAATTTTAGTTGTTTGTCGTGACAGGAGGAGTGGAGAGTGATCTTAGCTCCTCCTTTTTTTGCGGAAGAATACTTTTGATTGCTTTTGGGTATGTAACTGTTAAATAATCAGTTTGATAAAGAAATTGTTATCGGTGTTTTTTTGCTTGTGATAATAATTTCTTTATCTTTGTGATGTTAAACAAAAGAGTTCTTTTAACTACTACTACCGAAATTATAACCGTCTTATTGGACATGGTTATAGGAAATCGGTACTCAATTTCTGCTCAGTAGAAGGGGGCCACTTGATAGGGTAGGGGACTCATCTTCTTCATTATCTGTTTTACCTAGAAAATATGTAAAATGGGAGTAAGAGAAGATTTTTTCAAATTGAAGACAGCATGTTTCCAAAGTAAAGGTGCTGACCGTGAGAAGACTGAAGTGGAGATGGAGTGTTTTTTGCTTCGTTGCGGTCGGAAGACCAAAAAGAACTGCAAGCAGCTATTGATGAAGATTTTGCCCGGATTCATCAAGTAGTTGAAGACGCTAAGAAATTGAAAAGGCAGATTGAAGTCCGAAAGATTCTATCTGATATTCTTCCATTTATTTCTGTATCTGAATTTGCTAAGCAGTATTTTGGCAAGTCAGCCTCTTGGCTTCATCAGCGATCAATGTTAATGAGGTGCATGGTAAAATGGCAACTTTCACGGAAAAGGAACTGAATATTTTGTCTGATGCATTGCAAGATGTGGCTGATAATTTGAATAATACAGCAACTGCGTTGTCTTAATAAAAAAGTCAATTATTTGATTGTTTAATTTTTTTAAATAGGAAATATGGATAAGGTTAAACGTTTTTTTGAATTGAAAGAACTTTGGAAAAAGAGTTCGGAAGAGGAGCGTATTGTTATCGATCAAGAACTCTCTGCATTGATGGAGCTGATGAATGAAAAGGAACTTGAGCCTTTGACTGTAAGCGTTGAATATGATTTTGAACGTATGCGCGAAGAAGAGAAGGATATGCAAAAAATGCTTACCATTCGTCAGCAATTGGAACCAATTTAGCCATATATTTCTGTATCTTCTTTGGCTAAGGATTATTTTGAAAAAAGCACTTCTTGGTTTTATCAGAGATTAAACGAAAATATCGTTCATGGTAAGGCTGCTACGTTTACAGATGAAGAATTAAATATTCTGAAGGATGCACTTAAGGATGTGGCATCTAAATAAAATAAGGTTACCATTATGTTTTCTTGAAAAAACTAATCTAATTGGATTTCATCAGTACGATTTATTATGATTGATGCAACATATTCTTTGCTTATTATATGTTTAGTTATTCTTTTGACAATAGGGGGAATTATATACTATGTAGCTTCTAGAATGTACCATAGGAGAATTTATTTGCCAAGTGAGGTGCTCATGGATGCTAGCCATATACCTGATGTTATTAAAGTTTTGAGAAAGATGATTATGCTTCCCCATAAAAATATTATTCTAGATTTTTCTAATGTTACAGATATATCAAAAGAGGGATATATGATTATCATGGCACAAGGGGAAAAGGCCTTTTATAAAGGGAAAACTATTTATTTAAGATCTATTCCTCTTCGAAGAAAGAAAGTTGCCTATGTTGTTTTAGGTAAGAATGACAGGCATAAGACTTACCATGACTATGCTAAACTTTCAAAAGATGATCATAACCCTTTCTTTCAAAGTTCTCATATAAATCCGATAGTAACTCTTGGTATAGAGAAAGAATTGAAAAGGATTGGGATAAAAGATTATTATGAGTTTAATTCTTTGGTAACAGAATTGTTGGGAAATGCCATAGAACATGGAATTGCTCGACTAAACATAAACTGGTGGATGTATCATTATAAAGATAGTACTTCTAAAACTATCACTTTTGTTTTTGTAGATATGGGCATTGGCATTATTGATTCTTATAAAAAAGCAGGTTTACCTTCATCATATAACAAGAAAAGTGATGTCGATATCTTATTAGATGCATTGGATGGAAGATTAGGTTCTTCAACGAGACAGCCTAATAGGGGAAGAGGAATGCCTCAGTTAAAACATATGGTAGAAAAAAAACTGGATATCAAACTTTGCATTAACAACAAATACTGTATCTTTGCGTTATATAAATAATGCATTTGTACCAATGCGGCATTCGAATTTCGTAGGAACCTATTATTCATGGACTATTAATAAGGAGAATTATTTAATATGGAAACAACGATCAATATAGCAAAAGAATTTAGCCCTGTTCTAGGAGGAAGGTGGGAAAGATTAGGACCACATTCTGGTGAAAAATTTTATAGAGATAAGTTGTTGCCTGCTTATCTCAATGTGTCAGAGGGGAATGGTAAGGTTGTTATAGAGTTAGATGGCACAAAGGGATATCCTAGTTCTTTTCTTGATCAGTCTTTTGGAGAGCTGGCACGTAATTATGGTGCGGAAAAAGTTCGTAATGCTATTATTTTTAAAACGAGCGTGTTTCAATGGGTTGTTGATTATATCAATCAGGAGATATGGGACAAAACAAAGTAGCTATTATGTTGTTCTTGGTTTGTTTGCTTGTGATTATTGCTCTTCTAACTATTCTGTCTTACGGGCTGTTGCAAACTAAATGGGCATATAATTATGTTGTAGAACCTATAGATGTTATTAATATTGTTGTAACACTGCTAGTTTCTATATTTATAGCATGGTATGTGACTAAGAGACTTTCTGAAGAACGATTCGATAAAGAGTTAGTTATCGCTGATCTGCGAGATATTGAATCTTGCATGAAGAAAACTTTAGAACTTTATGACAGATCTAATAATAATAATGAAATTTTGATTCATTTGAATCAACTTCACATTTTGATTCAACGCTTTCAGCGGACTGTTGATATGGGTGAAATGGATATGCGCGCACTGCAAAATGCATTCTGGAGACTATTTGCTGCTGCTACTGATTATGATTCAGGGAATGATACGGATAGTATTGATATTCCGTCAGTACAACGACATGGAGATGATTTGATAATTGAAGTTAGGCGAATAATAAGAGTCATTAATACAAAATGATATGGCATAAGGAGGGTGTCTTTTCAGACATCCTCCTTTTATATATGGTTGTTACAATGCTTTTGTCAGAGTGAAACAATCGATATCCGGTGCCCAGTTGTAACTATTACCCATGCGAATGGTGTTGTAACCGGCTTTTAGTTCAACGGGAACTGTAATTTCGTGATGGTTATTATCTTCTCCCAAAGAATCTATTCGGGTAATAATGCCGTTGACATCCAGTTCTATTTGGCGTCCTTTACCGTATAAGTAATGGATAGTCATGTTGTAGCGTCCGCCATCTTCGCTGTACACTTCCTTCCATTCGGCATAATTTTCCGGTTGTCCACCCAGAAAACCTACTTTCATTTTGCCGGAAGCTTCTTTGTCATGGGCATAAAGAATACCTTTAGAATTTTTACCTAGGTCGTTGAAAAGAGGCAAGTAAGCCCATTCCGCTTCGTACAAAGTCGGTTCCAGACGTGTTTCGCCTTCCATGCGAAGGAACATGGCACTGTGTGCCGGAAGCGTTTGTTCGAATATGCCGGAGAAGCTGCCTAAATCGCTATGTTTGACGAGATCACGCACTTTTACGTTTCCTCCAAATTCCAGTGAAGAGAACGGGACGGAGAAACTGCATACAGTATCGGAAGGATTGTAGAGAGCCACAGCGCGCACATTGCCACGTTTCTGCTCAATATCTTTCACAAGAACGTAACCTTCATTTTCATGTTGTGCTACGTATGCCTGCAAACCTAGCGGGTCTTGGTTGAGGGCAATCAATTCTTTGTTTTTCAGCAGTTCGAGGGAAGACTCCGGTATGTTTTCCAGGTTGCATCCGATAAGCAAAGGAGAGCTCATGATACACCATAAACCGAAATGAGCTTCTTCCTCTGTCGGGGTAAGACCTTGTCCGCCCACTTTGCTGTTGTTGCGGAATCCGATAACCATCATATCCATGTCATTGTAATGTCCGTTGCCGGCATAGGCAGACAGGTAAAGATTCTTGCCGACTACATATCTTAATGAGCCCCAATGTGCATTAATATCACCACTGATACGCCAAGAGGTTGCTGCGTCTTTAGCCCAAGTGCCCGGGAAGGCCCATCGGCAGATATTGATGGAAATATCTTTGTTCACTTTGTCTATACTGTTTCGGATTGAAGTGTAGCGTTCTTTTTCATTAAGTCCCAGCTCCTCTCCTCCGCAATAGTCAATTTTGATAAAGTCGAAACCCCAGTCGCCAAAGTATAACTGGGCATCTTGCGGTTCATGTCCGTAGATACCTGCTCCTATACCTGCAGTATCATTGTCCCACATGGAACCGCACGTACTATTACCCGCATCGGTATAAAGGCCGGCTTTCATTCCCAGGCTGTGAATATGTTCCGCCACCGGTTTCATACCGTTCGGGAAACGTTTCTCATTTGCAAGCATTATTCCGTTGTCATCGCGTTTTCCGAAATAACCATCGTCAACATTGACATAATGATATCCGACATCTTTCAGACCTTTTTCTACCATCAGGTCAGCCTGGTGTTTGATAATGTCTTCATTGATGTCTACGCGAAACGCATTCCATGAACTCCATCCCATGATAGGAGGATTGATTGCCTTTTCATTTTCTGAAAGAGTGGTTTGAGTTTTTGTGCAACTGATGCACATAAAAGAAGCTATTGCTACTGTAAAGAAATAAATCTTGTTTTTCATGATATAATAGGTTGGTGTTTCTTGCATTGCCGTCCCGATTTCGTCCCGGTGACTAAATAAAAATAAAGGGTAACTTGCTGTATTCCAGAAAGCTACCCTTTGTTCTGTCGGAATGAGGCGACTCGAACGCCCGACCCCTACGTCCCGAACGTAGTGCGCTACCAACTGCGCTACATTCCGATTGCTCAAGATTAATAAGTGGAGCAATGAAAAACCACTTGCTTAGTATCTTAAGTTAGTTGAAAATCAGTAAGATTTTTAAACCTAATAACTTTAAATGTATCACTCTACACTCTGTTATAGGAGCTCTTTTTATTTCAACGGTGCAAAGGTATTATTATTATTTTAAATACGCAATACTTGTGAACTATTATTTTTTAGACTTTCAGCGATGTACATGTAAAAAATCAGTTTGCCCCAATATGTTATTGATGTACGCCATTTAAATATAATGAACTTATCTCGTTGCAAGATGAATTTAAATATGTAATTTGTTTACTGTGAAAATTACGAAATCCAACATGAATAAAGATACTCGAACACAGCACGATACGGTTAAAAGGTTTGGTGCTCTTTGTTCCGAATTAAATTAATAGCTTATCTGCTCTTAATTTAATTCGGAGCAGATAAGCTGAAATTTTTTTCTACATTGCTTATGGTATATAATTCCAGTAGTCCATATTGGTGATTACCTCGACTATAACTTTCCGGTCACCTCTTCTTATCTGGTTGGAGGCTGTCTCCGACGCGTAAGAAATCTTCTTGCCTACGCCTCTGGATTTTAAAGTGGTTGCCGGAACTCCTTTCTTCACCAGTGCGTCAACCACGGCTGTTGCTCGCTTTTCAGACAGTTTGTGGTTGAACTCAGGTGATCCTTTCGCGTCAGTACAACCGGTTATCAGGAACTTGCGTGAAGCATTGTCTTTCATGAGCGTTGCTATCTCATCGATCACTGCCATGGATTCCGCTGTGATTGTCCACTTGCCAAAGTCGAATGAGATGTCGTCAAACAATTTCCGCAAATCTCTGCCTGGGGTAGTCTTTTCTATCACCTTTTCTATCACAACCGGTTTTTCTACGATTTTTTCCACGGTCCTTTCCATGTACTGAATCTCCGGCTTCGGTTTTTTCGACTTTCCTCCGATGCGCCACATCAGTCGTACGCTGCCTTGCCAGGCATTGGCCACTTGCTTATAAGGCATGAGCAGATATTCAGCTTGTAGTCCGAGGCCAAGGCGGTCATTGAGCCACATATTCACGCCGGCTCCCAGAGAGACCGGTATCAGGTGTTTCCTGTCGGCACCATCCTTGTTGTAGTCGTTGGTGAAATTCCAGTTCATATCCTCACCATCGAATTTTTCAATTCCGTTGTAAGCTATCGAGAAATTCTTGTACATGTAATTGACACCGACCCTTAGGAAAGGATCGATATAAGGTGAATGGAAATATTCACCGAGCCTCCATTGTAGCCCCAGTCCTGCCATTCCTACCCAACGGGACTCTTTGCCCCCATATACGGGGTCTCTTGCATATTGTACTTCCCCCTGTATATCCAGATAGAAATGTCCATTCAATTCACGTGCGGCATAAAGCTGTCCTCCGAAAAGTGCGTCCTTCTTGCTTGTTTCCACATTATACCCTCCTTCGGCGTTCTTGTAAAATCCCACTACGCCAAAACGGGTCATTTGCAATCCGGCTGCCCCGATTCCTACTTCCCATGCCTTGTTTTCACTCGTTTCACTATAATCACTTCTGGTTTCAGGTTTCCGGACCGTTTCCTGGGCCTGGATATACGGTTGTGCACATACCATAAGCCCTAAAAACATCATGATAGATATATAAACAGTTTTTGTTTTCATTGCTTCTTTTTTTATAGTTAAGGTTCATAAGTAACATCGGGAATCGCAAAAGTCGTAGTGGCTTTGTACCTTTCGATATAGAAGGCATTCTGTTCTCCGGCTTTCTTTTTTAAAGTTCCGATATACAAGTCATTGTAGAAAGTATGTGAGTTGGAATAACTGGTTTCTATTTTAATTACCGCATTCAGGAACGGTCCTAGTACCTTGTATGTCGGTTCATTAAAGGATGATGACTTGTTTGAACTGGTAGCTTCTTGTGTTCCCTGTGATGAGGAGTATCTGAACTTTACATAGGCTGCCTTAAGTTGTTTGATTTCATCTTCCTCATATACCACTGTTTCAACATATTCCGGTTTATCCGTTTCCTTTACTATTTTAAACCCGTCTGCCTTATATATTTTGGTCATGTCCACATTCGAATAATCCAGTTCACCTTCCGCACAGGAGAAGGAAGGCTCATCCCCACCGATGAATGTTTTCATTTTAATTGTTTTGAGAGTAGGTCCCATCTGATAAGGTGGTAGGAAGGCGGTACCATTCCACAGAATTAGTTCCCCATAGTAGGGAGTAGTGCTTCTTACCGTATAATAAACATCATTTCCGTCCCAGAAATCTTTCCAGTTGTTCTTGTAGTCACCAGTGTTCTGCATTACAGGGCGGTTGGTGTCCATAGCGACATAGTATAGTACGCCACCATTGGTAGAAGTATTGGAATTTCCGTATATTTTATTGTCAGTCATAATACTTGTCGGATCTTCCTTGTCGCTTACCTGGTAGGCCTCCAGTGACCTGTTGTAGTTGGGCAGATAAGCCGGCAACTTCTGCCACTTGTCGTCCGGATTTATTTTTCTTTCAACATCGAAATAAAGTCTTTGGTAATAATTTAGGATAGGAGTATAGGACCCAAGTTTGATTCTCAAGTGTATACGGTTGGGAACATACGTGTTCATTGCTGATTCTTTTGGAGTTCCACCCGCTATGGTGACACTTGCCGTTTTTCCCCATCGCGCTTCCACTGCTTGGATTTCCGGCAGGTCTTCTTTGGGGACAATAAATTTCCCTTCACCGTCCGCCGTATATTCTTTTTCGGGGGCAATACCCGGCATTCCTTTTACTACTGCTCCCGGTGCTGCCTGCCCTTTCTCGTCATACACGGTATATCGTACACCTCCGTCAGTGGTACGGACATATTCTCCGTATTCCGGTTGGGAATATTCCGCAATTACATTCGGAACACCGTAAACGACCGTGACTTCCGCTCCGGGCTTACCCAGTTCACCGGGTTTTCCGTCAGCACCGTCCTCACCGTCTTGACCGTCCTTCCCGCGCAGGAATTCGTAGAAATCATCCAGTGTGTTCTTTTCGCAGTCCCATTTTGCTCCCGTCTTATTGTCCAGTATCGGATTGTCCGTACCGCACCGTTTGGCCAGGTCTTCTTTCCAGAGTTGGTATGCCGACAGTCCGTTTGTTCCTTCATCTCCGTCCTTGCCTGCGAGGAACCTATAGAAATCAATTTCAGAGATTTCATTTGCCGGCCATTTCTCTCCCGGTTTGTGTGGATTGTCCAGCTGTCCTGTGGCAGCTGTAGTTTTCCACAGTTCATAGGTGGATTGTCCGTCTTCACCGTCGTCTCCTGACAGATAGGTGTAGAAGTCTGACATGGTGATTTTGTCTGCCGGCCATGGATTTCCATCCTTTCCTGTGATTTCTCCTGCCCTTACATCCTTCAACCATAACTCATACGCTGAAGCACCTGCTGCGCCATCCTTGCCGCTCTCTCCCTTTGCTGGAACCATCGTGTCTGTATCTCCCAGCCACCAGTTGCCGTTCTCACCAATATAGGGTGACAATCCTGTTGCACCGTCATCGCCCTTTTCTCCTTGTGCCTTTACGCCAGTATTGGTTTCACCGATCCACCAGTAACCGTCCTTGATAACCGGAGTCACACCGTCCTCACCTTTGTCACCTTTTTCTCCCTTTGCTGCAATACCGGTATTGGTTTCTCCAATCCACCAGTTGCCGTCTTTTATGACCGGAGTCTCTCCGTCCTTTCCTCTTGCCGGTACTTTTGTATCCGTGTCTCCCAGCCACCAGTTACCGTTGTTTCCGACATAAGGTGTCAGACCATCATCTCCTTTTTCACCTTTTGCCGATACACCGGTATCTGTAGAGCCGATATACCAGTTTCCGTTGGTTCCTACATGAGGAGTAATTCCGTTAGCGCCATCCTTCCCTTTCAGGTATGTGAAAAAGTCGTTCTGTGCTATTTGGTCATTCGGCCAGTCCACTTCTCCCTGTTCCACCATCTGTTTCCAAAGCTCGTAGGCCGACATGCCATCTTTGCCGTCAAGTCCGTCTTTGCCTGTAGCTTTTACTCCAGTATCCACGTTGCCGATCCACCAGTTGCCATTTTCTCCCACATGTGGGGACTGTCCGTCTCTGCCTGTGAGGAAGTCCCAGAAGTCTGCCTCCGAGTTTTTGGAAGCGGGCCATGTTTGCCCGGGATTATGCGGATCGGTTGCGTCTCCGTTTGCAATTAGTTTTTTCCACAGTTCGTAGGATGAAAGTCCGTCCTCACCCTTGTCTCCTTTTTCCCCCTTGATATAAACAAGGAAATCCGCCAGTTCAGTTTTATCTTTAGGCCAGTTGATATTACCTGCCGCCACTTCTTCTTTCCATAGGTCGTATGCAGATTTACCGTCATCTCCTTTGGGGCCTTGAGGTAATTCAAAATTCATGTTGCTACATGAAATCACCAGTATCCATGATAACACTAGTAAAAAACAAGTATTTAATTTTTTAAGGTTCATATGTACTAAAAGTTTATTTAATAGTGATTTTAAGTAATTAGTTAAAACAAGCTGCTTACAACCTACAGCCGTTATAGATAACACTCCAAAAAAGGAGTATGCACATTTCCTTGCCATATTCATCTATATATTTACTGTAATAAATAAAAAAATATACAGATGTTTTCTATGGCCAATAAAAAACATTCTCATTATTATTACAAGGAATTGTCTAAAATCGTACTCGAAGTCTTTATAAGCACATATACTTCGACTACCTGTCTATACCGTTTCTTGACATAAGAACGAAAATTAACACGTGTCATAGAAAAAACAACTGTACATTTTAAAAGGTTTGCCATTTGGTTTTGTTGGGTGGTTGCTAGAAATAACTAATGTTAAATATGGGATATACTGTAGCATTTTTATAATGTATTTCCTATTCATGTTAGGAAATGGCAAAGATATATTTGTATTGATTATTGTAATGTGTGTTTTTCTCCTTTCTTGGCATTTTAAACTTGAAGGGTATGGGTTGAAAAAAAGAAACGAATAATGGGGGAGAGATATAGGCATATAATTAATATAATAAATATCAATATCTTGAGATTGTCGGAAAATGTGTGTTTGGTTATTGTGTGATGTAAGATGGTATATAGTTATTGATAACAAGTAGTTTGTGAGAAAATGGATGTTTGTTAAAATATGAGGAATAGTAGTGTGCTAACTCTAAAGGATGAATGTATTTTGGGAAATTTGTACTTCGTTTTATCTTGTTGATGTTATTTATATGATTGATTTTCCATAAAATGTCCCAACCGACTTGTGCTAGCATGGAGTTGATGTACAGGTTCTGTCTTCCAGTTCTTCTGCCAGTAAATAGCTTGGTCCGGAGTCTCTGTCTTTATTGAGGACAGTTTTTTTCTTTAATTATGAATTTACTATTGCTGAATATGACTTTGTTCTTTTGGACCTTTCCGGAACGGTCAATACCACGCCTCTATGTTTTTCCGGATACTCGAATCGGCTGGAATTTGCGTATTGGAGTATAAAAGAAAACCCATTGAAATGACTGAATTTCAATGGGCTATGAGAAATTACTGAATCGATAGTGGTGCCACCAGGAATCGTAATTTATTTCCAAGTGGTTGAATATCATTCTTTTCTAAAAGCTACTCAACTGTAATCTCCTCCGATTGCTCCACCAATGACTTGCTGCGTTCTGCGCAAGGTTGCGTGAGGGTTTCCAAGTGCAAAGGTAGAAAATAAGTTTGGTAAATCATCATGTTTCTAGACTTTTATTATTGCTTGTTATTCCAAATCTATTGATATGGTTTATATGGCAACAAGTTACTTCCTGCAATTTTATCCACTTTTCTGAAATTCAATGTAGTATTTTCAGATAATATCGTTAAATTTGCATAGTAAATCAAAGTATTATAATTAACAAGCAAATTAAGACATATGGAATCACAAAAAATAAATAGGTTAAAAGTTGTATTAGTTGAGAATGGAAAGACTGGAAAATGGTTAGCGGAGCAAGTAGGAAAGAATGAAGCGACCGTTTCGCGATGGTGTTCCAACAAAATGCAACCCTCTCTTGATATGCTTGTGAAGATTGCGGTACTTTTGAATGTCGATCCTCGCCAACTTATTAATGGGGGTAACAATTATTGATCATGACAAAGAAAGAGGATATGATAACACCATTAAAAGAGCAAAGTAAACGATCTGCTGCAGAAATTTTTGCGGCTTTTGAATATCAATGGGATTGCTTTGTGTTAATGCTGTTGAAAGAGAACGATGATACTGTAACTGTTAGTTTTGAAATTCGTGACGACGTGGATGTACAGTATGAAGATAATACTATTTTATATCAGATTAAACATAGTGTTCAAAAAAATGCAAGAGGAGAAACGATAAATTTAAGTAATCGTGATGCCGATTTATGGAAAACGATTTCCACATGGATGAAGTTTATTGACGAAGACTCAGATGTCTTAGAGAAATCTAGCTTTATACTGGTGACGAATAAAAATATATCCAAGAATAAATTTGTCAAGGCACTTGAATCTTTTGCGAGGGATAACAATGTAGATAATTTGAAAGCGACACTTATCACTGTAAGAGACGATGAAAGGACAAAACTAGAAAATTCAACGGATACGGCTAAAAAGAAGGGTGTTGATATTTCAAAAGTAATTAATGAATTATTAGGCAAAAACTACTTGTATGAATTTTGCAATCGAATTTCCGTCTCAAAAACTTCTGATTTATTGAAAGAAGATATAAAAAGATTAATGAGTAATCGTTTTGGTTTAAACCGTAATCGTGTTGATTGGGTTTATAGTCAACTAATGACCAAGTTAAAAGATGATTCTATAGAAAATATTGTAAAAGGTCTACCTGTATCATATACTGGAGCGATTTTCACAAAACGATATCAAAGCATACTTGATATTGGTCGTCAAAAAATCCATTTTCGAACAGATTATAGTTTCCAAGAGTTCAGCGGTGAGCCTCGTGATCTGTTGTTTATGAAACAACTTTTTTCCATTGGAGATACTAAAGAAGATGAATTAGACAGGATAGTCGAATTAACTACAAGATGGCTATGTTTCAATAATAATCTTCATGAGCATTGGAATAATGAGGTTTTGACCAGTGATGATGTGGATAAACTGACTAAGAATGTCTTTTCAACATGGGACAATTGTTATCGTTCCAAACACCGTAAAATTACATCAAAATCAACAGATGATGAATTATGCGAGGCTGGATGTGATACAGTCAGTGAAATGCGGAATAAGAATTTCTCATTGGCAAACAATCCATTAGAAGAATTTTTAAGTGAAGGATGTATATACTATTATTCAAATACTGCCACAGATATAATTCCTGAATTACCAATAATTGGCTGGCATCACGATTGGAAACTAAAATTCAAAAATCCAAATGAATAGAGTCTATAATAATGAAGCCATTATTATGGCATGTGTAGTTCATCTTCTCAAGAAAAAGAATATGGATATGGCGTTGTTGTATCTATTAAGTACACTGCTTATTGATAACCAACTAAGCACCATTTTGAGAGTATCTGTATATTTTGAACAGTTATCCGTGTCTATCAGAAATCAAGGGCTAATATCGCGTAAGTTAGATTCGTTTGGTCCTTATTTTATAAATGCTTTGGTTATATTGAAACAAAGTAATATTATTGAGATTTCCGA
>CAPYSS010000048.1:0-20568 GCA_948742525.1 Bacteroides caecimuris | reverse complement strand
AGAAGTAGGATCGAAACATAAAGAGGAGATGCTACTTCTATTTTTTTGAGGGGGGACGGCATCGCCGAGACGCTTACCAAAATAACGCGGATTTTGCTTCATTTCTCATAGTGTAGTGTGCTGGAAGCGGGCATCGAATAAACAGAATCATGCATTCCTTTTGCTTGCTTCCATACACAGTGGCTTAGTCCCACATATTATGGGAAAAGATTCCCTACTACTTGGGAAAGTATTCCCTAGTGCTTGGGAAAATATTCCCTCATTTTGTGGGAAAGTTTTCTCTTAATATGCGGGAATACTTTCCCACAATATATGGGACAATCGGAACTAAGGAGCATCATCAAGCAAGAAGCCGTTATTTTATCTAATTTGACTATGAGAAATACCCTGAAACACTATGAGAATAAGGTGGATTTTGAGCTAAAATAGGAGAAAACTTATGAGAAACACCGTTTTGGAAAAGTGTTTCTCATAAGATATCTATTTGATTATCTTCCATTTATCTAGAAACTATGAGAATATGAGAAATGCAATGAAGAAATCTTTTGCAGAAGAGCCTGAGAAATAAATGCTTGTAAAGATGGTTTTCTTCCCACAACAAACGGGAAAAGTCAGAAGAATCATGTACATTTGTAATCCGAAAACTAAAAGAACATCGCAATGAAAATATTTCCAAGCAGCAGTATCAAGAAATTGGACGCTTATACCATTGAGAACGAACCTATTGCATCAATCGATCTGATGG
Source organism: Bacteroides caecimuris (assembly GCA_948742525.1). GTDB lineage: Bacteria > Bacteroidota > Bacteroidia > Bacteroidales > Bacteroidaceae > Bacteroides > Bacteroides caecimuris_A. Next base: position 19,823 of record CAPYSS010000048.1, on the reverse strand, counting down.
AACGTGCAGCAACCGCATTAACAAAAGCCATCACAAACAGATGGAATACGGAAACGCCGGTCACTATCTTTGCCGGACCGGGGAATAATGGCGGAGACGCACTCGCCGTAGCCCGCATGATGGCTGAAAAAGGATATAAAATCGAAGTATTTCTCTTCAACACGAAAGGAGAACTTTCACCCGACTGCCAGACCAATAAAGAACTGGTAGAAATGATGGAAGAAATAAAATTCAACGAAATCAGCACCCAATTCGTACCTCCCGTCCTGACGCCCGACCATCTGGTAATCGACGGATTATTCGGTTCAGGCCTGAATAAACCGTTGAGCGGAGGATTCGCTGCCGTAGTGAAATACATCAATTCCTCTCCTGCCATGGTAGTAGCCATCGACATCCCTTCCGGACTGATGGGAGAAGAAAACACATTCAACGTAAAAGCTAATATTATCCGTGCCGACGTGACTTTCAGTCTGCAACTGCCGAAGCTCGCCTTTCTTTTCGCAGAGAACACGGAATTTGTCGGAGAATGGGAAGTGCTGGACATCCAATTGAGCGAAGACGGTATTGAAGAGATGGAAACGAACTACGAAATGTTGGAAATAGAGGAAATCCGTTCACTCATCAAGCCACGCAAACAGTTTGCCCACAAAGGAAACTTCGGCCATGCACTATTGATTGCCGGTTCAAAAGGAATGGCAGGAGCCTCTGTTCTCGCTGCCCGCGCCTGCCTCCGCTCGGGAGTAGGGTTGCTGACTGTCCATGCACCCATGTGCAACAACGACATCTTGCAGACCTCCATACCCGAAGCAATCGTAGAAACCGACATCAACGAAACCTGTTTTGCCGTACCTACCGACACGGACGACTATCAAGCAGTCGGCATCGGCCCGGGACTGGGACGGAACGAGGAAACGGAAGCTGCCTTGTTGGAGCAACTGGAACATTGCCAGACTCCTGTTGTAGTGGATGCCGACGCTCTTAATATCCTCGCCAACCACCGCCATGCCCTTACCCACCTGCCGAAGGGTTCCATCCTCACCCCGCATCCGAAAGAGCTGGAACGTCTGACCGGCAAATGCCAGGACTCTTACGAACGTCTGATGAAGGCTTGCGAACTGGCGCGTACCGCCCATGTCCACATTATCTTAAAAGGAGCCTACTCCGCCATCATCACCCCCGAAGGTAAATGTTTCTTCAACCCGACCGGAAATCCGGGAATGGCAACCGGAGGTAGCGGTGACGTACTGACCGGAGTAATCTTGGCACTGCTCGCCCAAGGTTATCCCACCGAGGAAGCCGCTAAAATCGGCACGTACATTCACGGATTGGCGGGCGATGTCGCTCAAAAGAAACAAGGAATGATCGGAATGATCGCAAGCGATATTATCACCTGTCTGCCGACAGCATGGCGACTTGTAAGCGAATAAAAGTTAAGAACTTACCCTTTTTTCAATAACTTCATTAACTTTGTTTTCAGAACCAGTTAAAAAAGAACCGAATATGAAAAAGTTAATTATAGCAGCAGGACTACTTATGACAACGTCCGCCTATGCGCAAACCGAAGTACTGACGGGAGTTACCCAAGGAAAAGACTATGGAGTGGTTTACAGTCTTCCCAAAACCCTAATAGAACTTGAAATAAAAGCCAACAAAGTCAACTATACTCCCGGAGAATTCAGCAAATATGCTGATCGTTACCTGCGACTGACTAACGTCTCCGCCAACTCTGAAGAGTACTGGGAACTGGCTAGCGTAAAAGTGAAATCCGTAGGTGTGCCCAACAGCGAAACTACGTATTTCGTAAAATTGAAGGATAAGACAGTAGCACCGCTCATGGAACTGACAGAGGATGGCATTGTGAAAACGATCAATGTTCCTTACAGCAACAGCAGTGCAGGCAAAAAAGCTGCTCCCGCTCCCGCAGTCCTCCAAAAGAAAGCAAATCCTCGCGAATTCCTGACCGAAGAGATTCTGATGGCTAGCTCTACCGCCAAGATGGCCGAGCTGGTGGCTAAAGAGATCTATAACATCCGCGAAAGCAAAAATGCCTTATTGCGCGGACAGGCTGACAATATGCCTTCAGACGGAGCGCAGCTTAAAATTATGCTCGACAATCTGAATGCACAGGAAGAAGCCATGACACAAATGTTCTCCGGCACCTGCAACAAAGAAGAGAGAACATTCACCGTCCGCCTTACTCCTGACAAGGAATTCAACAATGAAGTTGCTTTCCGCTTCTCGAAGAAGTTAGGTGTAGTTGCCAACCATGATTTGGCAGGAACTCCGTTTTATATCAGTTTGAAAGACCTGAAATCGGTCAAGATACCACAGGAAGACGGTAAGAAGAAGAAAGATTTGGATGGAATCGCCTACAACGTGCCCGGACAAGCTCTGGTTACACTGACCGACGGTAAAAAGAAACTTTACGAAGGTGAGCTTCCTATTACTCAATTCGGTGTGATAGAATATCTGGCTCCGGTTTTGTTCAACAAGAATTCTACCATCAAAGTTTATTTTGATCCGAATACGGGAGGATTGCTCAAAGTGGACAGAGAAGAAGGGAAATAGAAAAACGAGGAACTAAACTTCTAAAAAACAAAGAATATGGGTGGTGAAGGATATATGCTCGACATGATACGTCGGCTTAGTGAAGGACGGGAAGCTTCCCGCCTACGTCGTGAACGTGCTAACGATAAGTTGAAGCATCTAAACCGCACCAACGAACCTTATCCACTACCCAACACTACTCCCGAAGAAATGGAACGTATCATCCACGAGTCGGAGAAAAAGAAAGAGAAAGACAGCAATTATTTTGTTTGGGGAACACTTATTATCATGGGGGTCCTGATAGCAATTGCGGTCATACTTTGGGCTGTATTTATCAAATAAGTTCACCACAGAGGACACGGAGGACACAGAGGTTTAATCTTTTTTATTCACTACAGAGTAACACAGAGTCACGTATTTAACGTCAGTTCGATATGACTTCGTCCGCATGGTTTCCCCTCCTTCGGGAAGGAGGGGTGTCCAAAGGACGGGGTGGTAGGAGAAACGAGGTTCTTTCTATCTTACTGTAGATGATAGACTTATGTATCTACCTACCACCTCCCCCTACGGGGACTCCTCCTTCCTGAAGGAGGAGAATAGGAATAGTACAAGCTTATATCGAACTGACGTTATTTATAATCGTATTTATCACTCTTTTTTTACTTGCGGAAAGAGAGAAAGAGAAAAACTCTGTGTCCTCCGTGTCCTCTGTGGTGAAATATAAGTTCCTATTTATACGACTGGTACCACCAATTTTATAAATCCATCTTTCTGCATTTGAGAAAGATAAGCCGATACACGCGACTCGTATCCCTCTTCATTTTGAAAGTGGTCTGCGAGTTTTTCTATAATCTCACGAACATTGCGTTTTCCATCTATCAGTTCCCATACAGCCGTACCGTGTTCTTCCAATTGTACATGAAGTTCTTTCGACATTCCTTTCGGCACAAGGAAGCGTTGCATCCACGGATATTTAAAACGAGGAAAGGAGAGCACCATTGTCTCCCCTTCCCTTTTTGCTGTAATATGTTCACTGCGACAGGGAATGACCTCTAACAGGTTGATCTTCTCTTTAGCAGCCATCTGTTTTTCTTTATTACATATAACATCATTCTTTTATATTGGGTTCTTCCAGTCCGTAACCCTTCTTCTTGTCGACTATCTTAAGCACGAAACCAAGAATCAGTGCCGCCCCTCCAAGACATGCCAACATCACCAACGGTGCCGTATAGTCATAGGCAGTAGCCGCCTCTTCGGGAGTAATCACACCATTCTTCAAATCGCTGACAAGTTGCGGATTCGTACGGTCGAGCACCTTACCAATAAGCAACGGGAAAAGCCACAACCCGATGTTCTGTATCCAGAATATCAATGCATACGCGCTACCGATAATCTTTGCATCCACCAATTTCGGCACACTCGGCCACAAAGAAGCCGGAACCAACGAGAAACTGGCTCCCAACACCAGGATAGTGAGGTAAGCAACGATGATTCCACCCACCGGATTGCCTTTGAAACCAGGCAACACGAATGCAAAAGTAAGATGACAGAGGATAAGCAGCACAGATCCCATGACCAGCATGGACGCTGCTTTTCCTTTATGATCTACATAGTTACCCAAAATCGGCGTAATGCCAACAGCCAAAAGAGGGAATACGGCAAATACCGTCTCTGCACTCTGACGCATATACCCCATATAACAGAACACCACCAAAGCTACCACCGCCAACATCAACAGCCCCGATTTCAAATTCTTACTCTTCGAGAAGTTGCTGGCAAACGCAGCAGCAGCCACCACCAACATGATGCAATACTGAATAATAGTCACCGTATTGGTAGCCCAAAAAGAATCGGGCGACACTTCAGTAAACGTCAGATTACACTGCAACATATTAACGGCATACTTTTGGAACGGGAAAATGGCTGAATAGTAAAGCACGCACAATAACGCCACCAACCAAAAACCGCTACTTTTAAGAATCGTACCCAAATCACTAATCTTAAACGGATCATCTTTCTCTTCCGCTTCACCGGTTTGTGCATCCAGTTTTTTGTCCATAAAGAAGTAAACAATGAACATGATTAGTGCTATCATCAACAATACAACTCCGAAAGCCACCGAACGGGATACATCAATAACACCGCCTAATTTGGCAAACACTGGTGAGAAAATCATACATGTAGCCACTCCCAAGCGTGCCAGTGCCATCTCCGACCCCATAGCTAACGCCATCTCGCGACCTTTAAACCACTTCACGATACCGCGTGAAACGGTTATTCCTGCCATCTCAACTCCACAACCAAATATCATGAAGCCCACAGCAGACAGTTTTGCCGATGCAGGCATCCCCCTGTAGAAAGGAGAAATACCGAGTTCATCGAACACCGGAATATAATTGAGATTGTTATTAAACCAAGTCTCCAGATCGCTTCCGGCAAAAGCGGTAGTCACGGCATACCAGTTGATAACCGCTCCGACCAGCATCACCACACCCGATAAAACAGCCGTAAAACGCACGCCCATCTTGTCGAGAATGATTCCCGCAAAAATAAGGAAGAATACAAATACGTTCAAGAAAGTTTCCGAACCCTGCATCGTACCGAAGGCGGTAGAGTCCCAACCACGTGTGGATTGCATCAAATCTTTAATGGGAGAAAGTATGTCCATAAATATGTATGAACAGAACATGGCAAACGCCAGAAACAGCAATACGGTCCATCGCATCGCTGCTGAATCTCTTAATGTTGTTTTCACAGTTTTTTTTGTTTTATGTTAATAAAAAAGAGATGCAAGCAATACCCACATCTCTTTTGAACGGATTTAACCACAATATTTTTTTAGACTCGTAACAAAACTTAGTTAACAGAATCCTGCTGAACTGCGTTTGTTTGCGGCGCAGCCGTACCTGCGGGTAAGTTATACGGGTTAGTCTGTTGTTCTTTCTGTGCCTGTTCCAACACTGCGTCTTTAGCAACATCAGAACTAGGAATTACATAAGCAGTAGCAATGCTCATTACCACCATGAAGATAGCTAAACCCCATGTTGCTTTTTCCAGAAAATCTGTAGTCTTGCGCACACCCATGATGGCGTTAGATGAAGAGAAACCAGAAGCAAGCCCGCCTCCTTTTGAGTTCTGAATCAGCACGATGAAACACATCAACAAGGCTGCAATAACCATTAAGATAACGAATAATAAGTACATTTTTAGTTATTTTGAATTAGCGTTAATAATCAATTTCTCCAAAAATCTGATTTGGTCTGCAAAGTAAGCATTTTTTTTTGGATATTTCAAGCTTAATTTTTTAATTATTTCAAGAGCTTTTGAATATCGTTGCTGTTTAACATAGATTTTTGCCAAAGTTTCCGTAAAACAGCTGTCATCTTCCTCTTCTTCCTTCATCGTTTCTTCTTCGGTTGGCTCGTTCGAAGAGGTTGGCGAAGATGGCATTTCTTCTCTTAAAGGTTTCTTGCAGAAGGGAGAGTCGCTCTCGCTCTTTTCTATAAAGTCGTCAATCAGTTCGTAGCCTTTGAGTTTGGGCGTTTCTTCGGCCGACTGTTCCGCAGCCGGAGTCTCCTCCAAAAGATAAGAGGTGTAATCCATCGAATAGTCGAAGCTGGTCTGGGCAGTCACTTCTTCGGGGGCTGTGGACAAGAAAGCGTCGATCAATGCTAATGTGCGGTCTACAGATGGTTCGTCTTTCAGCACCTCTGTCAAAGGTACTCCCTTTTTCCGTGCCTGCACATCATAGCGGTCACCTTCAATCAACCGGAACAACTGCCGTCTGTCTGCAATGTAAAGAACTGCTTTCCGCAGTTCTCCACCGAAACTAATATCATGGAGAATATACAAGTTCTTCAGATACAGCAGACGAAGTGACTGAAAATACGGATACCTCGCAAGAAGATTGCGCAGTTCGTACAGGGTATCCCTATTCAGCGTCTCGGGATGCTGAATCCATTGTTGAAAGTTAACAGAAGTCATTTATATTACCAGTTTGCTACAGTTGCATTAAAAATTTGGTCAGTGATCTCTTTAGACATTTCAGCAATCAATCCGTCCTGTACGGCAGTCAGCAACTGGCTAGAGTCGTAGGTACGGAACGCAGAAAACTGTTGTTCAAAGTCTTCGGCATGATTGGTGTTGTTGACAAAACGTACATTGACGGTGATAGTCAACTTCGTCTCCGAAGAGTAACCGTCGGCAGATACTGCCTGGTTGTACTGATTGTAACCCGTGATTTCTCCGTCAATCTGTAAGTCGGCATTCTGATTCGGCTTGAGCAGTTGCAGACGGGTCTGCCGGATGAAAATATCTTTCAGGTCCTCATTGAACTTGGTTGCCAACGGAGCATACACATACTCCGACTTGATCGGGAAGTCGGCTATCGAAATGGTCTTTACCTTATCGTAATTGATAGACGATCCGTTAAACTTATAGGAAACAGTGCACGCAATGACTACCAACGGCAAGCCGAACAGTAACAAAGGGCGTATTATTTTCTTAATCCAATCCATATTCTTTTATTTTTCTATAAAGTGTACGCTCGGAAATATTCAAGTCCTTGGCAGCACTCTTCCGCTTTCCATGATGCCTCTCAAGTGCTTTGCGTATCATTTCTTTCTCCACTTCGTCCAGTGACAAAGGAGATTCTTCTACATATTCTTCCGTGTCTTGTATGTCATCATCATCCTTGCAAACCGTAGGCTGCACGGTGTGAATGATAGCAGGTACCGAAGGTTGATGCGCTGTCACTACCGGAGTAGTGACCACCGTTCCCATTTGTCCTACCTGACCTACCTGTCCGGCACGTTCCGCCATCAGGTTGTGCACCATCTTCTTCAGCTCCGCCACTTCCTGACGCATATCGAACAAAACAGAATAAAGAATCTCCCGTTCGCTCTCAAAGCCTTTACTTTCACGCGTTCCCATCAGCGCGGGAAGACGTTGCGTATTTTGTACGGGAAGATAATTCTGCAAGATAGCAGCAGAGATCTCCCTGTTGGTTTCAATGATAGATATTTGTTCGGTGATGTTCTTCAACTGGCGAACGTTTCCGGGCCACGAGTAAGCCAATAACTCTTTCTTCGCATCCTCCGTCAACTGAATAGCAGGCATCCGGTATTTCTCCGCAAAGTCTGCGGAAAACTTACGGAACAACAGGAGCACATCGTCACCACGTTCACGCAAAGGCGGTATCTGGATAGGCACCGTATTCAACCGGTAATATAAATCTTCACGGAAACGTCCGTCTGCAATCGCTTGTGTCAGATTGACATTGGTAGCTGCCACTACACGCACATCCGTTTTTTGTACTTTGGACGAGCCTACTTTCATAAACTCGCCACTCTCCAGCACACGAAGCAAACGTGCCTGGGTAGACATCGGCAACTCCCCTACTTCATCAAGAAAAATAGTACCACCGTCGGCTTCACCAAAGTACCCTTTCCGTTCGCCAATCGCACCGGTAAACGCACCTTTCTCATGTCCGAACAGTTCGGAATCAATCGTACCCTCCGGAATAGCGCCACAGTTGACAGCAATATACTGTCCGTGCTTCCTCCGGCTATATTGATGAATAATCTGCGGAAAACTCTCTTTTCCGACTCCACTTTCTCCGGTAATCAGCACAGACAAATCGGTAGGAGCTACCTGAATGGCAACATCTATAGCGCGCAACAATGCTTCAGTATTTCCAATAATACCGAAACGCTGTTTCACTTGTTGTATCTCTGCTTTCATCATCACTCGTTTTTAATCTTCGTCTACTGTATCCAGCTTCAGTTTATCACTATCGTCACGTTTCTCGTAATACTGTTTACGCAACGGATTGGCACGAGCCACTTTTTCACGCTGACGATTACGGAACACGTCGATGGCAACATAGATTGCCTGACGGAAAGAATCTTCACAAGCCACTCCCTTGCCTGCAATATCGTATGCCGTTCCATGAGCCGGAGAAGTACGTACCACCGGCAGTCCTGCCGTATAGTTCACCCCGTCTTCCATAGCCAAGGCTTTAAACGGAGCCAGCCCCTGATCGTGATACATCGCCAGGATACCGTCAAAATGAGTATAATTGCCTGAACCCATAAAGCCATCGGCAGCATAAGGACCGTAGCAAAGGATTCCTTTCTCTTCCATTTCTTTCATAGCAGGAATAATCACCTCCTGCTCTTCCATTCCCAATAAACCACCGTCTCCGGCATGAGGATTGAGAGAGAGCACCGCAATACGCGGAGCACCGATACCGAAATCCTGTTTCAGGCAACGATGGAATATCATCAGTTTCTCCTGAATCAGTTCTTTGGTAATCGTAGTCGCGATCTCTCTGACAGGAATATGTGTCGTCACCAGAGCTACCCGGAAGTCATTCTTCATCAAAATCATCAACGACTTACCACCATTGCCCAGACGTTCTTCGATATATTCTGTATGTCCGGGGAATGAAAACTCTTCCGACTGAATGGTATGTTTGTTGATCGGAGCTGTTACGATAACGTCTATCAACCCTTCGCGATATTCTTCGATGGCACGTTCCAAAGCCCCCAGCGCAGCTTTACCGGCTTCGGGATCGGGTTTGGAAAATTCCACTTTCACCTCATCATCCGTGCAGTTCACCACGCTCAAACGGTTGCATACCGCTTCGGTAGCAGAGTTGATAATGCTGAAATTGGTCTGTATATCCAACGCTTTGCGATGATAAGCCGCTACTTTCGGTGAGCCATAAATGATCGGAGTACATAGTTCCAACATCATAGGGTCAGAAAATGTCTTAAGAATCACCTCATAGCCCACCCCGTTAATATCTCCCTGGGTGATACCTATCCTTATCTTGTTATCTTCCATGTTTTTATTTATTAGTTTGTTCCGCTTCCTTAGATACTTCTCCTCCCAATGGAATCTGACTCTGCTGAATTTCATTCGGAAGTTTCAGTGTATACAGAGATGCTTCCATCTGGCGTACCAGGTTGCGTTTCATTTTATCAGGTGAATAAACAAATATTTCTGCTGTAATAATTCGTTGGTTTTTCTCGTCCAGACGAGTATGAGATACATACGGACCACCCATAAAGTCGCCCTTCATACGCCACAGGCCACGTGCTTCCATTGTGTAGCTGTTCTTTACATTGATCGGACGGACATCGGTCAGCAAACTATCGGTCGACATATAAACGCCTTCCTTGAATCCGGGGATATTGGCTTTCATCACGGAGTCACGTTTGTGCACAAAATATTCTTTGGTAAACGTATCCTTGTCAGTATAGGGATAAGAGTACATCACAAAGTTACGGTCGGCACTACCCGTGTTGGTAGAAGCCCAGAAGAAATCATCCCCGGTCTTTGAACTGACCAGTTCGGCATCCACCCAGATGTCGCATCCGAACAAACTGTCCACTTTCTGCGAAACGAAATCACTGTGTTTCCCTTCCAGAAGCATAATCTGACGGTTCATTTCCGCACGGGTAAAGAAGTCGACAATCACCTTTTTGTTTTCTTCCACAAACTTCTCAAACTCTTCTTCGTTCGGAGCCTGGATAGTCAATATCATCTGCGGATTGGCATACACGTCCTTCGCATATTTGAACGAGGCTTTCGTATATATATCCTGTATATCTACAATAATAATGTTACGTATCAATTTCAACGTAGAATCATAATCTTTCGGCGAAGTATACATAATTCGGAAAGAAGGTTCCGACTGCGGCAAACCGGGCATATCAGCATCGAGCGCATCATGTAAAGCCCTTCCGGCAGCACGATCCCAAACACCGTGATCTACTACAACCAAAAGCTCATAAGCACGACCACTAGAGGTGTGATTTCCTTTCAGACCACAAGATGCAACGACAAAGGCTACCAAAGCGATGCATAAAATAAAAGAGTACTTTTTCATGATGTTCGGTTTTATATATTAACTTTCATTATTTTTCTCTTGTTTCGCTGTCGACAGCATACCGCAAGCGGCAAAAATATCTTCGCCCCTGGATGAACGGATAGTGGTGAAAATTCCGTGTGATGTCAGGTAATCACGAAAACGGGTCATCGTATCCATATCCGCCCCCTCGAGGTCTACCCCGGGAATGGCATGAAAACGAATCAGATTCACCCTGCAATCCAGCCCGCGAAGAAGTTTCAGCAACTCTTTGGCATAGACCTGCGAATCATTGAGCCCTTTAAAAACAATATATTCAAACGAAAGTCGACGTTGCTTACTAAAATCATAGTTTTTTAACAGTTCCACCATTTCGGTGATTGAAAACGCCTTTTCCGCCGGCATTAATTCAGCACGCTGAACGGTCAGCGGAGAGTGAAGGCTGATGGCAAGGTGGCAGTCATTTTCTTCGATAAAACGCTGCAATCCTTTCCGTAGCCCGACAGTAGAAAGCGTGATACGCTTCGGGCTCCATGCGTAACCGTAGGTAGCGGTCAGTAGTTCCAATGCTTTCAATACCTCATCCAGGTTATCAAGCGGCTCGCCCATTCCCATCATTACGACATTGGTCAGTTTGTCCCGTTCCGGCAACGAATGAATCTGGTTCATGATCTGGCTGGCGGTCAGGTTAGCGGTATACCCCTGTTTGCCGGTCATACAGAACTTACAGTTCATCTTACAACCTACTTGTGACGACACGCACAACGTTGCCCGGTCATCATCCGGTATGTAAACCGATTCTACAAAATGGTTCTCACCTACTTTATAAAGATACTTCACCGTACCATCTACAGAGCGCATTTCATCTACCGGGGCTTCCGCTCCTACCTCATAGTTCTGCTTGAGCAACTCCCGGTGTTTCAATGACAAATTAGTCATATCATCGATCGAGGTTACCTTCTTTTCGTAAAGCCAGGATGCAATCTGCTTGGCAGCAAAGCCGGGCATACCCAGTCTTTTTGTCAATGATTGAAGCTCTACAAGAGTCATTCCTAAAAGGGGATATTTAGACATTCTTCTTTCTGTTGATAGTTTATATCTGCAAATGTAAGGAAATAAAGTTGGTTTCACCACAGATTAACACAGATTTTCACAGATTAAGACGATTAATAGAGAAGTTTTTAAATGCGGAAGACGCGAATCATCCGGATTTATTCATCAAAAATCCGAGCGATTCGCGTCTATATGATGCACCACGTTATTATTACCTGCCACCTTCAAGATATTTCTGTGGCAATCCAGGTAATCTGTGGTGAACTATTTCTTAGAAGAACAAGAAGCGTGTATCTTTTACGTTTGCTTTCAGATACAAGTCGTTCATCAGACGGCTGGCAAAGCGTGCGTGCATGTTAGTCAGCGTAGCTTCTTCTGCTTTTGCATCGAATGTTTCGTTCTGCTTGTCCTTACCGTATACTTGCAATACAAATACTCCGGCATTACCTTTGATAGGAGCGCTCAACTGGTTCACTTCAGCTGCAGAAGCATAAGCACCTACCAGCGGTTCGCTGCTGCGCAATGCTGATACGTATGCAGGAGCTGCAAAAGTAACCATCTTCAAAGAGTCGCTGACTGCATTAGTCATCTCTTTGTATTGGTTGAATGAAGTTGCATTGGCAGCTTTCATGTCAGCCATAATCTTTTCAGCTTTCTTATCTTTTACGATTTCAGCTCTCAACAGATCTTGTACTGCTTTCAACGGACGATATCCTTCCGGCTTAATGCCCACCAGACCTACTACCATCATGTGATCGCTTTCGCCACATTCGTACAAGCCGGAAACATCACCCGGTTTTGCTTTATCAAACGCCCATCTCAAGGCTTCTTTTGTACCTCTTACACCACCGATATTGTGTTCAGAGCTGCTCAAATCCATTCTGTCGAGCAATCTGTAACCGGCTTCTTCAGCGTTAGCTACCATCTTCTCTACAGTAGGATTAGCTGCGATAAACTGGCTGAAATCATTATAAGCACGGTTGTAAGTTTCTTTGCTGAACTCTACTTCACGTTTGATGACAGCTACTTTATATTTGTCTTTTACAGATTTCTTGTTTGTTACCTGAAGAATTATGTTTGCTTGTCCCATCGGCAAGTTCACCAGTTCGTTTACACCTGCATTGTTGATAGCAGAGATGAATTTCAGGTTATCACCGTCTATCTGCGCACCTTCATACTGTGCAGAAGTCAGCCAGTTTGCATCACCGGTCTGACCATATTTCTTTGCCAGATCAGCAAAGTTAGCACCACCCTTGATAGCGTTGTAGATACTGTCTGCCAATGTCTTTGTCTTCACAGCATCTTCTGCGTATACCTGAATCTGACGGAATTCAACAGAGTCGGCAGCAGCAGCTTTAGCTACAATCTTGAAAGAGTTGATTGTATTGTCGGCACCATTATAGTAAGGACCATAAATAGCACCTACAGAAGCAGAGTCCAAACGGGCAACTACATCTGACGGGAAAGCTGTTTTGTTATAGAACAAGTCTACATAAGGAGCGTCCGAGCCAGTCGAGCGGATGAAAGAAGTATAATCTTCCGTTGTAGTAGCCAACTGTGCAGTTGCTTCGTCCACTTCTTTCTGGATAGCAGCTCTGTCTTCAGCACTTGCAGTCACTTGTACATCAATGTACTTGATGTCACGAGTTTCCTGATACTGCTTGAATTGTTCTTTCTTCTTGTTATACAAGTCTTTCAGTTCTGATTCTTTCACTACGATTGTAGAATCCACTACAGAAGAGTAAGGAATGCCAGCCATCAACACGTTGTATTGGTTCACTCTTGCGTCGAAAGCGTCCTGTGCTTCCACCGGATTGGAAAGAAGAGCTTTAGATACCAATGCCTGATACTTTTCTGCCAAACGGCTCTCGATCAGTGTTTTCTGAATGAAAGACCAGTATTTATACATGTTATTGTATTGTTCAGCATACTGTGCCGGCATTTGTGCTTCGCTCATCTTGGCATATTCCACGAGGAACTTGTTCAACATATCCTTGTCGAAGTTTCCTGTTTGCGGATTCTGGAAAGGAGTTTGTCTCAACAAAGGATGAACACCTGCTTTCAGGATGTCCTGGATTTCAGCAGCAGAAACAGTCAGTCCCAGTGCTTTTGCTTCTTTTTCGATCAGTTTATTGTTTACGTAGGAACGCCATACTTCATCGCGCACCTGATTGGTTTGTTCGTCATTCAAGGCGGTCACCCCACGCATGAGTTTCACCACTTCGGTATATTCTTCTACCAAATTCTGATACTCTTGAGCGGAAAGAGCGTCTCCGTTCACCTCACCTACGTCATGTGCCTGATGCGGCTGCATCACCTTCCATGCGTCACCCGCAATGAAAGCAAACAGCGCCAAGCCGATAACAATCACCAATAGAGGTCCTTTCGACCTAATGTTTTGTAACGTTGCCATTTTGATTAATACGATTTATGTTTATTATTATTTCTTTCTTTTGTCATTTTAGCGCACGAAGATACAAAAAATGCTAATATGCATCTATTTATTGGCTAAAAATTTCTTGATTATCGTCATTATTCCAAAACTTTTAATCGCACGAGTTCTATTTTTGTCGCTGTGACCTTAATTATCTTGAATTGATAACGTCCTACCCGGACCACTTCATGCAACTTCGGGAAGCTCTGATATTGGTTCAGGATCAACCCTCCTACTGTCAGATAATCATCCGACTCGGGCAAGTCGAGCCCGTACGTTTCATTGACTTTTTCTATTTCCAGGCGGGCGGACAATACATACTCGCGTTCGTCGATCTGCTTGCTGATATAGGAAGTATTATCGTGTTCGTCTTCTATATCTCCAAAGATTTCTTCAACGAGGTCTTCCAAGGATACGATGCCGGACGTACCGCCAAATTCATCCACCACAACGGCAATCGTTTTCTTTTGCTGCATGAAAAGTTTCATCAGTTTATGGGCGGACATGGTTTCGGGCACAATCGGCACTTGTTTCACATTCTCATGCCAGTTTTTCGGGGCACGGAACATTTCCGACGAATGGATATAACCGACTACGTTGTCGATATTCCCGTCATACACGATTATCTTGGAGATTCCGGATTCTATGAAGCGGCTTTTCAGCTCGTCCAGCGAAGTGGTCAGATCGACAGCCACCACTTCGGTACGCGGAACGATGCAGTCGCGGATTTTGATGTTCGAGAAGTCGAGGGCGTTCTGGAAGATTTTCACTTCCGTGTCCAGTTCTTCTTCATTTTCGGCATTATCAATACTGCTTTGTACGAAGTAATCCAAGTCGACTTTTCCAAACGCTCTGTCGGACGCATCCTTGTTGACCTTCATTCCAAAAATACGGAGGAATAGGTAAGATAACCCGGAAGACAGTTTGGAAACAGGATAGAGAACGACATAACAAACAATAAGCGGAATAGCAAAAATATTCAAAACCAGATTGGGGTTGATTTTGAAGATTGTTTTCGGTAAGAACTCTCCAGTCACCAGGATAATCAAGGTAGAAATAACGGTTTGAGCCAATACCATCAAGAAATGGTTGTCGATGAATCCTGCCAGTAGATTGTCGCCGATAATCTGTGCCATCAGGATACCATAGATTACCAATGCGATATTATTCCCCACTAGCATAGTAGAGATAAATTCATTGGGATTCTTAAAAAAGACAGAAAGGATACGGGACGTAATCCCCCCCTTACGTTCCATCTCAAAACGCAGTTTGTCTACCGATACAAAGGCGATCTCCATCCCTGAAAAGAAGGCGGAGAAGATCATGGTGATAATTAGAGAGATATAAATATTCATAAGTTTTGATTTACGATCAGACGATTTGCTAGGTGCGATTGATATGGTTTCGCCTATTTCGCAGCATCTTTATTCGCTGAATCCGGCAGTGCTTTGGTTTCCGGTTGGGGCGGACCGCCACCCACTTCCTCGTCTACATAGAAAATACCTTCAATATTATGAATGGTATATATGGTCATTTGCTGGTTCGAGTCGAAGCCGTGTCCTGTGATAATTTTGTCCGGTTGCTGGATACGTATAAACTTGTCGGAATACACTTTTTGAGTGGCCTCATTCCAATAGAGCAGTTCAGTATTAAAACGCTCTCCTTTGCGGTTCTGTATATCCACATTCCCTATCAGCTTCCAAAGCCTTTCTTTGTCATAATAATAGGCAGTATCTGCTTTAATACTGGCTTCTATATTAAAGATAGAGTCGAACTGTTCCATGTACACACCTTTTTCAAACGCCCAATACGAAGGCTTTTTACGGTCGTACATCATCCACTCTTCCGTATTCACCCTATAACGTGTCACTCCGGAATCGGAAATAAGGGTAGTGACTCCTAATGTGGTCATCATCGGAAGAGAATCACGTTCTGTGATAGCCTCTCCCATAGCTTTCTGCTTGCCGCCACAGGAAGATAATAAAAGAAGCATAACAACCACCCCGAAGGTGATTGTTATGCTCATGCTTTTATGCAATAAACGGTTTCTTCGTTTTCGCAACATACGGTTATCTAATCGTTGTAGTCTCTCCTATCCAACCGCCGATAGTGATGCGGTCGCCTTGCTTGTAACCTAACATAAACAGGTCTTTAGCTTGCGGAGTATGGCCAGAATATCTACCGATCAATTTGTTAGCTTCTTCAGCTACGCTCGGATCTACTTGTTTTGCACGTTGCAGTTTGTCGATTACCGCAAAATAAGTACATTTGTTCAAGGCAGATTCGTCGCTCCAGTTAGGGCTCATTGCATAAAGATTGGCAATCAAGATGTATGGAGCACCGTAGTTTTCGTTAAGGCTAATAGCTTTTTGGCAATACGCTCTTGCTTGAGACAGTTTTTTGGCAGAAGCCAATACTGCCGCAGCAGCGTATGCTTTTTCAGCCTTCTTCAGATTGTCAGTTTCGAGGTTCACTGCTTCGTCGAAGAATTTCACTGCACTGTCGATATCACCTTTCTTGAATGCCTGATAAGCACATCCTGTAGCAGCTTCCGCACTAGGTTCTATCTTGTAAACGTAGAATGCAGCCTGTTGGTAAGCATCGCTTTCAGTACATTTCATCATTTTCATGATGTCGATTACTTTTTTCAGGTAAGCCAAGTCAGTCTGGTTAGCTTCTACCTTCGGTCCATAGATGTTTTGCAGCGATTCACAATCAGCTGTTCCGCTATTTACAAACAAAGCAACCAGATTATCTTTGATACCTAGCAAGTTTTTCTTCTTTGCTTCGTTCGTTTCAGTGGCAATAGCAGCATCAGCATATTCAGAAGCAGCCAGGTAATCCTGAATGAATTGTTCTTTATGGGCAGGATCTGTTTTCAGTTTATCCAAAGACATTTGCAGGAAATAGAAGATAGTAGCGGCAGCAGATTCTGCTTTTACTGCATTTACCGACTGGCTCAACCATTGATAAGCCTGATTAACATCAATTTTCGGAGCGAAAGCGATGTAATCTACCGCTTTGATACCCAGAGCTTCGTCAGCAGAAGACACTTTTGTGCCTTTAGCCAAGAACTCATCTGTGTATTTGATACGCAAGTCATGCGTATTCATCAACTCATCAAAATATTTCTGATATTCCGGATTATTCCGATCCTTGATTTGTCCCATCAAGCCTTTCAGAATTTTATATCCGTCAGTAAAAGTATAGAAACGAAGCGTCGGGCAGTTTTCCAACACAGCTTTCCAAGGAGTATACGCATCTTTAAAATTACCTGCACGCACAGCTTCATGCGAGATACTACTGTTCGAGTTACAGTTAGTCGCATCCTGTGCTACCACAGTGGTTGCCCCAGCCGAAAGGAACAACATAGCCACAAGCGTTTTAATTTTCATTGTATCTAAATTTTAGTTGTTATTATTATATCCGTCTATTCTTTCTCTTTTAACATTCATCTCCATTACTCTACTCTGCGCTTGAAGAACCAACGTTCGTTGAACGTCAATCCGATGCTAACGCGGAAGATATTTTCGTTTACAAAAGTCGCTTCCTGTCCACTGATGCGAACAAACTGTCCGCTGACGCTCAGAATGGAACGGGAACGAGGCACAGGCAGACCGAAGCCGGCAGTTACGCCATATTCGCGAGTAGCCTTTTTACCGTCGATCTTATAATACGGAGTCGTATAATAAGCTCCCAAACGATATTTTATATGGGATAAATAGGAACGTCCGATCAAATTGGGAATATATTCCGCACCCACTGATATTTTATGACGGTCACAATACGCGTATGTTTCATTGAAATCATCACGCATAGCATCATCCGATGTATTTACGCCAAACTCAGCTTTCGACCACTGCTGCAAACTATAATCTGCACCGATAGTCAAGCGTTTGTCATAGTTGTATGTGAATCCGGCTCCAAACACATTCGGAAGCTCCAACGTAGCATCCAAATTGTTGCTGTTAGTCGAACTAACCTGTGTCGTTACAGTATAATCATTATTCAGTTTATGTTTCGGAGAAAAAACCGCTCCGATTGTCACTGAATGTTTTTTATTCAACTCTTGTGTGTATTGCGCTCCAAAATCCACTTTATAGTCTGAAACCGATACGGTAGTTTGGCTTATATACGAATTAGCAGAAGCTGTGCTCGGATAAAGCATTGTTAAAGAGCGGGTCATGTCTCCCCAAAAATAAGAAGCGTTCACACCCACAGACAGGTTTTTCAGTATTTTCACTCCGGCACCAACATACAACTGATGCAAACCGCCTTCACCAACAAGGCTTTTCGTACTATACGGAGAATCACTTGTAGATTCATTGTTTTCCGACACGTTGTATCCTATATTAGAAAACGGCAACAACCCGATACTCATCGCCACTCTCGGATGCAAACGAAATTGCATAGCCAGATAGTCGAAGCTAGAGTTTTTAGCGTTCAGTTTCACACCGCCGCCACTAACATTCATATTTTGCAGACTAACTCCTCCTTCAAAAATAAACGTCAACGAGTCAATGGCTGTATACGAAGCAGGATTCAGCGGATTGATCTGTGCTCCATCCCGAAGTCCAAAAGCAATCCCCCCCATCGCCTTGCTATTACCGAAACTCTGATCGGACAAGTCGCCATAGCCATATCGTGTATAAGGAGAGTTTGTATTATTTTGAGCGATTGCCATTCCGGTAACCATCATGAGCAAAAGCGCACAAAGTGTGTGTTTAAATCCTACCATTATTATAGTTTAAAATTCTATTTAATCCTTTCAACACTAAAAATCTATCTGCAAAGATGATACTTTTTACGCTGCTATCAAAAGAAAATTCATCTCCGCCCGTTAAAAAAACCAAAAGTTCAGGATATTTATGCTTCATAGACTCAATATAACCTGAAATTTCGTATTCCATCCCTTTCATCACTCCGGCGCGTATAGCCGTTTCGGTGTCCCGTCCCATCGGGAGCTTGCGCCCGTCGGTGCCTACCAAAGGCAAACGCCCTGTAAACTGATGAAGTGCTTTAAAACGCATCTGCATACCGGGAGAAATATTACCGCCATGATACTGGCCTTTTGAGTCAATAAACTCGTAAGTAATGCAAGTTCCCGCATCAACCACCAATATATCCCGATGAGGAAACTGCTCATTAGCACCCACTACGGCAGCTATACGATCATATCCCAATGTTTCGGGAGTTTCGTACAGGTTGACAACCGGAAGCGGAGTCTGATGATTGAGCCACAGCAAAGGAAACGGCAAAGCAGCCAAATCAGCTAAAACCTTTTCGTTTAAATCAATGACAGTAGCCACAATCCCCTGTTCAACCGGATATTTGGAACAAAGAGCTTTCAGGCAACCCAGCGACTGATTGGATTCGGTCAACACCTCCACCATCTCTCCAACGTTGAAGAGAGCAACCTTTGCCATTGTATTTCCTATGTCGATAATTAAATTCAATGCATTTTCGTCTTTAGCGAGCGCAAAGGTAAGGTAAAAAAAGTAAAATGGAAGCACATATAGCAGGAATTATCTTATTTTTCTCATCTCCCTCACATTTTTCTCTTCTCCCTCACAAAGGGCGTCATTCAAGCCCGGGGATAAACCACCGTCAGCAATGGGATAAACGTGAATGGTCCCTGGGGTGAGCTTCTTTCAGCCCACGCTTGAAGAGCGGTTAAGTGCCGCCTTGAGAACACGCTGGTCCGGTCTCACAAATCCGACTTTATCTTAACGTAAGCTCGATATAACTTTATCCGCATGGTTTCCACTCCTTCGGGAAGGAGGGGTGTCCGAAGGACGGGGTGGTAGGATAAACAAGGTTTTTCCTATTTTTTTGTAGATGATAGACTTATGTATTTATATGTGTTTACCTACCACCTCCCCCTACGGGGACTCCTCCTTCCTGAAGGAGGAG
>CAPYSS010000047.1:0-20703 GCA_948742525.1 Bacteroides caecimuris | reverse complement strand
TTATTAATTAATGGTTGTTGTTTTTAATTCCGTACTCGCATTTAGAGTTAATTCCTCGGTACAAAAGTATATGAATGTAAATATAGCTATGTGCAATATTTGTTTTTCACCTAGTATTTTTTGTTTTTTAATAGTCGGCAGGCATTTTTAGAATAGTGTTGAAACAAAAAATGCACATGATAACTTGAAAAGACCTTGTTTTATCATTTTCAATGATTTGGAAAAACAAAATTTGAACAAGACTTTTCTTTATCCTACCTACTTTTGCTCTCATTAATCAAATAATTAATCTAATAATGTATGAAAATGGATATAATTCTAAGTAAATGGTGTTTAGCCATTTTATTTGCTTTTGGAATCCTGGCGTGTACTGATGGTGGTGACGCAAATGAATTGCCTAAAGAACCTGAAGGGACTGGAGAAACTCAAGATGAAAAGATTCCAGCTTTTCCTGGAGCAGAAGGACATGGACGCTACACAACCGGTGGGCGTGGTGGCGATGTATATATTGTTACTTCATTGGAGGACAAGTTGCAGAACGGAACTTTACGTTATGGTATTGAGAAATTAAGTGGAAAACGTACAATTATTTTCCAGGTATCCGGAACTATTCATTTAAACGGTGATTTAAAGATTAAGAATGGAGATTTGACCATTGCAGGACAGACGGCTCCGGGGGATGGTATTTGTTTGGCTGGTTATCCGGTTTTCTTGGAAGCAGACAATGTTATTGTCCGTTTTATGCGTTTTCGAATGGGAAATAAAGAAGATGTCAGTGCAGACGGAGCCGACGCCTTTGGCGGTCGGTATCATAAGAATATAATAATTGATCATTGTTCTATGAGTTGGTGTACTGACGAATGTGTTTCTTTCTATCAAAATGAGAATTTTACATTGCAATGGTGTCTTATTTCTGAAAGTCTGCGTTTAGGCGGGCATACAAAAGGTCCTCATGGTTATGGTGGGATATGGGGAGGGATGAAAGCTTCTTTCCATCATAATCTATTGGCACATCATGACAGCCGTAATCCTCGTCTAGGTCCTGGAGTTAATTCGACCAAAGAGAATGAAATTGTTGATATGCGTAATAATGTCATTTATAACTGGTGTGGAAACTCTTGTTATGGTGGAGAAGCCATGCATGTAAATATTGTGAATAATTTTTATAAGCCGGGGCCAGCCACTCCTACTGGCACTTCTAAACGTGGACGTATTATTGCCATTGACAAAAAAGTAAGTGATTCGGATAAGAAATCATATCCGGCCATTTTTGACACTTGGGGAGATTTCTTTATCCAGGGAAATGTGGTGGATGATGGGAAAATTAATGGTGCGGCTGATTATGATCGTTGTATGAAGGCTACAAAGGATAACTGGGAGTACGGAGTTTATAATCAGTTTGATAAAAAGTATGGAACGTTGGATGAAGGTACCAAAAAAGCTCTTAGACGTACCACTCCTGTAGAAACAGGTACTGTTACCACTCATGATGCCCATACGGCTTTTGAGCGTGTTATGGATTATGTAGGTTGTTCTTTACACAGGGATAGAGTGGATGAACGTATTGTTCAGGAAACTCGTACCGGGACTGCGAACTATCAGGGAATGAACGAGCACAATGGTCAGGGAGTTGTTGAAGGTATTGATTGGAAAAGCGTGGGGTATCCAAAGAAAGGCATCATTGATAGTCAGGATGATGTGATTCCTGTCGGAGAATCTTCAGCATGGCCTGAATTGGTACAAGGTGTTATCTTAAAAGATTCTGATAATGATGGTATGCCTGATGAATGGGAAAAAAAGTACGGATTAAATCCGAATGATGCTTCTGACCGAAATGGTAAAACAGTAGATCCGAACGGACAATATACGAATCTTGAGGTATATATGAATAGTTTGGTGCAAAACATAGTCGACGCACAGAACAAATAGGTAATCAGCAATTCTCCGTTCAATGCGGTGAATTTAGATGATATGCCCTTCAGGTGTTTGATGATAACACTTGGAGGGCATATCTTTTTTGTGTATGGTTCTGCTGGAGGGGGTATTTTTTGCCCCAGTCCGTTTTTTACTCCTTTTCTACTAAATCTTACTCTATCTTCTCTTACTTAATTCTCAATTTTGCACTGGTGAAAGAACAAAGAATTCACTCTAGCGAAAAAACATCATTAATATACAATGAAAATCTAAATAAATGGGAAACATGAAGTCAGCACTTACAATAGCCAATCCTCCTTAGGCTTGCATCTGCCTTTTACAGAAAAAGGGCATAGAATTTTTATTCTTTTAATAATAGCATATCTTTAAATTATATAAACTAATATTTATGAAACATCTAGCAAGTTTATTTCTTCTGTCATTTCTGCTTTGCTGTTCTTGTTCACAGCAAATGGATGATGAATGGAAACCGGATGAACAACTTCCCAATGTGCCCGAAACCCATCCGGTGGGCGTTTCTTTCAGCAGGGCTAGTCTTGAAACTTTTGCCGAACATGGAATTACAGAGGTCGGTGTTTATGTGTACCTGCAAGATTCCATGGTATATGGTAAAAATCTTCCTTTAAATGATGGATCTTTAAAAGTAGACCTTCCTTTAGGAGAAAATCTGCAAACCTTTATTGTGGCAAATGCCGATCACTTGGTAGATACAGATAGTCTTTCCAAAGTGGTGGTTTATCAGGATGCTTACGCTCAAAAACCGGTTTATATTTCGGAAGTGGTAGGTTTTACTTCAGATAACTCGGTCAGTTCGCTGAATGTAGAGTTGAAGCGTTTGGTAGGACAAGCAGTCTTCCAGCCGAAAGAGACGGAAGAAGAATTGAATGCAATCACCCGTTTTGACCAGTTGAATGTTACTTTTACGAATGTAGCAATAGGCTATAAAGTAAAAAGTAAAGAATGTATTACAGAAAATGTAACCATCTCCACTAATCTCTCTACTGGCTTTGGTGCTTCGGTTTATTCGTTTCCCACAGTGAATGGAGATTCCAGAACATCTATCGATGTGGTATATCTGAAAGGAGGCGAGGAGGTGAATCGTATTATCAGTCCTCTCGATACCGGTATAGGCTTTGAGTCTTCTAAGCGTTCTACCGTACATATGAAAATTACGGATGAGAATTACCTGGATGAGCCGTGGTCTTCGGTACGCACGGTCATGTATAAGAGTACATCCACTCAACCGTTTACAATAGAAGTTTCAGAATTTTAAAAACAGGAGTTATATGAGAAATATATTCTATTCACTGACAGGAATCATACTTCTGTTGGGAATAACAGCTTGTTCGGAAGAAGAACGATACGGCACCTCGGTAGTAAAAGAGATAGAACTGTTTTTGGATGACCAGCCATGGGCTGTGAACACTGGTGCATCTAACAAACCTCTGTTTATCTATACGGCTGATGGTGAGTATGTAGCCAATTATTCGTCGCTTTATCGTTTTCAGTTGCCCAATGGAAGTTATAACATAATTTCCACTACACAATCCGATTCTATTCCCAGCCCGAGGAATCTGAATGACATTGTGATACATCAGGATCCGACTGCTAAAACAAAATATGCCATTTCGGCACCGATGACGTATAAATCCCCGTTCGACGAACCACTAAGTGTGCGTATGTACAATCGTACAGGTGTACTTCGTCTAAAGGCTACCGATCGTAAATCGGATAAGAGCTATTCGAAATTGCGCGCAGTTGTTTCTTCACCCATTTCGGGCTATAAACTTTCGGACGCGACTTTTGTAAAAACTCCGATAAGCGTACAACGTGAGAAGGAAACGACTACTGGCGGAGTGAATTACACCGATGACTTTGTCTTGTTTCAAACTCAAAGTGAAGGCGAACAAGTATCCGTGCGTATCGACTATCTGGATAAAAACAATACAGTGGTTCAATCTAAAGCTATTGATGGAGCATTTTCCATCTTGCCCGATGATACAGTGCAAGTGGCATTTGCGTTGAACAACGTAGACGAACCGGTCATACAAGATTACACGGTAACGATTGCTTCGGAAGGCTGGAACGAAGAAGACATTCATCCGGAAGCCCCGATGAGAATTCCTGACGGATACAGATATGTAAGTCCGGAAGAGAACCTTGAATTAATCTGTAAATCAATGCTGGCGGATGCTTCTGTGGATGAGGTGAAACTTTTCCTGAAAGCAGGTACTACCTATAAATTAGGTACACAGACCGAAATACCGAAAGCCCTTTATATCATGGGGCAGACACCGGGTGAAGGTGAGGAACCGGCATATATGGAAATGGGGAATATGAGCATCAATTGTCCCGATGCCATCATTGAAGCCTTCCACTTTGAGAATCTGAAGATAAAAGTGACGACTTCCGACTTCTTTAAGTTTAAGAACCAGGCTTTCCATGTATCTACTATTTCATGGAAGAATTGTGAGATAAGCGACTTGGGACGTACAATGTGGTATCAAGAAGTGGATGCCCCCCGGAAGCAGGTGGTTGATAATATTGTGATTGAAGATTGTCGGTTCGTCGGCTTGAATTCTAACAAGAGCGGTATGTTCGGTCTTTCTACCAAGCAGGACGCGCCGGTACACAACTTTGTGTTCAAGAACTCTACGTTCCATGCCAACAATCTCACAAAAGCTTTGATAACCGGTTTGGGCAGTATGACAGGCGAATTGAATGTGACAATAGAGAATTGTACATTCGTAAGTATGGCTCCTGCTGCAATGACCTTCTTCGACTTAAATCCGAAGAATACCTCTTCATTCCACTTGGTTGTCCGTAATAATCTCTTTAGTGGTGTTTGTGAAGCCGGTCAGGGAACCTGGTTTACTACAAGAAACGTCACAAGCAAGACTTTCGAGAATAACTATCGCACCAATGGCTTTGTCGTGGCTAATTGGGGAGTCGATGCTGCTGAGATACCGGTAGAAACAACTCTCCCGATGGAAACACTCTTCAAAGATGTGGCTGGTAGAGACTTCACGATCACCGATAAAAACTCCGAAGTATATACCAACGGAATCGGTGACCCGCATTGGATTAAATAATCAATAGAGTATTAACAATATAAAGATATAAAACATGAGATATTTTCTATTCATATTGTTGGCCGGATTGTTGAGCGCATGTAGTTCGGATGACGAATCCAATGCGGCTGCGACAGCTGCCAAACTGGAAGTGTCGAAGAATGAGGTGAAATTGAGCAATGTGGACGGTTCGTTTACAATCAACGTAACGGCTACCTCTGCATGGACTGCCGAAGTGACCTCGACAGACGGCTGGTTGAGTATATCAAAGAACTCCGGAGAGGGAAATGGTGATCTCCGCTTGTTTTTCACCAAGAATACAGAGGGTCCTAAACGTACAGGGACAGTAAAAGTGTCCATGTCGGGCGCAGGTTCTGCATTGGAACAGGAGATTAGCGTAGAGCAATTGGGGGCCGATCCTGATATATTGTTCGATTGTTCATCCGACCCTTTGTCATTCAGAGAAGGTACATTTACCTGTAAGGTAGTAGCAAATGTGGAATGGGAACTGGAGATAGCAGAAGAATACAACTGGATTAAATTGCAGGAAACAACTCCCAGAACTCGCAGTTTTGTGACAGACGAAGTAACATTTGCTGTGGATGCCAATACGAACAAAACCAGAACAGCTGTCCTGGTTTTTAAATCCGTAGGAGACTACACCTTGCAACGCGTTTTGAAAGTGACACAAGACGGTGTAAACGGTGCGGTGGCTATAGAGCAGGATGAGTATATCATTCCTTATAAATGTCGTACGTTGGTTATCTCGGCTCCGCAAGGAGAAAATCCGGTAGATTACGATGCTGTAATATCCGAGAGTTGGATTACGCAGGATAAGAAAAACTCTACTGCCAATGAAGTCGTATTGAATATCGAAGATAATGAAACAGTCTTCCCACGTACGGCAACGGTAGAAATGTTGGATAAAGTAATTACCATCTTCCAATATGGTAAACCCGATACAAGCATCGGTGACGATCATTCTACTTCTATATTGGCCTTCCCGGGTGCCGAAGGTGGCGGCCGTTTTACTAGCGGTGGCCGTGGGGGAGAAATCTATCGGGTGACAACGCTGGCAGATTATAACAAAAACGAAACTCCTATTGAGGGCAGTTTGCGCTACGGAATTGAAAAGTCCAATCAACCGCGTACCATCATCTTTGATGTATCCGGTATCATCGAATTGAAAAGAGGATTGTATCTGAATGAATTTCCTAATTTGAGTATCATCGGTCAGACTGCACCGGGTGACGGTATCACACTGAAGAATTACAACTTCACCTTTAATCTTTCTAAAGACCCGGCTATAGGTGCAGGCTCCAGCCTGAATGCTATTGTTCGTTTCTTGCGTTGCCGTCCGGGCGATCAGTTTGCCGATTATGGAGAAGATGCTATTGGCGGACGTTATTTCAAAGATGCCATTATCGATCACATTACAGCCGGATGGAGCGTGGATGAGACACTGACTTTCTATGGCGTACAGAACTTTACGGCACAATGGTGCATTGCTTCTGAAAGTATGAATTTGTCTAACCATGCTAAGGGTGCACATGGATATGGCGCTATGTTTAGTGGCGACAATGCTTCGTTCCACCACATGCTGTTAGCGCATCACGGTAGCCGCTGTCCGCGTATCTCCGATTTGTCAGCTCCCGGTACACAGGAATCTTATGACTTTACCGGATATTTTGATGTACGCAATAACGTTTATTACAACTGGAGTGGAAGAGGACAGGGCAGTTATGGCGGAAAGTATGCTACTTTTAATCTAACCAATTGCTATTATAAGCCGGGACCCGCTACCGGAACAAACAATCGTTCTTACCGTATCCTGTCAAGTGATCCTACTGCCAGAGCTTACATCAATGGCAACTATGTATTGGGTAATACCAGTGTTACGGCTGATAACTGGACAGAGGGTGTTTGGGGACAATTTGACTCCTCATTGGGCACAGTTCCTGAAGCGGAAAAGCAAGCGATGAAGATGGCAGATTATCAACCTTATAGCAAACTGACCAATCATACGGCTGAACAGGCTTACGATAGAGTGCTCGAATATGCCGGAGCTTCTTTGCGCAGAGATGTGATAGACCAGCGTGTGGTTCGTGAAGTAAAGAATGGTACTTACACCTATATAGGTTCCAAGCCCGAAGAAGATGGTAAAGCCAAACAACCGGGTATCATTGATACGGTATCAGATACCGAAGGTTATATTGATGTGAAATCATTGAAACCCTGGCCCGATACGGATGGTGACGGTATTCCTGATATTTGGGAAGAAGCTTACGGGCTGGATCCTAACGATCCGAGTGATGCACAAAAGATCAGTTCGTCAGTTGACCCTAACGGACGCTATCCGAACATCGAAGTTTATTTCCACAACCTGGTTCAGCATATCATTTACTATCAGAACTAAGGCGGAATAGTGATGGAAAAGAAATAAGGGTGTGGAGCAAATAAATCTATTTACAATAAAAGCATAGAATGATGAATAAAATAATCATAAACATATTTATCCTGTTGTGGGTAGCGGTGGGTGCTATGGCACAGACTGCTACTGTGACCGGTACGGTGACCGACGACCTGGGACCGGTGATTGGTGCCACAGTAACGGTGCAAGGCACTTCGATCGGTGCCACGACTGATTTGGACGGTAAATTTACATTGACTGGCGTGCCCAATGTAGCCAAGGCCGTGTTAATAGTTCGCTATGTAGGTATGGAAGAAGCAAAAGAACCGTTGAAAGGACGTACCTCGAACATTAATATCCACATGAAAGAAGCTGTCGGAATGTTGGACGACGTAGTCGTAATTGGCTATGGTACGCAGAAAAGAGGTAACCTGACCGGTTCTATCGCCAGCGTATCCGGCAAGATATTGGAAAAAGTACAGACCACTTCTGCTGCTGAAGCCATCGTCGGTAAGCTGCCGGGCGTACAGGTAACAGCTGTGGACGGTTCGCCGGATGCTGAAATCAAGATTTTGGTGCGTGGTGGCGGTTCTATCACACAGGATAACAGTCCGCTTATTATATTAGACGGATTTGAAGTGAACAGCCTGAATGATGTTCCTCCTACTGATATTGAATCTATCGAGGTGCTGAAAGATGCAGCCTCTACGGCCATCTATGGTGCACGTGGTGCGAACGGCGTTATTTTGGTGACAACCAAACGTCCTGTTGAAGGACGGGTTGTCATTAGTCTGAACACTTATGTGCAGACCAAAGAACTTTCTAACAAGCTGGATGTGATGGATCCTTACGAATTTGTATTGATGCAATATGAAAATGCTCGTCAGAAAAGTTCTAACCCAACAGCTTTCAATAATAAGTATGGACATGCTTACGAACATTATATCTATCAAGGGAATGCCGGAAAAGACTGGCAGGACGAGGTGTTCGGTTCCAATCCGGTGGCTAAATATGTAGACCTTAGTGTGAATGGTGGTACGGAGAAAGCCAAATATAAACTATCCTTTATCCATCAGGACCAACCAAGTGTGATGGTAGGTAACGGACTGAAACAAAATAATATGAATGCTTCTTTCAACTTCCAACCTTTTAAATTCCTAACATTGGAATACCGCACGCGTTTGTTGCATAAGGAAGTGGACGGATCCGGTACGGAAGGCGTTAGTTTGTTGTCTGCTTTGCGTGAAAAACCTACTAAGGGGCTGGATGAATATATGAAACTTCCCGAAGACGATACGTATTTTGATCCCGATCAACTGGAAGAGGAAACTCTTTTTGATCCCAAAGAAGAATCGAAAAGAAATTATAAAAAGAGAATTAATAAGTCTCTCAATACGATGGGAGCCGTGACTTGGGATATTATGAAGGGTATGACCTTTCGCAGTGAATTCGGTTTCGAGAATAACTCTGAAGAGCAACGTCGTTTTTGGGGCATGGAGACTGGCAATGCCCGTAACAATAACAATCAGCCGATGGCGGAATGGAGTATGAAACAAGGTACTAAATGGCAGCTGACCAATGTGTGGAACTACAACTTTATGTTGGAGGATGTGCATGATATTCGTCTGATGCTAGGACAAGAAATTAAGCACAATCAGACTACTACCAAAACTTATTCTACCCGTTATTTCCCGGAAAATATCACGGCAGAAGATGTTTTTGATAACTTGTCACTGGGTACTCCTTATCAGAATTCATCGTCAGCAGCATCTCCTTCACGTATTTCATCTTTCTTTGGTCGTATCAACTATGGCTATAATGATAAATACCTTGCTACAGTAACGCTGCGTGCCGATGGCTCTTCTAAGTTTGCCAAAGGTAACCGTTGGGGATTCTTCCCGGCAGGAGCGTTGGCATGGCGTATCTCTAACGAAGACTTTTTGAAAGATAATCAGATTGTATCCAACTTAAAGTTGAGAGTGAGTTACGGTACTTCCGGTAATGACCGTATCGATGCCGACCTTTATCAGAAATTGTATGGTGTAAGCAGTTCCCGTCCTGCCGGCTGGGGAGAAAACAGTCACTATTATTACAATTTTTATAACTCTAGATATGTCTACAATCCCGATGTGAGATGGGAAACTACTATCACACGTAACATTGGTTTTGACTTCGGCTTCTTCAAAGAACGCATTAGCGGTACTGTTGATGTTTACTGGAATACGGTGAAAGACTTGTTAGTACCTTCGGATATCCCCGGTTATACAGGTTACACAAAGCTGATGACCAATGTGGGACAGACATCCAATCGGGGTATAGAACTTCAACTGAATGCCTGGCTGGTAGAGACGAAAGACTTTTCACTGAATGCTACCGTTAATATCGGTCATAATAAAAACAAGATTGACAAGCTGGCAAGTGGTGAAAAAGAATGGATTCTCACTTCGGGCTGGCGAAATGATGTGGTGAACTCGGATGATTACCGTGCGTATGTAGGTGGTACCAGTGGTTTGATTTACGGTTATGTGAATGATGGATTCTATACCGTAGCCGATTTTGAATCCTTCGACTCCAAATCCAGAACATGGAAACTGAAAGACGGTGTGGTAGACTCAAGTCCATTGTCCGACACTCCGCGTCCCGGTAATGCCAAGTTCAAGAAACTCACTCCGGTAGATCCCAACAGCACCAATCCTTATCAGCTGACAGAAGCCGACCGTACTGTTATTGGTAATACCACTCCGAAGTTCTCGGGAGGTTTTGGCTTGAATGCTACTTATAAAGGATTCGACATGAGTATGTTCTTCAACTTTATGTATGATTTTGATGTACTGAATGCCAACAAAATCATGCTGACCACGTGGGCGGACAATAAAGAGAACAACTTCCTGATGGACATCGCTTCGGATAAACGCTGGCGTAACTTCGACGACATGGGGAATGAGATCCGTTATAGTCCAGAAATACTGGCAGAATTCAATAAGAATGCTACCATGTGGAATCCCACTTCCATCGGACGCCCCATCTGTATGTCGTATGCCGTGGAAGACGGTTCGTTCCTGCGTCTTAATTCAGCTACTGTCGGCTATACCTTGCCAAGTGTCTGGACGAAGAAAGTAGGTTTGAGTAAAGTACGTTTCTACGTATCGGGCAATAATCTGTTTACCCTCACCGGATATAGTGGTTATGATCCGGAGGTGAACATCGCTACCGGTTTGACACCCAATATTGATTATAACCGTTATCCGCGTAGCCGCACCTATACATTTGGCGCACAGTTGACTTTTTAATTGAAATCTATAAAATGAAAGAACAATGAATAAGAAACTAATATACTCACTCATTGCCGGAACTCTGTTCACTTTGACGTCTTGTGATGATTTTCTTGATGTACAGCCCGCCTCCGGTTTTACTCCCGAGTACATATTTTCCAGCGAATCGGAGATGAAAGCGTTGATGACCCGTATCTACTCTTCCATGACGGAAGACGGGTTGTACGGAAGTAACCTTGCCAGCGGTTTGAATACGAATACCGATGTGGAGATGAGTTCGTTCAAGAACAACACTGTCAGTACCAATGGTTCGGATATCGGCTGTTTTGATTCCCGTCCCACTTGGTCGGTGTTGAACTCAACTTGGAATAATCTCTATTATGCTATCAATTATGCCAACGACTTTTTGCAGGCTGTGCAGGAGTCACCGTTGTTTTCCGATAAAGTAGCAGGTGATACTCCCTCCGAAATACAACAGATGTATGGAGAAGTGAAAACACTTCGTGCCATGCTCTATCTGGACTTGATCCGTACATGGGGAGATGTTGTGTTTGTTACCAAACCAACGGAAGCGACCGATGATTTCTTCAGCCTGGGTACTACCGACCGTAATGTCATTCTGGAATATTTGATCAACGACTTGATAGCTGTAGAACCGATGATGAAATATGCAGTCGATTTGGATTATGGCGTAGAACGTGCTTCGCGCGAATATTGCCAAGCGCTTATTGGACAGTTGGCTCTTTATCGCGGTGGTTGGACTCTTCGTGCCGACAAAGAGGATGTGACTCACGTAGGTTACATGGAACGTGGCGATAACTTTGAGCATTATTATGAAATTGCCGTCACTTATCTGGGAAAGGTAATCAAGGAAAGCAAACACGACCTTACTCAAAGTTTTGAAAACTTGTGGATGAATGAATGTAACTGGAAGACTGCCAACAACGATGATGTCATATTCGCTGTTCCGATGCTGAAAAGTGTCACCAGCCGTTATGGTTATAACATCGGTGTTACCATTGCGGAAGGTAAGCACTCATACGGCAGTGCCCGCAACTATGTGACTTTCTGCGGTACTTACGTTTATTCGTTTGATAAAGATGATTTGCGTCGTGACATGACTTGTGTACCTTATAAATATGATAAAGACCTGAATCAGGAAATTGATATGGGAGTGACCGGTATGGGTGTCGGGAAATGGTCCAAACTCTATATGCAGTCTCCGCTGGGTGCTTCCAGTGGTTCCAATACCGGTATCAATAGTGTGCGTATGCGCTTTGCCGATGTTTTGCTGATGTATGCAGAAGCAGTCAATGAACTTTACGGACCGCGTGACGATGCCAAAGAAGCACTGAAGCGTGTTCGCCGCCGCGCTTTCGATGCGGCTCAATGGACGGATAAAGTAGAAAGTTATGTAGAGAGTTTGACTAACGAAACAGACTTCTTCCAAGCTGTCATGGATGAGCGTAAATGGGAATTTGGTGGTGAAGGTATTCGTAAGTACGATCTTGCACGTTGGAATAAGTACGGTGAAGTCATCTATAATCTTTATAATGAAATGACTAATTGGGGACTAGTAGCTAACGGGGCTTACGTACCGGGCATTGAGAAAGTACCGTCTAATATCTATTACAAACAAGTAACGGATCCCGAACATCCCGACCGGAAGGTCTTGGATATTGTAGGTATTGACGAATATGGTCCGGGTGTGGGGCGTCCTGCCGGTTACACGGTATTGGAGTATGCGTTGGGATGGAGAGTGTTGAACAAAGAAACACAGCTTTATGAAACGTTGGATGCCATTTCATGGAGTTTCCGTGGATTTATCAACAAGAACAACGATCAATTAGTGAAACCTACCGATCCTGTGAGATACTTGTGTCCTTATCCTGCAAAGGTTATAACAGACCATCGCGGATTGATTCGGAACTATTATGGATACTAATCAGTAAAAAAGACAAACGTTATGATAAAGTTATTACGAAAACTTGCAACGGCTATGCTGCCTGCACTCCTTTGCGGCACCCTGTTCATAGGCTGCGAGGCAGATGATAAATATACGAAAGTGGACGACCTGTTCCAGCCCCGGTTTGTATTGGAGAAACCGGAGGTGAAAGCAAACTCTGTGACATTGGTATGGTATAAAGTGAACGATGCTACCTCTTATACGGTACAACTACATCAGGATCAATATTACACCAGCTTGTTTATGGAGATAGAAACCACTGATCCTTATGTGTTTATTGATGATATTCCTTACGGGACAACTTTCTATATTCGTGTACGCAGCAATGCTGCCAAAACAATTAACAATTCGCAATGGAGCTACGTCAGTGCTTCTACTGAAGCTCGTCCGGAGTATGCCAAGCTGGTGGAAGATGTATCTAAAACCGAGATTACGGAATCATCTGCTATCATTCGCTGGAAGAAAGACAACAAACAAAATCCGGTAGATAGCATAAGCATTATGCCTATGATGGATACGACTCTGCCGGGCGTTAGTCGCTATCTGACCATTGAAGAGATGATGCAGGGATATGCTGAAGTGGACGGATTGACGAAGAATACATTATACGCAGTCAACCTGTATGATACTAGTAAACCTCGTAAATATGACAAACCTTACAATCAGGTAACGTTCCGCACGGCTGGTCCGTCGGCCATGTCTATACAAGTTGGCTTGGAAGATGATTTATCTGCCATGTTATCGGACAACGATGTCGATCCTGAAGTGCCCGAAGGTACGGAATACTACTTGCCGGCAGGTTCTTCCTACCGTGTCACTCCGTTCTCTTTGATGAAGGGTTTCCGTTTGGCGGGCAGTCGTGACGGTGTTAAACCTGTTGTTGTCCTCGAAGGCAGTTGGAGCATTGCAGAAGGCTCTTATCTTTCCAGCTTAGAGTTCGATAATATCGAATTCCGTCATGAAGCAAACAATAATTACTTTATGAATACCAGCAAGGCATACACAATAGAGAATGTCAGCTTTGTAAATTGCGACTTTATAAGTCTTCGTCGTGGTTTCTGGCGTCATCAGTCAGCTAATGCCAAGTATATTATGAATTTGGAAATGGAAGGCTGTCGTTTCGAAGGTTGTGGATGGCAAACAAGTGCGTATGGTACATTCAATCTTCAGTCTTTCGATAAAGATAACGGAGTGTCTTATGACCAGGTAGACCGTGCTATCTTCCGCAACTGTACGTTTAGCAACGACAATGATGGAACCAATGGCTATGGCTGGGGTAACCTTTTCTATGCACCTTATATGGATAAACCGATCGAACTGGAATATAAGAATGTGACTATCTACAATTACAGCCGTAACCAACGTCTGATTAACATTGAATCTGCCGTAGGTTCCAAATTGGTAATGCAGGGCATCCTGTTGGCATCTCCTTGCGGTGATTTGTATGCTATCGGCGCTAATACCACCACCACATTCTCCGACAACTATACCACAGCAGATTATGCATTGGGCGGCAGTAAGATGAACGCGACAGACCTTGAGATTACAGCAGACAAACTGTTTGCCGATCCGGTTAATGGAGACTTGACGATTAAGGATACTTCTTCTCCGATCGTAAGTAGTCGTGCCGGTGATACTCGTTGGTTACCTTAAATTAGAGTGGAGAGTATGAATTTACATGATTAAGAATAAAATAAAAATAGAATATTATGAAGCTGAAACATTTATTTTTCTTAGCGGTTACCGGAACATTGGCAGTAGCTTGTAGTGAAGTTAATGAAAATTCTCTTCCTGATGGCGATGGTCAAAGAATGCTCCGCACGATCAGTTCGGGTAACGACCGTTTTTCTACACGATTGAATAGCGAAACCAGTGAATGGGAGAACGGTGATGCTATCGGTATATATATGTTCGATACAGAAGATAAGAATGTATTGAACGATGCCCTTAACGTGAAGTATACTACGATTGGTGAGGGCATGACGGTGAATTTCTCGTCCGACCCCGGAATAGCAATCTATGATATGCCTACAAATTTCGTAGCCTATTATCCGCATGCCACATCTGCGGATGTTATTGACGCTACGGCAGCACTTTATAAAGTAGATATAAGCGATCAGTCTAATGGTATCTCTGCCCACGATTTAATGTGGGCAAAGGCTGCCAACCAGTCAACGGAATCATTGTTGGCAGGAGGATTGGCGTTCACTTTCCATCATCAGTTAGTGCTTTTGCGTGTCAACATTACGAATGAAAATGTGTCGAATGTAACAAGTGTTACGGTAGGGGGGATAAACACTACGGCTACTTTTAATCTGATAGACGGTACATTAAATAATATAGGTACACAGAAATCCGTGGCTTTGCAGAAAAAGGATAATAAGTCTTTCATTGGTATTATGTTGCCTACTGAAGAGTTGAAAAATAAGTTGTCGCTTACTATTCTGGCAGATGGTGGCAAATATCAGTACACAGTGCCCGAAACCAGCAAGATTGATAAATTTGTAGCAGGCAATGAATATACGTTCGATATCACTGTTGGAAAAGAAACGAGCGGAGAAGTGGGTGGCGGTTCCGGTAGTAACACCCCTTGGGGTGATGGCGGCAACGAAGAAGGTAATGGCGATAAAGTATCTGAAAATGAAGCTATACCTGCCGACTATGCACAGAAAGCGATTACTGCGGAGACTGACTTATCTACAGTATTGTCCGGTGCTTCCGGTAAGGCTGCGTTAGTGTTCGCTGCCAATGCGGACGGCTATACCTTTAGCGATGTAATGGTGGTGCCCGAAGCTGTCACCGAGTTGCTGTTGATTGGAGATGCCGAAGAACAAGTGAAAGTCAACCTGAAACAGATACAGTATACCGGACTTCAAAAAATTGCATTGAACAATTTGGATATAACAGGCGATAACTCAACTGCTTTGCTGACAAACAGTGAAACTGCCCAACTTGCTACTGATGCCGTTGTAGACTTCAAGAAATGTAATTTCACTAATATGAAAACGGTTTGTGACTGGTCAACCGGAGATAATGGGGCACAAAATGTACTTTCTGCCGTACTTATCGACGACTGCCAATTTGTAAACATGCAAAGTGTTTTCAACTATTATGGTTCTAAAGCAATCACTATCACCAACTCTACCATTTATAAAATGACAGAACGTGCCATTTATGTGAAAGATGCCAACAGTGTAGTTATCACGGTGGAAAACTGTACATTGGCAGATTTGGCTAAGACTCCTTTTGAAAGTAGATATGGTAATGGTAATTTGTACTATAAGAATAATATTTCAGCCTGCTTCGTGACGAGCAATCCTAATATCGGTTATAAAATGGATGTACGGGAGTTCTCCGGTAACTATGCAGCTGCTGCTACCGAAGCCGGACAATTAGCAGTGCTCAATGTACACGGAAAAGCAATTGATACCAACACTTTCCCGAATGCCTGGACAGATACATCCAAGACTGTTGCCGAACTTTTCGAAGACGCAGCAAACGGCAACTTCAAACTGAAAATGGATGCTCAAGCAGGTGACCCACGTTGGTATAAGAATGCCCGATAGCCGTTGAATTATTTTTGTAGAACTGATTAAACAATACAGTTATGAAATTATTTCATTCATTAATATATCCCTTGTTAGGCGGTTTGCTTTGCCTCTCTTGTTCGGATGACGAGCAAGATGCGGGCACGAAACAACCTGCTATTACAGGAGAGGTTACCTTCGGTGTAGACCTCACAGGTTTCTCAACCCGCGTCACCCAAGACGGTTCGTCGTGGAATAATGGGGACAAGATTGGAGCATACGTGCTGGATATGAAAACCCTTGAGCCTGCCACAGAGGCAGCTAATGTACCTTATGTTTGTTCGGAAGAGGGTGCATCGGTTTCTTTCGCTTCCACCACACCGCTCAAAGTGCAAAATGACGGAACACCGGTGAAGTTTGTGGCATACTATCCATACAATGCCGATATACGCAATTTCAACTATCCCGTGCAATTGGCAACTCAAGAAAGAGGGAGTACTGCTTGTGACTTACTGTATGCTGCCACGAACGAGGAATATACTTATGCCCCGGAG
The DNA here is from genome assembly GCA_948742525.1 of Bacteroides caecimuris. Lineage (GTDB taxonomy): Bacteria > Bacteroidota > Bacteroidia > Bacteroidales > Bacteroidaceae > Bacteroides > Bacteroides caecimuris_A. Next base: position 3,968 of record CAPYSS010000047.1, on the reverse strand, counting down.
AACGAACCTCATATCGCACTCAACTTTAGCCATCGTTTGGCTAAAGTGATTCTGAAATTTGTGGATTTGGAAAAGAATCCGTTGGAAGTCAGCGATGTACGGATTGAAGGGATGCAAACTGAAGCCTCGTTCAACGTACAGACTGATGTACTGACGGTTGACGAAAGCTCTGTTGCTACAATCACCCCTTATCACAATGCAACAACGGGATTCTACGAGGCTATTATTCTTCCTTCGGCGTTGAAGGATAGCTATAAGGTGTCTTTTGTATTGGACGATAGAGAGACGGAGTGGATATTTACCAATCTGGACATTGCGCTGCCGCAGTTCCACAAAGGTTACAGCTACACCTTTGCACTTTACATAGACGATAGCGGCTTTGTAGAAATGGGACGTCTTGAAAATGTGGATGGCGGAAACTCATCGGCTCCCTGGGAAGACGGAAGCAGTGAGGATGGTACGGCCGAAGGTGACAAGACTCCTGTATCAGGATATGCCTTCACACCTGCCGACGGCACGCAGCAAGCACTTGCGGACACCGAACTGAAAATAGCATTTGAAGGCACTGCACCCGAACTTGGCACGAGTGGTTGTATCCGTATCTATCGTATGAGCGACCATAAACTGGTAGACGAAATCAATATGGCAGAACGCAGACAGTCTATCGTGGACGGCGTTACCAAACTGAATACATGGATGGATATTATCGGTGTCACGCCTACGGGTTCTTCCGTCAGTCGCCGTATCGTCAACTACTATCCGGCAAGAGTGGAGGGTAACAACTTCATCATCAAGCCTCATCAACAACGTTTGCAGTATGATACCGAATACTATGTAACCATCGAACAGGTTGCCGTGAAGCAAACAGATTTCAAGGGAGTATATGGTCGTGCATGGACATTCAAAACGAAGCCTGCGCCAGCCTTGACCGGACCGAACTATGAGGTGAAGATCAGTCATACCGACCCCAATGCCGACTTCTATACTTTGCAAGGTGCCATCGACTTCTGTGCCGCACGGGTCGATTTGAATGCACCCAAGACTTTCCGGATGGATGATGGTATCTATCAGGAGATTATTTACTTGCGCGATCAAAGCAATATCACGGTAAAAGGAAATGCCGGTGATAATACCGCTGTCAATATCCAATATGATAACAGCAATGATATTAATGGTGGTATAGGTAGTGGAACCAATATCGATCAGTTTGCTCCTACGGGCACTATTGTACCTTCTTCCGGAGGGCGTTCGGTGGTGATACTGGATGGCAACAGTGATAAAATCCGCTTTGAAAATGTGACGATAGAGAATGCTTATGGTTGGACGCTGGGCAAGAATGGCCAGGCCGAGGCACTCTATATTAACAACAAATCGGCAGCTTTCATCAATTGTCGTGTCTTGAGCTTTCAGGATACTTTGCTTCCGGGTGGCGGTTACAACTGGTTCAAAAATTGTTTCATAGCCGGAGCTACCGATTTTATCTGGGGTTCGGGCAAGGTCGTTCTGTTTGAAGATTGCCAGCTCCATGCACCTACCGGCACACGTGCCGTAATGCAAGCGCGGGTCAAGGCGGGTTACTTGGGATATGTATTCCTGAACAGTCGTTTCACGGTAGGCGAAGGCGTCACTAACTCTACTTTGATTTATCAGTTCGAGCCGGACAACCTGACCTTCTTGAATTGTACGTTTGCCGATGTGTATGGTCCTAACTTTGTAGGCGAGAATAAACCGCTGACTCCGGCTGTGCCTACTGTTGCTACCGGTTGTAAACTATACAACTGCAAGACGGAATCGGGTTCCGATATTTACCAATCCATTCCGGCAGCGGTGCGCAATACGGTATTGCAACTTAGTAAGGAACAGTATGACCAATATTTCGGTACGCGTGAAATCATCATGAGTTGGGATGGTTACACCGATGCGGCTTGGTTCAAATAATAAAATATGTAAGGTAAAAAGAGACAATGAGTAGATTGAATCAAATGGCTGGTTTGGTACCGGTCATCTTAGGACTATTTTGTGCTTGTCAGACTACTGACAAGCAGGTGGATATGGAGACTGACTTGAAGGCGATGTATGCAGACCTTCCTTTCTCCATGCCCACGATAGAGCGTCCCGTCTTCCCCGATTATCAGGTGAATATCTGCGATTTCGGAGCAAAAAGTGATGGTGTGACGCTGAATACGGAGGCTATTAATAATGCAATCAAAGCGGTACATGATAAGGGAGGTGGCAAGGTTATCATTCCGGAAGGCTTGTGGCTGACAGGACCTATTGTTTTGCAGAGTAACGTCAATTTGCATGCGGAAAAGAATGCGTTGATTGTATTTAGTAGTGATACTTCGTTATATCCGATCATCACCACTTCGTTTGAAGGACTGGATGCTAAACGTTGCCAGTCGCCTATTTCGGCAATGAATGCGGAGAACATAGCCATCACCGGTTATGGCGTTTTCGATGGAGCAGGAGACAGATGGCGTCCTGTGAAGAAGGATAAGATGACGGACAGGCAGTGGAAGAATCTGGTGAACTCCGGCGGCAAGGTGGATGAGAACGGAAAGGTGTGGTATCCCAATGAAGGAGCGCTGAAAGCCTCTGTTCTCATGGCAGGAAGCGGAGATAAACGGACTGAAATCACGAGTGAAGAATGGGAAGATATGAAGAGTTGGTTGCGTCCCGTATTGCTAAGTATCGTGAAGAGCAAAAAGATTCTTCTGGAAGGTGTGACCTTCAAAAACTCTCCGAGTTGGTGTCTGCATCCCTTGTCGTGCGAGTCTTTGACATTGAATGATGTAAAGGTATTTAATCCCTGGTATTCACAAAACGGTGACGCGCTGGATGTGGAATCATGCAAGAATGTATTGATTGCCAACTGTTTCTTTGATGCGGGGGATGATGCTATCTGTCTGAAGTCGGGCAAAGACGAGGATGGCCGCAGAAGGGGCGAACCTTGTGAGAATGTGATTGTGAGAAACAATACTGTTTTGCATGGTCATGGCGGATTCGTGATTGGCAGTGAGATGTCCGGTGGTGTGAAAAATGTGTATGTGTCCGAATGTTCTTTTATCGGTACGGATGTCGGCTTACGGTTTAAAAGTGCCCGTGGACGCGGTGGTGTTGTGGAGAATATTTATATCAATAATATAAATATGATTGATATTCCTAATGATGCCTTGATTGCCGACTTGTATTACGCGGCCAAAAGTGTTCCCGGTGAACCGGTTCCGAGTGTGAGTGAGGAGACGCCTGCTTTCAGAAACATCTATATCTCGGATGTATTTTGCCGAGGAGCAGGACGGGCAGCGTATCTGAACGGACTTCCCGAAATGCCGATTGAGAATATTTCCATCAAGAATATGGTGGTTACAGGTGCTAAAGAGGGTATTGTAGTGAATAAAGTGGCAAAGCTCAACATTGAGAATGTGGAAATTGACACTCCCGATCAATCTATGATACAGATAGAAAATACAACAGGTATTACTATCAATGGCGAAGAATACGGGACTATTTCGGAAAAACGGCTGCTTACAAAGAACTGATAGAGTCCAAATTAAGAGGCTGTCTAAAAAGTCGGTTCTATCCTCATTCTCCTCCTTCAGGAAGGAGGAGTACCCGTAGGGGGAGGTGGTAGGTAAATACATAAATCTATCATTTACAATAAAATAGGAAGAGCCTCGTTTATCCTACCACCCCGTCCTTCGGACACCCCTCCTTCCCGAAAGGAGGGGAGTTAGAGTTACTAACGACTTTTTAGACGGCCTCTTTAGTAATCTCCAAAAAATAAGTTGCCTCCTGTGAAAGATTTTTCGTTTTCATTTCTCATATTCTCATAGTAGCAGGATAATCTGTTGTAAATCATTTATATAACACTATGAGAAATAAAACGTAAAACGGTATTTCTCATACTATTTTCGTAAGCGTCTCGGCGATGCCGCCCCCCCTCAAAAAAATAGAAGTAGCATCTCCTC
>CAPYSS010000046.1:0-22482 GCA_948742525.1 Bacteroides caecimuris | reverse complement strand
CCCCTCTTTTCCTTCCTACCTTTGTGGCTTCATTATAATCTTAATCCATTATGTGTTCAGTATTAGAATTTTCTAGCGAAAGTGATAAACTACGTACTCTCTTTTCCGAGTCTAACCATTTTGATTCTGTTCTTTTCATATTTGATGGCGGCCGTCGTTATAAAGTTTCGTCTTCCAGCCTTGGTATCCATTCCCCTCAGGACCTACTTCTCCCTTTAGGTCTTGGCCTTTTCCGCAGCAGTCCTTTTTGGTCTTATTACCTTTATCCCCAAGGTTGTAATTTCCATAAAGGTATTGACGGTCTTTGTGGCGAGGTCATCCGACACACGGGTTCCTGCGTGTCAGAGCAGAGCTGTCATATTTTTCCCGACCGCTCCCGTAGCAGGTTGCATATCCTTTATCGGTGCGACGACGAATACCGTCTGGAATGCCGTCGTCTGAATCGCGGTTCTTTCCTCTTGAAAAAGGAGGAACGGAAGAAGGATTTTCTTCAAATTTCCTGGAATCGCCTGAATGAGCTGCTTACTGTTAAAAAGTATCGGAAAACAGTTGAAAAGTAATTCCCCATTCTATAAGCCGTGCAGTTTTATTTTGATAACTTTGCCACATAATAAAAAGTGGATGTACAGTGAAAGAACCGGTTATTACCCTTACTTTGGAAGAGTACGAAGAGTTGCGCAAGGAACATGAATGCCTTGAAAAGGAGCATGCGGAACTTCAGAGAAAATACGAAGCCTCTTTGCAGGAGTATTCCCGCCAGGTCGAAGAAATCTCGGCCTGTACAGCCGTCATTGCCGATCTGAGATGGAAATTGGCTGACTTGACACGCCGTTTATGGGGTAAATCCAGTGAAAAACGTCATCTTCCCGAAGATGCCGGCCAGCTGAGCATCTGTTTCGAGTCTCCGTCCGATGTCAATGACCCGGTAGCGGAAGAACAGAAAACCGCTGGGAAATCCGTCACATCGGAGAATGGCTACAATCGTTTCCGTAAAAGCTTCACGAAAAAGATCACTCCCCACGCCCGTAAGCCCATCGACCCGTCCCTTCCCCGTGAGGAGATTATCATTCCCATGCCGGAAGGCCTTTCGTTGGAGGGAGCGACGAAGCTGGGAGAGGAAGTGAGCGAACAGTATGCTGTCAGTCCCGCCCGATTCTATGTGAAACGCATCATCCGTCCTAAATACCGGCTCGCCGACGGTCGTATCATAACCGCTCCCATGCCCGTAATGGCACATCCCCACAGCAATGCCTCGGAAAGTGTACTGGCCCACATTGCTACCGCCAAATATTACGACCACCTGCCTCTGCACAGACAGCTGGATATCTTTGAGCGTGAAGGAATCCATCTGAGTCCTTCCACCGTAAGTAACTGGATGATGGCTGCCGCACAGCGTCTGGAACCAATCTATAATGAACTTCGTGAACTGGTCAAGGACAGCTATTACGTCATGGCCGATGAGACACCCCATCCCGTACTTGAAAGCGACCGGCCCGGTGCTCTTCACCGCGGGTATATGTGGAACTTCTATCTGCCCCGGTTCCATACCCCCTTCTTTGAATATCACAAGGGCCGTGGCAGCAGCGGAATAGACACACTGCTGGCAGGACAGGTCCGGGTGGTACAGAGTGACGGCTTTGCAGTATATGACAAGTTCGACACGCTACCCGGAAAGTTGCATCTGTGCTGCTGGGCGCACGTCAGGCGCAACTTTGTGGAAGCGGAAGGAAATGACCCTCCCAGAGCAAGGCATGCACTTGGAAAAATAGGCGGACTGTATGCCGTGGAGGAGAAAATCAGAATGGAACATCTGGAAGGGGAGGCGGTGGTAAAGCTTCGCCGGGAAAAATCGTACCCTATTATCAAAGAACTGGAAAAATGGTGCAAGGAGGAATATGGACATACGGTCGATAAATCGCCTATTGCCAAGGCCATGTTCTATATGTACACACGCTTTGAACAACTGTCCGGATATGTCAATGACGCACAGTTCTGCATTGACAATAATCCGGTGGAGCGTTCTATAAGGCCGTTGACTTTAAACAGAAAAAATACGCTCTTCTCCGGATCACATGAGGCAGCACATGCAGCGGCAATTTTCTTTTCACTGATGGGATGCTGTAGGGAAAATAAGGTGAACCCAAAACTATGGATGCAGGACGTGCTGATTAGGGTACAGGAGAAAGAAAGAGAAGAGAAAAACGATTACACCGATTTACTGCCATTTAATTGGAAAGGATAAACAGGAAAGCTATAATAAAGTCAAAAGCCAGACATGCTTCGTCTGGCTTTTGACTTTATTATAACTTGGAGAGAAACACGCACGAGGCCGAATGCTTACCCTTCACCTCACTCCATTTGATATTTCACCCAGGTGAAGCAGTTATTCCACTTGGGTGAAAGCGGCTGTTCACCTAAGCGAAGCTGCCTCTTCACCTTAGTGAAGCAATGAACGCACCCGAACAAAAATACGCCTTATGACGCTCCCCTGCAATGGAACAACCGTAGCTATGACACAGGAATCAGAACAACCGATATCCGTCAAACCAAATTTGGCAGCGGAGAATGGCAAACCGTTTCGGGGGGATTTAGAATGTATTTTCACGGTACATTACTGATTTACAGCAAAATAACGTGAAAAATCCAAGATGACAATATACGTATAATCAAAAAAACTCCCTTGGTACAACCAAGGGAGACAGGTATACATTTCCTTTAAAAGTTCCGGATGCAGTTGGGATTATAAAGCAGCCCTTCGGCTGCTTTATGTTTCTCTATCCTCTGTGTTAGCATTTAAAGGAATGATTCATCTTTTACTTATTACTTGCCTTAACAAACTTATAAAGCACGAAAGTCTTGGGCGCCATCTCTACATTCAGTACATTACCCTCAATCGTAACATCACTTTCTTTCGGAGTGATGACATTCGGATGCTCTACCGTGTTATCTTTATCCAAATCGGCAGACTGGAGCGTGATGCATTTACCTTCCACAAGTTTATCACTCTTCTTCAATCCGTTGAAAGTCACTGATACCGGTTGTGCCTTATCCGAAGTATTGGCAATTTTCACGATACAAGCCTTTTCATCCTTATCCCATACGGCACTGGCAAACAGACCATCCTGTCCTTCCTGACCGCTCACAGCTTTTTTATCCATTGTCAACGGCAATACATGCGTGCCTTTATTATGACTGTACAACTGTTGTACATAGTAACTGCAAGTACGGACGGAATTCAGATTATCAAACCAAATCAAATCCGGACGCCACTGCCACCCTTCCACATGAGCAAACAAAGGCGCATAAGTAGCCATGTGTACCACATCGGCATTGCGTTCCAGTCCGGTCATGAACGCAGCTTCCATTAAAGCAGCATTAAAATGGTTCCATTTCTTGCCTTTTCCATGACAAGCATATTCTCCGGCAAAGACCTTCGGACCTTTGCGGTCGTAATTGTCATAACGGTTACCTTGTGCCAGGAACCAGCTTTCGGGACGATAGAAATGCTCATCCACCAAATCCACTTTCAGATTTTTCATTTCCGGCCATAAGTAATCAAAGTCTTTACCTTCAGACTGAGGTCCCGAACTGCCGACAATCTTGATTTCGGGATGCGCCTTACGAAGCACCTCGACAAACTGTTTCAGACGTTCCGGATATTCCGGTCCCCATTGTTCGTTACCAATACCCAAGAACTTCAAGTTGAAGGGAGCAGGATGTCCCATATCCGCACGAACTTTTCCCCAAGTAGTCGTAACATCACCATTGGCAAATTCAATCAGATCCAATGCATCCTGTATATACGAATCAAGTTTGGACAAGCTGACCTGCTGGTCGGGGTCATTCTGATACTGGCATACCAGTCCGCAGTTCAGAATAGGCAACGGTTCGGCGCCTATATCCTCCGACAACTGGAAATACTCAAAGAAGCCCAGTCCGTAAGTCTGGAAATAATCGGGGAAGAAACGATGCTTGAACGTATAATGCCAGCGGTTTTCATTCAACGGACGATTCTCTACCGCACCTACTGTTTTTTTCCATTCGTAACGGGTAGCCTCATCCGTACCTTCCACAATACAGCCGCCGGGAAAACGGAAAACACCGGGTTTGATATCATATAAAGCCTGCACCAAGTCCTTGCGAAGCCCGTTCTTACGTTCTTTCCAAGTATCCACAGGGAAAAGAGAAACATGTTCCAGATCCACCGTTCCCGCACTTTCAAGGAAAATACGGAGATGAGCCTTGGGTTCCGTTCTCGGCGATTTCAATATCACCTCATATTGTTTCCAATCCTTCGAGTTCACTGTCAGTTCTTTTGACTCAAAAGCCTGACGTTCCTCCATCGTATCATTCTTGATCAATTCAATGCGAAGTTTCTGGTTCTCACCACGTGCCCATACGGAAAAACGGTACTCGGCTCCTTCCTTGACACCTATACCGAAGAAACCTTCGTTTTCAATCCCTGTATGTTTTTCCCTGTGCCCGGAATTACCCAGACGGACATAATGCGGATTTCGTTCAAACGGCCCGTCATCCATCAAGGTCACGTTACCGAAAACATTCCACCCCATAAAACGTTGCGGGAATTCGAATGAACGGTTCTTTACCAGTTCGGCATACAATCCTCCGTCGGCTCCATAATTAATGTCCTCAAAAAACAAACCATACATGGTTGGTTGTATTTCCGCACCAAGTTTATTGGTCTGCACGACCATGTTGTGCGCATTCTGTGCATGTAGCGCTACTCCGGCAGCAAATACCCATGCTGTGAATAGAGTTCGGTGTAATTTCATGATAGTAATATTATTAATTTTTATTAGTTAATTCTCTTTCCCCATACCGAATGCCCTTGAGCATCCAGGCCGGTAAAGAGAATGGTTTCTGTTTCATTTTCCCAATCGTGTCCGGCAAAGATAATCAAATTGTTAATATCTTCTGTGGCTGTTTTTATAGTAAGAAGTTGTTTTTTAACATTAAAATCCCAAGTTGCATCTCCAACACTGCCATCTGCTTCCAAAACGACACGGGCAGACAATGCCTGCTCCCCATTTCGCAAGTCTCCCTCGCCCCACATTATCTGACCGGCCTCCAAGCTACGTTCCAGAGGCGGCTCCTGAAGACGGATAATTTCCCACTCACCTGCCAAATCTTCTTTAGTGAAAGAGCGCGGAGCAGTACCTGCATAGCGTTCGGGAGAAACCACAGGCCATCCGTTTACAGTAAAGAACACTTCACGTACATGCAGATCCATCAACTGGTTCTGAGGAGAGAGCCGTCCCTGATGAGTCATAAAATAACGGCCGTCACCGGCGTCAATAAGACCGCAATGAGCCGTTCCCGCCCATCCCGGATGATTTTCGAAGCGGTAAGGAGCTGTCAAAATGGGAACATTATTCGTTGTATCTTTTATATCCTCTCCATAGAAATCCACAAAAGGCCCTTCGGGAGAATCGGAATAAGCGACACGTACATTATAGGTAGTCATCAGCGGATCGTAGGATGTAAACAGATAATATTTGCCAAGTTCCGGCTGATACATGATTTCCGGCGCTTCCAGATTGTCTTTCCGGTAATTGGCCCGACGTGCTATCAAGTGCCCATGATCCTCCGGCTGCATAGTCATTCCTGTTTCGGGATTCAGTTCCACACAGTACAGACCGCCGAAATAAGAGCCATAATGCATCCACCACTTTCCGGTTTCCGGGTCCTCAATAACAGAAGGGTCTATGGCATTCATCGCATCCCCTTCCCCTGTCTTGACCACACACCCTTTCTGTATCCAGGGACCTTCGGGAGAATCCGACTCGGCCATACCGATATAGGATGTATTCCTGCCGAATGCCGATACACAATAATACAAACGATAAATACCCTGATAAGGCATCAGGAAGGGAGCCCAAATGTTAGTCGCCCCTTTTCCTTCCGCCTGACTATGGACCCATTCTATAGCCGGAGCAGGTATTTCGGGAAAGGCCCATCCCACAAAATCCCAATGTACCAGATCTTTTGATTTGCGTACCTGGATAAAACCTAACGGTACATTCTTCTCTTCCGCCTCTTTCCGGTTCTCGGCAAAGATAGCATCAGTGGAATACATATAATAGGTATCCCCTATTTTTTTACAGGCCGGATCGTGTACATTATACGTTCCCCACTGCTTGTAATTTTCCATAGACGAAAGGGCGGTATAATCATCCACCCAAGGATTCGGTGAAGGAACAGGCACGAAAGCCGTAGGTGCATTGCATGATACCAATGCCCCTACGACCAACAGGCCTAAACCAACCAACCTATTTATTATTAACCTCTTCATGTCCATGAATAATCTTTGAGGAAAAAATTGCTGTTTCATAGTATTTTGTTTATTATATGACCATTTGCTAATGTACTAATTTGTCAATGGCCATGTGGCATATAGCGCAGCCAATTGGCACATTGGCATATTGACACATTGACTAATTATTATTAATGCAAATATAGCTGCAACCAAAAGCTCGCCAGGTGGACAATATCGCTTAAAGGGTGGACATTTGTACAGCAGAGGGATAAAAATGATTTGTTTGTTTTTAAGGAAAAACGAAAAGGTATATCTTTGTTTCCATAATGGTATATTCTTACGTCATTAATGAACTACACACTATGAAAAGACATTCTTTGCTATTTGCTCTGTTCATCTTTCTGTCGAGCCTGTCTATACAAGCTGAAGGGACCGCCGGAAAATGGTCTGAACGCTATAACGTCACCGCTATTACGATGGATGAAGGACTGCCTCACAACTTCGTGGACGATATATTGAAAGACAGCCAGGGCTTTTTATGGATTGCCACCCGTGGGGAAGGAATCGCCCGTTATGACGGTTATGAATTTACCGCCTTCAATATGGGAAGCACCCACACCAAACTACGAAGCAACTTCATAAACAAACTGTGTGAGGATAACTTCAAGCGTATTTGGGCTGTCAGTGAAATGGGTATTGACATATTGGATATACAAACCATGCAGACTGTACAAGTCGCTGATACGAAAGACAAACTTATTTCACTGTGCAACCGCCCCTCCCATCTCATTCTCCATAGCAAAGCGGGAAATATTTGGGTTTGTTCGGAAAACAATTTATTCAAAATTACCTTTGACAAACAAGGAAATATAAGACAGATCATTAAAATATGCGAAGTGCCGGCAGGAGAATCCGTCCGGACTATTTGTGAGGTGGAAGACTATCTTTGGATAAACTACAAAGACGGTATCTACCGCATCAAAGAATCGGCTATGGAAGTACAGGAACCCACATTCATTTCATCTGCCCTGCAATTACCCGGTGTGTCCATACAAGTAATCTGCCGGAAAGAAAATGAAATTTGGATTGGCAGCGCACAAGGCCTTTTCCGATACAATATGGATACGGAACTGATGAAGCATTATATGTACGATCCGAATGACAACAACTCGCTTTCCCAAAACTTTATCACAGACATAGCAGAAACAGGAGAACATACCATGCTGGTCGCCACCCTAAAAGGTATAAACCTTTATAATGCGTTGACAGACAATTTTGAGCGGATAAATAAAGATACCGGAGAAGGAGAAATCGTACAAAACACATTGAACTGTGACTTCGTAAACTGTCTGCTGACCGATGGTGACATTATCTGGGTAGGAACCGAAGTGGGAGGGCTGAACAAGATGAGCCGCCGGATGCTGTTGGTACAAAACTATTATCATATTCCCACCATTCCCGGAAGTCTTTCCCAAAATCCCGTCAATGCCATTTATGAAGACCCGTCGGGTGTTTTATGGGTAGGAACCGTAGAAGGAGGTTTAAACCGGCGGGCTCCCGGCAGCAACACTTTTGAACACTATACCACTGATGCACCCGCCCACCTAAGCCATAATACCGTCAGTTGTTTTACCAGCGATAACGATGGAAGGCTCTGGATAGGAACCTGGGGAGGAGGCATAGGATGGATAGACATGAAAAATCCGCAGAACAAACAATTCCACCACATAGAAATACCCGAATACGGAGACTTCTCATGGGGATGGGCCGGAAGTATCTGCTATGACCACTTGAATAATGCCATCTGGGTGGGAACCAGTACCAATATCTATGTTTACGACTTGAAAACACAAACGCTCACCGAACCATTCAAGGGTATGAACCTAGGTGGAATTGAAGGCTGTACAGGATACTATATAGATAAGGATAACCACCTGTGGCTGGGACTTACAGAAGGACTTTGCCGAATAGATCTAAGCAGTTTGAAAGCCCCCAGACTGATTTATCAACTCTGGAGGATCAAGCTGGACGAACCGGAATCAAAGTTGAAGGAAAGGGTAACCTACATCACCCAGTCTAAAGACGGAACCCTATGGATAGGCAGCAACGGATATGGTTTCTACAAATCCTCACCAACAGAAAACGGAGAATATACCTTCCGCTCCTTCACCACCGAAGACGGACTGATAAACAACAGTGTCCGCTGCATATCGGAAGATAAAGAAGGGTATCTTTGGATTACCACCACCAACGGACTCTCCCGCTTCAATCCTAACAACAACAGCTTCTTCAACTATACCCGGAAAGACGGACTATTATCCAACCAGTTCTATTGGAACGCAATATGCCGTGCCGCCAATGGAGATTTGTATGTAGGAAGTACTAAAGGGCTGTCTGTAGTCAAACCAGTCATAGACACAAATCCCAAGGAGGCTGTTCCTCTGGCATTCACCCATGTTCGTGTGGCCAATGAAGAACGATTGTACACAAACGGCACCCTACAGTTACACGAACGCGACAAATCTCTCTATATTGAATTTGCCGCACTGGATTATGATGCATCGACATTCGCCAATTATTATTACCGCTTGAAAGGATTTGACGACAAATGGATAAAAGTGCCGGCCAACAGGCGACAAGCCGCCTATACCAACCTGCGTCCCGGCAACTATACTTTCGAACTGCGTTATGCCCCCGACGGCAAACAATGGCTGGAAGAAATGGCAGAACTCCACATTGCCGTATCACCTTATTTCTATAAAACCATCTGGTTCATTCTGTCCATATTGGTTCTTCTATCTTTCCTTATATATAAGGTATTATCATGGAGGCTTCGTTCGTTAAAAGAACAACAAGAAATGCTCCACATCAAAGTAGAGGAACGTACCCGTGAACTGGAAGAACAAAAAAAACTGCTTTCCACTCAGGCAAGCGAGCTCTATCGTCAAAACCAACTATTGAAACAGCAAAACGAAAAAATAACCAAACAAAAAGGGCAATTGATACAAATGTCAAAGAAAGTACAGGAATTGACGGTTGACAAACTCGCCTTCTTCACCAATATCACCCATGAATTCCGTACTCCGTTGACATTAATCGTAGGACCTATAGAAAGGGCATTGAAACTAAGCTACAATCCTCAAGTCATTGAACAATTACATTTTGTGGAGCGCAACTCAAAATATCTGCTCTCACTGGTCAACCAATTAATGGACTTCCGCAAAGTAGAATCAGGGAAAATGGAAATTGTCCGCAACCCGGGCAACTTTGCCAAGTTACTCAATGAACTGCTGGTTCCCTTCGACGCATATGCATCCGAAAGAGGAATAACCATCGAACGTCGTTTCCGCCTTCCTTCATGTGAAATCATGTACGATGAGGATGCCATGCATAAAGTGATTGTCAATTTGATAGGAAATGCTTTGAAATTTACCCCCAAAGGAGGACAAATTACCATCTATGCCACCCCCTTCCGCCAGGAAGAGCAGGAAAAGTTGTTCATCTGTATCCGGGATACGGGGCCAGGACTGCCCGAAGAAGAGATAGACAAAGTATTCAACCGCTTCTACCAATCACAAAACAAGACGCATTCCTCTATCAACGGACAAAGCGGGACCGGAATCGGCCTCTATCTATGCAAACGAATTGTCCAGTTGCATGGAGGTTCAATTTGTGCCAAGAATAATCAGAGCAAAGGATGTTCTTTCCGTATTTTACTTCCTTTGCAATATGCCGATGCAAACAGTCTGCCCGCACCAACAGAGCAAGTTAAAGAACCGGTAGAATCTCCGCTGGCCTTGCAACCTGCCACCAATGGAAAACTGACGATTCTGGTAGTAGAAGACAACAAAGATATGCGCGCCTATATCCGTTCCATTCTGGCCGAATATTATAACGTGCTCAAAGCATCCCAAGGTGAAGAAGCATTGACTGTGCTCCAATCCCAGAACGTGGATTTCATAGTCAGTGACTTGATGATGCCTGTCATGGATGGTATGGAACTGTCCCGCCGGGTAAAATCCAATTTCGCCATCTCACATATCCCCTTCCTGATGCTCACAGCCAAAACATCCAACGAATCGCGCATCGAAAGCTTCCGTATAGGTGTAGACGAATACCTGCTGAAACCATTTGATGATACTTTGCTGCTGGCCCGGATATCCAATATACTGGAAAACCGCAAACGTTTCCAACAAAAGTTCTCATACAGTATGGACGTGGATGCACTGAATATCGAAAAAGAATCCAGTGACAAGAAATTCCTGGACAAGGCGATGCAGATTGTGAAAGAAAACTATAAGAACTCCTATTACGAAATAAGCGATTTCATCGAAGCAATGGGGGTAAGCAAAAGTTTGATGAACAAAAAAATGCAAAATCTGACGGGACAGTCTGCCGGACAATTCATGCGTAACTACCGGCTGAATCTTGCGCGGGAACTTATTATCCGTAACCGGCTGACGCACAATATGAATATATCTGAGATAGCATACGAAGTGGGATTCAATGATCCCAAATACTTCACACGCTGCTTTACAAAACATTTCGGAACAACACCCAGTTCGATGATGGAGAATGGAACCGACTGACTTATTCCAGAGCGTAAAATGAACGGATTGTATACCATAAATGCTCCGTTTTTCTACGCTCTCGTCTCGCTAAATAAATTATCTTTGCTCTACATTATAATAGCATATTTAATACCCATGAAAAAACAATTTATGACTTGGCTGCTTGCCATCACTACAATGTCAGCTTTTGCCCAACAAGCTACAGTTACAGGACCCGATTCCTTTTTGAAAGTAAATGTATCCGTAAAACAGGGTATCCCCATTTATTCCGTTACCTATAAGGACAAGACCATCCTGGAAGATTCACCTTTAGGTTTTGTTGCCAATGTGGGGGACTTCAGCCGGGATATGACTTTCACCGGACAAAAAGAGAATAAAATAGATAAGACCTATACACAAGACCGTATCAAACAATCACAAATTCATTATCAAGCCAATGAACTTACATGCACCTTTACCAATAAAGAAAAGAAAAATATAAATATAATATTCCGCGTAAGCAACAACGATATTGCTTTCCGCTACGAAATGCCCAAATATGGCGATACGGGAAGCATCGTGATAGAAAAAGAAACTACCGGTTTTGACTTCCCCTCCTTCACCACTACTTTCCTGTGCCCGCAAAGTGACGCCATGATAGGTTGGAAACGTACCAAGCCCAGTTATGAGGAAGAATATAAGGCTGACGCTCCTATGAATGTACGTTCACAATATGGGCACGGTTACACATTTCCTTGTCTGTTCCATGTAGGAGAAAATGGCTGGGCACTTATCAGTGAAACCGGAGTAGACAGCAAATACTGTGGTTCACACCTGAGCGATGCCACCGCCGACGGACTTTATACCCTCGCTTTCCCCATGCCCGAAGAAAACAACGGTAACGGTACGGCATCTCCCGGTCTTGCATTGCCCGGTTCCACTCCTTGGCGTACTATTACTGTAGGCGAAAACCTGAAGCCCATTGTAGAAACAACGATTCCATGGGATGTCGTGGAACCTCTTTACCCAACGGAGCATACATACAAAATGGGACGCGGAACCTGGAGCTGGATACTTTGGCAAGATGGCAGCATCAATTTCGACGATCAGAAAAAATATGTAGATCTTGCTGCCGCCATGGGATATGAATATGTATTGATAGACAACTGGTGGGATACCAACATCGGCCGTGAACGTATGAAAGACTTCATAGACTATGCACACAGTAAAAATGTAGATGTATTTTTATGGTATAGTTCCAGCGGCTACTGGAATGATATAGTGCAAGGTCCTACCAATTACATGGACAATCCCATTATCCGTAAAAAGGAAATGAAATGGCTGCATAATATAGGAGTAAAAGGAATCAAAGTAGACTTCTTCGGAGGTGACAAGCAGGAAACCATGCGTCTGTACGAAGCCATCCTGAGCGATGCGGATGATAATGGACTGATGGTCATTTTCCACGGCTGTACCCTTCCTCGGGGATGGGAGCGTATGTATCCTAATTATGTAGGAAGCGAAGCCGTGCTCGCATCGGAAAACCTGATTTTCCAACAACATTTTTGCGATGAAGAAGCATTTAATGCCTGTCTGCATCCATTTATCCGCAACACCATCGGTTGCATGGAGTTTGGTGGCACATTCCTCAACAAACGCCTCAACCGCAACAATGACGGCGGAAGCATACGCAAGACCACTGATGTATTCCAACTGGCAACAGCCGTTTTATTCCAAAATCCTATTCAGAATTTTGCGTTGGCGCCTAATAACCTGACCGATGCCCCCCAAGTTTGTTTGGATTTCATGAAGCAAGTTCCCACCACATGGGACGAAACAAGATTCATTGACGGCTATCCGGGCAAATACGTAGTACTGGCACGTCGGCATGCCGATAAATGGTACATAGCCGGAATCAATGCACAAAAAGAACCGCTGAAATTAAAGTTGAACTTATCTATGTGTACTAAAGGAGATAAAGTGATGCTTTATCAGGACGATAAAAAACTAAATCCTCACGCTGAAGAGATAACATTAAAAAAGAATGATGAAGTCAGCATTACGATGCAGGCGGAAGGAGGATTTTTACTTGTGAAATAATTCCTTTCAGAGAATTTTATTTGTATTTTATCCCTCATGTAGCCGGACAGTCCTTCACCAGGTTGTCCGGCTACATGACTTTATATAAAAAAAGCCTTCTCCTAAGCCTATCTCACCACCTCCAAAAGACGCAAACTATAAGCGGAATAAATACATTTTTTTCCATTATCCATTCGTCCACCCTATAAAACCGTTTGTCCACCCCTGTTTACGGTGTAAATTATACTTTTGTCATGCAATCGGTGCTCAATCTTTCGGAAGAGAACCCTGCTTTTAAAGTCTAATCCTAATCTTAAATATTATGAAGAATAGCTCCAGCATATTTATAAACTCTGTGGTTTGTCTACCTAGAGTATTCAACATTAGATTGTACAATAATCCAACATCTCAATTCAATACATCAGCAACAATTTAATCTACTAATTTAATACTTAAAAAAATGAGGAAACATTTATTATTTTCCGTAATGCTTAGTCTGTGTGCTATGGGTGGCATGATGGTGTATCCCACACCTGCTATAGCTACCGTAGCACAATCTCCGGCTATCAAGGTTCGCGGTCAAGTTATCGATGAACAAGGTGAGCCCTTGACTGGAGCTACTGTCAGAATTAAAGGAGGACAAGGTGGAACCATTACCGATGTGGACGGAAACTTCCAACTGGAGGTTGCCGGAAACGCTATCCTTTCGATAAGCTATGTAGGCTACAAGGAACGCGAAGTAGCTGTTCGTAACCGCGCTATCATTGAAGCTATCCAATTGCAACCCGACAACCAGATGCTGGAACAAGTTGTTGTCATAGGTTATGGCACACAAAAGAAATCCGATTTGACCGGTTCTGTAGCTGTAGTAGACACGGAAGCCTTGAAACAGACATCCCATTCCAATATCTCCACCATGCTCGAAGGTAAAGTATCAGGCGTACAAGTCACTTCCGACGGGCAGCCCGGTGCCGACCCTACCGTCCGTATCCGTGGCGTCGGATCTTTTGGTGACACTTCTCCTCTTTATGTTATCGATGGTGTCCCCATGGGTACTTCCATCCGCGATTTCTCTTCAAACGATATTGAAACCATCCAAATTCTGAAGGATGCATCAGCTGCTGCCATTTACGGTTCGCGTGCAGCCAACGGTGTGGTCATCATCACTACCAAACGCGGTCAGAAAGACCAACCGCTGAAAGTAGACTACAATGGGTACGTAGGTATGGACTACATTCCCAGTAGTGTCTATGACGTAATGGATGCCGACCAATACAGCCAGTACATCGGTCAGGCATGCGCCAACTCCAACACTCCGCTGCCCGGCGGTTACAAGCTGGACAGTACCACCGGAAAATATCATTTCCAGGATAACACCAATACCAACTGGTTTAAAGAAGTGTTCAAAACAGGTATCCGTCAAAATCACAATGTGAACCTCTCCGGTGGCGGTGCCCACAATACTTATAACGTTTCATTAGATTACTACAACCAGAAAGGTACACTGGAAGGCGCCGGTCCCAACTACGAACGTTACACGGCGCGTGTCAACAACACGATGGACACCAAATTCATCAAGTTCCATACCAGCCTGGTTTACTCTCACTCCGATCAAGACAACATGGGTTTGTCAAACGCTTCCGAATACGTTCAAGGTCTGTATGGAGACGTAACCAACATACTGCGTGGTACTTTGCTGATGCAACCCACCATCAAAGCCTACGACAACTCTACTTGGGTACTTGACAATCTGGTAGGGATCGCCAATAACTTCAACTATGACTCTTATGGTTATGGTGTTTACTACGACACCGTACATGGTGACATTTCAGCTTCCAACCCCTTGCTGGTCAATAACCTGTTAAAGCGCAATACCCGTGTAGACCGCTTTGTAGGAACAGCCTCTGCCGATGTGGATCTCCTGAAAATGATCGGTATTGGCAGCAAAAACCACAAGCTCAACTATAAAGTCAATCTCTCTTACAGCAAAACCCATTGCAAGGACTTCACCTGGATTCCTGCATGGGTACAGAGCAACCGTGTCTATCTGGCCAAAAGCAACGAACGTCTCACCAAAGCTACCCGCTCTTATGCCGATGCTTTGATTGAAAACGTGCTGACTTATGATGCCACCGTCGGCAAACACCATTTTAACCTGGTAGCCGGCCAGACTTACGAAGAAGAAAACACCGACTTGCTGACAGGCTGGGGCGTCAACTTCACCGAGCCTTACTTCCTGCAACTCCAGAATGCCGCCAACACTTACGCTGAAAGCTTCGAATACAAACACACCCTCCTATCCTACATCGGGCGTATCAACTACAACTACGACGAGCGTTATCTGTTCTCGGCAACCGTGCGCCGCGACGGCAGTTCCCGCTTGTCCCAAAATATCCGTTGGGGCACCTTCCCCTCTGTTTCTGTGGGATGGCGTTTCGACAAGGAGTCTTTCTTCCCCTTCAACAGAAACATTGTCAACATGTTCAAGGTACGTGCCAGCTATGGCGAGCTCGGTAACGAAAACATTGGTGAATACATGTATCAGGCTGTAATGGCACGTAATAACATGACTTATAGCTTTGGCAACACGCCCATCACCGGTTCTGCCATTTCCACTTTCGTAGACAACAACCTTTCTTGGGAAAAGAAGAAAAGCTACAACGTGGGTATCGACCTCGCCTTGTTCAACAACCGTCTGGAATTCACTGCCGAATGGTACAAGAACACCAGTGAAGACCTGCTTTATGCTGTTCCCGTTCCCGAACAAGCCGGTGTATCCAATACCACCGTAACAATGAACGCCGCTTCGATGAACAATTCAGGTTTCGAATTTGCAGCTACTTACCGCAACCGAGACCACGACTTCAAGTATGAAGTGTCGGCTAACTTAAGTACTGTCCGTAACCGCGTAACCTCATTGGGCTTCGGTACCGATTCATACATCTCCGGCGCCTACATCACCAACGTAGGTGAAGAGATCGGCAAATTCTACGGATGGGTTTATGATGGCATCGCCCGCACACAAGCTGACTTGGACAACCATGCCACACAAGAAGGCGCCCAAATTGGTGACTGCCTCTATAAGGACGTAAGCGGTCCCGACGGAAAGCCTGACGGAAAGGTAGATGCCAATGACCAGGTAGTATTGGGCAGCGGTATGCCTAAGATCAATTTCGGTTTGAACGCCCGCTTCGAATACAAACGTTTCGACCTGAGCATCGCTACGTTCGGTGCACTCAACTATCACGTTAGCGACGACATCCACAACTCTCTGAACTCTTGCTATGGCTGGGGCAACAAAGACGTAGCCATGCTCGACGCCAATCGCTTCAGCGAAGACGGCAGCACCTATCTTTCCAGCGTACCACGTACCTATGTCACCAACAGTGCCAGCCTGGCCTGGAACGATCTCTTCAGCGACCGCAAAATTCAGAACGCAGCTTATTGGAAAATTGCCAATATAGAACTGGGCTACAACTTCCCCAACGAATGGTTTGGCAAATACGTATCGGATGTACGTTTCTACGTGTCGGCACAGAACCTGCACACCTTTACCGGCTACAAAGGTTACAATGTGGACTATGCAGGAGGTACCTTCACACCGGGATATAACTTCTGTTCTTATCCTACCGCACGTACTTTCATGTGTGGCGTTCATTTCACTTTCTAATCACTAAAAACATAACAATATGAAACTCAATAAATATGCATTGGTTCTCTTTTTGGGATTAGGCACATTGACTTCTTGCAATGATAATTTGGAGCTGTTAAATCCCAACCAGCAAACCTCAAACACATTCGGTTTCAATGCCGATGATTTGGAAGAGAGCGTTATTGCCGCCTATAACCATATCCGTATGGAAGGTTCTTACGCCCGTGTAGGCTACACCATTGATGTGTGTCGTGGCGATGAAGCCTGGAATTCATCACAAGTATGGTATCTGCCTTTCGATGACCTGAATGCGGAAGTAACCTCGGACATCACGTGGTGGCCCTGGCGCGAATGGTACTACACCGTTAATGTATGTAATTTTGCCATTTCCCGTTGCGATGAAGACAACAGCCAGCTTTCCGAAAAAATGAAACGCATCAAAGGACAAGTGCTCTTCCTGCGCGGTCTGTCATACTACAATCTGGTTGGTTATTACCAGAACCCGCCCCTCATCACAGATTATGCCACCTACTCTTCATTGGACGGGCTTTATACCGGCAACAGCACCTATGATGCCGTGCTGGACCAAGTGGAAAGTGATTTCAAAGAAGCCATGGAATTGTTACCCTCACGAGATCAAGGTGGCGAATGGGAAAAAGGACGTGCCACCTGTGGTGCCGCAGCCGGTTACTATGCCCGTGCGCTCATGGTACGCCATAAATTCAAAGACGCCCTTACTGTACTGAAAGACATTATCGGCAAAAAATATGGTACTTATGAACTGATGGATAACTATGGCGACAACTTTCGCGAAGGTCCTGCCTATGAGAACAACAAGGAAAGCCTTTTCGAAGTGCAATTCCTTGACTTAGAATCACAAGGAACCGACGACGAGTGGACTCCGGTGAACACCAGCCCGAATGCCACCCAAGGTTCGGCCATCGAGAGTAACTTCGCTCCCGGCAATTATGGCGGTTGGGCCGACATTTCGGCTTCCCCCTGGCTCTACCATCTCTTCAAAGCAGAACGTACTACTGACGGCAAACTCGACCCGCGTCTGTACTGGACCATCGGTACTTACGAATCCGATTGGGAAGACTTTGAATATGGCAATGTAGCTTATACGAGCAAACTTACAGCCACCGACAACATCGTAACCAACAACACATACGGTGGTCTACCCATCGCCAAGTTCACAAACCTCCGTACCGGACTCTATAGCACCGTTATTACAGGTTTACACGATGGAATCAACTTGCGTCTGATGCGCTACTCCGACGTGCTGCTCCGTGCTGCCGAATGTGAAAACGAAGTCAACGGCCCCACACAACAGGCCATCGACTGGATTAACGAAGTACGCAACCGCGCTGACTTGCCCGATCTGGAACTGGCTGACTTCCCTACAGCCGACAAACTCTTCGAGCAGATTGCCAATGTGGAGCGTCCGAAAGAATTTGGTTGTGAGTTCGGACGCGGATTCGATCTTATCCGCTGGGGATTCTTCTATAAGAATGATCGTTTGCAACAACTTAAGGAGCACAGTGTCGTACGCCGTTCTGTAACCGGAACCAAAGATCCTGTAGACTACAATGATATCGCAACCGACTCCGAACTAAAAAGTTCTTTTGACACCTACTTACCCGGGCACGAATTTCTGCCCATCGTACAACAGTTGTTGAACAAGAACCCTAACCTAAGTGGTAACTCTGCCAACTTTAGCACGGACAACTCTACTTATTTCAGTGAGAACGGATGGACTGTTCATCCGGTGGTTGACTTAAGCAAATAAACAAACCTATTAAAATGTAAGACAATGAGAATACTCAATAAATTAGTATACGCTTGCTGTTCCATCGCCTTCGGGTTGATGGCATTGCCAAGCTGCGAGGGTGGCGAGCTGTATGATGTTAACGCCCCTGACTGGATTTCCGAGAAAGTGGACTCCATAGCAAATTCAAAGAAAGATCCGGAAGAAGAAGTGCTGGAGGGCATGCAGGAAGATGTCTACTCCTTCGGTAATACGGACTACACCTCCGGTTTCTGGACAGCTTTCTCCAAGTATTACGTCGTGCCCGATGGTCAGAAGTGGCATGGAGTGTTCAACCTCAACATCAACCCTGCCGACAATACCTATTATAAAAACTTCGCCCTAGTCATTACCAATGACGCAGACCGCGGAGGTGAAGGATACACGGAATATGGCGCTTATCGTTTTGATACCACAAACGATACTTTGGCCTATAACTCCCAATGGGGTTCCCATCTCTTCTTCAAATACACATCCAGCACGCTGATGCTGTCACCCGTTGACAATCTGGACGAAGCTGTACAGAAATTGGGCGGCAAAGTAACACTCACCGTAGACCGCACCAATGAAAATGCCTTCTCTATCAAAATCCAGAACGCCTCGGCAACCAAAACCTACAAACAGCCGTACAAGTTACCCAATCTGAATGCAGACGCGAGCAATACCAACATCCGCTGCTTCCTGGTACCCGAAGGCTCTTACATCAACTTCTTGCAATCGAACATCGTTCCTATCGGCGGCCTTACCTCTGCCGAAGACAAGAATCCGCTCTCGATGGTACTGCAAAATGTACCCGATCAGGTCAATGCCGGCACCTCACTCGAAGAAGCCGTGGCCGGGATTACTGCCATCGTCAGCTTCGAAGAAGGGGTGACTAAGACCGTAACCGCAGAAGAACTCCAGTTCACTGCCATCCCCAATATGAACGAACTGGGCACGAAGACACTGGTAGTCATCTACAACAAGACCTTCAAGGGCGAGAATTGCAACCAGCCGGTGGTGGCCAATGCTACGTTTGAAGTAGTGGAAAAGATTGTATCCATCCAAGTGACGGCTCAACCTGCGCACACGCAGTATTACTATTATACTTCGGCAGCAACGGAAACGATGACCGACCGTACGCTGGCATTCCTTCCCGAAGGATTGGAAGTAACGGCTACTTATGCCGACGGAAGCACAAGAGTAGTAGACAACGCCAAACTCCATTTCTCTGCCATTCCTGCCAAAGCCGGTACGCAGACCGTAACCATTACTGCCGACGAAGTTACCGCTACCGTAGAAGTCAAAGTTGCCGAATCTGTGGTTGCCGCTGTGAGCAACTCAGCCGGTATCATAGGAGCCGAAGACAATTCAACGGGTTGGTGGACTGTCTTTTCTGACAATTTCAACGTGCCGGCAGGTGAAACCAGATCCATCAGCTTCACCAATTACACCAGCCAAGCTAATAACTGGAGCAACTTCGCTATCGTTCTCCGCAAAGCCGATCTTGCCGAATATGCAGTGGTACGCGCCGACAACTATGGATGGGGTGCAGGATACGATGGAAATGCCAGCCTCGTTCACAACGGTACACAAGGCGACTGGGCTGCTTGGCTTGCCGATATGAACGGAGCCAAAGTCACCGTCTACGTGACCAATTGCGGCAATGGTACAGCCGACATTCAAGCAGTAATGAAAGGCACTTCAGGTACTTCCTATGCCCAATACTATTTAGGGATCAACAAATTGGATATGAACGACTTGAACTTCGCTTTAACGATTGAAGGCGGCCATCTCGTCTTCTAATCCGAATCAGTAATCACACAAGCCATGCCGTTTTCCTCAGGAAGAAGCGGCATGGTCTTTAAACTATCAACAGATGAAAAAACTATTACCATTGTGGATGTTCTTACCAATATTCCTTGTTTTAGCCGCTTGTTCTGACAACAGCGAAGATATAGACCGCTATTATGCAACTGTAAGTACTCCGAAAGTAACTACAACCACACCCACCTCGTTGACCGTCACCGCATCGGTTACAGGTGATCTGAACCAAATAGTCAAGAAAGGCTTCTGTTACAGTGCAGCAGCTTCCGTACCGACTATCAAAGACCACGTGGTGGATGCCGATGAGAATTTCAGTGCTTCCCTCTCAACCTTGACCTCCGGTACCTCCTACTATATCCGTGCATACGTCTACTGTGACAGCCGTTATGTCTATTCAGAGGTGGTCACGGCCACCACAGAAAGCTTAAGCTTAGACGATGAACTCAAGAATTACGTGGCCCCCACCTACTCCGATGACTATACCTCGATAAGTGACTGGAGCAAACGCTCTCAATGGAATCTTGCCAACGTACACGACCCCTCGGTTGTATTGGCCGAAGATGGTTATTATTACATGTATCAGACGGATGCTTCATACGGCAACGTCCACACCGCAGGCGGCCACTTCCACGGTCGTCGCTCCAAGGACCTTGTCAACTGGGAATACCTCGGCGGTACAATGAAGAACCTGCCCGAATGGGTAGTGCCCAAGCTCAATGAAATACGAAAAGAAATGGGACTTGCCGAAATCAATCCTAATGTTAATGACTTCGGCTATTGGGCTCCCGTAGTACGCAAGGTAAAGAACGGCCTCTATCGCATGTACTATTCCATTGTCTGCCCCGGCACACTCAACGGTGCCAACACCTGGTCGGAGCGCGCCTTTATCGGCCTGATGGAAAACAACGATCCCTCCAACAACGACGGATGGGTAGACAAAGGCTACGTCATCACCAATGCTTCCGACAAAGGACTTAACTTCAACGTGAAGCCGGATGATTGGGCCAATTGCTATTATAAATGGAATGCCATCGACCCCTCTTATGTCATCACGCCCGAAGGCGAGCACTGGTTGGTCTACGGTTCATGGCATAGCGGCATAGCCGCTCTCAAGCTCAATAGCGAAACAGGCAAGCCTGCCGAAAGTTTGGGCCAACCTTGGGCTACAGGCCAAGCACCTGCCGAGTATGGTCAGTTGATCGCCACCCGCCAGACAGGTAACCGCTGGCAAGCCAGTGAAGGTCCCGAAGTCATTTACCGCGATGGCTACTACTACCTCTTCCTGGCCTACGACGCTCTCGACGTGCCCTATAACACCCGTGTGGTCCGCTCGAAAAGCATCACCGGTCCCTACGTGGGCATTGACGGCAAAGACGTGACCGCCGGTGCCGATGCACTGCCCATAGTGACTCATCCCTATAAGTTCAGCAAAGGCTACGGCTGGGTAGGCATCGCCCACTGCGCTATCTTCGACGATGGCAAAGACAACTGGTTCTACGCCTCACAAGGCCGTCTGCCTAAGGATGTTCCGGGCATCAACGCCAGCAACGCCATCATGATGGGGCACGTACGCAGCATCCGCTGGACGAAAGACGGTTGGCCTCTCGTAATGCCTGAACGCTACGGAGCCGTTCCCAAGGTAGCCATCACCGAAGAAGAATTGCCCGGCAATTGGGAACACATCGACCTTACATACAAATATGGAGAGCAGAGAACTTCAGCAACAATGACTCTCGCCGCCGACCACACTATCACCGAAGGTACCTGGAAAGGCAGTACGTGGAGCTATGATGCCGCCCAACAGATTCTGACTGTCAACGGAGTGGAACTTTATCTGCAACGCGAAACCGACTGGGAAGCCAGTCCGCGCACCCATACCATCGTCTATGCCGGCTATGCCAACAACAAGACGTATTGGGGAAAGAAGTCCAAATAAACATTCCCGCTCCGCACGCAAACTTCATATAGAAACACCACCACTGCCCCGTAAAACAACACCAAGGTTTATGAGGCAGTGGTCCTGTTTTACAAATCAATAGCAGAGATTAAAGAGCATAAACAGAAACAAGAGAAACCTATTTCATGAAAAGGAAAAAGAGTTAGGTTCCCTAATCTCCATACAAAAAATCATCATTCTGTTCTTTTACATTCAAAGACAACCTACTTTTATTTATTACCATAAATCTCTATCCTTTAAACCAACAAACACCATTTGTAGACAAGCAGAGGACATCAGCATCAGATTTTTTGTTAATTATTACCCCAATTCGGGATAAAATAGCGATTAGTTGCATGTTAAGACAGATACATG
>CAPYSS010000045.1:0-22818 GCA_948742525.1 Bacteroides caecimuris | reverse complement strand
TCATGATGCAAAAATAAGAATTTTAACGCAATCCCCCAAGAATTACAACTGAGCCTTGATAAAAGCAACAACCTTTCGACTAACACACAACTACTGAAACATCTACTGGGATTGAAACCCAAAACGAAAATGTTTCAGCTATGTTTCAGCAGAAAAAGAGAAAACCCTTGTAAACTTTTGATTTACAAGGGTTTATCTTCATCTTTTCGTACCCAGACCCGGGGTCGAACCGGGATGGAAGTGAATCCACTGGTGTTTGAGACCAGCGCGTCTACCGATTCCGCCATCTGGGCGCATACTTGATTTCTCAATTGCGGTGCAAAGATACAACATTATTTTGATTCCACAATAGTTTGACGAAAAAAAGGAGAAAAAAATAATAAAACATATCTTAAACACTTCTCTATTCAGAGAATAAACCGTACCTTAGCAGAAACTTTAAATAGAGTCACTATCATGACAAATCAGGATAATTATTGCGTGATTATGGGTGGCGGCATTGGAAGCCGCTTCTGGCCGTTCAGCCGCAAAAAATTGCCCAAACAATTTTTAGATTTCTTCGGAACGGGTCGTTCACTTTTGCAACAGACTTTTGATCGGTTCCAAAAGGTTATCCCATCAGAGAATATTTTCATCGTAACCAATGCAATGTATGCGGACTTAGTGAAGAAACAATTGCCCGAAGTCGACGAAAAACAAATTCTACTGGAACCCGCAAGACGAAATACCGCTCCGTGTATAGCATGGGCCGCTTACCACATCCGGGCACTGAACCCGAACGCCAATATCGTAGTCGCTCCTTCAGACCATTTAATTTTAAAAGAGGATGAGTTTCTTGCCGCTATCGAGAAAGGACTTGATTTTGTTTCACGCTCGGAAAAGCTACTGACATTAGGAATTAAACCCAATCGCCCGGAAACAGGGTACGGATATATACAAATAGACGAACCCGCAGGAGAAAACTTCTATAAAGTAAAAACATTCACAGAGAAACCGGAACTGGAATTAGCCAAAGTATTCGTAGAAAGCGGAGAATTTTACTGGAATTCCGGCCTGTTTATGTGGAATGTAAATACAATCATCAAAGCAAGTGAAGATTTACTGCCTGAATTAGCTTCCAAACTGGCACCGGGAAAAGATATTTATGCCACCGACAAGGAGAAAGCATTCATCGAAGAAAACTTCCCAGCATGTCCTAATGTATCCATCGACTTCGGCATTATGGAGAAAGCAGATAACGTGTATGTATCATTAGGAGATTTTGGCTGGTCCGATCTTGGAACTTGGGGATCACTTTATGATTTATCGGAAAGAGACCCGGAAGGCAATGTTACGCTGAAATGCCATTCTCTTATATATAATAGTAAAGATAATATGGTAGTACTCCCGAAAGGCAAACTGGCCGTTATCGATGGACTGGAAGGATTTCTGATAGCCGAATCGGACAATGTCCTTTTGATTTGCCGCAAAGATGAAGAACATGCCATCCGTAAATATGTAAACGATGCCCAAATGCAATTGGGAGATGATTTCATCTAATAACACGTTACTAACGCCGGAGCATAAATCGGACAAAAGCATACAAATAGCGAACGGTGAACAAACTGCAACCAATCATGCAGTTCGTTCACCGTTCACTGTTTATTATCGAAAAACCTTGTGTGTCTTTAAATAATCATAGGGCTCTAAATAATCTCTATTCCCTGCTCTTTGCAAAGTTGCAATCCCAAATCTTTCAGTCTGAACTTCTGAATCTTTCCACTGCCAGTCATCGGAAATTCATTCACAAAGAAGATATATTTCGGAATCTTATAACGAGATATCTTATTTCTACAGAAATCACGTACATCGGCTTCCTGCATTTTGACTCCTTCCTGCAAGATAATAAATGCTCCTACTGCCTCACCGTATTTTTTAGAAGGAATACCTGCTACCTGAACATCTTTCACTCCATCAAGTTTATAAAGAAACTCTTCTATTTCACGCGGATAAATATTCTCGCCACCCCGAATAATCATATCTTTGATACGCCCGGTAATCCGGTAATTTCCATCTTCATCCTTGATACCCAAGTCACCGGAATGCAAGAAGTTATTTTCATCAAGCACTTCTGCTGTTGCTTCCGGATTTTTATAATAGCCTTTCATGGTGTTATAACCACGGTTACACATTTCACCTTGCACACCTACCGGACATTCTTCACCTGTTTCCGGATCAATTACTTTTACCTCCGTAAATTCAAAATCACGTCCTACCGTATTACAACGTACATCAAACGGATCATCAATACGAGAAGCCGTCATACCTGGAGCAGCCTCTGTCAATCCATATACACTGGTCACCTTCATATACATCTTCTCTTCTACCTGCTTCATCAGTTCGACAGGACACAACGAACCCGCCATAATACCTGTACGTAGACAAGACATATCAAAGAGATCGAACATCGGATGATGCAGTTCGGCAATAAACATAGTCGGTACACCATAAAGAGCTGTACAACGCTCTTTATGAATAGAAGCCAGCACAACCAACGGGTCGAAACGCTCCACCATCACTTGCGTACAACCATGAGTCAGACAGTTCATGGTAGCCAACACTACCCCAAAACAATGAAATAATGGAACACAACAACAAAGCTTGTCATCTGCCGTAAATTTCATGTGTTCACCAGTCAGAAATCCATTATTGGTTATATTATAATGCGTCAGCATCACTCCCTTTGGAAAACCGGTAGTCCCCGATGTATATTGCATATTAACCACATCATGACAATCAACCTTGTTTTTGAGTTCGCTCAAACGGTCATCTTCCACATTATTTCCCAACAACAGAATCTCCGCTGTATTATACATACCACGATGTTTTTCCTGACCTACATATACTACATTGCGCATACATGGAAAACGCTCACTCTTCAAATGCCCGCGTTCACAGGTTTTCAACTCAGGAAGCATCGTATAAGTCATTTGTACAAAGTCGCTATCTTTTTCTCCATTCACTATACAAAGCGTATGCATATCCGAGTTTTGGCAAAGATACTCTAATTCCGATTGCTTGTAGTTCGTATTTACTGTAACATATACTGCACCAATTTTCGCGCAAGCATACAATAATGTCAACCAATCAGGAACATTAGCAGCCCAAATACCCACATGGGTACCTCGTTCCACACCAATGGCGATCAGACCTTTCGCCATATCATCTACACGCTGGTTAAACTGGCTCCAGGTAAAACGGAGATTACGGTCGGAATATACAATATATTCCTTATCGGGAGTCTCTTCGGCCCAGTGTTCCAGCCACTGTCCCAAAGTACGATCAAATAATTGCATGTAATTATACTTAAATCTTGTTTCCTACTATTTCAATCAAATCGGTGTGTAAATTACTGCCAGAATTTTTGCAGCCTGCCCCTCATAAGCATGTACATGATGAGGTACAATGGAATCATAATAAATGCTATCACCTTCTTCCAGCAGATAGGCATTTTTACCATAGCTGATTTCCATGATACCTTCCATAACCATGATAAACTCCTCTCCTTCATGAGAAGAAAGCACGAAGTCAGTATCTTCCGTCGGCATCACATCAATTATAAACGGTTCCATGTGACGGTCCGCCTTCGACTTGGACAGTGAATGATATTCCATGTGTTTGCGAGAATGAATCGCATTATTGGAAAAACTGATCGCATCCTTGGCTTCTTTCTTACGGCATACTACCGGTCCAACTTCATCCTGATCATCAAGGAAAGTACCCAGACGTACTCCCAACACACGCGCAATCTTAATCAGCGGTGCGAGAGAAGGAATATCAATGTTATTCTCAATACGTTCAACCTGTTCGATAGCCAAACCTGAACGTTGCGCCAACTCTTCTATGCTTATTGATTTATCTTCGCGGAGGGCTTTAATTTTCTCGCCAACAATCTTACTTGTATCCATTTTGAAAGCATTTTAGTTATCAAAGGTGATAAATTATAATAATTAAGCTGCAAAAATAGCAAAATCTTTAGATGAATACAATTATAACCGAAGAAAATACGATTGTCAGGAAGAAAAAGAAGAAACTAAAAAAAGCCGCTCCTCTATCATGAGGAACGGCTTTAAATCTTTTCGCGGCAAGTAGATTACTTACGCAAACCGAGCTCTTTAACAATAGCACGATATCTTTCGATATCTCTTGCTTTCAGGTAGTCGAGCAAGCGACGACGCTTACCTACCAACATTGTTAACGCTCTTTCAGTACTATAATCTTTTCTGTTGAGCTTCATGTGCTCAGTCAGGTGAGAAATACGGTAGGAAAACAATGCCACTTGGGCCTCAGCTGAGCCGGTGTCAGTGTTAGACTTTCCGTACTTTCCGAAGATTTCTTGCTTTTTAGCAGCGTCTAAATACATAATTCTTAGAATTTTAATTGATAAATTATTCTTTTGAGCGTGCAAAGATAGGCATTATCTTTATATCACACAACGATTTACAAGAAAAAATTGCTATCATTGCTTATATTTCTAATCCTATTTTCGTACCTTTGCAGCCAAATAATAGGTATTATATGCAAAATATTCGAAACATTGCAATCATTGCCCATGTTGACCATGGGAAAACAACGCTGGTTGACAAGATGCTATTGGCGGGAAATTTATTCCGCAGCAACCAAAATAGTGGTGAACTTATCCTGGATAACAACGATTTGGAACGCGAACGTGGTATAACGATTCTTTCCAAAAACGTATCCATCAATTACAACGGTACAAAAATTAATATTATTGATACTCCGGGACACAGCGACTTCGGTGGTGAAGTAGAACGTGTATTGAATATGGCCGATGGCTGTATTCTGTTGGTAGATGCCTTCGAAGGTCCGATGCCCCAGACTCGTTTCGTACTGCAAAAGGCACTCGAAATCGGTTTGAAGCCTATTGTGGTAGTTAATAAGGTAGATAAACCTAACTGCCGCCCGGAAGAAGTTTACGAAATGGTTTTCGACTTGATGTTCAGCTTGAACGCAACGGAAGATCAGCTGGACTTCCCCGTAATTTACGGTTCCGCCAAAAACAACTGGATGAGCACCGACTGGCAGCAACAAACTGACAGCATCACTCCGTTACTGGATTGTATCGTTGAAAACATTCCGGCACCGCAACAGTTGGAAGGTACTCCCCAGATGTTGATTACTTCTCTGGATTATTCTTCTTATACCGGTCGTATCGCCGTAGGCCGCGTACATCGTGGTACCTTAAAAGAAGGTATGAATATAACGCTTGTGAAACGTAACGGCGATATGTTCAAGAGCAAAATTAAAGAGCTCCATGTTTTCGAAGGTTTAGGTCGTGTGAAAACAAATGAGGTTTCTTCCGGTGACATCTGCGCACTGGTAGGTATCGACGGATTCGAGATTGGAGATACAGTTTGTGATTTCGAAAGTCCGGAAGCACTGCCACCCATCGCAATTGACGAACCAACCATGAGTATGTTGTTTGCTATCAACGATTCTCCTTTCTTCGGTAAGGATGGTAAGTTTGTGACTTCACGCCACATCCACGACCGTCTGATGAAAGAACTCGACAAGAACCTGGCTCTCCGTGTAAGAAAGAGTGAAGAAGACGGTAAATGGATT
The DNA here is from genome assembly GCA_948742525.1 of Bacteroides caecimuris. Classification (GTDB taxonomy): domain Bacteria; phylum Bacteroidota; class Bacteroidia; order Bacteroidales; family Bacteroidaceae; genus Bacteroides; species Bacteroides caecimuris_A. The sequence goes on along the minus strand of CAPYSS010000045.1, from coordinate 17,196 downwards.
GTTTCCGGTCGTGGCGTACTCCACCTTTCTGTATTGGTTGAAACAATGCGCCGCGAAGGATATGAATTGCAGGTAGGTCAGCCACAGGTTATCTTCAGAGAAATCGACGGTGTGAAATATGAACCGATTGAAGAGTTGACCATCAACGTGCCGGAAGAATATTCCAGCAAAATTATTGATATGGTTACCCGCCGTAAAGGTGAAATGGTGAAGATGGAAAATACAGGCGAACGCATCAATCTTGAATTCAATATGCCTTCACGCGGTATCATTGGTTTGCGTACCAATGTACTGACAGCTTCTGCTGGTGAAGCCATTATGGCACACCGTTTCAAAGAATATCAGCCGCACAAAGGAGAAATTGAACGTCGTACCAATGGTTCCATGATTGCTATGGAAAGCGGAACAGCTTTTGCTTATGCCATCGACAAATTACAGGATCGCGGTAAGTTCTTTATTTTCCCGCAGGACGAAGTCTATGCAGGACAGGTAGTAGGCGAGCACTCTCATGACAACGACTTGGTTATCAACGTAACCAAATCGAAGAAGCTGACGAATATGCGTGCTTCCGGTTCGGATGATAAAGTACGTCTGATTCCGCCTATCCAGTTCTCACTTGAAGAAGCACTGGAATATATTAAGGAAGACGAATATGTAGAAGTTACTCCAAAGGCAATGCGTATGCGTAAAGTGATTTTGGACGAAATCGAACGTAAGCGTGCCAACAAGAACTAATCATTTTTTCATTAATATTATAATAGAAATCCCGGTAAAACGCTGTGTTTTACCGGGATTTTATTTTTTTCTGCAAGTAGCACAAGCATTACTAATACAACAACAATCCTACCACACCCGCTAGACAAATCAACAGGATAGGGTGAAGATTCCATTTCCATGTAACCAAAAAGGCTGCCGCAAAAATACCGATACTTCTATAGTCCATAAAATTTTCTCTATTCATCATAAGCAATGCAGCCGAAGCAATCAGAGCAACCGACATAGGTAGCAGTCCGGACATAGCCGCCTTAATATACTTGTTATCCTTACACTTCGCAAAGAAATAAGAAATGAGTAACACCAGAATAAAAGAAGGTAAACAAACCGCTACCGTAGCCAGCACCGCTCCCCACACACTTTGCGTTACCGCATACCCTACATAAGTAGCACTATTGATACCAATCGGTCCCGGAGTCATTTGCGAAATCGCCACCACATCCGTAAACTGTTGGGGAGTCAGCCAATGATGAATATCCACTATCTCATGTTGAATAAGGGAAAGCATCGCATATCCACCTCCAAAACCAAACATACCTATTTTAAGATACACCCAAAGTAATTGCAAATATATCATACCTGTTTATTCGTTATTTTTTCTTTCAACCACAACGTATATACCAATCCGCCACCAATTCCCGCCAACACCACATAGATAGGGGAAAGCCCGAACTGCCAGATCAGCACGGTAGCAATGACGGGGGATATCAACTGGATATATTTCAGTTTCAATGCCCTGACTGCAGATATACAAGGAAATAAAATCAGTGCTACTACCGCCGGACGTATTCCATTAAAAATACGAATCATCACCTCATTGTCCTGAAAGCGGGCAAAGAACGTGGCAATCAGCATCATAATGACGAAAGAAGGCAAGATGGTAGCTAACGCACACACAAGACTACCAATCACCTTATGAAGTTTGTAACCTACAAAAATGGATATATTTACTGCAAAGACACCGGGCAACGATTGGGTCAAGGCAAACATCTCCATAAATTCCTCCTTGCTCATCCATTTCTTCTTTACTATTTCCCGTTCTATCAACGGAATCATAGCATATCCTCCCCCAATAGTGAACATTCCAATTTTTGCGAAAGTATAAAAGAGTTTCAAATAAGTAATAATCATTTCTTTATCAGCGTTTTATCAAAAACATTTCAGATTAACAAAGATACAGAATTATCCTCATACCCACAAAAAAAAGCGGTTCCTTTCGGAACCGCTTTTAGCGATATATCTGATTCTCCAATTAGAGTTTCGGACCAGCAGCAACCAAAGCCTTACCAGCTTCGTTACCAGTAAATTTAGCGAAGTTCTTGATGAAACGTCCAGCCAAATCTTTTGCTTTTTCTTCCCATTTGCAAGCACATTCGTAAGTGTCGCGTGGGTCAAGGATCTTCGGATCAACACCCGGAAGTTCTGTAGGAACAACAAAGTCGAAGAAAGGAATAACCTTAGTAGGAGCTTTGTCGATAGAACCGTCAAGGATAGCGTCGATGATACCACGAGTATCTTTGATAGAGATACGTTTGCCTGTACCATTCCAACCAGTGTTCACCAAATATGCTTTAGCACCAGTCATCTCCATCTTCTTAACCAGTTCTTCTGCATATTTAGTCGGGTGCAATGACAAGAAAGCAGCACCGAAGCAAGCAGAGAATGTCGGAGTCGGTTCAGTGATACCACGTTCTGTACCAGCCAATTTAGCTGTAAATCCAGACAAGAAGTAGTATTGAGCCTGTTCCGGGTTCAGGATAGATACTGGAGGCAATACACCGAATGCATCAGCAGACAAGAAGATAACTTGTTTTGCGTGAGGGCCTTTAGAAACCGGTTTAACGATGTTTTCGATGTGATAGATAGGATAAGAAACACGAGTGTTTTCAGTCACGCTCTTGTCAGTGAAATCAATCTTACCGTTAGCATCAACAGTTACGTTTTCAAGTAAAGCGTCACGTTTGATAGCATTGTAGATATCCGGTTCGCTATCTTTATCCAAGTTGATAACCTTAGCGTAGCAACCACCTTCGTAGTTGAATACACCTTCGTTATCCCATCCGTGTTCGTCATCACCGATCAATTTACGTTTCGGGTCAGTAGACAAAGTAGTCTTACCTGTACCAGACAATCCGAAGAAGATAGCAGAGCTAGTTCCTTCCATATCTGTGTTAGCAGAGCAGTGCATAGAAGCGATACCACGAAGCGGGTTCATGTAGTTCATAATAGAGAACATACCTTTCTTCATTTCACCACCGTACCAAGTATTCAGGATTACTTGTTCTTTAGTCTTCAGGTTGAATACTGTAGCAGTTTCAGAGTTCAAGCCCAGTTCTTTGTAGTTGTCAACTTTTGCTTTAGAAGCGTTGAAACATACGAAATCAGGTTCTCCGTAGTTAGCAAGTTCTTCAGCAGTCGGGCGGATGAACATGTTAGTTACGAAGTGAGCCTGCCAAGCCACTTCCATGATGAAACGTACTTTCATACGAGTAGCTTCATTAGCACCACAGAAAGTATCAACAACGAACAAACGTTTGCCGGAAAGTTGTTTTACAGCTTTAGCTTTCAAGTCAGCCCAAGCTTCTTCAGAACATGGTTTGTTGTCGTTTTTATATTCTTCGGAAGTCCACCATACAGAATCAGCAGAAGCTTCATTCTTAACGAAGAATTTATCTTTAGGAGAACGACCGGTGTAGATACCTGTCATTACGTTCACAGCGCCTAATTCAGTAACTTGACCTTTTTCAAAGCCTTCCAGACCTGGTTTTGTTTCCTCAGCGAACAAAACATCATAAGACGGATTGTGCAAAATCTCAGTCACACCTGTGATGCCGTACTTGCTTAAATCTAAATTTGCCATTTTCTTTGAATTAATTTAAATTGGTATTTTGTTTTATTATCTCTTTTCACCTTAACACAGGGAGCTTGGATACCCCCTTGTAAATCCGGCTACAAAAGTAATATTTTCTTTGGAAAGGAAGAAGGTATTAGAGAAATTTTTCCCTAATTGAAACTCTTTTATAAATTCCTAACAATATCTGCAAACTGAATATTGCAATTTGAAAGATTATCGTTTACTTTGCAAGTCAGTATGCTAGCAATGCTGTGAAAATGAGATTAAAATCTGAATAAAAAATAATATGAAAGTAATTGATTTTTGCCAAACTAATTCGATTCTAAACCAGTACATATCCGAAATTAGAAATGTAGAAGTTCAGAACGACCGCCTGCGTTTCCGCCGTAACATCGAACGGATCGGAGAAATCATGGCTTATGAAATGAGTAAAGAGTTTAAATACTCGGTAAAGAACATCCAGACACCACTGGGCATCGCTCCGGTCAGTACGCCGGACAACAAATTAGTAATCAGTACGATCCTGCGTGCAGGTCTGCCTTTCCATCAAGGTTTCCTCAGTTATTTCGACGGGGCGGAGAATGCGTTTGTTTCCGCTTACCGCAAATATAAAGATACGCTAAAATTCGATATACACATAGAATATATCGCTTCTCCCCGCATTGATGACAAAACGCTGATTATCACCGACCCTATGCTGGCAACAGGAGGAAGTATGGAACTTAGTTACCAGGCAATGCTGACTAAAGGACACCCTGCCGAAATTCATGTTGCTTCGATTATCGCCAGCCAAAAGGCTATCGATCATATAAAGAATGTATTTCCGGAAGACAAGACAACAATCTGGTGCGCAGCCATTGATCCTGAAATCAACGAACATTCTTACATTGTTCCGGGACTGGGCGATGCAGGCGATCTTGCCTATGGTGAAAAAGAATAAACGTTTAAAGATCCTTCCGATATTGCTGCGGTGAAGCCCCAACCTGCTTCTTAAAAAACATACCGAAATAAGAAGCATTGGGGAAACCGAAGGCATTTGAAATCTCCTGAATATCCTTCTGCGTATTTTTCCTGACTTCGTCACTATAAAAAAGGAGCTTACCACTATAGGTATAGCGCGTCATCAAGAAGAGATAGGCTCTCTAATATCGAAAGGGCGCAAATGGATAGATAAATAGACAACTACCCTCACAAAACATCACACTTAATATATTTCTATGAACAGTGTTTGTTTTTTCATATTTTTTTAGTGAATGAAAAATAAGGGCGGCGCTCCTCCTCACAAAGAGCACCGCCCTTATTTTATAACCTTACCATACATTATGAAGGTTAATGACTATTACATTTCGCTTAAGACTTCTTCGCAATCTTGTTTCGCTGCGTCCACGCAAGGACCATAACTCCGATCAGCAACAAAGCCAGTGCTGCATAAGCAATACTTTCTGTAACCTGTATGCTTTGCGGGTCAAACCACATTTCGATGGTATGTTCTCCTGCCGGTACATTTATCGCACGTAAGATATAATCTGCACGGGCAATATCGACGGGCTGACCGTCAATAGTCGCCTGCCATCCCGGATAATATATTTCGGAGAAGACAACAACTCCGTCTTTAGGAGTGGAAGCCTTGTAAACCAGACGATTCGGCTCATAACTAGTCAACTGGATAGTAGATAGAGAATCTTTATATCCTTCTGTCACACCTTTCAATTGTTCTTTAAACTTCACATCCACTACGGCTGTTTCCATTGGAAGAATATCATTCAAAGCATCTATTTCTTCATTTGCATTATTTACATACTGCACCTTGTCTACAAACCATGCATTGCCGTATGCATAAGGATTTACCACAGGAACAGCCTGCCCTTGCTCGCCGGCAGGGAAAATGAAGTATTTTGTATTCAGCATATTCAGTATACGGAATTTGGAAGCGTCTACACTGTCCATCTGTCCGCCGGCAGTAGCCACCGCCTGATAGGTTTCCTGCATTTCGGGCATGATATGATGATCTATCATTTCCTGATAGCGACGGAGCTTCGCTGCATGATAGCCACCGACACTCTTATGCCAGTATGCTGTATTGTTTTCATTAAACGTATTACCGGGGAAGCCTATAAAGTTCAACACACGATAATTTAAAGTAGTATCCTGAAGGATCATCTCATCCGCCTGTGTTTTAACAAACGCTTCTGTCTGTTTGGATTTCGATACAAACTGTTCGTCATTCAAGTAGCGTTTATTGATGCTCCACATATCTATCAGACATAAAAGCGCAATACCAGCCAGTGTGAAGGACGCTTTCAACTTCCGCTGTTGATAGAGGAATAAAAGCACGCAACCTATCACGATAATAAAGAAACTGCGCCATGCATCCGAAGCGATAATAGCTTTACGCATTTCAGTCAGGTTTGCCACAAGCGGAGCCAAATGTTCGGCTGGAAGTCCTTGTTTCAAGGCAGCCATCTCTTGTGTCGTAATAAAACCGGAGAAGAAAGTACCCGGAGCAACAGCTAAAATCAACGCAACACCGGCAGTCAATACCAAAGTGGCAATCACCCCTCCACGGTTTTCTTTCAACTTCAGCGTATCCGGCTTACTCAAAATCTCTTTCAAGGCAAAAATCGCCAACAAAGGAATGGTAAATTCAGCAATCACCAGAATGGAAGACACGGCACGGAACTTATTGTACATCGGAACGTAATCAATAAAGAAGTCTGTCAGTCCCATAAAATTCTTTCCCCATGAAAGCAGGATCGAGAAGATGGTAGCTCCCAACAATGCCCATTTCAGAGGACCTTTCACTATGAAACAACCCAATATGAAAAGGAACATCACAAATGCCCCGACATATACAGGACCAGCTGTCCACGGTTGCTCACCGAAATATTGCGGCAACTGCGAATAAATACTGTTATACATTGGATTGGCCTTTGCCATAGCAGCTTCGCTTTGCGACATCGTAGACCCTGATCCTCCTCCTTTTACGTTCGGAACCAGCAATGTCAATGTCTCGCCAATACCATAACTCCAGTTGGTTATGTAGTCGCGATCCAACCCGCTACTTGTCTGGCTGGGCGCAGCGCCCTCCTGCTTCAATTCGCTCTTGCCGCGCATCGTCTCCTTACTATATTCATAAGTATGATACAGATTGGAGATATTGATGCAAACTCCTACCACGGCAGCCAATGCCAAAATTGCGCTGGCCTTGAAGAAATGAGGGAGTTCTTTCTTTTTATAAGCATCTTCAAAATACGCTCCCACGAAAAACAGGATCACAAACATGAAATAATAGCTCATCTGAATGTGATTCGATTGAATCTGAAGGGCAATGAACAACGCTGTAATAATTCCGCCCAACAAGTATTTTTTCCGGTAAGCCAGAACAACACCCGCAATCGTGGGCGGGATATAAGCCAACGTCACAAACTTCCAAATGTGCCCTGCCGGTATCAGAATGAAGAAATAGGAAGAAAAAGCCCATATCACTCCGCCCAATCCTGCCAGCCAAGCCGATATTCCGAAGGCGCGCAAAAGGATATAGAATCCGAGCATCATAATAAAAGTCAGCACCACATAATCCGGGAGAAAGAGGCGATAAACCTTCTCCACCCCTTTCAGTGACGTTGTTGAGTCGTAACTCGGAGACATCTGATAGGTAGGCATACCTCCAAAAATCGAATTCGTCCAGCGCGTACGTTCTCCGGTACGTTCGAGATACTCTTTCGATTCTTGTCCCGCGCCAACTCCGGCAGCCGTGTCATGCTGAAACAAGATACGACCTTCGATATCAGCCGGGAAAAAGTAGGCGAAAGAAAGAATGATGAAAGCCAGAATGGCTATTAAGTCGGGAAAAAACTTTTTCATTTACGATGACACGATTTACTATTTACAATTGAAGTCTGAATATAAAAAATAAATACGATTTGACAATCTAACATTTACAATTAATAACGGTGGAATATTGATAACAACCAAATATCAGTAACCCACATTTATCAACCGTAAATAGTAAATCGTCAAATCGTAAATCAAATTAGTATCTATAATGATCTGCTTTATAAGGTCCGTCCACTGACACACCAATATAGGCAGCCTGTTCAGGAGTCAGTTTGGTCAGTTTCACACCAATCTTTTCAAGATGCAGGCGGGCCACTTCTTCGTCCAGATGCTTCGGCAAGCGATATACATTGATATCATATTTCTTATTGAACAGTTCTATCTGTGCCAATGTCTGATTCGTGAACGAGTTACTCATCACGAATGACGGGTGTCCGGTTGCGCATCCCAGATTTACCAAACGGCCGTCAGCAAGCAGAATGATGCTGTGACCATCCGGGAAATAATAACGGTCTACTTGTGGTTTGATGTTCACACATTTGATGCCTGGATAACGTTTCAAAGCATCTACCTGAATTTCATTATCGAAATGACCGATGTTGCAAACGATAGACTGATCTTTCATTTTCTCCATGTGGTCGATACGGATAATATCAATATTACCTGTGGTAGTCACGAAAATGTTGCCTTCCGTGCAAGCTTCTTCCATAGTCACTACTTCAAAGCCTTCCATAGCAGCCTGCAATGCACAAATCGGGTCTACTTCCGTCACAAGCACTCGCGCTCCGTAAGAACGCATAGAATGAGAACAGCCTTTACCCACATCACCATAACCACATACTACCACCACTTTTCCGGCAATCATCACGTCCGTTGCACGCTTGATACCATCAGCCAACGATTCGCGGCAGCCATAGAGGTTGTCAAACTTAGATTTTGTGACCGAATCATTCACATTGAATGCCGGGAACAACAGTTTCCCTTCTTCCTGCATCTGATATAAACGGTGTACGCCTGTCGTAGTCTCTTCAGATACGCCGCGCACTTCTTCCGCTACACGATGCCAACGAGTACTGTCTTCTGCCAATACTTTCTTCAAGATTGCATTCAGTTCTATTTCGTCCTCTGCATGCACTTCTTTATCCAATACGGCAGCATTATTCTCCGCATCATAACCTACGTGAATCATCATTGTAGCGTCACCGCCATCATCAACAATCACATTCGGCCCTTTGCCACCGGCAAAGCTCAATGCCTGTAACGTACACCACCAATAATCAGCAAGGGTCTCTCCCTTCCATGCAAACACAGGCACACCCGCAGCAGCGATTGCAGCAGCCGCATGATCCTGCGTTGAATATATATTACAAGAGCACCAACGTACTTCAGCTCCTAAAGCCACTAACGTTTCAATCAACACAGCCGTCTGAATGGTCATGTGCAACGATCCCATAATGCGGGCACCTTTTAACGGTTTGGATTCTCCATACTTTTCGCGAAGAGCCATCAGGCCGGGCATTTCTTTTTCTGCCAAATCGATTTCCTTGCGTCCGAAATCAGCAAGTGTAATGTCTGCCACCTTGTAGGGCAGAGTAGAGAATAATTCTGTAGACATATTGTAAATCATTTATATATAATGGATGCAAAGATAGAACATTCTGATTAGTAGGACAAAAGCTATCCATTTTTTTTATATTATAATAACTAGGTATAAAAAACGCGACCTGTCAATGACAAAGCCGCGTTTTCTCTATGAATTATTTTTGAAAAATATTTCTTTATTTCTTAGCAGCCGGGGCACTAAGCATTTCTTTGTATTTCACCGGATCATTCAGTATTTTCATTGCTTCCTTCAAACCGTCATCATCCTTCAACTGCTGGATGATATTACCACGTTGATAATAGTAACGTTTGATAATTTCAGTAGCAATCATTTTCTTTATGTCGGTAGAGAAATAATCCAAGTCACGGTCGAGATTATGGTTCAACTTCTTCTCTAGCGCTTTAAATTCCTCTGAAGCGTCATCCATGTATCCTTCAAACTCGGCAGCTTCTTTCAATGTTTTCAGAATTTTCTCACTCTGTTGGTCATACTTGAAGTCAGCTTTCTTCACCAATGCTTTAAAATCGTTATAATCAGCATCTGTCACCTCAAACTTCTCCGGAGCAACGATAGTGGGATGTTTCAAACAATACTGCGTTGCATAATCGAAAATCAGATTATCGCGTACCAGATAGAATAGGATATTCGGCAATTTCTCCTGTTTGATCGTAATATCCGGCATTACACCACCCCCGTCACGGACTTCACGTCCGGCAGCTGTATAGAATACCTTAGTTAAACTGTCGGGAATAGTGCCGACACTTCCGTCTTCATTACGATGTTTGTAATCAATAGCCTGCACGCAACGACCGCTCGGAATATAATATTTGGAGGTAGTCACTTTCATCGTTCCACCGTATGGCAAAGAACGGGGAACCTGCACCAACCCTTTTCCAAAAGTACGGTTACCAACGATCACAGCACGGTCGAGATCCTGCAAAGACCCGGATAAGATTTCAGAAGCAGAAGCCGTTCCGCTATTTACCAGTACTGCAATCGGAATATCCAAATCCAACGGTTCACGCAACGTTTTATAAGTGTTACTGGCCTGTTTGATTTTTCCTTTGGTCGTCACAATTACTTTTCCACGCGGCAAGAAATAATTCGCAATTTCTACTGCTTCATCCAACAGTCCGCCGCCATTACTACGAAGGTCTATCACCAATGAAGTGGCACCCTGTTTCTTCAAATCCAAAAACGCTTTCTTAAATTCTTTGGAAGGATTGCCGGAAAAAGTACTAAGGCTGATGTAACCTATATTGTTATCCAGTACGGCAGTATAAGGTATTGCCGGATTTTGAATAGACTCACGCACAATTGTGAACTCCATCGGCGTACGTCCGCCTTTCACATTCGGACGCTCAATCTTCAACTTAAAGCTGGTACCTGCCTGTCCGCGCAACATCTGGCTGACTTCCGCATTATTCTTACCGGCAAGGTCTTTTCCGTCAATCTCCATCAGGATATCTCCCGCTTTCAGTCCGGCTTTTGCAGCAGGTGTTCCCTCGAAAGGTTCGGAAATCATCGAACGCTTTAGTTTCGTATTATAAGCAATGTAAGAACCTATACCACCGAATGATCCTTTAATCATTTGTTCCAACTCACTCTGATCTTCTTCCGGATAATATTCCGTATAAGGATCTAAGGTGTAAAGCATATTATCGATTCCTTCCCGAATCGTTTTATTCGGATCGATGGTATCTACATAGAACATATCCAGTTCTTTCACAATCGCGTTAAATATATCCAGATTCTTTGCAATCTGGAAATTACGGTCGTCTCCGCTCTTGAAACTAAAGAAAGCAACTGTGGCTATCACCGCTACTGCAACAATAGCTATTCGCCTGTTCAGCATTTTTTTCATACCTCTTTTTAATCTAAATGAGTCGTAAAAGTAGCTTAATCCTTTGTTATTCTGCCAGAATCCTGTTAATATTTAACTTAATTTCATCCCAGCGTTCCTGTGGCATCGTTGTTCCGATTACCTGAATAACATTTCCCGAGAGAATAGAACCTATTTTTGCACATTTGTCCAACGAGTATCCACAGGTTAATCCATATAAGAATCCGGAAGCGAAATAGTCACCTGCGCCGGTAGTATCTACCACTTTCTGAACCGGAATGGCCGAAACCTTTATCTCCTCCGTCCCTTTTCGGATGTAAGAGCCATTTGCTCCTACTTTTACAATGGCAATGCTGCATTTCTTGGCAATCATTCCCAAGGCTTCTTTCGGCTCCTTGCCGGTAAAGGCTCTCGCTTCTTCTTCGTTTGCAAAAACGATGTCGACATATTTGCTTATTAATAAAGAGAAGAATTCCAGATCATTGGCCACAATGTTATAACTAGCCATATCCAGACAAATCTGCAAACCTGCTTCCTTAGCCAGTTCAATAGCATGAAGAATCATTTCATGATCCTGAACGAGGTAGCCTTCTATAAATAGGTATGCGTAACCTTTAAACATATCCAGCGTCAGTTCTTCCGCTCTCAAAGAAGCGGCTGCTCCCAAATAGGTTCCAAAAGTGCGCTCCCCATCCGGTGAAATAAAAGTGGATGCCACACCGGAAGGTAGTCGGTCCGAGGTCAATAATTTGTCTTCAATCTTATTTTTCTGCAGATTTTCACGAAAAAATTCTCCATAATTATCATTTCCCACTTTTCCGATAAATCCTGTTCCGGCACCCAAACAAGCCAGCCCGAGGATGGCATTTCCTGCCGATCCGCCTGTTGCCAAGTGGGTTTTCATCTGTGAAAATTTTGCGTTAATCTGTTGTAACTTAGCGTCATCGATGAGCTGCATGCTTCCTTTGGGTAAACCCATTTCATCCAAAAGAGTATCATCCTTCAGGGTTGCGAGTACGTCTACCAGGGCGTTGCCCAATCCTATTATTTTGTCCATTTCAAATATTTTTTTTGCAAAGATATTGCATATTTCAAAAAAACCTACTACTTTTGCATCGCAATTGAGAAAAACATTCTTCCTTAGCTCAGTCGGTTAGAGCATCTGACTGTTAATCAGAGGGTCCTTGGTTCAAGTCCAAGAGGAAGAGCGAAAAAACTTGAATGCATATTCTTCCTTAGCTCAGTCGGTTAGAGCATCTGACTGTTAATCAGAGGGTCCTTGGTTCAAGTCCAAGAGGAAGAGCCAGAGTAGACAAGCCACCTGTTTGGGTGGCTTTTCCTTTTTCAAGACTTTGTAATTCGTTGGAAATCATACCTATTTTATTAAGTACTTCATTCATTTCAGCGGTTCGATAGCTATTTCCCAAAAATTGCATTTTTCCAACTATTATCGGGGCAGTCCTAAAACCCTGTGGGTATGTTAAAATTTAGAGTTCACCACGGATTACACAGATTATTTTCATTTTCGTTGAATACCCCTAGTGAATTAGCGTACTGATATACATATTTACTCCACCATTGCCAACGTCAATATACTAATCCGTATTCCTTCCACATTCACCAAACAGGAAGCACATGCCAAAATGGTAGAGCCGGTAGTCAACACATCGTCAACTATCAGTATGTGTTTTCCTACAAGTGTTTCGGGATGCTGAAGCTCGAAGATACCTTCCACATTATCCCGACGTTCAAACACAGATTTACGCGTTTGCGTTTCCGTATTCTTCTTACGTAATATAGATTCTGTATCGATGGGTATTCCTGTTACAGCAGCAATGCCACGGGCAATCCACTCACTCTGATTATAACCACGGATTTGCTGTTTTTTCTTGTGAAGCGGTATGGGGATTATCACATCAATTCCCTGAAAAAAATTGGAAGACAAAAGTTCGGCAGCCATATACCGCCCCATAATTGCACCTATTTCCTTTTGTCCACCATATTTCAACCGATGAAGAATCAACCGAAAGTCGCTTCCTTTCTCATAAAAGAAAAAAGAAGTAGCCCGTTCCAAAGGGATTTGTCCCCAGAAGAGCCGTTCTACCGGATTATCTTTTCGAAGATGATAATTAGTACGGGGTAGATTGATATTACATACTGTACAGATACATTCTTCACCCTTTGCTAACGGCCGACCGCAAACAACGCAGCAACGGGGAAATAGCAAAGATAAGAAAGAACTAAACCAGTCTTTGATAAAAAGTGTGTGTTTCATAATAAAGAGATTTAAAGTTGCAATAGCACCTACGTATTGCAACTACATATTCAATGGAGGGACTTCTGCCAGAAGTTTCTGAAAGAAAGGATGAAGATTTCCATTCGTTGCAATAATATGATGTCCTTCTATGAAATGGTCCTCACCATAAAAGTCAGTCACCTTTCCGCCCGCCTCCTGAACAATCAGTGCCGCTGCAGAATAATCCCATTTTCCGAGAAATGCTTCCATCCATGCATCAAAACGCCCAATAGCTACATAACAGATTGCGGCAGCAGCCGAGCCATTCATGCGAATACCTCCCACTACCCCATAAAGCTGATCGATGAGATGAAGAGCAGTCTGTTTATATTGCAGATGATTATAAGGTAATTCTGTAATGACAAATGCATCTTTGATGTCCTCAACGTTCGACACATGAATTTCTTCGCCATTCATAAACGCTTTTCCACCTTTCCAGGCATAGAAACATTCATCCCGGCAGACTTCATAAACAACACCTAAAAGAAGTTCGGTACGGCTACGTAAAGCGATGGACACACAATAGGGAGCCTCATCATGAATATAATTCGTGGTTCCATCCAAGGGGTCAATCACCCAACAGTAGGGTTCATCCTGATAAGTGGCAGAGCCTTCTTCTGTAATGAATCCCGCTTCAGGCAGTAAAGCAGTAAGGGCTTTCACCACACGCACTTCAGATTCTTTATCCACATAAGACACATAATCGTGCGCATGTTTTTCCACCACACGCTCACGACGGAAGTTCTTTCGTTCTTCTCTCAAAAAATATCCAACTTCGGTAGCAATCCGGCATACATCAGTTGTAAGCTGCTTTAAATCCAACATTTATTATTCTAATTAAAAAGCGCTCCGAAGTTATAGCTTTTCCTGCAAAAAGCATAAAGGACAATAATATTTTCTCATTTAATGCATAAATTAGTGTCTTTACCTGAAATAATTAATATCTTTGAGTGCACGAATTAACTCGTCGGACTATAGTTTATCTTTCGAAGCACTATAGTCCAACGAAAGGAATACTATAGTCAATGTTACGTCGGACTATAGTCCGACGAATAAAATCATGCAGCCGGAGACTATATTTACTGAATAACTAAAAACAAAATAAAACATGAGTGTTTATTACGATCTTTATGCCAGTGGCAACCCACAAAAAAAGGATGAGCAACAGCCACTTCACGCACGAGTGATTCCATCGGGAACTCTTGATGCCAAGAAATTCATAGAGTTGGTATCTAAAAGCAATGGTTTCAGCCAAGCCACTATTGAAGGATGCCTGCAAGCAGTTACTGATGAATTACAGCATTGGTTAAAACAAGGCTGGATTGTGGAAGTCGGAGAATTAGGTCATTTCTCTTTATCGCTGAAATGTGGGCGACCAGTAATGGAAAAGAAAGAAATCCGCTCTCCTTCCATTCATCTGAACAAAATAAACCTTCGCATCAACAAGAAATTCCGCGAAAACATGGAGCCGTTACAGTTGGAACGTATGGAATCTCCCTATCGCAACGATAGCAAACCCGATGAAGACAACTGCCGCACTGTCCTTATACAACACTTGGAAAAACAAGGTTGCATCACCCGAGCTGATTTTATGAGATTGGCTGGAATAAACCGGGACAAGGCTATCGGACTATTAAATAAATACATAGAAGAAGGAATGATACGAAAGTATGGAGGGGGTAAGACGGTAGTATATTTAAAAAGATAAAAGTATATGGAATAACTTTTCTAGACAGTTGGACTCAACAAAGCATTTCCTGTATTAGAGGAAAGTTTTTTATTATCATTTCCTTTAATTCAGGAAACAATTTCATATCTTTGTCATGTGAAACAGGAAGAATCATGAGAAAAGATGTCATTAAGTCACTTATTGCTATCAAGCAAAGTGAAATTCCGTTTGATGTAATTGAACGGGATGTTAAGTTACCGATAAACCGTAAGAAGATAATTACGGTTCCGGGGGTACGTCGCTGTGGTAAGTCCACATTGATGGAAATAGCGATCAATAACCTTATTCGTGAAGGAGTTCCCTCTAAAAACATACTATGGTTGGGATTTGACGATGAACGATTAAAAAACATGTCGTTCGAAGAATTAGACAATGTGATAACCTCATATATGGAGATGTTTCCGGATATACCGATAAAGGATGTACACATGTTTTTTGACGAAATCCAACTGATTAAGGACTGGGAATATTTCGTATTGCGAGTTTATAAATCCTATTGCAAAAACATCTATGTGTGTGGAAGCAATGCCACTATGCTTTCCACCGAATTAAATTCGGCTCTGCGCGGTTATCCCTTGGAATACGAAACCTATCCGCTTTCGTTCAATGAGTATTGCCGTTTCAAGGGGATTGTCACCGACAGTTATTTAGAACAAGACAGGGCAAGATTAAAAGTGACCTTCGAAGCATACAATCAGGCAAGTGCTTTTCCTGAAATCGCATTGACATCATTCAAATCGGAACAATTAAAGTTACTCCATGGATATTTCGACACGATGATACTGAAAGATTTGTCTGAACACTACAAGATATCCAATACAGGCGTAGTACGATATTTCGTGAAACGTATTATGGCCAACCTGACCAAGCCAACTTCCATTAATGCCATCTATAAGGATATCAAATCCCAAGGACTTAAAGTCAGTAAAGACGACCTATATCTTTGGGCAGATTACATCTGTAATATATTCATGTTCATACGCATCTCCAAATATGACCGTTCGTTGATAAAGGAGCAAAAATCACTCGACAAATATTACTGTATAGATAACGGTATGCGTGGTGCCGTGCTTATGCCTCAAAGCAACGATAATGGAAAAAATCTGGAAAACACTGTATTCATGCAATTGAACCGGATGCGGCTTCCCACCGACAAAATTACCTACTATCAAGGAAATTGCGAATGTGATTTTGTGCTTCAGCGAGAGGATAGCGTAATACAACTCATACAAGTTACTTGGGATATGGTTGATGAAAGCACAAGAGAAAGAGAAGTCAAAGGCTTGTTGGAAGCCGCTACTGTGACTGGATGCGAAGATCTTATCATTATCACAAAAGACACAGAAGATATATTCGTCAGAGATGGAAGAGAAATAAGGGTAATACCCGCATGGAAATGGCTGTTGCAGAATAATGAAAAATGAACCGTAGCCCTAACCTATCATTGATCCTATATTAAGCCTTTTAGAAAAAACAGGCAAAAAGTATCTATTTATAGATGCGGTCGCGATGATGTAAATATTAAGAAACGTATAAGCAGCTATATAGCAGTCTGTTGTCTCAATATTAATTATTTTATTAACGCACTTCTTCAAAATCGCTTGCACAGCAAATTCCGATACCATATCTTTGCAACGTGATCACAAAATAATAACTAGATTTACTAACGATTAAAACTATTAAGAATTATGGCACTGAAATATGTAGTCAAGAAAACAACCTTTGGCTTTGATAAGGAAAAAGCCGAAAAATATGTAGCAAGACCATTCAACGTGGTTACTGTTGATTTTAAAATGTTATGCGATCAGGTAACAAAAGTAGGATTCGTTCCACGCGGTACTGTAAAATCAGTACTCGACGGATTGATAGATTCGTTGATAACCTATATGGAAATCGGAGCTTCAGTAAGCCTTGGAGAATTCGGAACATTTCGTCCATCTTTCGGGTGCAAAAGTCAGGATGATGAAAAGGAAGTGACTACAGATACCCTAAAGAATCGTAAAATAATTTTCACTCCTGGAAGTATGTTTAAAGGCATGATAAAGTCAGTAAGTATCCAAAAATTGGATAGTTCTAAAAGCAATAGTTCCGGTATGCCTGGCAATGGAAATGGAGGCAACGGAGAAGGTGGAAATGAAGGCGGCGGTGAAGCACCGGATCCGGCAGCATAAGAAACGGTATTAATATGTAAAAAGAGGTTGTGTCAAATGAAGTGCACCCCAAAAATTAGACAAAAAACTTTTGGGGTGCATTCTTTATG
>CAPYSS010000044.1:0-23245 GCA_948742525.1 Bacteroides caecimuris | reverse complement strand
ACAGCCCCCGTTGAGCGCCCCGTCAGCTAATCTGATGCAAACATAGTGACTTTCTCTTTCTGCCATTTTCTTGTTTCCCCAGATTTTTCATTATGATGCCGTTCAGTAAAGTCCGGCATTTTTGATTTCAATGTTGTCCTGTGGCTTTCCTGAATATCGGGGAGGCCATTTTCATCTGATGCGTACCTGAGCCTTGTGGGTCAGTTGGAGTTGCTTGCCAAAATAAACGTGTGGCAAAGAGACATTCGCGTCGATCCGGAAAAATCTCCACTCTGCGAGTAGTATTTTTCCGTCTTGCCGTGAACATCCTTTCTTTTGTGCCACACGCCTTTCAGGTGTCAAGCAACTCAAACAACCACACTGTCTTTGGACGCATGAGGTTAAAAAAAAGCCCCCACCGATATGAAAGCCACAAGAAAACATAAAGATAATAGGTCAAGGCAAGCTCGCCAATCCTCCTATCATTACCGCATAAGCAAGGCGGTTGCAAAGGTGGCGAAAGTGATACTGATTGTCATTGGAGCAATCGTTGGTCTGACTATCGGTTGGCTGATTAAAAGAATATTCCGAGGCATAGGTTGGATAATCTCAATCCTCTCCGCATTAGGGATAATCTATTGGATAATAACTACACTCTAAAACATTTACGACTATGGCAAGCAACACGATGAAAGGAACACAATCGTTCCAAGACACAATCAAGACTTATCTTGAAACAATGGCGGAGAATGACGCTCTGTTCGCAGTCAAGTACGCCAATCCATCAAAGTCAGTATCCGACTGCTGTACTTTTATCATTAACCAAGTGCAGAAAAGTGGTTGCAACGGCTTCGCAGACGATGAAATCTTCGGAATGGCAGTCCACTACTATGAAGAAAACGAGATAGAGGTCGGCAACTCAATCAACTGCCAGGTGGTAGTCAACCATACGGTAGAACTCACCGAGGAAGAAAAGGAACAGGCACGGCAGGACGCCATCAATAAACTCCGTGACGAGGAAATGGCTAAAATGCGCAGACCTATCCAACCGAAGAAAGGCTCCGAGAAGAAACCCCAAGTTGAACAACCAAGTCTTTTTGACCTCTAAAACATTACGGCTATGAAACCCAAGACAGCATTACAAAAACAAGTGGCAGGGCTATCCGCCACACTGCGACCCATAACCGAGACACAAGAGCGTTGGGCATACCGCCACTGCTTTGAGCATTTCGCCTATCGCACCAATAGCGGAACAATGACCTGCTCCGACTGCGGACACGTTTGGAACGGCGAGAAAGGCAATCTTTGCGACACCATCGCCGGTTGCAAATGCCCTCACTGCGGCACTGAACTGAAAGTGAAGGACACTCGCAAACGCACCCATAAGGAAACCGCATATTTCAGCGTCATAACAGCACACAAAGGTTTTCAAGTAATCCGTGTATCGCAGATAACGAGCGAAAGCCGTAAGGGAGAGGTCAGACAACTCTATTGTCAGGAGGTCGTGCAAAGGTGGCTTTCGCCCGACGGCATAGTTACCGACATGGCTCTGCTCCGTGGATTTACTTTCCATTACTGCGACTGCTGGTCGTATTGGAGCGATATGGAGATACGCCCGCACAATAGTCTGTATGACGATGTTGTCGTATGGAGCGATGTCTATCCGAGAATGTCGGTAATTCCCCAACTCAAGCGTAACGGCTTCAAGGGCGATTTCCACGGAATATCTCCCCTCCGGCTTTTCAAGGCTCTTCTTGCCGACCCCAAGATAGAGACGCTGATGAAAGCCGGAGAGATTGAGGAAATGAAATATTTTCTTACCAATCCCCGAAATGCGGATGAATTGTGGGCATCATATCTTATCGCCAAACGCCACCGCTACCATATCAAAAATATCGGAATGTGGTGCGACTACCTGCAAATGCTGAAGAACCTCGGTCAAGACCTGCGCAATCCAAAGAACATCTGCCCCGAAGATTTCATAGAGGCACACGACAGGGCAAGCCGAAGGATTGAAGCCAAGAGAGAAAAGGAACGTGCGGAGCGTCAGCGCATTTACGAGATTGAAAGGCGTGAGCGTGAACAGCAGAGGTTGCTCCAAGAAAAGAAACGTGAGGAAGATTTCATCGCCCTCAAATCCAAGTTCTTCGGGCTGGTAATCTCCGACAATGAGATTGAGGTAAAGGTGCTTGAAAGTATTGAGGAATACTATCAGGAAGGTGCGTTGCAGAATATATGCGTTTTCTCATCGTCCTATTATCTCAAAGTGGACACACTGGTGTTGTCGGCAAGGATTGGCGATGCCATTATAGAAACGATAGAGGTTGATTTGCAGTCCCTCAAAGTGATACAATGCCACGGCAAATACAACCAAGACACCAAGTATCACAAACGTATCATCGACCTTGTGAACGCAAACGCCCGACTTATCAAGGAAAGAATGACCGCCTGATGTTTAACCCGACCTGCGTCAGCAATGGCGCAGGTCATAAATCCCTACCGATTATGAATGTAATATTTGAACACCCGACTATCATCTTTGATGAAAAGACAGCCGAAGTCATCATAGAATTTGTAAACCACATACTCTATGCAGATAGCGAGGCAACACTACGGCAGATAGTAGCCGATTTTGCAGACAAGTACGACCTTGACCGATACTTCGTTTATGGCTACGGCAAACACCATCTATGGGTTGCTCAACGTAAAATCACCGACCCCGAAAAAGTCTTTAACTACCGCATACTGATTGTAGAATACTAAAATGCAATATTATGGCAACGAAACTTACCGCCAACGGAGTCAGCACTACCACCACTCCCGGCACTGAACAATACGAGGTGTTTTACACCGGCTTCCGCCCACGGCGAAAGAAACTCTATCAATACGACTATCGCCACACTGATGGGGAATTGTTCTCTTGCGTTGCCCCGACTCTGAAAGAGTGCAGACAACGCCGTGATGAGTGGCTGAACAAGAAGAAATAATTGACCTGCCATAATCAATCAGCAAGGCGTGACGACCTCGTGATGAAGTCGTCACGCCTTATTTCGCTCAAAATTTCGGCCGCCACAGGCGGCGATAGCTAAGGAGAAGCTTTATAGAAGGTATTCATATGTAATTAGATTTTCTATTCATCCTCGACATACCTTCATTCATATTCTTATTTAACAGCACATATGGTCTCCTTTGCCATATGTGCGTTTGGTTCTAAACCGGCAGCCTTCATCAAGGAGGCATTCGGTGATTTCTTTAAAGCAGTCCCGAACTTGAGTGAAAGTCGGATTGATGATGTAGCCCCATTCTTCCATACATTCTGCGATGAATATCGGAAGGCGGGAGTGCTTTACGCGATGGTGACGTGCCATTTTATGTGAGTCATCAAGATTGACTACTGCTGCTGTGGAACAATTGTATTCAGGTTCGTCATAATCATGCAAATCCACACAAACCACGAGTTGACCTGATATATTAAATCCGACATATATGTCCATTACAATCGGCTGATCTTCATCGGAACTCATTATATGACAGCAGGGTGAATATAGGCTGTCGCTGATATGTTTTCCCATATTTATTAAAAGTTTACGCCCGAAACCATTGACTGTATGGCTTCGGGCTTTGGTTGTTAACTAATGTCGGCTAAGTTAAATTGTAAAGCCGACTCTCGGCCGGAAGGTTGTTGTCGGCTTTGCTACTGGTGCAGTTGCAGGTATGTCCACTTCTCGTATTTCGGTGAGAGATATGTCATCCGTCAATCCCTCGCTAATGACCCTGACAGCCATTGAGGGGAGTATTTCGGTCTGAATCATATTCATTACGTGACGAGCATTTCCGAAGTTTTTCTCCCGTTGTGCATAGTCGGCTTTAAGACGAGTGATTAGAGCTTTCTGCGCACCGGAAGTCAGAGTATAATGGTTTTGGGAAAGATAATTCTCCGCTATCTCCATCAGCTCTGCTTCTGTGAAATCATCAAAAGTGTAGATGTTAGTATCCGGAATACGCGACTTGAAACCAGGGTTCATATCAAACATCCTTTTTATCTCGTCGGGATACCCTGCAAGAATAAGCATCCAGTCTCGGTTGGAATCATCAGAAAGTGCAGTCAGCAAGGTCTCAATGACAAATTTTCCCGGATCACGCGGGTCATTAGTTTGATAGAGCTGATAAGCTTCGTCAATAAACAGTATGCCGCCTTGCGCTTTCTCTATGGCTTCCAAAGTTTTCTCTGACTCGGAGTGGTAGTTTTGTCCAAGGAGTGAGGCTCGTTCACGTACCACTACGTGGCCTCTGGAGAGCACACCTGCCTGATGCAGCATTTCTCCAATCAGTTTCGCTACAGTAGTTTTTCCAGTACCCGGTGAACCAAGAAACATCGAGTGTAAGGGTGTGGTAGCTACAGGCAGCCCTTTATCTTCTCGCATCTTGTTGAAGCGCACCACTCGTTCATATACACCCAGCTTATCCTTTACAGAGTGAAGTCCAGTGAGATGGTCAAGCGACAAAATCGTATTACATTTATATTCAGTCACATCTTCCGTCGATTTGTCATCCGCAACGGCTTCTTCTGTCGTAGACATTTTTCCCTTCTTCATGTCTTCGAGTTCGGAAGCAATAAATTTATCAATGGCTTCTTCAAGAGAATCAACTCCAGGTGTGGTGTCCGACTCGCCATCTCGTTCAAGGTGTTTATCTAAAAGTGCCTTTGACGCCTGCGGAGAATATTCATCCATAGCCTCGATTTCATGTCCAAACCAAACTCCACGTATATCCTCGTCGCTTACAGTGTCAAAGACGAATCCGGCAATAGGGTATTCCATGCAGAGGAGTTCGGCATAAAACACTCCGTTGATGTCATCGGCTGTCTCGAAAGGACATTCTATGACCCAGCGATTGTCTTTATAGTTTTCTAGATCGCGACAGAATGGTTCCTTGAAGAAAACCTTTACATTTTTCCCATCCGGGTAATAAAGCCTTACTTCAAGCTCCGGCATTACCGACAAAAACCTGCAACATATTTCAGTAGCTACGACGAAACGCACAAGGTATTCATGTGCGTCGATGGTATTTAATGATTTAAACACATCGTTATTCCACGAAGGTTTGATCCCTCCGTCGCAAATCTGATACCACTCAATCGGGTCGCCCATCGTAGCTTTATCAAACAGATGGATTATACTCTCTGAAAGGGGCAGTCCTGCGGTTTCATCACGCACCACAAGTTTATAGGTGTGGTCACCGACAATTTCCGACATTTCAGCACGGAAGTGGATGAAGTAGTCCTTGAAGCCATCGGCAGAAAGATTTATCTTTACATTTTGAGTGGCCACCTCGCATCGCACAGTCATGTCTACAAGCGTTAACGAAATGTTTCGGCGAGTACCCTTGTCGAAACGGTTATTCCATACTTCGACTCTGACGGCTATGCCGGCAAAGTTTTTGTCCACAAGGAAGTCATGACGATCATCGTAGGGAAATTGTTCGATGAAAACCAAGTCATCAGTCTCATCGCAGTTGTAGGTGTAGAATTGGATTACATCTACGGATATGGGTGATTTTCTTTTCATATTCATACAGTTTTGGGGGAAGACTCTTGGAGCCCTCCGGGTTAATACTTCATTTTTTTAGTCTCAGCCGGAGGCCTGCCTCCGGAGCCATGCCAACATGTCAATGTACTCCCTGCTCCGATTGCCGTAATATGGATACGTCAAGACATACCATGGGCTATCAGGGCATTTCTGCGGTTGAAAAATGTTGGTGGAAAACTATGCGCAACTCATCTCTGCGCTGCCTGGAGGGGCAGCACCGCCGAACTTGCAATTGTTGAGATGTAGATGCTTCATAGATAAAAAATGAAGTAATTAAACTGTATGAAATGAGTTGCACCACAAAGGGCTACTTCCCATTATGGCGCAAAATTAACAATAATTCTTTAATATTCCAACGCATCGTGCAAAAAATTCGCAATATTGAATATAAAAAAAGAGTGTTCTGCGATATTCAAGAGATAGTCATGATTTTAGCGTTGTATTAAAATGATTTATAATGGCGTCCTCTATCGCCTCTTCTTTACTGATATTATAAGAGTGTCCGCCATGCGTGAGTATAAGAGATATGTTACAACAATGATTTTTTAATGCGGCATTGTAGGCACTGACAGATTGTCCAAACCATGTAGTAGTGTCATCAATTGTATGCACAAGCAACGTTGAAACATTCCAGTCATTGACGAAACTTGCCGGATTGATGTCTATGACATTCTTAGCATAAGCTACTATATCATCGGTATGTCCGTATTCCATCATTATGTCACGTGCATTACCCGAACTATGAAATGGATATGTTGAAAGGTCATACACTCCACAATGAGATACTACTGATTTGAACAATAACTCTTTGTTGTGCTTGCCGTTTATGAGCAATGCTGAATACCCGCCGTAACTTGCGCCATATAAACCCAATCGGTTAGAGTCTACGGTCGGTTCAAATTCCATCACAAACTCCCTTGTCGATGAAAGAATATCTTCAACATCGGCAATGCCATATCGACCATATAGTTCTTGTTCCCATTCAGAAGATAGCCCAATCACACCTCTACGCAATGGAATAATGACATGATAACCCTCATTTGAAAAATGATGGTATAAATTAGGTAGGAATCTTATGTCAGGGACTTTTATAAAAGGGCCACCAAGACAAATTACTATGGCAGGAGCTTTTATATCTCTCTTTTTCGGATATATATGAATACAATATATACCACACCGACGAAGAAATACAAAGTGTGCTCTACCATGTTCAATCAGTAGTTGTCGTGGATAGCCATTTTTTAACACTGTTGAGGTATTGGAGGTCTGGACAACATTACCATGAACGATGTCATAAAAATAACTTTTATATGACGAGGAGATAACGGCAGTTTCATAAGTTCTCCATAAAAACTTTGCTCCATCAAATCGCAGATGGCTATTTATTCCTTTTTTTATGGTAAGAATGTTACGGGCACAATCAAACGCATTTATTTCAGGGTTTAGCCATAGCCTTTTGTGAACTTTTGAAACAAGGAGAATCAAGCTATTGCCGGACCAGTATGTGTAGGCAATATAATAATCATCCTCAATCGCTCCGACTGCCCATTCACAAATCTTTGTCGGTAATGATAGATTGTTGCCATTATCAAAATCCCATCCGGGAACAGCCAGTGTGTGCCGTTTGCTCCGTAAATTAAGATTCACGGGGAGATTTTGGGAATGGAAAATCCCATTCATACTTTTCATACAGCTCGAAATACTATCACTATAATCATAGTGAAATACCTCGGCCACATCATTTGCTATTGGATAATTACGGAAAATGCGCTTCATTCCATATACTGTCTTTCTATCATGCCGTTGTACGCAAGCATATCTATAGTACTCGGAGTATCCTCGGTATTACTAAGATGTTGAATGACCTTTGAAACAGCGGATGACAAGTCAAATGATACATTATCAAATTTAACCATACCCGGAAGACTCTCCATTGCGTATACTAATGCATGGAATATTTGTTTATTATCATCATTAAGTTGTACTATCTCCGTTCTACTATTGGTTTGCTTGGCAATCTTTTCTATCAAATTATGTTTGAATGCTTCCTGCGTTCCGTCAATTTCTTTTACGAAATTGAATACCGAACGTGTTACCTTCGATGTCTTTACCACCAAATCCTTACAATCCTTATCAGTAATTCCACCACTGATACAATGGCTCTCAATTACCTCAATCATGTGATTATAATGCTTCATTCTTGACTTTAGGTAGTTTAAGCAAATATAAGCAGAACCATTCTGATAAAAAGACTCCGGATTGAATATATCCTCAAACTCGGGGAGCATAAAATTGGAGATGTAATTATCGGATGGCGCTTTTAATCCATCTTTATGGTTGCAGAATATAACAATGGCACGCACATAATTCAGCATTAAATCCTGGAGCAATGACAGGCATAACCTGACCTGTGTCTCTTGTGGCAGACGAGCAACATTATGAGCGGTTTCTTTGGCATATACGAACCCCTTGTATCCATAATAGGCTCCTAAGCTGCCTATCAGTGCAGCCGTAATAGAAATTGCGACATTTAATTTAGTCCACCATAAATTCTCTACGGTATAAGGCTCCGGGCTACTGTTCTCCGTAAGCTCTCTAAGCAACGGTAAAACAGAAGCCACAGAGTCGCGTATTGCTTCTATGTGCTCAGTCTCAATCATTAAAATATGACTCTTTTATAGCATCATATAACTTTGCTTTCTTACCCATAAACATTATTTCTCGGATAAGACTGCATCTTGCCACTTTGTCTTCCTCTCGGACTGTTTCCTCTAATTCATAGGCAACGGTTCCTCGTCTTCTGCTAAACTTGTTGATGTTGATATGATCAAAATCACATCGTATCAGGGCCGTTAAGGTCTGCCATACATCTGCCTCGGTTTCTCCGGGATAGCCTATTAGAATCTGAGTGTGTTTATTGACCTTGCAATTTTCATTTTTAAGGTCCTCCATACACTTGATAAATGGCTCAATATAAGGATTCCTGTTCATTGCTTTAAGCATCTTGGGACTTCCTGACTGTATCGCGCAGCAAAAGAAGTCAATGAAACCATTGACAAAATATGGTTTTAGTCCATCATAATATCGGACGAATATGTCAGGATGGATGTAACGAATTGAAACTGTAATTTCCGAGTTCAGTGCATATACATCATCAAGGAGGGTGACAATGTTTTCTCCAAAATCGGTACCATAACAACCGATTTCATCTCCTATAAGCGAGAAGCGTTTGAAGCCGGAAGCAATCCCTTCTTGGAATTGTTTTAGTACCAATGCTTTTGGAACACTATGGAACTCACCTATGGCAAGTTTGGTCGCACAATAGTTGCAATGTCCGGGGCAACCGTAAGCAACTTTTATCTGATAAACATCTTCATCCTGCCATATATATCTGCGCAATGTGCAGAGATTATACTGTTGGATGCAGTTAGATGTGTGGTTAGTCTCATCAACCGTTTTCATCAGCTGCAAGTCCATATCTTGATTTGAGCTATGAATTGTGTCGTCTCGATGTTCCTCTTGTTTCATCATGTGCCCATAATTATAATAGACATCATCCCATGATGCCCCTCCGGAAACAATACTGTCAAAATTTCGCATCTGAGAATACGACATAAGTTGGGCTTCGGGAGCAACCTCCAAGATTCGCTCTGAAGCGAATGCTGGTAGGCATCCGCTAACAATAAGAGTCGCATCCTTTTGTTTTCTACTATTAAGGTTTGAAATTATGTCAATCGCTTGATTTTCCTCATTATGAGTTACACCGCAACACGTCATTACGATTAAATCACCATCTTCGGGGCATTCAACAATTTCAACCTTGTTGAGATGAAAGAATTTGGCGATTCGCTCGGTTTCGTGTTTGAGAACTGCGCAACCATTAGTGTGAATATATACTTTCATTGTTATAGTTCTTCGAGAATTCGGATTATAAGATTTACAATGGTATCAATGTCTCGCAAATCTGCCATACTAACGGGTGTGTGCATATAGCGTACCGGATACCCAATGGTGGCGGTGATGTTTCCAGTGCCAGTCAGTTGCATATTGCGAGTATTTGTGCCACCAGATGCCGCGTAATTTGCCGACAGTTGAATTTTAAGATTGTGGTTCTGTGCCACCGACAATATCTGCTCGACAAAATTCCGGTCGACATCACCGTTACGATAAACTACAGCACCTTCACCAAGTCTGATGTCACCGACAACACGGGGCGAAATATCAGGAACGTCCGATGAAAATGCGGCATCTATACATATAACATAATCATAAGGTTCGCCACAAGCAACTACAGCTCCGCCTTTACATCCTAATTCCTCTTGGGTTGTAAAAGCAAACGTAATCTGTTTGTTATATATGGTCGATAGTTTGTCAATTATTTGTGTAAGAATGAATGCACCCACTCGATTATCAATCGCCTTGGACGTGACTCTCATTTCTCCGAGAAGATGTGCATTTGGATTAAATGACACATAATCACCAATACGGACTTTTTTCTTAACCGTATTAGCATCAAGTCCAGTATCAATCCATACCGAATCGCAATCGGGCAGTTTATTTTTCTCATCGCCCTTCATCAAATGTACCGGTTTGCGACCGACCACACCGGTCAGAGATCCATATCGACATTGAATCTCAACGAAAGAGCCGATAAGTGTGACTCCATCTATTCCGCCACATGGTCTGATATATACATAACCATCATTGTCGATGTAAGTTACCTGAAAACCGATTTCATCGATGTGAGCTTCTATCAGTATTCGTGTGGCGATGGCCGACTCGTTACTATTTATCTTTGCATACAGGTTGCCTATTCTGTCATTACTGATTTCACATTTTCCGGCAACTTTTTCTCGACAAAGATTCAAAACTGAAACCTCGTTACCGCTTACTCCGGATTCATTAAGCAACTGAAACAGAAAGTCGATGTCCATCATTTCAGTATAAATTTACAGATATAACGTTCAATAAAATATCTCATTGACTCACAATAAGCATTCTGACTCTCTTCGTTATCTCCAATTGTCGAATTGTCGGCATAACAGCCGCCTGCACAATGCCAATGTGCAATACAATCTTTGCAACGTTCGTTGCGGTTATGGTCGTGGGAAAGTATCTTCTCGAGTTTTTCCTCATCTATCGCAACATTGCCGTCGGCTGTTATATGTCCAAAAATAAAATCGTTATATAACCGGTCTTTTCGCGACCCGACACAGTGGCAGATTGAAATATCTCCGTCGGATGTGACAACAAATTTTCCGGGACAAAATCGGTCACTCAGACATAAGGCATTATTAAAATAAGGCGACGTAAGCCATATTCCCAATTGCTTAGCTAAATCAAGAGCCTTAAAGAAATTGTCAACAAAATCACGATAGTATTTTCTTCTTTCATCAGCATCCTTGAAATAATTATTGGATATTAGTGACTTAAAAGATACTTTTTTGACCTTTGGAGTGTTTGCTGCAATTGTATGAAGCATCTCGTCCATTCGCCCGACATTCTCGCAGGTGATAACAGTGTTGAAGGCTAAATCAATACCGGCATTGGTAAAGCGGTTGATGTTTTCAACAACAGTTTCGTAGTGACCACGTTGCATATTCTGTATTTCGGGCAGAATATCAAATGAAACGCTTAAACTGATTTCGTGCGACCTGAGATAATCGACTATTTCATCGGTCAGAATCGAACCGTTTGTCACAATTGAAACCGGAAGTTTATGACCACGCTTTTCAGCAAGACTGTAGGCCAAGTCGAGTGAATCTTTAACCAAATCCCAAGAAAGCAGAGGCTCTCCGCCCCCAAGAATTGATATGGTAAGCCGTTCGCCAGGAACCCTGTTTGAATCGAGAAAGTAACAGAGGGCCGATTTCAGTTTGTCGGAATCGATGGTTTTACCACTACGTCCTTCGGCAGAATAACAATATGTGCATTTGAAGTTACACACATTATTCGGCAAAATCATCATATTTCGGATTCCCGTCACACTGTGTTCGGTTATATACACGTTTGACTGTTGTGTAGGTTTGACGTTTGCAAGAACTTCGGTTACAGCCGGATCTTCTGCTTGTTCCGATTTTTCTACTGAATCAGTCAGGTTGTTAACTTGCTCCTGCGTCAATATTCGGGCATACTTCGACAACGGCAAATAGATTAGATAATGGCCGTACTCCATTTGGCGGGTGAAGATATTGTGTTCAGACAGTGTCATATCGTACCCTCCATATCTTTGCCAAGACTGTTGGTAACGACAGCCTCGCAAAATTCACCCGGTATCAATGTCTTATCAGAAGTTATGATTATCTTTGGGTCAGCCATTGGCGTACTATTTTCGGGTCGTCCTACATAGCATCCAGCCGAGTTTTTTCCATCAATAATTATTTTCATTCGCTTACCAATGTTGTTGAGATTACTTTCATTGTAAATCTCTCGCTGTATTGCCATAAGTTCAAGGGCTCTTTCTCGCTTTACTGTTTCAGGAATTGAGTCCTCATAGTGCTTGCCACTATATGAGCGAGACTCGTGTGAATATGGAAAAACGCCCAATCGGTCAAAACGACGCTGAGTAATAAAATCCTTGAGTTCCTGATACATTTCTTCAGTTTCACCGGGATGTCCGGTCATTACAGTAGTACGTATACTTATATTGTGAGATTTCAGTTCATCCAATAATGCCACAAGCCTATCTTTCGACATCGGGCGTCTCATTATTCGGAGCATATCTTCATTACAATGCTGAATGGCCATATCAATATATTTACAGACATTCTCCTTAGTGGCAATGACATCAATCAGGTCTTTGGGAAAGTTCGTGGGGTAAGCGTAATGAAGCCTTATCCACTTTATCCCTTCAATGTCAGAAATCCGATCGATAAGTTCAGCAATTTGGGGTTTATGATATATATCCCGTCCATAGTCAGTTGTATTCTGCGAAACTATTTGTAGTTCTTTGACTCCCATTCCCGCAAGGGTTCTGCACTCATCAACTATCGTTTCAATAGGCTCTGATTTCAGAGGGCCATTAAGAACCGGCTTAATGCAATAGGAACAAGGCATATTGCATCCCTCGGAAATTTTGACATAGGCATAATGTCTTGGAGTGGTTATAATACGGTCGGTACTGTTCATCCATGGCTTATTCCCAATGTCGGCGACTATCTGGTACCAATTGAAATTGCCATAAACTCTATCAATCTCTGGTATTCTGCGGGTAATATCATTACCCATTTTCTGTCCATAGCATCCCATAACCCAGAATTGAGAATATTGACCTCCGCGTTTGCGTTTTGCCATGTCGAGGAGCAACGCTACCGAATCTTTCTCTGCATCGGATATGAAGCCACATGTATTGACAATGACAATGTCGCAATAGGTTTCTGTTGGGCCGAAAACGACATCAACACCTGACATCTGAAGTTGCCACAGCAGACGTTCACAGTCAACAAGATTTTTGAAGCAACCTATATTGATAATATTGACTCTCATATATCAACAGCGAACAGGTTGTTTTCTAAACTCAGCCGTCCTTCTACAATCAGATTCTCACCGCAATCCCTCGTCCCGGGTCTTTGAGAATAAGTACGATTGTATATATTGGAAAAATCCCGTCTATTGGTCCCCGATATAGCTCCAGACATAAACTTCTGACTCATTCCGACTTCACTTTGCATATATTCTCGGCGGATTCGGCTCGCAACATCAATAGCAATCTGCATACGCTCGCGTTTGATGTCTTCGGTTACGTCGTCAATATATGCTCTATGTGCGTATGTATTACTGCGCATTGAGAAAGCATAGACATTCACTTCACCCGGTCTGAATTGTTCGATTAGTTCAACTGACTGTCTGAAATCCGAGTCAGTTTCGCCGCAGAATCCAACCATAATATCGGTGACAATATTCATGTCTGGACAAATTGCCCGTACACGACCAATTGTTTCAAGATATTGCTCGACGGTGTATCCACGTCTCATGCGGTTGAGGACTTCATTGCTTCCGGACTGTACCGGAAGATGCACAACTCTCATTACATTGTCACAATCCGAAACGGCACTGAGGACTTCATCTGAATAAGTCATGGGATGTGAAGATAGATACTTGACCCAAGCGTTATGTCGTTCACACTCTTTTGCGACTTCTCGAAGAAGCATCGCAAAGTTGACCCCAGCACACATATATCGGTCAACCATGTGGCCGACAAGCGTAACAATTCCTCCCTCATGACGATGAAACAGGACATCAAGATTAGCCATTACGGTGTCAAGATTTACATACCGTTCAGCCCCTCGTGTATAGGGTTCTATACAGTAGGCACATTTCTGATTACACC
The DNA here is from genome assembly GCA_948742525.1 of Bacteroides caecimuris. Taxonomy (GTDB): domain Bacteria; phylum Bacteroidota; class Bacteroidia; order Bacteroidales; family Bacteroidaceae; genus Bacteroides; species Bacteroides caecimuris_A. The sequence continues at coordinate 9,349 of CAPYSS010000044.1, read as the reverse complement.
CTTTGCCTAAAATAAGCGCACGATTAGGGATATTCAGGTATTCGATTGGGAGAATCTCTTGGTATAAATCGTCAGAAATCTCATTACTCACGATGAATCCTATATCCCCAGCAACCAGTCGTGATAATGTTCCGGGCATCTCTCGGTAGGATTCAGGAGTAACAACGGCATCAATATTGGTATTGCTTCGTAGAAAACCGGAATCGACAAGTTTTGCAAAGCAGCCACATAGAACTGTCTTTATTGACCGGTTGAATTGTTTAAGCTTTAGAGCTTTATCCAAAGCTACAATATGCCCGTCTTCCCTGACAGAACAGCAGTTCAGAATGGCAACATCGGCATTTTCGGAGTCATGGACAAGAGAGAATCCCGCATTGCGCAGTATGGCACAAATTATCTCTGTGTCACATGCGTTCATACGGCATCCGTATGTTTGGATAAAGACCCTTGTATCCTTCATTACTTATTCTTTTTGGCCAATAATGTCATTTCATACCTCATTTCCATGAGTTTCTCCATATGGCTCTTTTCTGGGCAACAATGATTGAGGGTTAACCCTTCTTCTTTATTACGAAGACGAACCAACGGACACCCTCCACCACATAATGTGATGAACTCACAATTCAAACACTTGGGGTCACGTGTGTAGTCTGCACCTACGAGATAGCGAGAGAATTTCGCTAAGTCAAGCCCGGATCGGACATTTCCCAGCGTCTGTTCATTATTGCCTACCATACGCCAGCATTTGTAAATCTCGCCCTCCGGCCCGATTACAAATGCAAAATATTTGCTGGCTACGCAACTATGACGACGGAATTTTGGGAGGAAAGCTTTTATCTCTATACCATAACGGTTGAAGATGTCAAGGGCAAACTGCGCCTTATAGCCACCTTCACTGATGTTGTCTTCCGCAGAAACACATTCGTCTGAAAGCAAATCGCTGACAAATCCGGGGTACAGAGTAACACGATTATCAGGTATCTCTTTACGAAATTCCTCATAAAAGGTGTGATATTCATCCATATTTCGGCGGTCAATATTACTTCTGACGTCAATAGTCACACTATGGTTCACGGACAAAAGATATTTGAGATTACTCATTATCTTTTCATAGGTGGGTTGACCTCCAAGAAGCGGGCGACGCTTGTCGTGAATATCGGCAATACCATCGAGAGTAATCTGGATATTCCGGATTTTAAGCCGTTCAATCTCATTTGCAATATCTTCGGTCAATAGATATCCGTTACACACCATTTTAGCACTATACTCAATACCCATGCCGATGAAAGCCTCACTCAATCGCTGTATTGATGGGAAATTGATGAGAGGCTCACCACCATACCAGACTACGCTGAGCCTTTTAAGATTGGGATTGCTCTTGACAAATCGAATGATTGCCTGTTCGGTATCTTCTGACATATTGATCATTGGGCGTTCCTGCTCATAGCAGTAAATACATCCGAAGTTGCACCCTCTTGTAGGTAATATCGTCAGTGCAAGGTCGCTTGAATTATAGCGATTCTTCAGTACATCGGTGAGGTAAACATTCAGGTCTTCATCATCATCCTTGACAATTATGCGCGATTTCAGCAGGAAGTCTCCATTGGAAATCTCGGCAACCTTGTCAGGGTTTGATTTAAGTTCAAGCCATGCCTGTAAATCTTCTTCGTTGATTTGAAGAAACACCATCGACATGGTATTGAAGAGCAGATGTCCGTATTTGTCAGATTTACTGAGTATATTGTATTTAGACCACTTCATTGTTGTTCGTATTAAAAGGTGAAGTCCCATAAACCGAAATCCATAGGACTTCACCCATTGTTGTAAGATTTACCTCTTGTTAGAGGCTGAGGTCGCCCCAGCACATGTCGCAGGGACCGTTCTGTGAGAAGTTGCAGAACTGGAAAACTTCGTTAGCGTTCTGAGCAGCTTCAACTACGTTGAAATTTAATGCCATAGTTGTAAACATTAAAAAGAGAGGTTATTCCTACCCGGTTGATGGACGTTCGGTTACTCCATTGCATACTCTATTGAGGCTTTTTTGCATACGCCTTGATGTCGTTTAATCCTGAATCGGCGTTTCGTTCTTCTTGAATAGCCCAACGATGCCTTTGAACAAGCCACCGATGATAGCCATAAGTAGTTTGACAATTCCTCCGAGAATCCATCCGAACAGACTGATTATCCACCCGAACATTACATCGATTATGTCTCCGTCTTTTGCCATATTGATTATTTAATAGATTGTGTTCAATCAAGATTTACCCATCCACGTTCATCACAGTCAAATATATGACCGCAAGATGTGCACTTGGGCACTATAGCTCCGCCGCTATGATATGCCGTCCCCCGCATAGGTTTACCGCAATTAGCGCAAAGAGGCGCTTGTTCATAAACATATACTTTATTGCATTTGCGGCAGGCCATGAGTTTACAATTTGACCCATAAAGCTGATTAACGCATTGTAAATCTGTGCTGCCACAGTTGCGACAAGACGTTACAGAGAAGAGTTTTGAGAAGAATCCCATATTCGTTAATTTATTTTATTTAGATATTTTAAACTTGCATAACCTCGCTGACCATTGTATTCAATGGCGGCGAATCCATTTTCCTTATCTATCACTTCAACCACCTGGCCGTTTCGGAGAGTTCCGAGAACACGGCTGGTTTTATTCGGATGGATTCGGACATTCAAAACTGCTGCCGTACAGCAATATTTGTCGTATATTGGGGTATAAACTTCTGTTTCCGCCACCGGAGTATAGTCATACGAAGGCGAACTATACGCTGCGTAAGCCCAGCCGCCGATGGAAAGTATCAGAGCTATTAACAGAGTCCATCCATTCCAAAACAAGAATCGGAATCCATACATAACAACATTGACGCCAATCACTATAGCAATTGCTGCCACATACCAAGCTATAACCCCAGCAATACAAACACCAAAAGCCATAAGTAAAGCCATCCAAAACCCATCATCAATCCACGTGGAGATGACTTGTACAATACACGATATGACAATAATTGCCATTGTTGCCAGACTAATCCATCCAAGTACATCCTCAGACTTTTCTGCAAACCAATTGCCGATACTTGCTACCCCATTATTGAAACGTGACCATAGAGATTCACGATGACTATTACCCCACCTTGCATATGAAGTGTATGTTGAGGTATTGCGAGGTATTTCGATTACAGGTGTTCTCTTGGTCAAATTTCCAAAAGACATATCGTTGGGATTAAACCCTGCAGGTAGAGCCATTTCTAAAGATTATTTTATTGCTACTTACAGAAATGTAAATTGGTCTATTCCTATCAACCGTTCCATTAACCATCTCCGAAGTTAATGGATTGATGATGTAGTCGGTAATAGCACGTTTCACAGGACGACCGCCATATTCCGGTTGATAGCCATGATCAACAATAAATCTTACAACCGTCGGCTCGATGATAATTGAAATATTCTTATCTTGTAATTTCTTTTGTTCTTTCTTTAAATTTATTTCTGCAATCTTCGCTACATCGTCTTTTGACAAGGGCATAAACATCACAATATTGTCAATGCGGTTTATAAATTCAGGGGCAACCCTTTGACGCAGTTGCTGCATGACATTATATGTGCATCGTTCTATTTCCTCATCCGATGCTTGTCTCCCGCATAGAGTGCTGAGGATATTTTGCTGTCCCATATTGGAGGTCATGACAATAATCGTGTTTTTGAAATTTACGACTTTGCCTTGACCATCAGTCATACGCCCGTCATCAAGAACCTGAAGTAGTGTTTCATAGATTTTAGGGTGAGCTTTTTCAATCTCGTCAAAAAGCACAACGCTGAAAGGTTTACGATAAACAGCTTCAGTAAGTTGACCGCCCTGCTCATAACCTACATATCCTGGTGGTGGTCCGAAAAGACGGTGAGCAGAGTGCTCTTGCTGGTATTCACTCATATCAATTCTGACCATTTGATTGGAGTCATTGAAAAGAAATTTTGCAATCGCTTTGCAAAGTTCGGTCTTGCCGGTTCCGGTCGTGCCAAGAAATAAGAATGACCCTATGGGACGCGACGCATCCCCAAAGCCCATTCGGCTACGCTTAATAGCATCTGAAACAGCTTTAACAGCCTTATTCTGACCTACTACTGACGCATGGAGTTCCTGCTCGATATTCTGAAGTCTCTCCGTCTCATTAGCATCCATATCATCAACTGGAATACCGGTCCATGCGGTTACGACTTTCATAATATCGTTTACCTCCATTTCTCGCCGTTGTCCACCAGCAATCCTAAGATTAGCAGCTGCTTCGTCAATTAAATCAATTGCTTTATCTGGTAATCTACGATTGGTTATATAACGGGCAGACAGGTTTACAGCGGATTTACAAACCTCATTTGAAATTGAAACGTTATGATAGGCTTCATATTTAGCTTTTGCACCTTGAAGTATCTTAATAGCAGATTCGATATCCGGTTCATCAACGATAACTTTCTGAAAACGTCGCTCAAAAGCGGGATCTTTTTCGATTCGCTTGTATTCATCCAAAGTTGTTGCTCCAAATATCTTAATCTCACCGCGAGCCATTGCGGGTTTTAAGAGATTTGCGATATCATTGTCAGAACAATTACAAGTGCTTATGAGCATATGAATTTCATCAATGAACAGTACAAGCGAGGGATCATTTGTGGCCTCCTCTAAAATACTTTTCATCACTCCAACAGCATCCGGCAGTGATTTTATTGAAGAAAAGTCGAGACTGAAAAGTTTTAGCTCTGCTAAATCTGGAGGAACCTGACCATTCAGTAACCTAATAGCCAGTTCCTCAGCAATAGCGGTCTTTCCTGTGCCGGGCTCTCCCACCAGCACTGGATTGTTTTTAGTACTCCTCGCAAGAATTAGAAGCACACGTTTTACTTCTTCATCGCGTCCTATTGCATGATTTAGCTTGCCATTTGCTGCAAGTTCAAGCATATTGACACAGAACTCTTTAATGGTCTCTCCTGTTGTGGAACCATCTTCCTGATAGTCACGCATAATACCGGATGTTGGTATTTCTGCTGTGCCATGATTTGATGACTTGATTAAATATGAGCCAAGGGTACTACTATCGGAGTTCAAGAGTTCATTTACAATAGTTGAAATTTCAACTGCCCCTGACTGTGCTGAGGATTTCGCAAAAGCATCTTCTACTTCGGGATGGAATGACATTCCACTTCCAGACTGAGCCCACGGTATTTCTGCCATGCCTTGTGCAACAGCTTCCATAGATGAATCCGGGTCATAGCCTTTGTTTCGTAATACAGAACATACCTCTTCGCCTTTGACAGACGCAAGACCGCCTATTAGATGACATGGCATGACAATATTGCTATTGAAACTTGACGCAAGACGAGCTGAAGTTTCAATAGCTTTAAGAGCCTCTGGAGTGAAACGAGAAAAATCCGTACCCTGCATATGTTAAATGATTACATGTTCTGTAAACCGGTATCAGATATGTCCTCAAGATTAAGCCCCGAGAAATCGCCGGATCCCATCGCCTTCAAAGATTCAAGGAATGTCTCATCAGTAGCTAAGGACTCTTTATGGCCGCATAGGGTGCAATCATCATCTTTAGAGATATTTATCCCATACCATTTCATTATAGTTGGCATTCCATTTGTATTATGGAAGCTACCCCAGTTGGTGTATTGACGTTCACGTCGGTTAGCCCAAATGTAATAGTTTGCCTGAAATTCATCTTCTAATGATGAAATGCCTGACTCTGTTCCGCGTGATAACTCTACAAGAGCCAGCTTAACCATCATATTATTTATTGGTTCAATGTCAGCCCCCAAGCCAACTTGCACAAAAGCCTCGGCATCTTCTGCCGAAACGTAAGCTGGAATATGTCCGGCTCTGCGAGCTGATGCTTCGTTGGTAATTTCCTCGTTACTTTGGTCATACCAGTCGCTACCAAGTAAGCAAAAATAGCAAGCCTGACCAGGACGATAAATAAACACATCACCACCTTCAGCTCGTGTTATGGCACGACCAAACAATCCCACCTTGTTATGTTTTACAAGTAATTCAGACGTATGAAAACGTGATGAGTTATTGTCAGTACAACACATTACAATGTCTGCTTTCTTGATCTCTTCTTCAAGAATGTCAAGATTTTTGCTTACATCGATGGGGAGTTTATCAACAACAGCATATGGATTCTTGCCTTTAATGGCATCCGAAACCGCATCGGTTTTTAGTCGACCTAAATCGTTGAGCGAACAGATGTGTCGTGATAGATTGTGAAGTTCTATTCTGTCAAAATCAGCAAGAGCGAACTGACCAACCCCTGCTTTTGCAAGTTCAACAGCTATCGGAGAGCCGCCACTTCCAAGACCAATTATCAGGACTCTCTTATTTGCGAGAATATCAAGTTCAATCAGACCTTTGTTTCGTTTGTATAGATTTTCTCTCGAGGGTATTATGGTAACCTCAGTCCCGTCTACAAGGGCAGAGCCATTAGATGCGATATCAACTTTTATATTCGCATCTGATAAATGATGACCATTCTCTTTGGCGAAGCTAACGTTCAGTTTTTTCCCAAAAGAATGTTCTAACGGAAAAAAATGAATATGTGTTACACCTTCTTTTTCCCATTCATAGCCATAACCTGTGCAAACGTATTCAGATGATGCCACAAACTGGTTCAACTGTTCACCATCAATATAGTAAACACGTTTCCCAAAATCAGATTCCGTAATCATGCCGAATAAAAAGGTCTTTTAGATACATCGTTTACGACGCTTTGGGTGTCGTTCGCCTGCTCGTTGCTATTCAGTTCTACGAAGGTCATGGAGTTTCTGTCCCATACGACTCTTTTGCCGTTGGTATTGCCCTCCTGTTGCTTACGCATTGCGTCGGAGAGTTGGTCGAGGTTTAGTTCTTGTGCCATATATGCTTTATTATTTGTTTCTTAGTTTAAAATTGTCTCGATATTTACGTTCAACTATATCATTGTATTTTTCAATAGCTTCACGAAGCAACGTCTCATCATAATTTATTGGACAATCTTTGATATAACCTTGCCTAATATCTCTGTTGTGATTTATTATCAACCCTATCAATCTATTGGGATCCACATAGTCAGGACTGATCGGTCCATCTACATGAACTATATTCGGGTCCATTACAATCATGTCAGATGTGGCTGAGTCTGATTCTGAACGTAGTGCGAATGTGTTTTTTTGAGAATCCCAATATAACTTGTCGGCCATATTCTATCTGATCGTTGAACCATCTGAACCCATGTGACGGAGATAATACTCCATATCATTGTGGGTACGAAGAGTCTGTTCGTAGATGTTCAGCCAAAGCACACATCTTACATATACCATCCACAACGACATATCCGGTTTCCAAGCGTCAGGGTGATAATGGCAAATTTGCGTCCATCCGTTAGGGTGAGGACTCAAGGTGTGGTTTTTAGTACTTGCCCCATTCATGAGATTTCCATGGCAGTCTCGAAGCATGCATTCTACATAAGCATTGGGTTTTTGGTTAGGGTATCCGGGGAGTTCTATACGAAGCACATAGACTTTACCGCTATTGGTTCGGGCTGCAATGCGGAGATATGGTTTAGTTGTATTCAAATCACCAAAAGCGAAAGATTTGTTTCCTCCCATATAGTGACTGATTACCTGCTCTTCCAGTTGTTTGCGTTGGTAGTCCATTGTTTACTGTTTTTGCTCTTTTATTTTTTCTGATATATTTTTTATCAAATCTTTTATTTTTGAATCATTATCCAAAAATTGATTCAGATAGTATCCTACGTCACGACATTCTTTATTGGCTTTATTGCTATAAAAAACAATAGTGCAAGCCACAATATATGCTTTTAGTAAGGAACTATCATTCGTCCATTCAAGCATTCTTGAATAATACCCTTTAGCTCCATTGAATAAATCCGATAGTCGGATGTAATTGATTTCCGAAAGATGTTTTGGCAAAGTCGGTTCCGGAGTATCATCTTCATGATAATAACCGATTTGTACTGATGGCCTATTTTCGGGAAAGTCACTTGGTAAAGTCATGCGTATTACGCATTGCTTTCCTTTTGTGAATGGATATGCAACAATATTTACAACCGGAGTGTCAGTAATGTCACTCCAGGCAAACGCTGCGTCATGAAAATAGTATGAAAGAATTTGGTTTTCAGAAGCAATTCGCTCAGTACGTGTTTTAGCCTTGCGGTATTCTTTCTTCTCTTCTTTTGTCAATGATTCTCGCCTTTCCGGACCATAAACATCTTCATCTGTAGTTTCGTTCATTGAACGCGAATCACTAATCATATTCGGGAGTATAGAAGCTATCCAGCGACCAAAAGTTACAGTCAAAGATTCTTCTCCAATTTCCCAGTTACTACGATAAGATAAATTATTTCCAGTGGCAGAGGACACTATAGGACTCTTCACCGGGAACCCATACGGCAGTTTTATCGAAAGGCCTTTCTCTACTAAAGAAATTAAAGGCTCTCCGCTTTCAAGAATTTCAGCTTTCACAGTAATTGATGGATACATTGATTGAACCATTGAAACAAAAGTTTTCATCGTTTCAACATTCTCTGCTTTCTCCGTTAGCCAATGCAATCTATGTGAAGAAGATTCCTTTATCACATAGCGAGTGCTCCTTATTTCACCATGCGAGGCTGACCGTGTGTATGGATGAATCAAAATTGAACGCAGCTCTGTATCAACAAGTTTTCTAAAAGGACTATCAAGGCTTATTATGTCCCAAGCCGCCTGTGAATATTCACGGGGAGTTTTCTCGTGAAATATAAAAGGATTGACCGTAGTATGGGTGCGAGTACAATTACCAATACACAATAGCAACCTCGGAAATCCTGGTTTTCCTACACCATATTGCATGGTATTCACATCGCCACCGCTTGGATGGGCGAGTCCAAGTTGGTGGTGAGAATGCCATTCGCCAATATGCTGTAATCTATACCTTTTATGAAGTTCGTTCCCAACCAATTGCAGATAGTCCTGATCTTGAATAAAAGAAGTGGGATTATGTTGCGCTTGTCGTCCAGGTCCGATTGCATATAGTACTACAGGTACTCCTGTCGAAGTCCAGTATCCGAAAAGCTGACCTCCTGTCTCTATGTCAATATAGTCTAAAATGCATCTTGACATATAGTCAAGTTCGCTTTGATATATAATAGCAGTCTGCGCCGGTCTATTAGGATCAACGCAGGCATCTTCAAATCTTGAGCTATGTGGACTCGTCTTATTTATGGTGTTCCGATTGGATTTACTGAATAGGTCAAAGATTGCCATAAGATTTAATATTTATATAAGGCTCTCTTGAAGAGAGA
>CAPYSS010000043.1:0-23397 GCA_948742525.1 Bacteroides caecimuris | reverse complement strand
CAATAAAGCGATCTAAATAGCACATTGCAATACTGGCAATCCACATTACATTATATAAAAATATATATATAGTTATTCGTTTATACATTCTTCGTATTCTTTATCAGCTATTCTTTGATTTCTTCTGTAGTTGGCTAATGCTTGTGTATAACAATAAGTAGTTGGAGATTCTGCTTTGCATCTGGCTATAGCATTATCATACTCCGTTTGTGCTTGTTCGTATGCTGCTTGTCTCAATTCTTCACATTTGCTATTACCATTTCCTTCTTTGCGTGTTTTTAAAATCTTTCTTTTCGTAAACTCATGACTTTTGGCATACAGACTGAATAATGACAACCGTTCCTCTTCACTCAATCTTAAGAATACCGTACGCTCACGCAAGCCTTTATTAGCCTCATCCATTTGTCGGAGTTCTTCTTCCAGATTCGCTTTTTTGATGAAATCTTCCACATACTCATCATTATTCAGATCTTCCATGAGTTTGTCATATTCTTCATCATTTAGTTTGGATGTATAAGCACTAAACTTGTCTGCTAATTGTTCGCTACATCTTTTAAATTCATAAAACTCATCTGAATTGGCAACGGAATCTATCAATATATTTCCTGTATTCCAAGTTTGAAAGAACAAGCTGCGTGTTTGGGCAATTGAGTTTATTTCTGTTGCTGTCTCATTTGCATAGTTGTATTTGTATTCATCGGTGCTACAACTATAAATAAGGAATGTGGTCAATAATATTCCAAACAGTGTAATTACATATATACTACTCCGTTTTTTGTTTTTGCTTTTCATAGCTTGTTTATAATTTGAATTAGAATAAGCAAAGAAAGGAATTTTATAGCAATTAGATGGAACATTCTGTGCAAAAAATGAAATAATCTGTTCAAATAGCTGTTTGATGGCTATGGCAATTCATATATCAATGTTACAATTTAGGTATAAAATGACTTTTTTTAGGCTCTAAATGTGCGCCAAATGCCTGTCTGACAGGGGTAGAGGTGTAACACCCCCTTGAATTGCATTTGTTATGCTCGTATCTTTGTGAAAAATAATATTATGAAAACAATAACAAAGCTGATTCCTGTTATTTTCCTTTCTGTTATTATGGGAGGTTCTCTTTTTTATTCTTGTTCACAAGAGAAGAAAGAGGAGATTGCTGTTGTACTTCCGTTGGATGCAGCTTTGTCGCAGGCTGGAGAAAATCGTGTTGAACTTGAGAAGGCATTACATCGTTATCAATCCAATCCATCGGATAGCTTGAAATATAGGGCAGCTTGTTTCCTGATAGAGAATATGCCATCTTATACCTATTATAAAGGTAAGCTGCTGGAACAATACCTCACCTTCTTTACTCTCTTGCAGGAAGCACGGAGTAAAAAGATATATCCACAAGCAATGGTGGATTCTATCAGAAGGATGTATGGACCGTTTTCTTTAGATTCTTTGCAGTATTGCAAAGACGTTTTGACAGTCGATTCTGCTTATTTATGTAGTAACATCGACTGGGCATTTAAAGTTTGGCAGGACCAGCCTTGGGGGAAGAATGTCTCTTTTGCCGATTTTTGCGAGTATATTCTTCCTTATCGTATTGGTGATGAAACATTAAGCTATTGGCGTGAGGATATTTATCGAAAGTATAATCCTTTGCTTGATTCGCTGCGTGCTTCCACGGTTCTTGATATAGAAGATCCGCTTGTTGCCGCCCGTTGTTTGTGCGATTCTCTTCGTAAACGTAGCCGCTTCTTTACAACTACGATTCCGCAAGGACTACCTCATGTAGGACCGGAGATTGCACAAAGCGTTTCGGGCAGTTGCCGTGAACTTTCCGATTATGTTGTTTATGTTTGTCGTGCGTTGGGAATCCCTTGTGCCATAGATTTTATGCCCCTTCATGGAGGTGGGAATGATGGGCACCAATGGGTGTCGTTCGCAGATAAATATGGTACGCTTTATTTTCAGGAGTATCCGGATAAGATAAAAGAAGTCCGTAAGGATAAGATGTGTGAAGCTTCGAAAATAAAGGTTTATCGGAATACGTTCAGTCTTAATCGTGTTATGCAGGCAGAAATGCAACGCTTGGATACGGCTGTTGTGCCTTTCTTCCGAGATCCGCATATCGTTGATGTGACAGCCGATTATGCAAAGACATACAAGAAGAGGCTGGAGATTCCCACATCTATGCTTTATTCGGGAAAGCCCCGTTCGCGTATCGCTTATCTTTGTGGTAGTAGCCGCATGGATTGGGAACCTGTAGCATGGGCGGAATTTGATGGTAAACATCTTGCTTTCAGCGATGTCCAGATAGAACCCGTCATGCGGATAGCAACTTACGAACGGGGAAGGCTTCGTTTTTGGACTGATCCTTTTGAAATGACTGTTTCCGGTGAATTTCATGTTTTTGCTCCGTCAGATAGTGTTCAGGATGTAACGCTGTTTGCTAAATATCCTTTGTGGCAAGATGAGAAGTATCAGAAACGTATGATAGGAGGTGTTTTTGAAGGAAGCAATGATCCGGTTTTTCGTCAGACGGAGGTGCTTTTCCTGATAGAAAAGCAACCCGAACGGTTGCGGACAATGGCGTATTCCCGTTCTTTGACGCCTTTTCGGTATGTCCGCTATATAGGACCGGAAAAGGGGCATTGCAATGTGGCGGAAATAGAGTTTTATGAAGCGGGTGGACTGTTGCCATTAAGCGGCAGAGTTATAGGTACTCCCGGTTGCTATCAACAGGATGGCTCGCACGAATATACAAATGCATTTGACGGTAATACTGAAACGTCTTTTGACTACACGGAACCCTATGGCGGCTGGACTGGGTTAGACCTAGGCACGCCAAAGGTGGTAGATAAGATAATTTATACGCCTGCCAACCGGGATAATTATGTTCGTTCGTTGGATGATTATGAATTGTCTTATTGTACAAAGAGAGGGTGGAGGACCTTAGGACAGCAAACGGCGATGTTGGATTCGCTGGTTTACAAGAGGGTTCCTAAAGGGGCGTTGCTGCTGTTGCAGAATCATACACGAGGGAAGCAGGAACGGATTTTTGTGTATGAGGGTGGAAAGCAGGTGTGGAAGTAGAATTATTCAAATAGTATTTGATTCATTTAATGGCATGTATGAGCTAGCAATATATGACATGAATGAAACTTTATATCATTAATTGTTTAACTAAATAGAAAAATTATGATTTTAGGAAAGTTGAAAAAAAGAAGTTACTTTGTGTTATCAATGTTTTTAGTACTTATAGTACAGAGTTGTAGCTCTGACTACGACAGATTTGTAGACGAAGTAGACTTCCCTCAGAACGCAATGACTCGTTCTAATGGGATGGAGTATGATGTAGTATTACAGTCTCGGGAGTTTGAAGAATATGATTCTAATTATGCTAATTTAATAGGAATCGTTAATGAAATTACATCTAGAATGTCAAAAGAAGAGAAGACAGAATTGTTGAAATTGGGAAAACTTTATCTTGCTGACTCAAAAAGATATGAAACTTTGTTTGAATATAAAGTTGCTAATATTTTGGGAAGTGATTCTGTGAGAACAAAAGAGGTTTTCTTTTCAGTCTTAGAGGCTAAAAAGAAATTAGTTGAAAATAAAAATATAAATGAAAAAATTAAAGGAAATGAGCAATTAATTTCTGCAGAATTGCAAATAAACAGAAAGCAAAATTCTTTGTTTATGAGGAATTCAACTGTGATGCTAAAAAATCGTACGGAAAATAATTTGGATAAACTAAGCGAATGTAAATCAATGTGTAGAGAAGAGTATGATATTAAAACTGATAAGATTGATGCTATGTATCTTTGTGGAACTGCAATCAATATAGCTCTTTGTCTAGGATCATTAGGCTATGGTGCTCCTGTTGGGGTTATAAATCAAATAGGTTTAACAATGATACTTCAGATAGAAAGGGATGAAGCAATAAAGGAATATGATCTTTGTATTCGTGGTTGTGAGTTATCATGGAAAAAGTAGCGTTGTTTTTGTTTGTTTGCCTTTCAATAATATATAGTGTGTATAATATCTTGGTAAACTGGGAAAGAATGTACACAGAGAGAAAATATATACGTTTGGCTATACTTTTGGGACTTTCTATAATTCTCAATACTATGTTGATAGTAGGATGCTTTAGAGCATTTTATTGTTAAATGGATGATAGGGGATTGTTCGCAAAATTCTTTTGTGTTTTTTGAATGACCCTTTATTTATTAAACAAAATTTAAATGAGAAAGTGTGTTTTTCTCTATGCTTATAATGATAATTGATTTAGTTGAGCCAATGAATAAAATTTTGTTTGGTCAAATACTGTTAACAGTTATAACTGTTTTCGTGATATTCATGAGTATATATAGTATTATTCCTAAAATTCGAAAAAAATATCAAGGACGAACTGTACGAATGTATATTGCTATAGGTGGTGTTCTGATGATGATATTGATTTGTATGCTTACTTGTTATAGGATGTTTACATTGTAAGTTTTAAAAGCTTAAATTCTAACGGGAAGGCTAATAGTAAAAATGGTCTTCATGATTATATTTTTTATTAGCCTTCAAATATAACAACTTGGAGATGAAAAAAAACATAGGAATATTATTTTGTATATTATTAATAAGTTCTTGTTATGACAAGAACTCGTATAGAATATTTGTTAGTCTTTCAAAACTTTCGAATTACGAGAATGGTGTTCGTAAGCCTTTATTGATCAAATTAATAAATGAGAAAAATGATGCAGATTTTTTTATTGAGGACACTTTGTTGACAAATAACTTTATTTGTTATGTTGCTCATGACTCAAAGGAGTGTGTATTTAGTAAAATCATTCCTAATGGTATATATCCATTATACATAATTTTTTCTTCCGATACTATAACCTCTTTCTTTTCAGGTGATGAAATGAAACAGATTTTAGAGAACGTTACTGAAAAGCAACTCTATTCTGCTATGCTGGAATCAGATTTTACGATGCGTAAAAAAGATGATATAATGTATTTGAATGTTTTGTTGAAACTATATAAATGTATAGAAGAAGGAGAAAATGGCAACTTTGCAGGAAATATAAATAATTTGGAAGCATTAATTAGTCAAAAGAATGAATTTTACGGGAAATATCTTTTAGCTCAATTCTTTAAAAGTAGAGATGCTATAAAAACAGAAGAAATATATACTGATTTATGGATAAACTCAAAACCTGAAGAAATGAAAAAATATCCAGAAGAGTTTTTGGATATTTTAAAAAACAAGAATAGAATTGCTCTGATAGAAAATAGAGATATTGATTTTGTTTATACAGAATATGATTTTGGGGTAATAAATCTAGCGGATAGAGTTGTTTGCAAATTTTATTATACCAATAATAGTGATCGTAAGTTCGTAATACATAATATTGTTACAACTTGTGGTTGTACGGTACCTTTTTGGAATCGGCAGCCAATAATGTCTACTAGTCAGGATTCTATTTCTGTTGAATTTAGTCCTAACAGTGTAGGACATAATAATAAGACTATTGTTATAGAAGGAAATTGTAGACAAAAGATTGAACTGAAAATAAAAGCATTAGTTCGGGAATAATAGAATGAAAGTATAAAAAGAAATTTATATATTGAGAGTTGTGTTGTTCGCTTGCTAAACAAGAGTCTGGTTGTCACACACCTGACATGGAAGTCGTCATGGCACATAGCAATTGCTCTTTCGGTGATAGTATTTATAAATGTAAATAAGGAGAATATGAAAAGAAGTATCTTTTTATTCCTTTTAGGAATAATGTTGTTTGTTTGCCAGACAAAAGCATCTACAATAAACGATGTGTCTGCTGTAGAGACAGAAATGATTAACTTTTTCCGTTCTACATTGCAACGTAACTACGGCAGTTCTGACGGAAAAGCAGTAAAGTTGATGATGGATGCTCTTCTGCATTATAAATTCCATTATATTATTGATGTGGATAAAGAGGCTTTGAAAGCTATTAATGACAAACTTTATCCGGATATGTTTGGTAGCTATTTTGTAGAGACTAAAGAGCATCCGATTGATTCACTTCATACGAATTGGAAACGGTACGATCCTTATCATATTATTTGTGGCTATGAATTCAAGAAACAACTGAATGGAGAAACTTATTATCAGAAGGAACTGTCACAGGCTACATCTCCTTTACTTAAGGAAATATGCAATGCGTATGAAGCAACCGGCAGTTTACCTTTTACTGTCGTTTTGGGAAAGTTCCGAGCCAACAACCATCAATGTTTGGATGCTTTTGAAACGGATAGGAATGTTCAGATGCTTTTCGCTTTCTTCTTTTGGCGTTATTTATGTTATTGCGTGAATATTGATTTTATGACAGGAAAGGATAAGACGGAATTGTATATAGAATCTGTACCTTGATGAATGGAGAAACAATGAAATCTTGAATAAGTAGTTGAAAATAATGTATATTATGCGAACCGTTTTATTTTTAGTTGGTATCGTCTTTAATACAGTTGTTATAGCAACTGCCAACGAGGCATCAAACCGTTGTGATACTCTTCCATCTGCGCAAATGGATTTGTTTACTTATGGAAGTCCGTCTATCGTAACAAGTGAGATGAATTTTAGAAATCTGTTTCGGAATTTTCCCATTTATGTAGATAATGCTAATGAAATAAAACTGCTATATTATCACTATGTGGAAACGATTAAAAACAAGAAGCAAATAAAAAGCTATGTGAAGAGAAATTTTCCACCATATGTTCCCAATTGGGGAGTAGCTGGAAGTCAAGGAGGAAATTCTGATATTGGTGAATTCTCTACTTGGCGTTTCACAATTGAACAAGCCCCTTTTCAAACAATAGATGAAGACATTGTCAGTAAGATGATGCGGGAGGTTAAAATAGGCTATGAAGTATGGGAGGTTGTGTTTAAATTGTGGGATACAAGATATATAATTTTATAATAAACTGAATTACTACACTTTACAACATATATAAAAGAGTAGTTTTGCAATTTAGTACCATTTTAGCATCACTATTTAGCCATCGTAAATAGAATCAAGAGATGGCGCAAATGGCATTGGACAATTAACTTCTTTGGCTGCATAATCCACATTCGTTTACCGTCCTCAAATCAGTCAACACCTTCCGAAGATAATCAGACGGTTAATTTATAGCCCTAATAAATAGATATTCGCTGATTTTATATTTGCATTGCGTAGTTTTTCTACAATAATCGTATTTATAATTTGTTGTATGAGATTTTATTTGTATCTTTGCACCATACAATAGATAAAATCAACGATTATGATAGCAGAGTTCAGCATTGAGAATTTTTTCTCCATTAAGTCGGTCCAGAAAATCAGTTTTGAACCATCGGCAGATACTTTTATGTCTGATGAGTATTCGTATGAAGTTAAGGACGGTGTAAGATTGCTGAAAGTGGGCATTATCTATGGTGCCAACGCTTCTGGTAAAACGAATATATTAAATGCCATTGAATTTTTCAAGATGCTGGTTTTGAGAATGCCTAAAGACAGGACTGAGAAAACCGGAGTTGTTCCTTTCATGTTGGATGACACCTCAAGGAACGAGAAGACAAAGATGTCAATGGTGTTCTATATCAACCAGTCGAAGTACATCCTTAGTTTTGAATTGGACGCAAAGCATATCTATTCCGAGACATTGATTGTTTATGATTCCATTCGCCCGACCAAGCTGTACAACCGAAGTTATGATGCCGCAACAGATTCCACGACCATTGACTTTGGCGTAAATCTGAAAATGACGAAGAAAAGCCAGGATGTGATTTCCGGCAACACTATCAATAATTGCAGTGTGCTTGCCGCATTTGGCAAAAGCAACGTGGAACGGACAAGGCTGAATGATGTGTACGACTATTTTGCCAAACAGATAAAAGATGTACTGGCTCCCGGTATGTTGCTTTCGGGATATGTCAAATCACGATTGGATAAAGACGAGGCAGGAGATTTGAAGAAATTCATTTTAAATTTCCTGAAAGCGTCCGATTTCAATATAGAAGATGTGGTATTAAACGAAGAGGAAGAGCTGATTACCCCTGAATTGGAACAACTGATTCAGAATGCCCCTATTGATAAAGAGGCAAAGGCTGAAATGCTTCGAAAGGGGAAAATTACAAATACGGAACTGACCTTCAAGCATAAGGCAGGCGATAAAGTATATGATTTGTCGGAAGAATACGAGTCCAACGGCACCATGAGGTTCTTGGGAATGGCGGTGATACTGAATTTCCTGTTAAAGACCAATCGGTTTGTACCCATTGATGAAGTGGAGACAAGTATTCATTATGAACTGTTGGCTTATTTCCTGAAAGTCTTTCTGGCAAACAGTAACGGAACATCCCAAATGCTCCTGACCACACACGACATCAATCTTCTCAACGAGGATTTTATTCGCCGTGATACGATATGGTTTACCGATAAAGACGAACTTGGCGAAACTAAAATAGTACGTCTGTCTTCTTTGGGACTGCATAAGAATCTTTCCCCATATAATGCTTACAAGCAGGGAAAATTGGTAAAGTTGCCGTTCTTGGGTAGTCAGTATATCAACCTGAATGACTAATGATATGGGACGGACAGTAACAAAAAGTATCGCCATCATAGGCGAGGGAGAAACAGAATGGTTTTATTTCGATTCTCTGAGGATTGCGTGTCGCTATCCCTTTAAAGTCGCTCCGGATTTTCCGCAGCACAGCGACATCAATCATATACTGAAACTGGTAGAATCTTATTTGAACAAGCAATACGACTTTATCGTATGCCTGTTTGATATGGACAGACTATTTCAGTTCCCATCTGAAATGCAGTTGTATCAGCGGGCAAAGAAAGAGTATAGCAAGAAGAAATATGCCGGAAAGGTGATGTTTGTAGAAACGAATCCTTGCACGGAATTTTGGTTTCTGCTCCACTTCTTGCCTAATGTGGCTTGTCGGCGATATGAAAGTTACGACCAACTGCTTCCCGAATTGCAGAAATATATGCCGGGGTATGAAAAGACAAAACGATATTTCATACGTACCAACCTCTATAAATACCTGACAGAGAATGGCGATTTGGAACGGGCGATGTTAAACTCAGAAAAGTTGTGCCAACTCTGTAAGGAATCACCAGAGGATTTGAAAGCGTACTCTGAAATTTACAAAATTATAAAACTACTAAATGGTGAATTGTAATGGGTAAAATTTATTTATATAAAACTGCTGTAAAGTCTGTTTCATATGATGAAACTCACTGGTATATAAACGATGAGCCGCAACCTCAAAATGATGGCGATGGAATCGCTGAATTTAAGTCAAACGCAAGAGCTGAGTCTTTCCGTATAATAGCGAATGATATCATTCGTTACACAAGTCATTTTAAAAATGTCGCCGTTTTGACGGCGGCAGGAACGTCTATGGAAAATGGAGAGAATGGAGGAAAAACAAGAACAGAACTATGGGATAGCTATAAGGAGGAAATAGAAGCGATAGGGAATGTCCTTATGGCAACAGAAGGGTGCTTAAAAGAAAAATGTTCTTCGATAATTCAATCTAAAAATATAGAGGATTTTTTATCATTCACAATCCTATATGAAAAATTGAATGGAGAAATAAAAGATAAAAATGGAGATTCTTTAAGGAATAAATTGGAGAAGAAAATTGCAGACGCCTGTCGGCTGAAATTAGATGTAACAAACAAGCACCATCAAGACTTTATTAGGAAGGTGACTGCTCGTAAACCTTCGGAACCACGAGTACAGTTATATACAACAAACTATGACACACTGTTTGAGCAAGCTGCGCAAAAGATGAATTTTACAATAATTGACGGTTTTTCATTTTCTTATCCTCGTATATTCAATGGAGCTAATTTTAACCATGATATTGTATTTAGAGAACATACAAGGGTTAAACAGGAAGAAAGTTTTATTCCTAATGTAATACAATTATTTAAGTTACACGGGAGCATAGATTGGGAAAAAGCAGGTGATAATATATACCAAAAAGAAAGTACAGAACATCCTTGTATTATCTACCCGGCAAGTGAAAAGTATGAAAGTAGTTACGAGCAACCTTATTTTGAAATGATGTCCCATTTGCAAACTACATTGCGAAAAGAGGGGACATTATTGATAGTTGCCGGCTTTGGATTTCAAGATAAACATATACAGAATGCAATAAAAGAAGCTGTATTTCAAAACCCTAATTTTCACTTGCTCATAGTATGCTATGGAACGAAAAAAATAACAACAGGAGAAGAACCTACTAAAGAAGAATGGATTGATAGTGGGATAACCCATCAGCTAGTACCAGAATATGTTTCTGAAGATGGAAAAGTTATGCCTAATGTTACAGTTCTTTTTTCCAAATTCAAAGCTTTTGTAGAGAATTATCCGTACAATGACTCATATAATATTAATCTACCAAATCAAGATGAAACCATTTGATCATAATAAATTTATAGGATACATTTGCGAAGTAACGCCTCAATATGTGCGTATGCAAATCCCTTCAGCCCGACTTTTACACTCCTTTTATTTTAATGGAGAAATATATTTTGGTGGATCTGTTGGAAGTTTTGTTGTTATTGAAGGTCAAGAATATGGATTTCTTGGCCGAATTTTTGAGCAAAGTCTTCCTCAAGGTGAAAGAGCGGAAATAACGGATAAAAACATTAACGAAAAAGACACGATGTTTCATCCGATAGCAAAAATAGAACTGCTTGCTTTATTTGATGTATATAAGCCGGAAGTGATTAATAAAACTGTATCTCGGTACCCATCTGTCGGAGCCAAAGTCTATTCTTGCTCTGATGAACAAATGGGACTATATATAGCAAGATTTGGGATAAAAAAAGACGACATTGATATTCCTTTAGCCCCCTTGGGAAAGTTAACATCAAATGATTCATTATGCAATATTTCTTTAAATTCATTATTTGGTCGTCATTGTGCAGTGCTGGGGACTACAGGGGGTGGGAAAAGCTGGACAATAGCAAAATTATTAGAACTTATTTCTTCTAAAACTTCCAATAAATGTATTCTTATTGATGCGACTGGTGAATATAATTGTATTAACGACAATATGGAAAGCATTGAATTGGGAACTGGCGAATTTATTTTTGATTACAAGAATCTGTCTATTGACGAATTATATTATTTATTGCATCCTTCTTCAAAAACGCAAGTTCCAAAATTGATGGAAGCCATTAGATCACTAAAAATGGTTGCAATTGATGATAATTCTGAATTATCTCTATATTATAAAACAGATAATACTGGAAAGCAAATTAAGGGTAATATTGTAAAAGCAGGTAAAGAAAAGAGAACATTTGAAGTATTCTATTATAAACATATAGTTGAAATTGAAGATAAATTCTGCAATTTTGATTTTAATATGCTAGCTCCCCAAATAACAAATGAATGTATCTGGGATACTGATAGAAGTAATTCAACTTTATATGGCGGACGAAACGATACAGACGTATCAAATTGTATAAGTCTTATATCTCGAGTAAACAATGTAATGTCCACCTCCGAATATAATAAGATTTTCGGATTTAGAAGAGCATCTATGCAGGGTGCTAAAGATTTGAAACTTGGATTTGAAGAATTTTTAAAAGGCGACAAGAGTATATTAAGGTTGGATTTCTCTAAAGTAAGTTTTGACTACCAAGTTAGAGAAATCCTTGTAAATGCTATTGGTAGTTATTTATTAAATAACGCACGAAAAGGCATCTACAAAGAAAACCCAATAGTCGTTTTTGTTGATGAGGCTCATCAATTTCTAAACAAAAGTATTACTGACGAATACTTTTCGGCTAAACCTCTTGATGCATTTGAACAAATATCAAAAGAAGCCCGTAAATACGGTTTGTTCTTATGTATTGCTACCCAAATGCCTCGTGATATACCATTAGGGACATTAAGCCAAATGGGAACATTTCTGGTTCATAGGTTAATTAATGAGCAAGATAAAAAAGCAGTTGAAAGTGCTGCATCTGCAGCAAATAGAAATATTCTTTCTTTCCTTCCTATTTTGGGAGAAGGTGAAGCTTTAATTGTTGGAGTTGATTTTCCAATGCCCCTTATTGTAAAAATCAATGCTCCAACAAAGAAACCAGATTCAAGAACCCCTAAGCTCACAAAACGATAAAATTAAAATCTCAATATTGGCAAAGTGTTTACTATATCTACTGTTTGGCAAGAAAGCATAATCACCGACAGAAGCAGGTCGAGAATATAACGGGGTTGTTCGTGTTCTCGCGACCAGTCGTTTGGATCATTTTTGATTTGGGACGCTTTATCAATTGTGATGGCATAGCGTTCCATTATCCACTCGATAGCGGATTTACCATTAACGACATATTCGCATGCTTTGAGCGGAATGTTCTCAATGGTAATATGGTCATTATAGATGATGCGTGCCTTATCAGCAACGAGCTTTCCATTTTCGTCACGAATTTTGGCAAACCTCATTTTATCAACGGCAAAGTATTGGTAGGTTTCGTTCGTCCAGTTGTTTTGCCAAATGTCCATATCGCCATTTACTCTGACAGCACAAGCACGATGGGCAATCATTGGCATTGCAGCGAAAAACAGATAATCTCCATCTTGCCCAACAGCCTGCTCGTTTATGCTTTGTTCATAGTTCAGGTGCAGGTCGGCAAGTTCTTTGCCTGCTTTATAAAAGGACATAAAGTCCTGTACACTATCCACAATGGGGATGCGTGGCAATGACTTCTTCAAATCATCGGCAAATCGTTCACGGTATTGCTTAGAATGAAGCAAACCATACACATAGTAGAATATGTGTTCTTTGGTAATGGCTTTTGAACCTCCGAAACGGCTACGGACTTCTTTCAGAATCCAGTCGGTTATTCCGTCCCGGCGAATATATTTGTCTGTTTCCGCATCATCAAAAAGTGTAGCTTGGGGATTCTTGTTTTCCTCATACCAATATAATGGGTAGAACTGGCAATTAAATTGCAATTGATAATCAGGAATATAATGTGTAACTATAGTTGAAGCATCTTTATTAGAACCTTTTCCATTTACGCATAAGATAATCTTATCTGTATTCAGTGGGAACAAATCCTTACATTGTCCTGGGCTTTCTATCAGACTTGGAGAATAATATAAGTTTGTCACACAGAATGGCCTATACGAACATTCCATAAGTCTTTCTCTTTCAAATTTTAGTAAAGTTCCACGCGACAAGAAATTTCTTAATGAACGAGTCCAACTTACTTTAGTTGTATCAGTATCTATGAATGATTCAACAGACAACGCCTTTTTTTGTGATTTAATTGTTTGAAATTCGCGGCATTGAGCATTGTAATTATTAATCAAGCAATTAATATTGTCGTCCAATTGCGAATTAGAAAAATTGTTAACCCAAACATCTCGACCTGTGGCTACTGCTGGTCCATTATGATTAAAAATGCCAACACCTTTTTTATCAAACAGTGGTATCAAATTATCAAATACCCCATCACGTTGATTTATCCAATCAGCCTTATCATTAGGCGTAATAATCTGCCATTCCAATTTCTGCGAAGAAATGGAACGGAAATCTTTTACCAGTTTGAGCTTCTGCTCACGAGTGAGGTAATCACCTATGTCATGATAATGGATAACTGCCTTTTGCCCTTTCTTTGCCGGATTTTTGACAAGGAAAGTTATGGCGATAGGAGTACGAGAACCGCTTCCAAAAATTTTTCCACCTTCTTTACGGGATAATTCTCCAGAAGTGCGCTGATTTCCACGCAAATTCAGTACATAAACAGATGTAAATTCTTCCTCTATACATCTGCGCATACCATCTTGACCGATACCATCAAGCCATGCACCATTGCTTATGAATGCTACAATACCTCCTTCATTTTGTGGAATACGGTCAGAAGCCCACCGAAATGCTTTCACATAACTATCGTAAGTTGATTTACTGAGTCCTGCTAAACTTCTTTTTGTATAAGTTTCACTCAGTCTCTTTTCCATAGCCGGATATACAGTATTTTGTGCATTGTCATTAGCCGATTTCTGACCGATAGAATACGGCGGATTTCCGACAATTACCCTCACATGTGTAGCCATCTGCTTCTTTACCCGTTTGGAATTGTCTTGAAAGAACTCCGTGAAAAGTTCGTTGTGTTTCTTCTCTGCCAACTGGAACGTATCGGTCAGGCAGATACCACTGTATGGTAGGTAAGTTTCCCGATGGGTAATGTCATGGAATACCGATTCAATATTCACATCGGCAATATAATAGGCCAGCAGCACAATTTCATTGCAATGGATTTCATTCTGATACTTACGCTCCATATCCTCAGGACGGATAAGACCGGACTGCAGCAAACGAGTAATAAAAGTACCTGTTCCTGTAAATGGGTCAAGGATATGAACGTTTTGCTCCGTCAGCGAAGTGTTGAACTCTGCTTTGAGAATATCATCCACTGAACGGATGATGAAATCCACGCATTCCACCGGTGTATAAACAATACCCAGTTTCTCCACTGTAAGCGGAAACGCACCTTTGAAAAACTTTTCATAGAGGTTCTTTATGATTGTCTGCTTACCCTCCAAATTATCAATACCGCCCACATTGGTCTTTACCGAACGATAGAATCTTTCCAACACCTCGATATCTTTTTCAAAAGCCTGTTCTTGCAATAAGTCTATCATACGCTGCATGGAACAGCTTACGGTGTTATTATTGACAAACTGGTAATCTGAAAACAGTGCATCAAATACAGGTCGGGTAATAATGTGCTGTGCCAGCATTTCAATGGCTTGGGCGGCATCTACCGATGGATTAAGGTCTCGCTGTAACCCCTTTAAATATTCATTGAAAGCCTTTTTGTGTACACCGGACTGAATAAGTTTGGAAATACGTTCAATAAATTTGTGCGCAATAAGACCGACCTCTTTTGCCCAATTCTCCCAATAAAGACGGTCACCGCACTTTTCCACGAGTTTGGCATACATACCGTCCTGTATCTCCCCGAAACGAAGTTCCAACTGTCTGGCAATTTCTGTATTCTCAATTTGTTGTGCTTCCGCTTCTCCATCATTTGTACCCAATCCCGGTCGGCCTATGGTAACAGACGGTGTGCCGGTCTGCTTGTTCGGCTTCCGCTTGTTGAGAGCTATCTTGTTTACCATCGCATTGAAACGGTCATCGTGTGAACGGAGCGCGTTCAAGATAGCCCACACCACATCGAATGTCTTGTTGTTGTCAAGAGCTTCCTCCGCCGAAATATCGGATGGCACTACAATAGGGATGATGATATATCCATACTTCTTTTCATCGGATTGCCCTTTGTGAAATGTACGCATCACACGGCCAACCGACTGCACCACATCCACCTGCGAATTACGGGCAGAAAGAAACAATACGGCATCGAGAGACGGCACATCCACACCCTCGGACAGACAACGCACGTTGGTTACAACACGGCATTCACGTTCATTGTCAGACTCTTCCGCCAGCCATTGCAGGATTCCATTACGCTCCTGCGAGTTCATAGAACCATCTATATGCCGTGTCGTTACTGAAACGGTATGCAAAAGGCTTTCTGAATCAAGATTTTCTTCATATTTCCCGGATATTCTTGGAAGCACCGAAGCTACATATTTTGACGTTCCGGCTTTTGTTTCGTTGCCTATGGCTGAACAGAACGCCACGGCACGGCGCATCATGCGTGGGTCGGCATCCCATGTGCGATGGTCGTCGCCATGTATCATTTTTGACAATCCGTTTATTACCCCAATGAGCTTGGATGTGTCGTCAAAATTCAGTTCGGTGGTAGAATTGGTGATGTCTTGTTTTATGTTGGCAGGTACATCATCTTCGCTAACAGTAAGGACAAGCACCTTGTAATCCGTCAATAAGCCATTTTGAACGGCGTATGAGAAATTCACGCGATAAAATTCCTCTCCATAAATGGCTTTATCATCCATCGAGCAGAGAATGCAATCCTTTTCCGATGCCTTTATCTTGGCAGATTCCCCATACAAACGCGGTGTGGCAGTCATATAAAGGCGTTTCCGACCTTGTACATTCTCATTGGAATGTATCTTGATAAAGTTGCTCTCATCCTTATCGGCTATTTTTACGCCGGTAGTGCGGTGTGCCTCGTCACAAATAATGAAATCAAACACGCCGTATTCTCCGTTTGTCTCGGATAAAATCTCCTGTTGAGCTGCAGAAATGGCATCTATGGATTGGTAGGTAGAAAACACGACTACTAAGCCGTCATGATCCCGATATTTCTTTAATTGGGATGCAATGGATTGTGGATTGGTGGATGCTGGTACGGCAAGGTCAACCACGCTATCGTCTGTATCGTCAGATTCCTTGGTAGTCTTGCGTGAGGCTTTGGAATCGGAACAGATGCAGACAGCCTTAATGGGCTTCTTCGCATCTGCCGACCATGCGTTGAGCGACTGCCCCAACAAGGCGATAGACGGAACCATGAACAGAACCAAGCCGTTGTTGCCAAATAACTGTTCCGCAATGAGCAGCGAAGTGTAGGTTTTACCTGTACCGCAAGCCATAATGAGCTTGCCCCTATCGTTGCCATCTGCCATATAATGAATATGTGCTTTTGATATGGCATTCAATTGGTGTTCACGAGGCTTCTTGCCCTCCACCAGTGCAGAATTGCCGGTTAGACCGTCCATCAGCTTTTGCCAGTCCACAGGAGATGAATCAAGGTCTGCCATACCGATGCGCGTAACAGGTGGTTCCTGGTTTCGGATAGCCTCTTCTGCATGAGTTCCCCAATGGTTTGTGGTTGAAATCCAAATACGATTTGAAAAACGGACTGTTTGGAATGTTACCTCGTTTGTGAACGTGCGGCTGGAAGTGGCGAGAAATGAATCTACAGCAGGTTTATCTATGATTGTATTCTCAGCATAGCATTTACACTGGATAGCCCAATAGTCACCCAATTCAGTTTTGGCCACAAGGTCGATACCTGTGTCATTACCTCCAAAATCGTTTCGCCCCGGAAAATCTTCCCATAGCCAGACCGATTCAAGTTCATTGTAGCGTGGGTCTGTTAATAACCATGAGCGCATCAGTCGCTCGAACTTTGCACCTTTCTCCCTTTCCGTGAATGATTCGGTACGAAATTTATGTAGTATTTCCTTGAAATTCATCTCTTGATAAGAGTTATATTTCAAAGGAACGGGCTCTAATAATCAGTGCTATACTGGCAAAATCTGACGGATTTGCAAAACAAATTCTCACAAAATGCCTTTCATATATCATTATAAATGAGGATTGAACACGGTATTTGAAATATTATGCGTACCTTTGCAATATCAACTATAACTCTTATCAAGAGATTCGTCTTTTCGCTCAACACATTTCACCATAAATATCCGGTCAAAAATCTTTCAGGATAAGGCTGTTCGCCTTGTCCACCACACTTGTGTCAAGCGATGCGAGATAGATGCGCGTGGTCTCTTCCGAATCATGTCCCATGCCCTCGCTGATGACTGAAAGAGGGATGTTCTTGCTTTTGGCAACGCTCGCCCAACAATGCCGGGCAACGTGCATAGTCAGCGGTATGTTCAATCCTGCCAGACCGGCAACTTCCTTCAATGCCACATTGATGCGACAGATAGCGTTACGGTATTGTGTCCGTTCATCGGAACATGGGTTGGTGATTATAGGCAAGAGGTAACGGGTAGCCGTATTCTCGCCGTACTTGGCTATAATGTCTTCCATGCACTTCTCCCACTTGACGGTGAGCTGCTGCCCGGTCTTTCTTCTCCTGTACGTGATGGTTCCGTTCTTCAAATCCGATTTTTTCAGATAGGCCATATCAATGAATGACATACCACGGGTATAAAAGGAGAAGAGGAACATATCCCTTGCATAGTCCAGATGCGATTTCAGGGTCAGATCAAGTTCCTTGATATGTTTGATGGCTTTCAACGGGATGGCGCGTTTTACCGTCTTCCCGATGCCCGTGTAAACGTGTTTGAAAGGATGCTTCTGTTCCGTCAGCTCCTTTTCCACGGCACGGTTGTAAACGGCACGGAGTATGCGCATATAGAAGGAAACCGTGTTGGGGCAGATGCCATTGCCTTTGAGCCAGGCCTCGTAAAGCATCATTGTGCTACCGTCCATTTCGCACAAGAGAATGTCCTGCCCCTCACGGAACTTCATAAAACTGGCCAATGCCGCCGTATAGGTTTCTGATGTGCGGACTTTGCCAAGCTGCTTCAACTGTCCTATGATGCCCTGCATGAAACTGAACAGCGATTGTTCGCCTGTTTGTCTGTTGAATTTCTCGATGATGCTGTCAGCGGAATAAATTCCTCCCTGCCTGTCGCATTGGGCGACTATGGCTTTCAACCGTCTGGTGTCCCAGTCGATATGTTCCACCACCTCACGGAGGTACCGTTTCCTGTTTTCGCCGATTTCGGGCAGGATTTTTACAAGGGAAGTTCTTTTGTCCCATTCCGTGTCAAATATGCGGTAGTCCGTCTTGACTTGGCGGACTATGCGCCCGTGGATTACCTGATAATATATGCTGCCCTCCTTGCCGCTTGCGGTGGAAGGACGGTATTTTACTTTGATAGATGCCATTCACTTTATTTTTGTCGTTTGGATTGATTATCTTCTTCTCTCACTGTCTTGACCTGTCTGTTGAATATGGCCAGAGTGGAATCCACGCCGACAACATCCACCAGTTTCTCGTAAGCCCCTACGGTCACGGCCAGTTTCGGGTGCAACTCGTTAAGCATGATTGTAGTCACATGGTGTTTGTCTGCAACCGTTCTCAACCGCCTGTTTTCTTCCCGGTAGTCATGCCATTGTACCCAACTGACAATAAACAAGGCAAAGAATACGAGTGTACAACCGATACCAGCCCATGCGTAAGGGTTCTTGTGCCAGCCATCGGGAACTTTGCCCCATAACTGCCTTATTGCGCTTATTGCCTTGTCCGGGCGGATTATCTGCCATAGTTCCGATATGGCACTTTGCTTTTGGCGTGACTTTTCCGAAGCCAGTTTGTCATTCTCAATGTGGCTTGTCAGCCTTTCCAATATCTTGTTGAGCTGTTCCTTGATAGTGGGAATTCCATATTTGCGCATATCCTTCTCGTTGGCTTCGGTGTATAACCGCAGACTTGCTACCGCTTCATCACCTATTGATTGCTTGTATTCCTCGATGGCTTCTTTGCTTCCGAAAATGGCATTGACATTTTCCGGTGCATTGCCATTGAAGAACCGTATAACAGGCTCCAGCTTCGCTTCCAGCCTTTTCAATGCCTCGTTCTTGTCCGAACTGTCCTTTGCGTCCAGTTTTTTCTTGACGTCCTCGATGTCCACTGCCAATGCCCCGATAAGGTCGGTTAAGTTCTGCTTGTTGTCCTTCATCTTTTTCTCCTTCTTGGTTTATGTTTGTCCTTTTCGTTGTCATTCTCACCCCAGCCGCTTTCGTTTCCTCCACCTCCACCGCCGGATGAGACCTTGGCTTGGTGCGGCTGCACGCACAACTCCATGAGTGCGTCAATGGTCACTTGAACTATGTTTGAACCGAGTTCAGCAGAACCGCTACCGTTGCCGTCCGCTTCCGTTTTAATCGATGATGACTCTTTTATAAAAGTATCACCCGTATTGTTGTGAGATTCCACATCCTGCCGGATCGGTTGCGGCTGTTCTTGCACACGAGGCTTCCATTCCATGCCCTCGGCAATTTGGCTCCCGAAGAGCCTGTCCAACTTATAAAAGCTCATGCTCCGGTCTATCCGTGAGCCGCTGAACGAGATTTCATTCTTCGTAAACGACACTCCGAGGATTTTACCTTCATTTTTATTGTATTTGAAATTCACCCCGATACCCTGTTTTGCCAGTCTATCGCACAAATCCGACCAGCAGTTACAATGGGGTAAGGCGGCTTTGACGGCATCATAGATTTGGTATTTCACCTTGTCCTTGCCACGCAGACGGTCACGCTTCACGTTCATCTTGCCTTTGGAGAAGTGCAGTCCATATTCCCTCGTGAGTGCTTTGCATACTTTTACATTACGCACATTATCATTGCTGTCACTGATGGTGTTCCCGTCATTGTCCACCCTGTTGGCCACGATATGCAGATGCTGGTGTTCCCTGTCGGTGTGGCGGCACACGATGTACTGGGTGTTCGTTATGCCCATGCGCCGCATATACTCACGGGCGATTTCGACCATCAGAGCATCCGTCAGCTTGGGTGCGTCCTCGTGTGCGAAGTCCAGCGAGATATGGTACACCGGATTTTTCAGCTTGCGCCCCGGCTTGTCGTCCGCCTGCCCCTGCATACTTCTTGCGATGGTGGCATTGTCATCAAGCCTCACGTCCTTGCTGTCGATGATCCTTGCCTTTTTCGGGTTGTTCACGTAGTTCACCACTCTGGCGAAGCTCGCCCGTTTTTTCAAATCGCCCATCATATCTTCCCGATGATTTTGTTGAACTCGTCCAGCAAGTCCATGATTTTGCCTTTCAAAAGAGAAAAGCCCTGCTGGTGCGCCATCTTCGTCAGTTGGTTCAGATTGTTGCATCCTCCCTCCAGCATCCTTATCTGCTGCCTGTCCTCCTGTGTCCGTGCCGCCACGACTTTGCCGTGCAGTAACAGTTCGCGCAGGAAGTGCGACGGTTTCTTGCCTGCATCTGTAATCCGTTTCATAACCGCTTTCCACTCAGCAAGCGTGAGCCGTGTGGATATGGTCTTTGTCCGCGCCCTGCCTTTCACCGCCTTGGGGCGGCCTCCCTTGTTCCTGTTCTCCTGATATGTCATATCCGCTTTCTTTTATCCGTTAAACCGTTCTGTTTTTTAGGGCTGTAATCCGGACTTGCCGTTTCCCGTGTGGCCGGGTCGCCATTGGTGGCGTGGTTTTCGTGGACGAAAACATTAACTTGCCAGCCCTAAAAATTATCCCTCTTAAATGCTATCGCCCGCCATTCCTGCCGCTTCATTCCTGTGGTTGTTTCCATTCCCGTGAGCCGGATAAGGTACTGCCATCCTCTAAAACTGGTGTGTTGTCGGTATCCACAACGGCATTTTCCACAGTGCTTTCCACTTCGCTTTCAGTTGTTGCTGCCGTTTCGGTTTTCGCTGTTCCTGTACCTTCTATAATAGGATTGGAACCGGTCAAATTCATGGACGGTAAGCCATCCGTTTCCTCTGGCGTTTCTTCTGTCGGTTTTTCTTTCTTTTTCCTTGCCGAACTGCGGCGCAAGGTCTCTAATTGTTGCCCGTTGAAAAGGAATATCCGTACCCCTTCGTATGCCTTGATTGTCTGGCAGTATGTCGGATTCTCGATGAGCCGCCCTGCTATCATCCACGACTTCACGCACACCATGTCTATGATGGAAGTCACGGGATTGGAATCAACACGGATTAGCCCGCGTTCCGAGAAATCCTCCAACAGACGACATACCGCCTTGCGACCGATGCCCCATTCCTTTGCCAGTGCCAGCATGGAACTGTCCGCCTGTCCGGGATGGATGGTATAGCTCAATCCCCGTTTGGTATTCTGTACTTCTTCGACAGCTATTCTCGATAAGAGGGAAAGAAAAAAGGTAAGGTTACACACGCCGTCTGTGCTTCCGTGCAGGAAGTACCACGCTTCCACACTCATTGCCATTTCCACTTTATAGCACGGCAAAACAAGCTGCTTCAAATTCTTCATAAGCCCGATTGATTTTGTTGTCCGTTTTACCCATTACCCTTTGGAATCTTTGTCAGCATCCCTGTTGGTGGCTTTCAAACTCTTTATGCGGTCTATCTGTTCTTTGGGGAACAGGACACGCCGACCGATACGCTGTCCCTTTATGTGTCCTAATTTCTCATGCCGCCAGATGGTCGCTATGCTCACGCCCCATTTCTCCGCCAGTTGCTTGATGGTGTAATACTCCGATGTGTCCTGTGGTGCCTCTACCTGCCGGTATTCTTCAAACGCACACCTCACGCTTGCACCGATAAGCTGTTGCAACTCATCGCGCGATACCAGTACCATTTCTGTCTTATCTGTCATAATTCACTGATTTTAAGTTCATGGCGGCAAAGGTAGGGCAATAATAAAACCTGTGAATTTGTGGCGTTCTGTGAAATGACACCGCATGAAAAAAGCCGTCAAACAACTGGTGCTTAACGGCTTGTGGAAGTCTGTGGGTTGTGGTGAATTGTAGCCACCTGTGGATTATGTCACTATTTTATCATGGGAAGCAGTTCTTTGAGCTTCGCTATAAAGGTTTTCTCCACGTTATACTTGGCGAGGCTTTCGGGTGTCAGCCCCATGGAATGGGCTGCGACTTCCCTGTAACCTTTCCAGTCCTTGAAGTAGGCTTTGGACAGCAGGATGACGACACATCGCATCTTGCCTTTCACGCAACTGCCGTATATCATGGAATAGTCGGCACGCATGACGGCACGGAGGAAGTCCCGGTCGGAAACGGCATTGCCGTCCAATAGCGGCTTGCCCTTGTCGGGGCCGCTCTGTACGGTGAAAGTGGTAAGGAAACGGTACAGCCTTAAAACGGGAACTTGCGCGGTCGTACTGAACGCGCCGCCTTGCATTGTATCTGTGGCGGTAAAACCGGATAATACCTCTTCCGTACAAGAGGGTATTGTTTGGGATATTGCCGACTTGGATGCGCTTTCATACAGCACGTTTCTTTTGACATATCCCATCGTCATTGCGATATGGAACATCTTTATTCCTGCGGACTGTGCTTTCACATCATCATTTTGGGACAGCATGGAAAGGTGGATGGCTTCCGCAAAGTGTTCCGTGAAGAGTTGTGCCAAATCCTTGTCGTTGGCATTGACAATATACTCCTTGACGGCTTGGATTTTCGCCTTGTCCACTTTGGCAAGCATGGCATACATTTCTTTCCCTCTGTTCCCGTCTGAATCCTTTGCACACTTCCGTATGGCGGCACGGATGGTGTCGATGCAGTCGGTGGCTTCGGTACGTGTCATGGGCTTTGAAATGACATCAGTAGCTTCCAACTGTTCTTTTTCGGAAAAGAAGTATTGCCTTATGACTTCCATGCTCAGGTAAGCCACCCCTGTACGGAAAGCCGCCTTGTTCAAGTCCGCATATTTGGAACAGATGCCGTGAAGCCTTTTCGTGTCATCGTGCAGCCCGACGAATTTCCGTGCCAGCTCCTTATCCTCGTGTTCGGTGACATATTCCCTGATGCCGGCCAAAAGAAAAGGCAGGGGCTTCAGGCTGTATCTGACGTTCCGGCAAATATCCTTGCAATCCGTTTCGCCACTGCCTGAAGACTTGCCGGCAAGCGATTCCGCAAGTTCCAAGCTCTCACTGATTACGTTGGACAGTTTGAACAGGTCGCTAATGATGTCAAACCTTGATTTTTCCATAAGCACCTCCTTAT
>CAPYSS010000042.1:0-23781 GCA_948742525.1 Bacteroides caecimuris | reverse complement strand
ATCCCCAACACAAATTTTAGATATGCTCAAAGAGATTAAATCAATCCCTTTAGCCGACTTCTTGTCTCAACTCGGATATGAACCGACGGCGAGAAAAGGAACGAGGCTATGGTATAAGTCGCCGTTGCGACAGGAACATACGCCGTCGTTTAAGGTGGAAACCACGCTCAACTGCTGGTATGACTTCGGGCTTGGCAGAGGCGGCAACATCATCGACCTTGCAGCCGAGATATATCGGTCAACCGATCTGCGCTATCTCATGCGTTGCATCGCCGACAGTTGTCCGGTGCCATCAGTGCAGACAGTCGCTTCCTCTTATCCCCAGCGACACTCCGCACCGAGCATGGAGCAGTTTGAGGTTGTGCCACTGGAACACCGCGCACTTGTCGCATACCTCCAAGAGCGTGGTATCCCGGCACACATCGCCAAAGCGAAATGCAAGGAGGTACATTACAGTGCCAACGGCAGATTTTATTTTGCCGTGGCATTCGAGAATGTCAGCGGTGGCCGGGAACTGCGCAACCGATATTTCAAAGGTTGCCGGGGACGCAAGGACATCTCATATCTGCCGTGGGCGAGAGATGGCCCGTCAACAGAGTGTGCCGTGTTCGAGGGGTTTATTGATTATCTCTCCGCACTCACACTCAGAATCATCAGCGGAACAGATGCAATCATACTCAACTCGGTTGTCAATGTCAACAAGGCTGTACCTTATCTCAAAGATTACATAACAATCAACTGCTATCTTGACAACGACACTGCCGGACGAACAGCACTAACCGAGCTGACAGCCATATATGGCTCAACCGTGATTGACCGCTCCACTCTATACTCCGAGTTCAACGACTTGAATGAGTATCTCACAAATCCAAGTTTCACCAAAAACACACTTTCCAATGAAAACAAATAAATCCACCGTGTCCAAGTCAACCGAGTTGACCGATGCACCCGAATCCAAAGTATCAACCATCAAACCACAAATTATTATGCAACCAGATAATTCAATCAACTCAACCATCCCTGTCAATCTTGTTAACAGCGACAACGCTGTCAACAGCACCACTCCTGCCAACACGGTTAATCTATTTGGCAACGAGCAGACGGCAACCGAGGCAACTGTCGTAACCGAAACATCAGAATCGCCCAAGCAACAGCGCGTCGGCAAGCAACAGCGTAAATCCGATTACGCTGAGTTCAAGGCTACCTATCTCGCTCCGTCTAAGCTGATGAAGCGTCACCCGGTCAACATCGAGGACAGCGTATGGGAGAAGCTCGAACGCATCACTCGTATCCTCGGCGACCGTGACACCACCGTCGGCAGCTATATCAACGCCGTCCTCTTGGAGCATCTCAATCTCTATGCCGACGACATCGAAATATGGCGCAAACTCTGAAATAATAATGTCGGGATACCACTGTACCCGGTACACCGAGGGGCAGCTTCCCGATGAACGTAGTGAATTGGGAAGGCAAGGATATGTTTCGGGATTTCTTTTTCTCCGAAAACGACTCCCAAAACTGCGCAGCATAAGCCGCTCTTTACCTCCCAATTCACATAAACCACAACAATGTATACTATGAGTAAACCAACTGTCAGGAAGGGCGGTCGTCCCTCTAAACCGACCGAGGAGAAGCGCACCCATGTGGTGACAATCAAACTTAACGATGCCGAATACTCCGACCTTCTGGAGCGGTCAAAAACCGCCGGAGTAAAGATGGCGGAGTATGTCAGACACGGCGCGTTCCGGCTCACTATCGTCAGCCGCCTGAGCGAGATTGAAAAGGAAATTGCCAAAGGAATACTAAATCTCAGTTCCGATTTCAATCAGGCAATGACCTGTTTTCATCAGCTCAAACTTCGCAGCGCGGCCAATAAATTAGCTGCTGTCGTCGATAAGATGTTTGAGATTCTCAAAAAATTAAGACCCAATAAAGAGACTGATTATGTTTGCAAGAATACTTAAAAGCGGCACGTTTCACGATGTCGTGGGGTATGTGACGCGCCAGTTCCACGACCCGAAAGAGTACACGCCCGACACATGGCGCATTATCGGAAGCGAAAATATTTTCACTTCCGACTATGCGAAAATGGTGCAGTCGTTTGAAGCGATACATGGATTTATGCCCGGCAAGGAGAATCCGGCAGGACATATTTCCATCAGTTTTGACACCGCCGATGAGCCTCGCCTGACCGATGAATTCATGGCTCAGCTCGCAAAAGAGTATATAGAAGGTATGGGAATCAAGAACACCCAGTATCTTGTCGTGCGCCATCTGGAAACCGGACATCCGCATTTCCACATCGTCTATAACCGTGTGGATATGTCAGGCAAGGCAGTCGACGAGCGCAACAATTTCAGGCGCAGTGACCGTGTTGTAAAGGCTATCAAGGACAAATACGGACTCACATACTCACCGCTGAAACAGAAATACGAGGACAAAATTCCGATAATTAAGGAGCGGATAAGTCAGGCGATTTATGGCTGCAAGTCGTGGGATGAGTTCTCGCGCCGACTCGCCTGTGCCGGAATTGAGGTAAAATTCCATGACGATCACAACACAGGCAAACACATAGGGGTGAAATTTACAGACGGTGACATAACGGTCAACGGGTCTAAAATCGACCGTGCTTTCACATATCGCCGCCTGAATAACCTCTTTGAGTTTAACCGCAAGCATGGGCAACAACAGTCTGATCATGCTCCGGCACACCCCAAAGTAACGGTCGAATATACCCCGACGCAAAAGCCCTCACTTGTAGAAGATGTGATTGAAGCCACCGTCGGGGCAATCGGAAATCTGTTCACTCTCGGCCCCGGCTTCGACCCGGAGGAACAGGCGTTTCAAAACGCCATCAAGAAAGAAGAAGCCAGACGTAAACGCAAATCAAGAAGAATCTGAATATGTCAAAGCTATATGATGACGTCAAGAAACAAGAAGTGCAGATTGACGACCTGCAAAAGACAGTTACCAACCACGGCACTCGCATCGAGACCCTCGAAACCAAGGCGAAGGCAACTCCGCCGCCACAAGCGCCGGGCAACATTCCGGCGCCCAAAGTAACCGTAACCGTACCTGACAATATCGCAACAAAAGAGAATATCGTCGGAGTGGTAAACAAGGCTCTACATCTTATGACAGACTATGTGGCAGAGGTTGTGACAAAACTTTATACAGAAAATCCATCTCAAAAATCGCCTAATCCTACCCAGGAAATATCAGATGAACTGATAGAAAAGATCGCACAAAAAGCAGCCGACAAAGCAGTGAACAAGCGTTATGAGAAACTTGATGCAATAGCGGACACCGCGATGCACCGCATCTACAATCTTGTCAACGGCGCAGTATGGGCGGCAATACCCAGATGGGCATATATCATCTTTGCAATCGCAGTCCTCGCCGCCGGAGGTTTCGGCTACGGATTCTTCTATCAGCTCAACAAAAACTCCAAACTGGAGAATGTGGAATGGCTCTACCGTTACGAGCGTGGACTGAACCGCGACATGAATACAGTAATGCACCGCGAACGCCTAATGCTTCACGGCAACCAACACGAAGTTGACAGCATGAAATCGCTAATCCGGCACCATGAGCATAGAACCCAAGCCGACACCACTTTCGTAAACTACTATCCCTCCAATCCCTAAATCTATCCCATGCCACCGACAACTTCCGCAGCCGTCGGTGGCATTTTCAATTTTTTCAATTTTAATCAGCTCACAGCCTTATGTTTCTCAGCATATTCGATTGCCATCTCAGAAAATTTCGCTAATTTTGCATTGACCTTACGCCGTGAGACTCCGCAAGGAGCCGGAACGAGGGAGGTCATTACATAGTGAAAGCGTTTACTGCGCTTGATTCTTGGCTATCAGAAATGTGGCAATTTCTCAACCATCGTCAAGAATGAAGTAACGGTAGATGTCTCGGGTATGGTTACATACTCATCGGAGGATTTGCCTTGTCGGCATGTCCCCTTTGGTGTATCATATATCATACGGCGTAGGCTCTGCGTTACTCGTTCTACGATGAAACGGCGAAGCCACATGCCTTGATAGCGGGACGAGTAACAGTACGGATCCTGCGCTTTTTTGTTAAACCAATCATTGGCTAACTGGGATTCATGAGCCGTTTAGCGAACCGTGACAATTCACATCATATCACAAAACCCATACCGAATACTGGGCGTCCTTTCCAACACCCCATTGAAAGAGAGAATGGGAAACCAAAATCGCTTGGCTGCCTTCGCAAAAGTCGGAAAGGAGGTTACCTTTCCAAATGACTTTGCCACGATTTTAACCGACAAACCGATTAGAACGCCTGATAGTATTGCTGCAGCTAACACCGCCATAAACCTTGATAAAGACCAACTAAAGTATGCGCTCTTTTGGTTTATAAGCGGCTCGCCGATGGACGATATCGCTTTGAGACATTTGCAAGCAGGAAACCGGGAGAAAGCCGAAGAAATCTTCCAAAAGAAAGAAACATATTCCTCTTTAATCAATTCCGGAGTATTAGCTTTTATAGATGGCAATACAGCCACCGGTTTTGATAACATCTCTAAAGTCGTTCACAATTCAGCCTACCGTGCAGAATTGCTCCAAGCACTCGGCATTGCCAATCTTCAGATTTCTGAAGATGATCTTGCCGAGCTTGTAATTGCGGAACTGCTTAAAGAAGTTTCTGCAAGCAAACTTTTATCGACCTGTACCAATGCCACTGACCGTGACATTGTAAGCAAAAGTGCGCTTGATGAACCTATCTCGGCTATTAACTCAGCAATAGCCGTTGCCAAAAATGCTGACACGAAAAATCCCGAAGCCAGTCTTGCCGCAGGTACTCAGTTGATGAACTCAACTAAAGCACCGCTAAAGGCTGTCAAAGATATTGCAGGAGCATCAAGCCCGCAATATCAGATGGTTGTTGACAATGTTGCAAAACAAGTCTTGCAATGTGGCATCAACTATTATAATAATGCTCCTGACTCAGACGTTGAAAGTCCTCGCAAGGCTATGGTGCTTCAATCCTATGCTTTGTCGATTGCCGTAGGCCAACTCACCAAAGATAGATGTAAAGAGAACTATGACATCTTAAAACAGGCCGTGGACAATATGCCTCCTGCCGAAGTCGCTATTGAGGCTCGCAAGGTGAAAGAGGAATTGAGAAAGTTCTGCCAGTTACCCGACAAAATTTCTCACTCTGTTACGCTACTTAACAGCACGAAACCGTTGTTGCAGACTATCAAGTCAAAACTGGGAGCAACCAATTCTTTCTACCTCTCGCTCTCAACGCAAGTTGTCGGCAATGCTTTGCACAACATCATCGAAGAAGTCAATCAGGCGCAGAACTACTTCATGGCCGTTATCAAGGCCGTTAAAGAGTCGGGTATTGACCCAAGCCTCCTTAATTATATGGGTGATGACCATTCACCTGCCAAGATAATAGATAATAAGGTTAAACCAGTAATGCGCGAGGCATGGAATGCGACTGTACTTATGGACTCTTTCGATATGGAATCCGATTTCAAGACTAATCGGTATAATCCCAATCGCCAATCTCTTAAAGAGATGTGTGAGTCCCTTAAAATTTCCACACGTGTATCAACACCTCGTGTGTCAACACCGAGGGTTTCAACACCGAGGGTTTCAACACCTCATACCACAACGACAGCTACACGCACAACGTCATCGTCAAGTTCTTCTACTTATAAGCCCTCAACAAGTTCCTCTAATACATCTAGTTCAGAAAAAAACGGAGGCTGGGTCGCTTTTTGGATTGTAACTATAATATGTGCATTTTGGGGTGCATTAGCAGATGGCCGTGGCTTTGACTTCGGAGGATTCCTCGCTGGGGCTGCTCTTGGAGCTCTTATCCCCGGGAACATTGCCCGTGCAATATTCAAAGATTAATGAAACAACTGAATATGAAAAAAGTAATTCTTTCAATCAGCGTGGCTATATTGACTCAAATGTCATTTTCCGCTACTGCAAATGACTCCCTGCGTACTTGCTTCACTAAAATTCAAGCCACCGACGCTACCGTTCAAACACTTCAGCGCGAAAATGATGAACTGAAATCAGAAGTTACATCTCTTAACTCTACCATTTCTGCACAGTCAAATGAAATTGACTCTCTGAAATCGGTTTTAGTTGCAACCAACAACAGCGTTGCCGCTCTTGCTGATAGCCTCAACATTAATATATCCTCTACACGAGAGCAAATTCAGATAAACTCTGATAATCTTAACCAAACCATCGCAAAAAAATCTCAAACAGGGTTATG
Organism: Bacteroides caecimuris; assembly: GCA_948742525.1. Lineage (GTDB taxonomy): Bacteria > Bacteroidota > Bacteroidia > Bacteroidales > Bacteroidaceae > Bacteroides > Bacteroides caecimuris_A. The sequence continues at coordinate 17,502 of CAPYSS010000042.1, read as the reverse complement.
GATTTTCATTCTTCTTGCTCTGGTTGTAGCTGCTATCGCCTTCATCTTTGGCAGACTTCTTGCTAAGCGTGGCAATGAAGTTGCATCCCTTTCAGCAAAAGCAGATAAGCTAAACGAGGAAATTGTCAATCGCCTCTCATCCGAAATGTCTGAGATGCAAACCATCTCTAAGCAGATTGGCTCTATCTCTACTGCCACCGGCGGAGGCACCGATACCGAACAAAAGCTTATAGCCACTCTTGCCGACCGAATCACCTTTATGGAGATGACGCTCTATAAAATGGATAGTTCAGTTCGTGGTCATAAGCAGCTCTCAAAATCCATCAAGCAGATGAAGGACAACCTAAAAGCTAATGGATATGAACTCGTAGATATGCTTGGTAATGAATACCACGAAGGCATGAAAGTTACTGCAAACATCATTGATGATGAAAACATCCCCGAAGGAAAGCAGATTATTACCGGTATCATCAAACCGCAGATTAACTACAATGGTAAGATGATTCAATCCGCACAAATCACAGTAAGTCAAAACTTATAATCTCCCTATATCAATGGCACAATCCAAAATGAAATTCGGAATTGACTTGGGCACAACCAATTCCGCAATATGCAAGATGGAAGGTGGCGAGCCGGTCATAAAAAAAACCGACACGCTTAAAGACACCCTCCCTTCCTGTGTTTCTTTCACTCGAAAGAAAGTGGTAAAGGTAGGAGACAGCGCATATAACGACCTTCGTCAAGCAAAATCACAGGCTTCCAAGAGCCTAAGCAGTGGTAAAGTAAATGTTTTCATCGAGTTCAAGCGAGACATGGGAACTGATAAAACCAGTTTCAGTTCCAATATGGACGCCTCATTCTCGCCCGAACAACTCTCTGCTGAGGTACTTAAAACGCTCAAATCCTTTATCGGTGATGAGAATGTTTCAGCGGCAGTCATAACCATACCTGCAAAATTCAAGGCTGACCAAATTGCCGCAACCAAACGTGCTGCAAAACTCGCTGGCATTGAGCATTGCGAACTGCTTCAGGAGCCAATCGCTGCATCAATGGCTTATGGTCTGAGCGCATCAAATAAAAACGGACAATGGCTCGTATTTGACTTTGGTGGTGGCACTTTCGATGCTGCACTTATCAAAGTGGAAGACGGTATTATGCAAGTCAAGGACACTGAGGGCGACAACTATCTTGGTGGTAAAAACCTTGACTATGCCGTCGTGGATGATATAATCATTCCTTATCTTCAGGAAAATTTCGTCATTGACGAAATCATGGCTAACGAGACAACCCTAAACATTCTTCGCGATGCCATGAAATTCTATGCTGAACAGGCTAAAAACCAACTTTCCTTCAAGCCTCAGGCAGACATCACTTCACAACTCGACGAGTTTGGCGAAGATGATGAGGGTAACGAAATCGAGCTTGACCTCGTTGTCACCCAGGAGCAATTGAAACCAGTTCTCGCCAAAGTGTTCCAAAAAGCCATCGACATCACCAAAGACCTGCTGAAGCGCAATGGCCTTTCGGGTTCTGACCTCGACAAGCTAATTCTCGTAGGTGGCCCGACATATTCACCTGTCCTTCGTGAAATGCTTCGCGAGCAGGTTACGCCCAATGTCGATACCGACATTGACCCGATGACTGCTGTTGCAAAGGGCGCTGCTCTGTTTGCTTCCGGCATTGATAGCGAGGTCAAGGAAGAAATCGCTGTTGGTACAGTTGCACTAAACCTCTCATATGAGGCTAACTCCGTTCAGCCGATGGAGTATGTTACCGTTCAACTTGACAAGAACGAGTGCACTGGCAACATTCCCGAAAAACTTTTCGTGGAACTGGTTCGTAGCGATAACGGCTGGTCAAGCGGTAAGGTTGAAATCAATGACATCGGTGATGTTATTGAATGTCAACTAATGGAGGGTAAAAACAACGCCTTTACTATCACCGCATACGATGATAAAGGCACCGTTGTACCCTGTTTCCCTAAGGAAATCAATATCATGCAGGGTATTGTTGTAGGTAATGCCGTTCTTCCCTACAACATTTCAATCGAAGCTCATGATTCCGGACTTGACAAGAATGTAGTCAAATCCGTAAAGGGTCTTGAAAAGAACCAACAGATACCGGCAACCGGAGCACTCAATGGGCTAAAAACTCGTAATCAGCTTCGCCCAGGTATGGAAGAAGATACTATCATTATTCCGATATATCAGAGCGAGCATAATGCCGAGGGTACATCCGCCGTTCATAACGACCATGTTTTTGACGTTGTCATTACGGGCGATGAAGTTGGACAACTTATCCCTGTCGGAAGTGATGTTGACATCACTATCAAGGTTGACAGATCGCAGATGCTCAAACTTGAAGCCTTCTTCCCTGTTAGCGGCGAAACTGTTGAGAAAGAAGTTGAAATTGCTGCTCGCTCAGTAATTTCTGCTTACGAACTTGAAAAGTTGAAAGACTCAGCCAACAACAAACTTCGCGCACTTAAGTCATCATCCTCTATCAGTGCAGGAGAAACCGCTGAAGCAGACAAGTTGATTTCAGACATCAACAATCGCTTTGAAGGCGAAAAGAGTTCAGAAGACGGTCGTATGCACCTTCAGGCTGACATTCGTCGTGCGTTCCTTAAGATGGAAGAAGTCGAACAAGGCCACGAATGGGAAGCTCTTGAAGCTGAAATCCGCGAAGAATTTGATCGCCTAGAAAGAGCGAACAATGACCTCGGTAACAAGTACGACAAGCAAGTTGCCGCCGTGCGTAGCCAGGTTGACATGGCTATCCGCTCCAAGGACGTGCGACAGGGTCGCGCTGTTCTCGATGATATTAACAGCCTCTTTGTGGCCGTTACTCTCATATATCAGCTTATGGGCTTCATCGACTTCCATTTGAAGAATTTCAATTCTATCCAATGGAAAGACTCGAACCGAGCTCGTCAGCTTCTTCAGCAAGGCAAGGAAATCGCAGCAACAAACCCGTCGGAAAGCACTCTGCACCCCATCGTTCGTTCAGTTATCGACCTCATGATTGAACCACCGGTAGGTGGCCCCGGCGTTAGCCTCTAAACGAAATGAACATTAGCAAAATAAAAGAAAACGCTAACAACCTGTTCCACTCCCAGTTGTTTTGGATACAAGTATGTGCCATAGGAATATGGCTCCTTGTTATCCAAAACTTCTTCGGGGGCGAGGACACTGCTCAGCGTGTCTATGTTGTCGGTGGCAACATAGATGCCGAAGTCTCCGGCTATGTAGATGCTAATGTCAGTGGCTCAGTTGATGTAGACAATACTGTATCCGTTGAAGTTGAAAACACTGTCAGAACCTGGAATTGGTAACGTATGAATCTGGTCGAACAACAATCCAAAAATCTAATGGATGCCATTGCCAAGAATGAAGCTCCATTTAGATTTATACCTACTGAAATCGGCGAACTAAAGTATTGTTATACAAACAATACTAAGTCGGCGCCTTACTCCAAGCAAGAAAAGAACAAAAAGCTCTTTACTTGGATAGGTTCATGTGTCGCTATTTCAGCCGCTTGTTGGCTTATATTCAATAACTCGCCTATTTTTGACACAATAGTCTCAATTATTGCCTTGATTGTCATTTTCAAGACAATCAATAACATTACCAATTTCAAGGGTAAAGACCATTTCGTAGGCGATGAAGGCTTCGCCGTTGTTGAATTTGAGAAAAATCGCGATAACATAGTCTCTAAATCAATTCATAAATACGACGATTTTTCTGAATTGATTACTGGAGAAACCATCAAGAAACAAAATGGTGCTTATGTCGGCACAGATTACTTCTTCGGTTTCTTCTCTAAACCTATCTCTACCGAGAACGGTTCTTCAAGGGTTAAACTTATACTTGATGAAGGGGGCACTCACAATCAAGAGAAGCCTAAAGATACCCAGTTCAATGAGCATTACATATTTTGGAAGCAAATTGAGGATATTTGGACAAAGCGCAAACTCTCGGAACTCCTTGCCCAAAATGGCTTATCTGAAGTAACTTTTTCTCTTCTACACAGCCCCAAAAATGAAGATAAATGGTTTGCCACTCCGTATGTTACGATTTCAAGCGACGCCATCATCGTAGGCGGTCGTGAATATAATCGCGAAACGCTTAAAAACCTATGGTTTGAAAATGGCAATCTCGTTATTGAACATGAGAACCACTCAAAAAAACTTTTTGGATTGGTTGAAAAAGGCGATATTGAACATATCCCCTTAACGAATATCGGTAACAAAAAGTTATTTATGCTGTATCTTCAAACTGTAGTCAAATTCTAATACTTCCGAATTATCATGTTTACACTCGCGAAGAAACAGCAAATTGGCAATTACACCATAACGTTTCCGGTAAAGGAAGGCGATTATGCAGAAACCTACCGCGTCAAGGACTCGGCAGGGAAGAATCGCTTTCTCAAATTGATAAACTGCGCAAAATTGCACCGCACTCAATTTGATGCAGACGGAAACGTTCTCGAAGTTGAAATCGCCAAACAACTTGACCATCCAAATATAGTCAAGTATAGAGATAGTGGAGAAACCATCATCAACGGCCGTAAATTCGCTTATATAGTCTTTGACTATATAAGTGGAGAAACCACATCGCAATTTCTTGCGCGTGAGGGTGAATGTAGTGTGTATGATGCAAAGACTATCGTTTTAGGCGTTCTAAACGGCCTCAAATTTTTACACTCTTTGCATGAGCCGGTCATTCACAATGAAATCACCCTGCAAAACGTAATGGTGGATGTTTCTTCCGGTGCAACCATTCCGAAGATTATAGACTTCGGATATGCGCGATACCTCTCGCAAGGTAGTACTGCATTTAACAAGAATGGATTATCACCATTTTATCTTGCGCCCGAAGCCCTTAATGGCGTTTTCTCCGTCAAGTCGGATATTTTCTCGGCTGGAGCCGTCCTTTTCAACTTAATATATGGGATGCCTCCATATTTCGTTGAACTTGCCGATTGCAAGGGAGATGTGAATCTTCAGAGAGAGAAAATTGATGCTCAGCGAGAGTTGCCACTGCACTTTCCGAAAGTCGAAAAGTTTGAGCTTGACGATGATTTAATGAACATCATGCGTAAAGCTCTCGCTTCGGACATTGAGGATCGCTTTGAATCTACCGATGAATTTATCAAAGCTCTTAACGGCGAGATTAAAGTACAACGCATCGACAACCAAAGAAAATCCAAAAGCGATGACTCCCATCAAAAGAGACCCAAAATCACCGTTCCTAAAGGAAAGGGGTTCTCAGCCATTGCAGGTATGCATGAGCTTAAAGAACAGATGCAAGTTGAGGTCATTGACGCTCTGCATAATCCGGAGGAATATGCAAAGTATGGTCTTACTATTCCAAACGGAATGTTACTATATGGCCCTCCTGGTTGCGGTAAAACTTTCTTTGCAAAACATTTTGCGGAAGAAGTTGGCTTTAATTTCATGCTCATAAAGCCCAGTTCTCTTAAAAGCCGCTTCGTTAACGCAACACAAGAGAACATTGCTCAAATGTTTAAGGACGCCGAAGAAAATGCTCCCACAATAATTTTCATCGACGAAATGAACGAACTCGTACCCAATCGCGACAGCGATGTGCACGAAATGGCGAGAAGTGCCGTGAACGAAATGCTTGCTCAGATGGATAGAACAGGCGAGAAAGGCATATTTATAATTGGTGCAACCAATTATCCTGATATGATAGATTCCGCTATCCTTCGTGCGGGTCGCCTTGATAAAAAATATTACATCGGCACTCCAGACTTCGAGGCTCGTAAACTCATGTTTGAGCTATACCTCAAATCAAGACCTTACGACTTCGGTCTTGATTATGACAAGCTCGCACAACTCACCGCGGATTACGTTTCGTCGGATATAGAGATGATTATCAACGATGCTTCTCGCATCGCTTTGCGTCAGAAATCAAAGATTACGATGGCCATTTTGGAAGATATTATCTCCAAAACTAAGCCTTCATTAACTGTTGCCGAATTAAATAAATACCTCGCCATTAAATCCAAAATGGATGGAGAGGTATCATCCTCCAACCTCCGCCCTCGTGTCGGATTTAATGTGTGATTTGAATTATGAATACCAATGAACTATATCTTAAAACGCTGTTTTGTTGCAGTGCTTGTGATGGGGAGATAGCCCCTGAAGAAGTGTCTTTTGTTAAACAACTCTCCCTCAACGATTCCACATTTGAGGGCTTAGATGTTGAGAAGATTCTTAACGCCTATGTCGAAAAAATAAACGAGCAAGGCAGTATATTCTTGAAAGACTATCTGAGCGAAGTTGCAAATGCAACCCTCTCTGATGAAGAACAGGTTAAGTTGATTGAGTTTGCAATCAGAATGATTGAAGCTGATAACAAAATTCTCTATTCCGAGGTTAGGTTTTTCAAGAAAATCCGAAATCGGATGAGCGTTAGCGACGAGAGTATTCTTGCAAAACTGCCGAACTCTGAAGATTATCTTCTCCCTGACATACTGGTGGAAGAAAAAGACTTCGAGGAAGTCGGAAATTTCTCCAAAATTTCTTTCACAGAATTATTGCTGTCCGGTAAAAAAAGACAAAATCATATATTCTCTACAAATATAATAAGTTACACCTGTTTTACGAAAAAGGGCTTGTCATTTGAGGCGATGTGAAATTGGTAGCATTAAGCATCAAAAAGCCCTTAAAAGACATCTATACGAGTCTGTTTCATGTAACTATTCAGCGGACGCGCCGATGTAGTCGCCGTTTAGAGAAGGGCGAGGATTGCGTTGTAGGGCGAGTTGCCGTGCTTCTTGGTTGTCTCGACGATTGAGTGCAGATCCATAAAGGCATCGGCACCGAGGTCTGAACGGAAGCAACCGGAGTTTTTGAGCTTGATTTTCAACTTTCTTATTCCACGTTCTGAGGCGTTGTTGTCCGGCGGTATTGCCGGGTCTCGTAGAAAGTTGAAGATGTAGTCACGGCATTTCAGCAAGCCGTTCTTGAAAGTGGTAAACTTTTCGTTGAGCCTTGATAAATTTTCATCAATGAGGTTGTCAAGGCGGTCAAGCCATGACTGAGGGTCAATCGACTCCGTCGGCTTCTGATTCCGTTCATGTATCGCTTCCTGAAAGAGGCTTTCCACCGATCCGGACCACTGCTGCTCCTTGTCAAGTTCGTTGAGATACTGGCATTCGCGAAGAAGATGCGCCAGGCACACCTGGTGATTGAGAAAGTGAAGTGCGAAGTATGCGCTGTGGCGATCTGTCACGGCAGTCATGCGTTCGAGCGAATCGCCAAAACGGTCTTCCAGCTCCTGTCCTTTGCGGCTCTTTCCGTGGAACACAAGTGTAAAATACACTGTCTGCGCTATCCACGCCCAGTCAAGACGTTTGTTGCAGTAGCAACCGGACTCGTCAAAACCAACTACAGGAGACTGCATTATATATTCCCTGATTTTCTCAATGGCAGGTTCTGCCGACCGTCTGGCCTCATTGATCCAGTTGACCATTGACCCCTGGCTGATTTCAAGACCGAACACTTCTTTGAAAAAAGCTGCTATACGATTATATGGGAGGAACTGAACCGTTGACAGATATACGACAAAACCTTTTACGGAAGCGTCATACACAACGGCGTTGGAACGGCGACGTCGGGAGTGGGCTTTTACACGCTTGCCACAAGTACGGCATATCGTGACATAATGTCTGACCTCCGTTATCAATGGCTTTAGTTCCGGCAACGAGATTATCTGTGTGATGTAATCCAGCTCGGTATCACATCCATCCAGTGAATCTCCGCATTCATCACACATGCCGGGTTTCTCATCCACGATATTGTCGACAGAGTCGTTCAATTCGAGGGTGTTTCCTTCATGGCCGGGCTGACCTCCGGGTTTCCTGCCTGACGGTTTACGCAGGGACTTTGTACGACGGACAATCTCGTCTCTCATCTGCTCTTTTGACGGAGGTGTGCTGCTGTTGCCGGAGTTCTTAGGTGGCTCTTCATATTTTGAAAGGCGTTTGCGGAGCTCCTCATTCTCCTTGTCCTTCTTTTTGAGCATCCGCTCAAGGGATTGAATTTTCCTGAGTTGAGCCTGTCCGTTCCGGTTAATCTGACATATTGTCGCATGCTGAGAGTCGATGGTTTTCTGCATCGACTCAATCTGGGCGGACAATCCGCGCAGCACTTCTGTTATGTCATTAACCGGCTGTTTCACAGATACAAAGATACAAAATTTATTTGACTTTACCAAATAAAATTGCCGCTAATTTCTATAAAATCAGCAGGTTAAATTTACTTATAACGGTGATGTCTATTCCACATTATCGCCTTAGCGTGTCCGCTGAATAGTTACTGTTTCATGCTGTATGAGATAAAAATAGTCTATTTCCTATCATGTCAAAGTTTTACCGGACAGCAATATCACAGAATAAGCATTGTGGCATCACAGTTGCTGTATTCCAGAGATGATCATATTTGTTGGTTTGGTTCGGGCTTTATATATGCCAGCTAAACCAAACCTAACTATATGTGAGCTGGTGAAAAGAAAAATTGCTATTCTCAGCCTTTCTCTCCTGATAGTTCTATTGATTTGTCGGCAACCTTTGTTTTATCTGTGATTAGTTGTTTCAGCTCTTTTTAAAAGAACGATACGTTTGCATTCTGTTTCCGACTTTCCTACACTCAACTGGGAGACGATAGTTGTCAACTGGGGAGTATGTTGCCATAGTCAGCTGTTTCTATCCCAAGATGGAGCGCGAAGTCCTTGACTTGCTACTCCGAGGAAAATGTGGAATAATCTGCGTCCTCGCACGCTCTATCTACAAGCTTCCCGACAAGTTCAGCGAAGCATATAATGCCAGACGAGTCCTATTCATAGCTCCATTCAAAACATCTGAAACCAGGACATCGTAGCCTCTGCCAACAACGCAACGAATACGTCCCCTCCATCTCCGACGAACTCGTCTTCTCATCCCTCACTCCCGACAGCTCGTTGTATCGTATATCATTGTCTCATAAGCGCATCATGGTTTTATAAGGCTGAAAATGCTTAGACATTACAAATCTTTATTTACACAATCTCAACCCGCCAGCCTGCATTTTTCATCAGTTGCAACACATCATCCTTCCAAAGTCGTTTGTCCGATGCATAGCATAGTAGATGTGTCGGTCTAGAGAAACCCACATATAGCATCCGCTTAGCCATAGCAGCATTTTTATTCTTGGGTTGCAAATCATGCATCAAAAACGGGCTGGTCACTGTCCATACCTTATTTTTCCCTCTTCCAGTTGTCTTGTCATCAATCATGTATTCCGACTCATACTTGTTGTTATATGAAGTCTCAACATACATCGTTGCACAGTGCGTCATACCTTTTACCGAATGTACGGTTCCTATGCTGATAGTAATATCGTCTGTATCGTGTTCCTCTACATCTGGAATCAGAGGTACGAAGGCATCTTCATAGTATGCTTTCACCGTATCATTTGGTTGCTGCTGGAAGAAATCATTTAACCATTTGGTCGTGGTTTCCCTAATGATAGTATCGGCATCGCTCCACGCTCCTTCACTCAGTTTCTTGGTACATTCAAGCAACTCTTCTTTGAACTGCTGTTTCGCTTGAGCATTTTCGTTCATCATGGCTAACAACTTTGGCGCTGTAAACATCCGTCCGTCAGCGGGTCTCTGTTTCGCCATTCTTGCAACCTTTACAAACACCTCCAGTACAGTCTTTCTCGACTCTTTGAAGTTACCGACATGTCTCTCTAGTTGAATGTGTTCACTCAATGTCGCAGGATTGACATGGAAATTGCTCAGACTCCGGTGATACTCAGGGAAAATATCTTCTAATCTCCTATGATCTACTTTACCTGTTGCTTCAGAATTCCATCCTACGATGTGGAAACCATATTTTCTCGCCTCGTCTATCGATTCAAGATGATGCGACCGTATCAGATTCTTAAATTTTTCTTTTAACCCTCCTATTGTGTCTTGGGTATATAGTATCAAATAGCGCGGTATGACCGGTTCTTGTGACCGCACTCCGTTCACAACAAACCGTGCACCTCCTTGACCGTTGTCACCTCTGTCCAATACGAGATGATCAACAACCGAGGCGACCTCTTGTGTCAATCGAAGCGAATTGTTAATGAAGGTGGGGGTTCTACTTTCCCAGGTATTGACCATAGAGAATCCATCAAAGATGGCTTGATTGGGATCTCCTATTCTTTGCAAAACCACTGAGTCACAGTTAAAACATTTGTCAATAATCTTTAACTGATACCCTTTCATATCCTGAGCCTCATCCACAAATACGTAGGCAAAACGTTTCCTCAAAATGCCAACAATATCGGGATGCTCCCTGATATTAGTTTCGGCCAAATAGTAGCAGTCATCATAGTGTAGCACTCCCCAATTCAATATTTTCTCTTTCATTTGAAATAGGAAATCGATCAGTTGTGCTACCTTTTCTTCTGCATTTCCCTCTCTCAGCCATTTACGTTCTGCTTCAATTTCAACCTCTTTCCCTTCAATCCCAAACCTTAATATTTTCCGCCCATCTTCAGAATAGCCTAACCGAATACTTTTATAGTCCTTTCCATATTTTAACTTACCAGACAAATAGGTTGTAATCCGGCCACGCTTGTTCATGAGGTTTGTGCATGCCCGTTCATACTGGTCTGCATCAATTATATCCTCTCTGTGTCCATACTTCTGCACATAGTACGGCAGAGCTAAGAATGTATCCACAAATTCCTGTATAGTCCCTACAAAGTTCGGATATTCAAATAACTGTGGGCAATGGTTTTGCAGCATCTTTTTCAACTCGTCCACTGCCACATTTGTATGAGACAATGCCAATATGCCTCTGCCATCTTTCATTGGCAGTTCCTTAGCCATGCAGTAGAGTTTTGCCCGCAGGGCTGTGGTCTTTCCACTTCCTGGCACTGCCAACAAGTCTCCACTCTCCAGTCGGGTAATAAACTGGACTCGCTCCGGGTCGAAGCTACAACCATCAGGAAGCAATAGTTGCTCTGCTTTTGCGATATTTTCAGACTTTATTTCCATATGCTAGCTACATACATGGTTAATGGCATCTATCAAATACTTCGCCGAATCACCATTCAAGTGCTCATAATCTATTTCGGCTTCTTTCACAAGCTTTGCAAATTGATACGCTACCGCCACTTTGTCAAGTTGTGTAACGCTCTCATGTTTGCCTTCTTCATTTATTTTATACTTCCTGAGTTTGTTGGTCAGCTCGGCTTTAAAATCTTCCGTCTTGAATTGTCCGTCCTTCTTTTTGAATGCATCCGTTCTTGAATGGACCTTACTCACAGCCTCCTTGAATAAGTCTCCAAACTTTCCCGATTCATTCAGGCACCATTCTAGCGTCCAGGGTTCTGCTATATGCCAACTAACGTCTGGATAGTTGGTCGTATCCACCTGTGCTGTGATATTCGTCCTCTTCTCCGCTTCTATGGCTGCATCAAACCGTCCGTCTTCATCATTCGGTCTTATGTCCAAATCCGTGACAATTGCCACTTTACAGCCCATGCTCTCCAGATTCTGCCTCATGAATATCTTGGCATAGCGCATATAGGCTGTTGACCCTACGTTGATGATACTCACTTCATGCGCTGTCAAATCTTTCCCCATTCCTTGCGCTATTGCTGGCAGAATAATTTCCTCTGCCCAGCCCTCTACAAGAATAATACCCTTTGCAAAAAACAAGTTTGCTTTGGTCACATCAAGAAAATGATCTAAAAATTCATAGTCACTTTTGTCTAGCTGAGTATATGTTGGCCCCATAGGGAAAACCTTCCCTTCCTTGCATATCACAACCTGATTAAGATTATCTTCCGATAATACTACCTTCGATGCAAGATTTGGACTATGTGTCGTGATGATAAATTGAGTTCCCTTTTGTTTCTGTATCGTTTCCAACACTTTCATCTGCGCCTGTGGGTGCAGATGTGCCTCTTCTTCCTCAACCAGACAAAGTTTTATTCCGTTCCATCCCGGCTTTTGCAGGTGTAGCAACTCTGCTGCCATGTATAGACGATTCATCGTTCCCAGTCCAGGCCTTGTTGTTCCGTCTAGGTTCAGCGATAATTTCTCCAGTATTTCTCTTATATAAGACCCCGAAATTGAGAAGGAGGATGCCGTATCCTTTTGGATAAAACTACCAAGGAATCCGTCTATTACTCCTTTGATTTGTTCCTTGTTGCTTAATTGCCCATCTTCAGCTACTTCATCCTCAAACCATTGTTTTATCTGCTGGTTTGCTGTAGCTACATAGTTTTCAAATAACTCCTTTCCATTTGCTCCCTTCTTAAACAGGTCGTGTCCTCCTAGTATCTGAGAAAGCCTACTGTATTTCTTAGCTGTCAGTTCGTTCTCAGCGTCGCGCAGCGGTTTCAAGAATGTTACTTTTAAGTATTCTCTGGCTTGACTATCTATTGCAGTTCCAGACTCATCCATTCCTGCTCTTATTTCACTAGGCATTGGTTTGTCATCTATCAGTCGCACACTATATATCAGTCGCAAAATGGGTCTTGGGGAATCACCATCCGTCCAACCGAGCCATTCTGTAAAGTGTGCCGCTTCGCTGTTCGTCAAGCCATCTATCAGAAGTTCTATCCTCAACTCATCAGTTCCTTCATAGAAATCCTCTTTCACCCACATCAACCTTTCGTAGGCATGGGTCTTCAGAACCATCTTGATGGCTTCAAGTATCGCACTCTTTCCCGAGTCGTTTTCACCAATCAACACATTCAGTCCTTTTGTAAACGACAAGTCTAGGCTTGGGTGCTTCAGGTCTATATCACCCAAAGTTCCGAACTTCCTGAAGTTCCAAAGTTTTATTTTCGAAAGGTACATGTTTTCTGTTGTTTATTGATACATATTGGAAGTGCTAATTCTATAGATTTATGCGTCCACAAACAAATCATCTGCAGTCACTTGTGAATGAATATTGTTCATCGAATATGAATTTTTCACAAGGCCTAAACTTGTTATCATTGTCAGGGCAATTCCTTTGCGAGTCTTTGTTAACTGACGGAACAAAGCCGCCTTGTTGCGCAGATTCTCCATATATTTCTTGTCAATCGTATATGGACCATCAGAATATTTCATTTCACAAAGGTTTATTGCCTTATCACTGCGGTCAATTAGTAAATCTATCTGTGCTCCTGAATGTTCGTTAGTGGCAGCTGTGCGCCATGAATATTCGTTTGTGATTACGCCGCTTATGCCAAGAGCTTTCTTTATCTGTTCTGTGTGTAAGAGGCATACCCTCTCAAACGCGAGACCACACCATACGTTAAAGATAGATGCCATCTGTATTTTAGACCAGTAATTAGCATCCGTATTCTTCTTGCCTTCCATAAATTTGAAATAGAAGAGCGTGAAATTATCAATAAGCTGATAGAGGGCATTCTTTGTCTTAGAGCCAATAGCCTGGTAACGTCGGATAAATCCGCAATTTTCTAAATCTTCCAGATATTTAGTAAGTTGACCGTTTGTGGGGAGATTGGAATTAGTAATAATCTCTTCACGTGTCATTCCTATCTTCTTTTTAGCCAAGGCTGTTATTATATCCAGATACGGCTCCGGCTGCTTAAAAAGCGATGAGTATAATTCCTTAAATTCATTTCCCAATTTAGGCGTTCTCCCAAAAAATAATGTGTCAATGTTTTGTGGGAGACTGAGCGACTTGTTCAGTAGTGACCAATAGAAGGGAATACCTCCAAATACCATATATGCCTCCATTATCTCTTGCCGTTCTAGAGGCAAATTGATGCTCTTTGTATATAATTCGCACTCATGCAGATTAAACGGCTGGAGATGTATCTGATTATTCAGACGATTATGCAGACCTCCTCTGTTTTTGAGTATCTTCTTCACCATCCATGATGTTGCAGACCCACACACTATAAGAAGAATATCTTTTCGCGCTGATGCCCAGGCATTCCAGAAGTTCTCAAAAGCAGGCATAAAGCTTGATTTTGGACCGTCCATCCATGGCAATTCATCCAAAAACACTACCTTTTTCCCTTCAGGTAGTCCTTCAAGATACTGCTCTAACATGTAGAATGCCTCAATCCAGTTGTTTGGGTATGAGCCTCCTTTGAATCCACGATCTTTAAGAGTGAGATAAAATCGCTGCAATTGCTCCTTTGTCGAAGCCTGCGCCATTCCGGAATAAGTAAATGCAAAGTCATCTTGAAAGACCTCCCTGACAAGATAGGTCTTACCTATTCTACGGCGTCCAAATACAGCGACAAACTTAGACTCGCCTGAATCATAAGCCTGTCGAAGTTCTTGTATCTCTTTCTCTCTTCCTATCAGCATAATAGATTCTGTTTAGGCTGCAAAGATACGAAATTTTTCTTACATCACACAGCCAAATCGCATATTTTTACATCACTTTTGGCTATGTGATGTAAGAAATTCGGATGCGATCTGGCTCATTATAGAAAGCGCAGCAACGATATTTACTTACATCAGGCAGCCAAATCGCATATTTTTTAGGCACATTTGGCACCTTCATGGAAGTTATAGTTGGATTAGTTCAGTTCGGGCTCCATATATGCCCGATGAACTGAACCTATGATAGGGGCTGGGGAAAAGAAAAAATATTTCAACCGAGTTCATTAGAACCAGACTTACGCAACGCACAAAAACATTGCAAAAGATAGCTATAATCTGATTGAGATATATTGCTATTTGGAAGACAATGGTCTAATTTTCATCTCGTAGTCAGATGAACTTTTATCAATATACATTTCAAATTCAGCCAGCCCCTTTTCAAATGCAATTCGATGTAATATCTTTTTGTTAATATCTGAAATCCGGGCACCGTAATAAATCCCTACCGGAGCATACTTTAAGTGCGGATGCGAATCAAGCATGTTGTTTGTGTTGATTAAACGCCATTCTTTTTCATATTCCCAGTCAGGAGATTTGTAGAGTGAAGACTTAATTGAGTCAAGCATATCTAATCTTTTCACTGGTATTCCGATATTTTTGCCCAAGCATGAGGCTAACAGGTTGGTTGCATCGAATCTTATGGATGAATATATTACTGGCATTACCATAATATTTCCTGAAGGCCTACTTATAAGAGGTCTCATATCATAAGAAAGAGCAAAACCCTTATGATAATCCGCATAATGCCCCCACATTGTTATAGATGAAATGGCTTCGCTGAAGCAAGCGAATGAGTTACTGTTACGTAGCTCCACCTCAAAAAAGTGCACTCGCTTCTTTAGTTCATTTACTATTTGTGTAAATTTATCCAAATCGTTAACATCTGGACTGTCCTTAGACTTCTCTCTTAGAGATGCAACCAGATTCTTCAATAAGTCTGACGGAAATACATTTCTGATATGTTCCGGAATCTCATATCCTTCAATGAGTAATTGACGAAACACACTCATTAAAGAAAACTGACTTTGGGGGTCGGTATTTAGAATTGTCTCTAAACTTTGGGCAGTTAATAAGCTGTCGTATGGGTCATTGAAATCTTTGGCACGAGAGCAAAAAAATTAAATCTTTATCCAATGCATTAAGAGAATATTCGTTTATAGTGCGAAAGCGAAATAATAGAGGCGGCATGATTTCCATTAAAGCATTGCCAATCGGCTGTAAGTATTTAGCAGTATCAGCACACTCTTCTGGAATTGTAGTATTTTCCAATAGCCTAATAAAGTCTAATTTATCCATATTCAATGTATTATTCATACTATTTATTAGAACACCTCTTCTTTTGCACCGTTGACGATAGCGTCTATCTCATCGGCGATTTCATCTGATGAAAGCTTGATGTAGTCCATGAAGGTCTTTTGTGTCTTGTGGCCGCTGACGTGCATCATCTGTACGATGGTGAATTTGTGGGAGAGGTACATATTGGTAATGCCACTGCGTCGGGCGGTGTGAGTAGTCACGCAATCATAGCGGGGCATCATAACTTCCCCTTTGTCGTTGCGCTCGACCGTCAGTTCTCCGGCTTTCTCCTTTTCCTTCTGTTTCATAGTGAGCTTTGTCGGCACCTTGACCGCAAGTGTCGGCACCTTCTCGGAGAGGTCTTTCAGTATCTCCTTTATATAACGGTTAATAATCTGGTCAACTACTGAGGGGAGATTATACTCGTATTTCTTGCAGATGGCTTCGAGGTTGGGATTCATTATCGGAATCTTCACCTCGTTGCGGGTCTTTTGTTGGACAAGGCGGATAATCGGTGTGCCTTTCGCGGTTGTCGTAAAGTCCTCCGGCTGAATATTATTGTAGTCGCTGACGCGCTGACAAGTATAGCAACCGACGAGGAAAATATCACGCACTTGGTCTTTAAGTCCTGTCAGCTCCATCTCTGCCAATGCCTGCAACTCAGTTTCGGTAAGATAGATTTCGACAGCCTTGTCGCTTTCCTCAACCTTACGTTTGGAGAAACAACTCAACGCACGGTCGTTGTTATGCAGTCCGTCCTCGTATGCGTAGCCCACCATAGCGCGGAAGGAGACAAGATACTTGTTGACAGAACTGCCCATGTAGTCGAGCTTCTGAAGATGGTCAAGGAACTTCGTCACCAACGCTCGGTCAACATCTGCCCATGTCAGCTTGTGGCGCGGGTCAAAGCCGTTATAGAGTTTTCGGAAATTGCTCCATGCCTTGCAGCTCCCTGCGGTATAACGATTGTTGCCGTTCAGCCGTTTGCCGGATTTTATCTCCTCGACAAAACGGTCAAGAAAATTCCAGATATTCGCGCGTTCTGCTTCAGCGGCAATACGAGCCTTTTCCGCTTCTTCCCGTTGCTGCTGTTCCTCTCGTTCCCTTGCAATGGTTTCGGCCTCCCGCTGGCGGCGCACAATCTCGGATTTCTCAGGGTCTGCGATAGACATTATCTCATGCTTGACTTTTTCGCGGTCAAATTCCGGAGCCTCCATCTCACGTTTGAGCATAACCTCGATACGACCGAGCTTGTCATGCAGTTTCGGATACTCCTTGCGATGCCGTGCCAATGCGTCCTCGCTCGACACAGCCACTTTCCACTCCGGCACCGATACACGGAGCCGCGTGGTAAACTGAACATCAATTTTGCGTATGGGGTCTTGTACCCTCACGAAGAGGGTTGCCTTATCCTTGTTCTCGTCCTTTTTGAGGAAGTAGAATCTGGAGAGAGTCTTTGCCATAATTCAAATTCGTTTAATTGTCTGACATACAGGATTGGGTTGTGGTTCAAATTCAAACCGAACCAATCCGATTGCAAATATAGTGAACTTCTCTAAAGTTACCTATAAAGTTACCTATAATTCTTGAATATTAACGCCTGAAAACAAATTCAGTTCAGTTTAACTACGTTGATATATAGGATTATAGCATTTGGCGCAATTCACCACGATTCATTATAATCCATTAAAAATGGTGCTGGTGGCACCACAAAAGACCGCTAATTCTCAATGAGTTAGCGGTCTTTTATTCAACTATACCCCTCCGAGTCACCACA
>CAPYSS010000041.1:0-23880 GCA_948742525.1 Bacteroides caecimuris | reverse complement strand
CATGGCGATTTAACTTTTCCGATTTTTGACGAGACAAAGTTACCGATTACAAAAGTGCCGTTTATTTATTTTGAACGGCACTTCGAACGTAACTTTGCGTTGTATTCTAATGCAATATGGTTATGGGTAAATCTAACTACACCGTTAGAAACGGCATCATAGAACCTATGGAGGCTCTATATTATTTGGATTAATTGAATATTTCATCTTTATCGTATCCTCTTATCGAATTTCGTTGGCTTATCAAAAAGAATATAAAATGCATCAATAGGCCAATTCCCCAAAATAGTGATATAAACCCTATTGCTTTAAGATTTGTAGTGTTTAATCCAACATAATAGGCTATGATGTTGACTCCATTGTACAACAAATATGTTGTACAATGCCATCTAAATCCAATGTCATGAATTTCATTCTCTATAAAATCTTTCTTGCCGAAATAGCACCCTATAAAGAACATCAAACAAAAGTATGCTATCGCACACAGTGACATAATTATTCCATTCCCAGTGCTTATGCATTGATTCAAAACCAATCGAAACAAAACAGTAAAAATCAATCCGAAAAATGCAAACTGTCCCAATCTGAATGTTAATGCTTTCATAACTTACTTATTTAGAAGGTTAATAATAGAATTATCACTAAATATCAATATATTGCGTTCTATAAAACGTCTAAATAATAGAGAACCGTTTGCCGTAAGATAGTAATATTTTCTATCAGGTCCTTTGCTCACTTTCCTGTTTTCATAGGCTACAATAGCCAAGTTCTGGAATTTGCGTAAGGTTCTGTATAGGCTTTGTTCTTCGCATGACATTGACCCTTTAGAAACTTTCTCTACGAAATCTTTTATATCCTCAACGCATTTGTTGCCCTCTTTCAATGCAAGGAATACCCAAAAGGTAAGTTGCCCCTTTTTATAAGTTTCTTCCCAAGCATCAAGTAATTCATCCATCATAAAACAATCTCTCATAACATTAGTATTACCACTATTGTATTAAACATCTTGTATAATACAAATATAATAATACTTCTTTATTCACACAATATTTTGATTGTTTTTTGCATGGGGTTATTTCATTTTAAGTCCCACAAAAAACACTTCCAACTAGACACCGAGCATTCGGTACGCATCAAAATTTTAAAACCGCAGGGAGTATCATACTCTGATATTTCTTAAAAAAAAGAATAAGGGAGAACGCTTTACGGAAAATAAAGTATCTTTGCTACTCAATATTTTTTGTGACTTAACGATTCAAAAAAGAAACATTGAAGAACAAACGATACAATAATATAGAAGAATGGGCAAATACCCTTAGCCATGGAATAGGTATTCTGCTGGGAATCGTGGCTGGATATTTGTTATTGGAAAAGGCATCCGAAAATATAGAGCCGCAGTGAGCAGTTGCTTGTGTATCTGTCTACTTGGCAGGGATGCTTTCTTCTTATGTCAGTTCTACGTGGTATCACAGCAGCCGTCCGGGAAAGCAGAAAGAGCTGCTCCGCAAATTCGATCATGGAGCTATCTATTTGCACATTGTCGGAACCTACACTCCTTTTACCCTGCTTGTTCTGCGGCATGCCGGCGGATGGGGATGGGGAATTTTTGCTTTCGTCTGGCTGTCGGCTATCGCTGGTTTCATTCTTAGCTTCAAAAAACTGAAAGAACATAGCAATCTCGAAACGGCTTGCTACGTAGGTATGGGTGCGTGCATATTGGTAGCCATGAAACCTTTGTTAGATCATCTGGGAGAACTGGAAGCCACTACCGCTTTCTGGTGGCTGATTGGCGGAGGAGTTTCGTATATCGTGGGAGCTGTTTTTTATTCGTTGCGCAAACCATATATGCATGCCACTTTCCACTTGTTTTGTCTTGGAAGCAGCATCAGGCATATCATTGCCACCTGGCTGATTCTATAAGGAATAGTAGGGACAAAAAAAAGGCTATCTATCCCAGACAGCCAATCCTTGTTAACCTTAAATCTAATACTATGAAAAACACAGTACAAAGATACGGACTTTTCGGTTATCTCCAAATTTTCAGCCCAATATAGCGCATCTTATAACATGGTTTAATAGAATCTGAACCGCATTAACAAATAAGCAGTCAGTCATTAACATTTAACGCAATAAAGTTAAAAATTAACAAATCGCTTATTCACTATTTAAATGATTGAAAGCCGTTGAGGAGACTTTTCTCATTTGAAGAGATCAGGTCGCCTACCGGAGTACACACAAAGTTCAGGTGGAGTATTCAGGGGAAACTACCGTCTTATCATATACTTTATCTCTATTGATTAATCGCCGACTATAGTTGTCCACCTGGCTGACTGTAGTCGGCTGATTAGACAACAATAGTCGACCAAGCGGACAACTCTAGTCGGCTTCTCAGATGCAAGCTCTTCAATTGGCTAAGATTGACAATACCGGTGCGAAGGTTACGGACTGTGAAAGTGCAAACTGTGGGGATTGTGAAGGCGTGAAGGGCGTGAAGAAAAGACTTTTCTTTATTTGTTCACAGAAAACACCTATCAAACAGATGGTTACCATCTGTGAAGGATGTGAAGCACTACTTTAGTGTTATGAAGCAGACGGTGTATTGGCAAATCCTGTAGTGAAAGTTGCTTTCGATGATGACCAGTATGTAAAATCCCGTACGAATCAATTTTACCACTGCAAATCGGGTAGATATTTGCTTAATTTAGCCCACTCGATATCACACTTCTTTCCTATGATAGCCTTGATTAATTTAAAGTTGCTGCCATCGTCTTCTGCTACTAAAATTAAGGGTCTGAATTCATTCATTTGTTCGCTTGCCATATCGCTTATATATTGTTTTTTTATCTGTTTTTGGAAATCAATCTCCCTTTTCAACCCGTAAGTTATAAAAAAGATTCATATATTTCGCTATCTTTGCGCCTCACTTTAAAAGAATAGTATGATTTCTGTTGACGGACTAGCCGTGGAGTTTGGCGG
Source organism: Bacteroides caecimuris (assembly GCA_948742525.1). Classification (GTDB taxonomy): domain Bacteria; phylum Bacteroidota; class Bacteroidia; order Bacteroidales; family Bacteroidaceae; genus Bacteroides; species Bacteroides caecimuris_A. Next base: position 20,904 of record CAPYSS010000041.1, on the reverse strand, counting down.
CACCACTTTATTTAGTGATATTTCTTTCGTAATTAATGAAAAAGACCGCATCGCCCTAATGGGTAAAAATGGGGCGGGAAAAAGTACGCTGCTGAAAATTTTGGCAGGCGCACGACAACCGACACGTGGAAAAGTTTCCGCGCCCAAAGATTGCGTGGTAGCCTATCTTCCCCAACACCTGATGACGGAAGACGGAAGAACAGTGTTTGACGAGACGGCACAAGCTTTTTCGCATCTGCACGAAATGGAAGCGCAGATCGAGAAACTGAACAAAGAGCTTGAGACACGGACGGACTATGAAAGCGACAGTTACATGGAGCTGATTGAAGAAGTGTCTGCCTTGAGCGAGAAGTTTTATTCGATTGACGCAACTAATTATGAAGAGGATGTGGAAAAGGCATTGCTCGGATTAGGGTTCACCCGGAGCGATTTTCAACGCCCGACGAGTGATTTCAGCGGTGGATGGCGGATGCGTATCGAGCTCGCTAAGTTACTGTTGCAGAAACCGGACGTACTCTTGCTCGATGAGCCGACCAATCACTTGGATATTGAATCTATTCAATGGTTGGAAGATTTCCTTATTAATAATGGGAAAGCAGTTATCGTAATCAGCCACGACCGCAAATTCGTGGATAATATTACAACACGCACCATCGAAGTGACGATGGGACGTATTTATGATTATAAGGTGAATTATTCCCAATATCTGCAACTGCGCAAGGATCGCCGCGAACAGCAGCAGAAGGCATACGACGAGCAGCAGAAGTTTATTGCTGAAACGAAAGAGTTCATCGAACGATTCAAAGGAACATATTCAAAGACATTGCAGGTACAGAGCCGCGTCAAAATGCTGGAAAAGTTGGAATTGCTCGAAGTCGATGAGGAGGATACTTCTGCATTGCGACTGAAATTCCCGCCTTCACCCCGTTCGGGCAGTTATCCGGTTATCATGGAGGGTGTTGGAAAGGCATACGGTGAGAAAGTCGTGTTCCGCAACGCCAATCTGACGATTGAACGTGGTGATAAAGTAGCTTTTGTCGGCAAAAACGGTGAAGGTAAATCTACACTTGTGAAATGTATCATGAAGGAGATTGAGCACGACGGTACACTGACTCTCGGACATAATGTGCAAATTGGATACTTTGCTCAGAATCAGGCTTCGCTGATGGATGAAAACCTGACGGTTTTCCAAACGATTGATGATGTAGCCAAAGGGGATATCCGAAACAAGATTCGTGATTTACTGGGTGCTTTCATGTTTGGTGGTCCCGAGGAATCAATGAAGAAGGTGAAAGTTCTTTCGGGTGGGGAGCGTACCCGTCTTGCCATGATTAAATTGCTGTTGGAACCTGTCAACCTCCTGATCCTAGACGAGCCGACGAATCATCTGGACATGAAAACGAAAGATATCCTGAAACAGGCATTGCTAGATTTTGACGGTACACTGATTGTTGTTTCACACGACCGTGACTTCCTTGACGGACTGGTGAGCAAAGTGTATGAGTTCGGTAATCAAAAGGTGACGGAACATCTTTGCGGCATTTACGAGTTCCTCGAAAAGAAAAAAATGGATTCGTTGCAAGAGCTGGAAAAGAAATAATAAATAATAAAAAGAGGGTATCGGCTGCAGGCGGAATAAAAGTATTTGTATATTTGCACTTTAAAGCTCTGAAAAAGCTGATAACCTCTAAAAGAAAGGATGAAAGGGAAGAAACGAATAATAGTAACTCTGCTGTTTTTAATCAACATTATAATGTTGGTGGCAGCTGTTATTCCCCATCACCATCATCCCAACGGAATGATTTGCATGAAGCAGGACTTGCCTGTAGAACAGCAATGTCCCATGCATCATCATCACCCGGGGAACGATTCATGTTGCAGCAGCGAATGTATGACTCGTTTCTACTCTCCCACTCCATCCGTACATACGGATAGCGGACCGAATTACGTATTCATCGCTACCTTGTTCACGGATGTAATCATCGAACATCTATTACGGCCACAAGAGAGACGGATTAAGAACTATTACGTCTACCGAGACTCTCTGCATGGTACGGATATACACCGTACCACTCCTTTTCGTGCCCCTCCCTACTCTGTTTTTGCGTAAAAGCGTAAATGCAAATCAGTTGCATTTGCGTTACCTTATCTTTGCAACGTACAAAAAACAGTAAAATTTAGTAGGAAAATATCATTATGAAAAAACTTATTTTCGTAGGAATCCTAGGCTTATTCGTGCTGGGTTCCTGTCATAATAGTACCGTCACACACACACACAATGAACACGATCATGCCACAGAAGGACATAATCACGAGGCAGAGGGTTCCGATCATTCTCATGAAGGCGAATGTAACGGAGAACACAATCATGAAGCGGCCGATGGACATAACGAGTCTGCCAAAGCGCACAGTGATGAAATCATCCTTCCGAAAGCAAAAGCTGAAGCAGCCGGTGTCAAGGTGAGCGTTATCGAACCTGCACCTTTCCAGCAAGTGATTAAAACCAGCGGACAGGTGCTGGCTGCCCAAGGTGATGAATCGGTTGCCGTAGCTACAGTGGCCGGTGTTGTATCTTTCCGTGGAAAAGTAACGGAAGGAATGAGCGTCGGCAGCGGCACTCCGCTAGTCACGATTTCTTCAAAGAATATCGCCGATGGTGATCCGGTACAACGTGCCCGCATTGCCTACGAGGTATCTAAGAAGGAGTACGAACGTATGAAAGAGCTTGTTAAAAACAAAATTGTATCTGACAAGGATTTTGCACAGGCAGAACAAAGTTATGAAAATGCCCGCCTTAGCTACGAAGCCCTTTCCAAGAATCATTCGGCTATCGGCCAAAGTATTACGGCTCCTATTGCAGGATATGTGAAAAGCGTTCTTGTGAAAGAAGGCGACTACGTGACCATCGGGCAACCGCTGGTGAGCGTGACGCAGAATCGTCGTCTTTTCCTCCGTGCCGAAGTGTCGGAAAAGTATTATCCATACCTCCGTACAATCAGTTCCGCCAATTTCCAGACTCCTTATAATAATCAGGTGTACGAGCTGAAAGCATTGAACGGCAAACTGCTCTCTTTTGGAAAAGCTGCCGGAGACAACTCTTTCTATGTACCTGTCACTTTTGAGTTCGACAATAAAGGGGAAGTGATTCCCGGATCATTCGTAGAGGTGTTCTTGCTTTCTTCAACGATGGAAAACGTACTGTCTCTTCCACGCACGGCACTGACAGAGGAACAAGGAATCTTCTTTATCTACCTGCAACTGGACGAAGAGGGTTATAAAAAACAGGAAGTAACGATAGGAGCCGACAACGGTAAAAGTGTTCAGATCCTGACCGGAGTGAAGGCTGGCGACCGTGTAGTGACCGAAGGTGCTTATCAGGTTCGACTGGCAAGCGCTAGCAATGCCATCCCGGCACATAGTCACGAACATTAAAGCGGCGAGGTGCCGCAGCCGGATTTTCTTGCGGCGCATCTATCAAGTTATTTATAACTCTCAATTAATGAAACATCATGCTTAATAAAATTATACATTACTCCCTACACAACCGGTTGGTTGTAGTCTGCGCGGCCATCCTCCTGCTAATTGCGGGAACGTATACCGCCATGCATACGGAAGTAGACGTATTCCCCGACCTGAACGCACCTACGGTAGTCATCATGACCGAGGCCAACGGTATGGCTGCGGAAGAGGTTGAACAGCTCGTCACTTTTCCTGTTGAAACTGCCGTAAACGGAGCTACGGGTGTACGCCGTGTACGCTCTTCTTCTACCAACGGATTTTCCGTTGTCTGGGTAGAATTTGATTGGGGAACCGATATTTATCTTGCTCGCCAGATTGTTAGCGAGAAGTTAGCAGTGGTCAGCGAATCACTGCCGGTCAACGTCGGTAAACCGACACTCGGCCCACAATCTTCCATCTTGGGCGAAATGCTCATCGTCGGTCTGACTGCCGACTCTACTTCGATGCTCGATCTTCGTACGATTGCGGACTGGACCATCCGTCCCCGTCTATTGTCTACCGGAGGAGTGGCACAGGTTGCCGTGCTCGGAGGAGATATCAAAGAATATCAGATTCAGCTGGATCCCGAACGGATGCGTCATTACGGCATTTCGATGGGAGAAGTGATGGCTGTGACACAGGATATGAACCTGAACGCAAACGGAGGTGTGCTCTACGAATTTGGAAATGAATATATTGTACGCGGTGTACTTTCAACTTCTAAAACAGAACAACTTGGCAAAGCGGTAGTAAAGACAGTGAATAACTTCCCCGTCACGCTGGAAGATATTGCGGACGTAACCATCGGACCGAAAGCCCCGAAACTGGGAACTGCTTCAGAGCGTGGAAAATCTGCCGTACTGATGACTATTACCAAACAGCCGGCTACCAGTACGCTGGAACTGACAGATAAACTGGAAGCATCTTTGAAAGACCTGCAAAAGAATCTGCCACCGGACGTAAAAGTTTCAACGGATATATTCCGTCAAAGCCGCTTTATCGAAAGTTCCATCGGCAATGTGAAGAAATCGCTCTTTGAAGGAGGTATTTTTGTAGTAATCGTACTCTTCCTGTTCCTGGCAAACGTGCGCACTACATTGATTTCATTGGTAACGCTGCCTCTTTCTCTGCTTGTTTCGATTCTGACGCTGCATTACATGGGACTGACGATCAACACCATGAGTCTAGGAGGTATGGCGATAGCCATCGGCTCATTGGTAGACGACGCCATCGTCGATGTGGAAAACGTGTATAAACGACTGCGGGAAAACCGCCAGAAAGCAGAAGCGGAAAGGTTAAGTACACTCGAGGTGGTATTCAATGCTTCGAAAGAGGTGCGGATGCCTATACTTAATTCTACACTGATTATCGTTGTCAGCTTTGTTCCGTTGTTCTTCCTTAACGGAATGGAAGGCAGAATGTTGGTTCCGCTGGGCGTTGCCTTTATCGTGGCATTGTTCGCGTCGACAGTAGTTGCTCTGACGCTGACTCCGGTGCTCTGTTCTTATCTATTGGGAAGCAATAAAACAAACAAGGAACTGAAAGAAGCTCCCCTTGCCCGTTGGATGAAAGGGGGGTATGAAAAGGCACTGACTTGGGTGCTGGCACACAAACGAGTGACACTTGGAAGTACGATCGCACTCTTTGCGGTTGCGCTCGGAGTGTTCTTTACACTCGGACGCAGTTTCCTTCCTTCCTTTAATGAAGGTTCGTTCACCATCAATATCAGTTCTCTACCGGGTATTTCACTGGAAGAAAGCAATAAAATGGGACAGCGGGCAGAAGAGTTATTGATGACGATTCCTGAAATACAAACCGTAGCCCGGAAAACGGGACGTGCCGAACTGGACGAACATGCATTAGGGGTAAACGTTTCTGAAATAGAAGCTCCGTTTGAACTGAAAGATCGTTCGCGCAGTGAACTGGTAGCTGATGTACGTGAAAAATTGGGTACTATCACCGGGGCAAATATAGAAATCGGACAACCAATCAGCCACCGTATCGACGCTATGTTATCGGGTACGAAAGCGAATATCGCTATCAAGCTGTTCGGAGACGATCTGAATAAAATGTTCTCACTCGGTAATCAAATTAAAGGAGCTATCAGTGATATTCCCGGTGTTGCCGACCTGAACGTGGAACAACAGATTGAGCGTCCGCAGCTGAAAATACAACCTAAACGGGAAATGCTGGCTAAATTCGGTATTACTCTGCCGGAGTTCTCAGAATATGTGAACGTAGCTTTGGCTGGAAAAGTGATCTCGCAGGTTTATGAGCAAGGCAAGAGTTTCGATCTGATCGTGAAAGTGAAGGATGATGCCCGGGATGAAATAGAAAAAATCCGCAACTTGATGGTAGACACAAATGACGGTCGCAAAGTTCCTTTGAGCTATGTAGCAGAAGTGGTATCGGCCATGGGACCAAATACGATCAACCGCGAGAATGTAAAACGTAAAATTGTGATTTCTGCCAATGTGGCCGACCGCGATTTGCGTAGTGTTGTAAATGATATTCAGAAACGCATCGACACATCGGTGCAACTGCCCGAAGGCTATCACATCGAGTATGGCGGACAGTTTGAAAGTGAACAGGCTGCCAGCCGGACACTGGCGCTGACTTCATTTATCAGCATTGTAGTAATCTTCTTGTTATTGTATAATGAGTTCCGTAGCGTGAAAGAGTCGGGCGTCATCTTGCTGAATCTTCCGCTGGCACTGATCGGTGGCGTATTTGCTTTGGTGATTACAACAGGAGAAGTCAGTATTCCGGCTATCATCGGTTTCATTTCCTTGTTCGGTATTGCAACGCGTAACGGTATGTTGCTCATCAGCCACTACAATCATCTACAAAAGGAAGAAGGTTTGAATGCGTACGATAGTGTGCTCCGAGGTTCTCTCGACCGTTTGAATCCGATTTTGATGACGGCATTGTCTTCTGCACTGGCACTGATTCCATTGGCACTCGGCGGCGACTTGCCGGGTAACGAAATTCAAAGTCCGATGGCAAAAGTGATTTTAGGAGGGTTATTAACGTCTACTTTTTTAAACGGTTTTATCGTTCCGATTGTTTATCTGATGATGCATCGGAAAAAAGCTGTAGCGCGTGATGTTTTTCCCCGGTGATGAAACAAGTGTTTCTCAGTGATGAAACAAGTGTTTCTCAGTGATGAAACAAGTGTTTCTCAGTGATGAAACAAGTGTTTCCCAGTGATGAAACAAGTGTTTCCCGGTGATGAAACAAGTGTTTCCCGGTGATGAAACAAGTATTTCCCGGTAATGAAACAAGTGTTTCCCGGTGCCAAAACAAATAGATGCCTTAGCATAAAGTAACGTTAGTTCGATATAAACTTGCACTATTCCGTTTCTCCTCCTTCAGGAAGGAGGAGTCCCCGTAGGGGGAGGTGGTAGGTAAAAGTGTAAATTTATATATTACAGAATAATATGTATTCCTACACCCCGTCCTTCGGACACCCCTCCTTCCCGAAGGGAAGCCATGCGGACGAAGTCATATCGAACTTACACAATAGCTTGTAACAAATAAAAAAATTAGAAATGAAACAAATCATGACCATAAGCACTGCACTGCTTTTCTTAACCATAGGCGAAGTGCAAGCCCAAAACGGAATTGAACAGGTATTGAAGAATATCGAAACGAACAATAAGGAGTTGCAGGCAAACGAGCAACTGATTACTTCGCAGAAGCTGGAAGCTAAAACGGATAATAACCTGCCTGATCCTACACTCTCTTACGCACATCTATGGGGAGCGAAAGATAAAAACGAAACAATCGGCGAACTGGTTGTTTCACAAAGCTTTGATTTCCCCAGTTTATATGCTACACGCAACAAGTTGAATCGTCTGAAAGCCGGAGCTTTTGACAGTCAGTCGGATGTTTTCCGTCAAGAGAAACTATTACAGGCGAAAGAACTTTGCCTGGATATTATCATGCTTCGTCAGCAAAAGCATATTCTGGAAGAACGCCTCCGCAATGCGGAAGAACTTGCAAAGATGTATGCCAAACGTCTCCAAACAGGAGATGCAAATGCTCTCGAAACCAACAAAATCAATCTGGAACTGTTGAATGTCAGAACAGAAGCGTCTCTGAACGAAACAGCACTCCGCAACAAACAGCAGGAGCTGAATACGCTGAATGGTAATATTCCGGTAGTTTTCGAGGAGAACCAATATCCGGCTATACCTTTCCCAAGCGATTATCAAATATTGAAGTCGGAAGTCATGGCAACGGACCGTACTCTTATGGCGCTCGGTAACGAAAGTCTTGTTGCCCGTAAACAGATTGCTGTCAATAAATCACAATGGCTACCGAAGCTGGAACTCGGCTACCGCCGGAACACAGAAACAGGCGTACCTTTCAACGGCGTAGTGGTAGGTTTCTCTTTCCCGCTTTTTGAAAACCGGAATAAGGTAAAAATCGCCAAAGCACAGGCTCTTAACATTGACTTACAAAAGGATAATGCTACTCTGCAAGTAGAGTCCGAATTGGCACAGCTTTACCAGGAAGCGAAAACACTGCACGCTTCGATGGAAGAATACAGCAAGACTTTCCAGTCGCAACAAGATCTGTCACTGCTGAAACAAGCTCTGACAGGTGGACAAATTAGTATGATTGAATATTTCGTTGAAGTTTCTGTCATCTACCAAAGCTATCAGAACTATCTGCAACTGGAAAATCAGTACCAGAAAGCAATGGCACGGATTTACAAGAGTAAGCTGTAAATAGTATATAAAATCCTTTAGACATGGATTACGCCGAACATACCGCACAGTTTCCCCTCCTTTCGGGAAGGAGGGGTGTCCGAAGGACGGGGTGGTAGGAATACATATTATTCTGTAATATATAAATTTACACTTTTACCTACCACCTCCCCCTACGGGGACTCCTCCTTCCCGAAGGAGGAGAATCGAAATAGTACAAGCTTATATCGAACTTACGCTAATTTTAGGCACGGATTCCACGGATTTTAGCAATATGATTACCATAAAGCAACAGCGTAATCCGTGGAATCCGTGCCTAAATATATCTCCCCTCTCCTTTCTCATTTTCTTTAAGTTCCAACTAAATATTTCAAAATAATATGCTACATTTGCAACGAACATAAAATACAGATTATGAGAACGAAACAATTCTATCTATTCATGTTATGTTGCATCCTTACACTATTCAGCGGGTGTAAAGAGGATGAAGAAAATCCACTCCGTTTTTACAACAGTGAATATGAAGTACCCATGGGTGGCAGACGTTACCTTGGACTGGAAAGCGGAAATGGTGATTACTCACTTGAAGTTAAAGACACACGCATCGCAAGCGCAGGAACCGAAACCGGCTGGACCGGAGTACCTGCCGGACGTATGATTTATGTTACCGGTATTCTCACCGGGCAAACTTATCTGACAGTAACGGACAACGCCACACAAGAAACCTGCACCCTGCCAATCAAGGTTGTCGACAATTACGAAGATATAAAGTTGCTCCGCAGCCACTTGTCTAACTTACCCAACGGAGACGCGAATCTCCTGCCCGGCATTTCCGACATTTTTCTAATCAACAATCACGCACGGGATGCTTATTTTTTCAAACAGGGAGAACAAACTGCTTTTTCATCCGGACTTACCCTAATAACTCGAGGAAGTTATAAACTTGAAAAAGAAGAAGGAAATAATGAGAAAGCTATACTGACTCTCACCTTTTCGGAAGATGCGGCAACATCTGTTTCCACTCATAAATTCATCTTGTGGGGAAACGCATACGTATTTCACCGCTTGGATAAAAGCTTGAATCTGAATTGGAATACTCCACCCATTGGAGAAACGCGGACATCGCCTGCACCACCTCCTTCCTACACGCTGGAAGAAATCGCTGGAGGTGAACCAGGCACAGGCAAACAAATTAGTTTTACCCTTTCCGAACAGGAAATACCTGCCGGAATACTGCCTTAATCAGCAGGGTCTTCTTTAATCAACTGTACTTTCTGCTAATATGCGTATATTTTCCGGCAAGTATCCGCTACGGATACGCCATTCTTGCGGATAGAGATTATTGGCACGATTACCGATATTCTTCACAAATCCGAGAGGAATATGCCGGTACGTAAGCAAAACATATCCACGAGGGGCTGTTACCGGCAAGGTAATGGCCTCTTTTCGTAAATAAGTGATAGCCTGTTTATAACTTATTTCTTCCGTAGCGAAAGCTTCCCGGCATAAAAGTGAACTACACATCGCCAATGCATGGTCAGGTATCAAATCCTTTCCTTTCACTTCTCCTATCTCCACTCCTGCCGATACGATTTTCAGGCATTGTTTCATTGCCATTAATTCATCAGCATAATGCTTTGAAAAAGCCCGGATACTTGTTCCTTCTGCCGACAATATATACTTGTCCGAATTCTCATCGTTCAACCAGCTTTTTGCAATATTCAACTGTTCTTTCGAAACAGGAGAAGATGCTGCTCCTCCTTTCTTATCTTTCTTTTTAGAAGTCTTCTCCTTCGAGAAAGAAACTACCGGAATCTCGTCTCCTGTCTCCGGCTTCCGAAAAGCTGCCAGGAAAAAGCCTTCGCCTTTCGTCTTATGAGGGAAAAAATGATAGACAGGAATAGAAGATTTAGAACCCTCACAATTATCAGGTAAAAGATCTCCTGTTATATTCCAGTTTTCCTGTACCTGCACAGTTAACGGTTCGGCTCCATACTCTTGTTGAATCCAACGTGCATTCTCTTCGTCTTCTTTTGTATTAAATGTACACGTACTATATATAAGAATTCCCCCAGGCTTCAACGTGTCCCAAATATCTCCAATAATCCGCCGCTGCCGCTGCCAACAGATTTCTACATTCTCGGGACTCCACTCTTCTACAGCGACAGGGTCTTTACGGAACATTCCTTCACCGGAACAGGGAACATCTGTAAGAATCACATCAAAGAAAGACGGTAAAGCCGCAAAATCTGCCGGATCATTATTGGTTACTACCACATCCGGATGTCCCCACTTCGTTAAATTCTCCGCAAGAACCTGCGAACGATTCCGGATGACTTCATTAGCCACCAGCAAGCTTCCTTCAGGGAGCACACTACGGGCATGAGTAGACTTTCCACCGGGAGCCGCACAAAGATCCAGCATCTTCACCGGTCCGGTGACATACTGCCGGAGCACCTGCTCCACAAACATAGAAGAAGCCTCCTGAACATAATAACAGCCTGCATGAAACAATGGATCAAACGTGAAAGTGAGACGTTCATCCAGATAAAACCCTTCAGAAGACCAAGGGACTTGATTAAATTCAAAATTGAAAGCTGAAAGTTGAAAATCAGTAATGCAGCTTGCTTGCGGTACAATTCTGCATTTTCCATTTTCAATTTTTAATTTCCCATTATTCAACCGGATGCTGACAGGCGGTTCTTGTTGGATGGCAACAGCTAATTTGTCGTATTCTTCATCGCCCAGCAGGGCACGGGTATAATCTATAAAAGAAGCAGGTAATTCCATTTTTCGTTATTAATTTCCGCAAATATCAAAAATATTTCGTCTCTTTGCAACTTTCTATGATATTAACTACGTCTAACAGACAAAGAAATAAATTAAAAAACTATTGATATGAAAAATTTTCTATTAGCATTGATGGTTGTACTGACCACTTGCACAGTGGCTATTGCCCAAAACCAAACTACTGTTGTCCGCGATTCTGTCGGAAAAGTAAAAATAACTGTGACCAAAGACAATAAAGCAAAAACAAATAATACTGCTGTCACAGTCATCGGTGTAGATACAGCGGATATAGATTCCACAGAAGTAGATACAAATTCAAGTAATGTTAATGCTGGTCATGGTAAGGCCAGTTTTACATTCGAATCGGATGACGACGATTTCCCATTCCACGGCTTTGGTATCAACGGAGGAACTCTCGTAGCAATCATATCAGTCATTGCCGTTTTCGGATTTCCGGTATTCATTCTGTTTGTAATCTTCTTCTTCCGTTATATAAACCGGAAAGCACGCTATCGTCTTGCCGAACAGGCACTCGCTGCAGGTCAGCCATTGCCAGTAGAATTTATTCGTGAAAACAAAACGGTTGACTCACGTTCACAAGGTATCAAGAACACCTTTACAGGTATCGGTCTTTTCATCTTCCTTTGGGCAATCACCGGTGAATTCGGAATTGGAACGATCGGCTTACTCGTTACATTTATGGGGATCGGACAATGGATCATCGGTAGTAAACAACAGGCTCAAGATACAAATGCTCCCCAGATGTATACTAGCCATAAAGATGAAAAAAAGAATCAGGATAACATCAAAAATGATAGCTTCGAAATGATCCCTTTCGCACCTGAAGAGAAAGATAATGGAGTAAACGAAGAAAAGAACGACGAGAATAAATGAGCCAACTCAATGATATATCGTTAGTCGCACAGGTCGTGGTGTTCAAGAACACCAAGGCCTTCGACCAGTTGGTGGGGAAGTACCAGTCGCCCATTCGGCGATTCTTCCTAAACCTGACTTGTGGCGACAGCGAATTGAGTGACGACCTTGCACAAGATACATTTATCAAAGCATATACAAACATTGCCTCTTTCCGAAACTTGTCAAGTTTCTCTACGTGGTTGTACCGCATTGCTTATAATGTTTTTTATGATTATATTCGCAGCCGGAAAGAGACAGCCGACTTGGATACAAAAGAAATAGACGCCATCAACAGTACCGAACAAGAGAATGTAGGACAGAAAATGGATGTTTATCAGTCACTCAAAATGCTTAAGGAAGTGGAAAGAACCTGCATTATGTTGTTCTATATGGAGGACATTAGTATCGACAAAATAGCAGGTATTGTAGGAATACCGTCAGGAACGGTGAAAAGCCACCTGTCACGTGGAAAAGAAAAATTAGCAACGTATTTAAAACAAAACGGTTATGACAGAAATAGACAATGATAAGCTCTTGCGCGATTTCTTCGCAGAAAACAAGCAGGAAATAGCAGACAACGGATTCAGTCGCCGTGTTATGCACCATTTACCCGGTCGTAGCAACCACCTGGCTCGTATCTGGAGTGCCTTTGTAATGACTGTTGCGGCCGTACTTTTTGTATGGTTAGGCGGATTGGAAGCAGCTTGGGGAACAATAAGAGAAGTATTTATCAGCATGATTAATCATGGTACTACCAGCCTTGACCCAAAGTCAATTATTATCGCAGCTGCCGTATTATTATTTATGGCTACACGAAAGGTTGCTTCTATGGCATAGACAAAATAAATACAGATTAAAAGCCCAAAGCATAAGCTCCCGGTTTTTTATATTTATGAGTCAAAGACCTCTTTGTCCCTCTCTTTTAGTGTTAAACAATAATAAATCTACCCTTTACTCCAAGTAAGCCCAAACATAGATGTTGTATATTTGTTGCTCTGTAAACTAAAATAGAGAGAAAGGTTTTGAAGTTACGTATATTTATTTTATTTCTGTTCCTGTCTTTATTACATGTTCAGGCAGATGTCATCGACAGTCTGATGACGCAGCCCAGAGACTCAATCGGACTAACAAGCGATTCCTTAGTACTGCATTTCTTGGAAGAGTCGGGAATCCCTATATCTGATAATAATAAAGTCAAACTGCTAAAAAGCGGACGGGAGAAGTTTATCGATTTATTTGAAGCCATCCGGGAAGCCAAACACCATGTTCATCTGGAATATTTCAACTTCCGAAATGATTCCATTGCCAATGCTTTATTCTCTTTATTAGCCGAAAAAGTGAAAGAAGGCGTTGAAGTAAGAGCTATGTTTGACGCTTTCGGAAATTGGTCGAACAACAAACCTCTTAAAAAGAAACACCTCAAAAAGATAAGTGAACAGGGAATCGAAATTGTTAAGTTTGACCCGTTCACCTTCCCTTATATCAATCATGCCGCCCACCGCGACCATCGCAAAATTGCTGTTATCGACGGAAAAGTGGCATATACAGGCGGAATGAATATCGCCGATTATTATATCAACGGACTACCCAAAATCGGAACCTGGCGTGATATGCACATGCGTATCGAAGGGGATGCTGTCAACGATTTGCAGGAGATTTTCCTGACGATCTGGAACAAAGAGACTAAACAGAACATAGGAGGAGAAGCTTATTTCCCCCAACATGAGGGACAGACAGACAGCACGAATATTGTTGTAGCAATTGTAGACCGTACCCCGAAAAAGAATAGCCGTATGTTGAGTCATGCCTATGCCATGAGCATTTATTCGGCACAAAAGAATGTTCATATCGTCAATCCTTATTTTGTACCGACCTCTTCCATCAAAAAGGCATTGAACCGGACAATCGACCGGGGAGTAGATGTAACCATCATGGTTTCCTCTGCTTCCGATATCCCTTTTACCCCGGATGCCGCACTTTATAAATTACATAAACTAATGAAAAGGGGAGCTACTGTCTACATGTACAACGGGGGATTCCATCACTCAAAAATCATGATGGTGGACGACTTGTTCTGCACAGTCGGTACAGCCAACTTGAACAGCCGCAGCCTACGATATGACTACGAAACAAATGCCTTTATTTTTGATAAAAGAATAACGGATGAATTGAATAATATGTTCCGAAACGATATCGAGCATTGCACCCAGCTGACACCGGAGTTTTGGAAAAAGCGTTCTCCCTGGAAGAAGTTCGTCGGCTGGTTTGCTAATTTATTCACTCCATTTTTGTAATTTTGTACAAAGAATCATTTTCACTGCAAATTATTCATTATGAAACAATACCTGGATTTACTCAATCGTGTACTTACCGAAGGCACGGAGAAAGGTGATCGTACCGGAACCGGAACGATCAGTATCTTCGGTCATCAAATGCGTTTTAACCTTGATGACGGTTTCCCGTGTCTGACAACCAAAAAACTGCATCTGAAATCAATCATATACGAATTGCTTTGGTTTTTGAAAGGAGATACAAACGTGAAATACCTACAGGAACACGGAGTACGTATTTGGAACGAATGGGCGGACGAGAACGGTGATTTGGGTCATGTCTACGGTTATCAATGGCGTTCATGGCCTGATTACAACGATGGCTTCATCGACCAGATCAGCGAAGTTGTGGAGACACTCAAACACAATCCGGATTCACGCCGTATCATCGTCAGTGCCTGGAACGTAGCAGATTTGAACAATATGAATCTACCCCCCTGTCATGCATTCTTTCAGTTTTACGTAGCAGACGGGCGGTTGAGCCTGCAACTGTATCAACGCAGTGCCGATATATTTCTCGGTGTTCCCTTCAACATTGCTTCATACGCATTATTGCTGCAAATGATGGCACAAGTGACAGGTTTGAAAGCCGGCGATTTCGTTCATACTTTCGGTGATGCTCATATCTACCTGAACCATCTGGAACAAGTGAAGCTCCAATTATCACGAGAGCCTCGTCCATTGCCGCAAATGAAAATCAATCCGGATGTGAAAAACATCTTCGATTTTAAATTTGAGGACTTCGAATTAGTAAACTATGATCCGCATCCGCATATTGCAGGAGTAGTAGCCGTGTAAAAAATATGAGTAAAGTATCCATCATTGCTGCCGTAGACCGCCGCATGGCTATAGGCTTCGAGAATAAGCTTCTTTTCTGGTTACCGAATGATTTGAAACGTTTCAAAGCATTAACTACCGGAAACACCATACTTATGGGACGCAAAACTTTCGAATCATTACCGAAAGGCGCATTGCCCAATCGCAGAAATATCGTTTTATCTTCCAATCCGGACACGGTATGTCCCGGTGCGGAAGTGTTTCCTTCACTCGAAACGGCTTTGAAAAGTTGCCGGGAGGATGAACATATTTATATTATAGGAGGGGCAAGCATTTATCAGCAGGCTCTTTCCTTCGCTGACGAACTTTGCCTGACAGAGATAGACAGTACGGCTCCCAAAGCTGATGCCTATTTTCCGGAAGTATCTTCAAAGGTATGGCAGGAAAAAAGCAGAGAAGCCCATCCTGCGGATGAGAAACATCTCTGCTCTTATGCTTTCGTTGATTACGTAAGAAAGTAAGAAAATTGTTTCTTACCGTGATCCAACCACGAATACTGACCAATGATTAATCTTCATCTTCTATGTCGACCATAATCGGCATCTGCCGCTTAATGGCTTCATGGAAGGAGATTAATGTTTCGGTACGCGCCAAGCCCAATGGTTGCAACTTATCGTGAATAATACTCAATAAGTGGTGGTTATTCTTCGCGTAAATTTTGATAAACATATCATATTTTCCGGTAGTGAAATGACATTCCACCACTTCGGGGATAGCCTCTAAAGCTTTTGTTACCGAGTCAAAGGATTCGGGGTCTTTTAAATATATACCAATATAAGCGCAAGTCTCATATCCGATTTTCTCGGGGTCGATAATATACTCCGAACCTTTTAATATTCCTAGATTAGTAAGCTTCTGAATACGCTGATGGATCGCAGCACCGGAAACATTACATGCTCTTGCCACTTCCAAAAAAGGAATACGCGCATTCCCTGCAATCAGTCTCAGAATTTGCTCATCTAATGCATCTAATTGATGATGTCCCATTTTTGAATCAAATTGTTTTTATCAATGAATCTTTTATGCAAAGTTAGCGATTTTTCGACAACAAATACTAGAATCTATTACTTTTATTTGCAGAAAGCGGATAAGTCAACAATAGTTCGTACCTTTGCGAAAAACATAAATATACCATTTATATGAAACATATTTGCTGTATCATTCTGTGTTTCTGCACTTCTATAGGAAGTTATGCCCAGAATTTTGCTGATTATTTCCAAAACAAAACATTGCGAGTGGATTATATCTTTACCGGGGATGCTACACAACAGGCTATCTATCTGGATGAGCTTTCACAGCTCCCCACCTGGGCAGGGCGTCAACATCATCTCTCCGAACTTCCCTTGGAAGGCAACGGACAAATTATTGTGAAAGACCTTGCCAGCAAACAGTGTATCTACAAAACTTCTTTCTCTTCTTTATTTCAAGAATGGTTGTCAACAGACGAAGCCAAAGAAACAGCTAAAGGGTTTGAGAATACCTTTCTTCTTCCCTATCCCAAACAGCCTGTAGAAATAGAAGTGACTTTATATTCTCCACAAAAGAAAATAATGGCTACTTACAAACATATCGTGCGTCCGAATGACATATTGATTCATAAACGGGGAGTATCACATGTTACTCCACACCGGTATATGCTGCAAAGTGGCAATGAAAAAGAGTGCATAGATGTTGCTATCCTGGCAGAGGGATATACAGAAAAAGAAATGGATATATTCTATCAGGATGCACAACGTACCTGCGAAAGTTTGTTTTCGTACGAGCCGTTCCGTTCCATGAAGGGTAAATTTAATATTGTTGCCGTAGCCAGTCCTTCAACGGATAGTGGTGTCAGTGTTCCCCGCGAAAATCTGTGGAAAGAAACGGCGGTTCATTCTCATTTCGATACCTTTTATTCAGATCGCTATCTGACTACCAGCCGGGTAAAGTCTATCCACAATGCATTGGCTGGTATCCCTTACGAACATATCATTATCCTCGCCAACACAGATGTATACGGCGGAGGAGGAATATACAATTCTTATACGCTGACCACGGCACATCACCCCATGTTCAAACCGGTGGTAGTGCACGAATTCGGACATAGCTTCGGTGGATTGGCCGACGAGTATTTTTATGAGGATGATGTGATGACGGATACTTATCCACTGGATATCGAACCGTGGGAACAGAATATTTCAACACAGGTGAACTTTGCTTCCAAATGGAAAGACATGCTTCCTTCAGGCACTCCAATCCCTACTCCTATTGCTGAAAGAAAGGAATATCCAGTAGGAGTATATGAAGGAGGCGGCTATTCCGCCAAAGGTATTTATCGTCCTGCCTACGACTGCCGTATGAAAACAAACAGTTACCCGGAGTTTTGCCCGGTTTGTCAACGTGCCATCCGCCGAATGATTGAGTTTTATGTTCCTTAATTGAATAACAATCATTGATGGTAGCGAATGGTAAATAACGTGAATTCGATATAAGTCCGCCCGCATGGCTTCCCCTCCTTCGAGAAGGGGTGTCCGAAGGACGGGGTGGTAGGTAAATATAGTAGTCTGTTATTCAGTAATATATAGACCTACAATTTCAACTACCACCTCCCCCTACGGGGACTCCTCCTTCTGGAAGGAGGAGAATCGAAAAGTACAGGCTTATATCGAACTGACGTTAAATACCTACTTAGAAACAAAATCAATATACAGTCATATTATTGTCAAACTTAAAACCCAAACCTCATGATTAGACTTCAACCAATCAATACGTCGGATCTGCAACATTACAAATTTATGGAAGAACTCCTGATTGATGCATTTCCACCGGAAGAGTACCGCCAGCTAGAACAACTGCGCGAATACACTGACCGTACGGGTAACTTTTATAATAACATCATCTTTGATGATGACTTGCCAGTCGGCCTCATTACCTACTGGGATTTTGACAGTTTCTACTATGTAGAACACTTTGCAACCAATCCTGCCCTGCGAAATGGAGGTTATGGAAAACGTACACTGGAATACTTGTGCAATTATTTAAAACGCCCGATCGTATTGGAGGTAGAACGTCCGGTCGAGGAAATGGCCAAACGACGCATCAGCTTTTATCAACGCCAAGGCTTTACACTATGGGAAAAAAACTACTGTCAACCTCCTTACAAGCCCGGAGATGAGTTTCTTCCCATGTATTTAATGGTACACGGAGAGCTGGATTGTGAAAAGGATTATGAAACAATCAAAAAGAGAATACATAAAGAAGTATATGGAGTAAAAGACAATTAAATAGCAGATCAAAATTAGTTTCACAAATGGAAAACCGGGTCAGTCCGAAAACCTTACTCCAGTGCTACATATATAGAAAGGGCGTTCAATTCAAATTGAACGCCCTTTCTATATATATCAAATTAACTAATTATTTCTCACCACGTTTAGTAGCTGAATAGTTAATCTTTAAAGCATAAGATTTTCTAAGGGCATTTTTCACATCAGTAACAATACCCATTTTTGTCTTTTGATCTACTTTAAGAGACACAGTCATCTTAGCAGCATCACCTTCACTCATACTCGCACGCTCCTGGAAAATAAAGTCTTGTACTTCACCAACTTCAGCATAGCTGTCATTGAGCTGAATACGACTCTCAGTACCCATTTTTGCACGATATTCCTGTGTAGGTTCTCCTACATAGATAAATGTTACCAGCGATTTCTTCTCCAGTTTTTCGAGTTCAGTACCTTGCGGAAGTGTAAACTGCACCTTTAATGTTACCTCACGCATTGTTGTTACAATCATAAAGAAGAACAACAAGGTAAAGATAAGGTCAGGCAGCGAAGAAGTATTCAATGCCGGCATTTCACGTTTACCAGTCTTATTAAATTTTCCCATTACTTACCTCTTTTTTTCTCCGTATTTTTTAGGTTCTGCTTCAGAAATTCGTTGCGGATAAACTTCACGAATTGCTTTCTGCTGCGCATCACTCAATTCTCCATAAGTAGCTCCGAACTTTTCCTTAGCTAACTCATCTCTCAATTCATTGTATGCAGCTACCAATTCGTTCTGCACACTTATATATGCCTGATAAGAAGATCCACGGTCATTCTGCAAAGAAATTACATGCTTGTCATTAACAAGAGTAGTACCAAAGAAATCGACATTTTTCTGTGTCTTTTCCGGCATATCCTCAGCGTTATTGACATTAGCAATAAATTCTTTGGCTTTCTGCCTCAACTGATCAACACCGATATAATCACTTCCGCACATCAAAGCATCATCTTTATTCAGATAAACCTGTAGGATGTTACGTTCTTTAATTTTATCGGTATTCTCATTCTTTTCATCTTCGGGAGGTGGAGGCAAAAGTCTTGCCAAACCACGGTCCGTATCCATTGATGTCGTAATCAAGAAGAAGATCAGCAACAAGAAAGCGATATCCGCCGTAGAACTTGAGTTAATATCAGGAACTTTTCTTTTTCCTTTTGCCATTTTAATAACTTATTTAATCGAGTATCCTCAATTGATTATGATAATTTTTTCTTTACACCACTTATAATGATTGCAACAATCGTTACAAACAACAGAATATAAATAGAATAAAGGAACATATCAGTCAGTTTCAGCCAAAAAGGAACATTGTCTGTACCACTATAGCCTTGAATCTGCATTGGTGTACCATCACCCATTGCCCATGCTACAACTAAAACAACAGCCAACAGCACCAAACCAAGTAAAGACTTTATTGCATTTGCCGGGTTATCTTTCAAAGCTGCACCAAATTGGAATATAGCACCAATTAGTGTAGCAGCTACTGCTAAACCAAACAATACGTAAATAAGCATCAGCAAAGCATTGGTATATGCCGGTTGCCACATTTCAGGATCAACTCCTACGACAACATCCGCACCTTGAGCATCACCACCGAGGTAGAAAAGGCCCAGTACAATGAGGATGACAGCAAACATCGCATACAAAGCATAATACGATATTCTATAGGTTAACTTACTCATCTCGGATTATTTTTTGTATTTCAAGTTATATTTGATTACCATGTCAAGCAAAGAGATAGAAGAATCTTCCATTTCGCTTGTAAGAGCTTCAATCTTAGCAAGTACGTAATTGTAGAATACCTGAAGGATCAATGCTACGATCAAACCGAAGATAGTTGTAATCAAGGCAACTTTCATACCACCTGCAACAACCGTCGGAGAGATATCACCTACCTGCTGGATTTTATCAAATGCCTGCACCATACCGATTACAGTACCCAAGAATCCGAGTGACGGAGCCATTGCAATAAACAGTGTGATCCAAGAACATCCTTTTTCAAGGTAACCAGCCTGTACACCACCATAAGATACAATTGACTTCTCAACTACATCAATACCCTGATCAATTCTCATCAGACCTTGATAGTAGATAGAAGCAACCGGGCCTCTGGTGTTACGAGCAATGTCTTTAGCAGCTTCAACATCACCTTTTTCCAAAGCTGCTTCGATAGATGCCATGAATTTCTTTGTGTTGATTTCAGCCAAGCTCAAATAAATGATACGTTCGATACAGAAAGCCAAACCGATCACCAAAGCAACAGCTACCAAACTCATGAAAGATGCAGTACCTTCGATGAATTTAACTTTCAGTTCTTTGTGAATACCACCTTCTTCTGCAGCAGGAGCAGCAGCAGTAGTAGCTTCAGCGGCAGGAGCTACTTGTTGTTCAGTTTGTTCTGCTGCAGGAGCATCTTGAGCCTGAGCAAGTTGAATTGAGCCAAAAGTAAAGGCCCCAATCACAGCAACAATTGCAAATAACTTTTTCATTGTGTGTCTAATTTTTAAGATTAATTAATT
>CAPYSS010000040.1:0-24903 GCA_948742525.1 Bacteroides caecimuris | reverse complement strand
TTCCTTCTCTTTGGTTTCAATAGATAATCCCATCATCAATCTGAGCGGAAAGTCCAATTTATGGCGAGAAAGCACAATATATATTTCTGGCTTCTCCCAATATTGATTAGAAATATCGGGATTGATATAAAGCTCGTTGGGAAGCAGCGACTGTATGGCCTCCGGTGTCATATCTTTGAGTTCTTCAATGCCAACCGGCTTGGTTGGGAATGAGGCCTCTACCTCATATCCTGTTGGATAATCAATAGAGAAATATTCATTTGAATATGTTTTAGATAAAGTGGTTATAACTTGACGTTTGTGGTAAATGCCGGATTGTCTTCCATAAACATGGAATAGACATCCGATCCCAAATAGCATAATGGCGGGAATTATTACGATAGCCTTTTTCATAATTACTTAATTGGAGGAATCGGTTTAGAAGGAGGCCAGTTATTACGAATATATCGTATTAGTGGAGATTTAGGATTGGAGCTGACCCACTGCTCAAATCCCGTATTATCAAAATTCTCTTCCTCTAAATATGGCTTAAGTTTTTTGAAAATAAGCCGATAACCGCCGAGTAATATGACAATATCCAATACGACGATTACCCCATGTGGTACTATTTTTTCTAATCCCGATAAGAAAAAAGAGAGAAAAATTACGCCAAGAAATAATATAAAGCAAATTAACCAAGCGCCATTTGGGAACTGACCACCATAAGAGAAACGCTTTTTTAGAGACATCGCCTCATTGTAATACTTCATCTCATTCTCATAGGCATTTAATTCTAACAGATATTTTTGATATGCAATATAGTAACTCCTCTCCCTCTGCTCATTTTCAATTCTTTGCTGTTCTTTTCGCAAACTGAGGGCTTCTCTCTGACGAATTTCTTCTTCTTTTTTTCTCTTTTCGGCAGCCCTCCTTTCGCACTCGGCTTTAGAACCTTCAATTCTTTTCTTAAATCGAGATTCATAAAACGCATGATATATTGTGTTGACTATCATCTTACGCAATTGTGCGTTTGTAACATCTGAATTGACTTCCATTGTACGTGCGTCATAGTGAACATAGAATCGCCATTCTATGTCTTGCTCTTCTGAAGACTTAGCAAACTTGATTATAATATTGTTGCCGAATGCTGAAGGCAATCCAAGTGCCAATATAGGCAAAGATTTATCTCGTCCACTAAGAGCGGCATCTATTTCTCTACCGTATGTTTGCTCAATTTCGTTATACGCATCCTCTTTTGTGAATATTGTCCCCGGTTCATATTCATCAGTATAGAAATAACGTCCGGTATGTTCTTTGTACCAAGCATTCACATCCGATTTAGAATCGAATAGAACGTATCCAGTACCCCATGTGTTTTGGAAGCAATGGCCAATTCTGTACCCATGCTCACGTAAGAACATCTTTTTTGCAGACAACGCATCAGTTGCCGTTGGATAGAAATATCGTCCCATTATTTTTTAGATGTTAACCCATTCAGTATTCGGTCGAAATGACTACCTTTGAAAAGAGACAGGTCAGCGGTGTTGAACACGTAGTCAGGATACAAATCTACGATTGTCCGTGTGATGCGTGGATATATCTTTTGGACTTCTTCTTCCGAAAATCCATCGGCTTCCAAAAGAAGGCTGAAGCAGTCCATGTATATAAGCAAGTCTCCGAAGATTATCCGTCCGCATCTGGAGAAATGATCCATTACCACTGCCATGAGTCCGGCTATGTGACGGTCAACAAGCGAAGCATCAGCGTCAGCCAAATCCATAGCCAGTACCTGCTTCTGGCAATCGGAAATGAATTCTTCTTCACATTCTCCATTGATTGCTGAGATTATGCTCACACCTCCGGTAAGTAAATCCTGAGGACAGAATTTATCGGTTCTGATTCCGCCGTTCTCTATTGGTACTTCAACCGAGTATGTTCGAGTTCGACCCTTGAATTGAAATTTTTTAAGATTCATATTTCTTTGTCCTAAGCGTTTTGAATTTGCATTGCCAACGAAAACAATCCTTTATCACTGAGATATTCCGTACCCCAATCATATTCTTTAATAATGGTAGCGACCGACATAGCAAGACAGTATAAGTCCACTGTTGCTCCTGATTGCCATCTACTTTTAGCCAGTATTATCAACTTCGTCATTAACGACCCATTGACTATTCCGTTTTTCACATCATCAAGTTCGTTGCAGGTTGCAACATCGAGAACGTTACGTTGAAGATATGTCTTATATTCTATCATCTTTGGCAATGCCGATGATAAATTACCTCGGATGGATTCAGCAACATTTGAAAAATCTGATTGAGTAACCATATCGGTAAGTATATTATCTGTTTTCACAAACTAATATACCGTAGAAGCCAAAAGTGTAAACGGAATTACGGGATAAATTCTATTGAAGGGTGCTGCGAGGGCTGAAAAATGCCACGAGTTGCATATCGTCTTTCTCTGATAGAATTTGCCCAACTGCCAAAATCGGCATTGGATTTCAATAACAGAGAAATGTAATAGGATAGCGAACCATACATCTTACCGCTTTCACTGCGATATTCTAGATTACGCTCGTTGGATTGGCAAGCTGTAGCGACCCACATCTTGGCACCTGAAGTGAATCGGTCGGGTTTGGGAACACGCGAAAGATATGATTTATGCCCTTTGGGAACGAAAGCGTGGGCCGTGCCGCGGGCATAGCGCAACAACTCTGGGTCTATTTCCGTCATCTCATCTTTCTGGATGCCCTTGCTGTAACAAGCATCAACAGCAACAAATATTTCGCCATTACTACCAATCGCTTTTTTTATTTCATTGAGCAGCGGACAAAGTTCATCATCTATCAAATGAAATTGTCCGACATATTTACCATTCATTTTTCTGGTATCACGGCAAGCATCGTAGGGTATTATGGACTCGTCAAATTGTTTGCCATCAGCTTCGTCTCTGTTTTCATCGCTGATTGGCTGTCCATGCCCGGAAAAATGGAAATACACCTTGTCGCCCGGTTTGCACCGGGTGGCTAATTGACGAAGTGCATTGACAATATCTTTTTTCTTAGCGTCTGCATTGGTAAGGGTCACTATATCGGTAAACTCCTGTTTTGCCAAAAGAGGCTTTAGTAATGTCACATCAGCATCCCCATGAATACGCCCCCAGCCGGTGGCTATTTGATCATATTCTCCGATTCCTACGAGCAGAGCGCGGTTGGTAGCCGCGGCTGATAAGGCCAAGACTACCAGCAAAACACTACTGATAAAACCTCTTATCATCTCAACTGGCTTATAATCTTATTGCAACGTGCCGAGAAATCCTCATCATCGTGGAATCTTGCTGCCAATTCTTCAAGAGTCTTGACAGCCTTCTTCTTGTCATGAAGTTTCAGATATACCATTGCAAGTCGCATACCCGCATCCTGACATCTCTGTATGTCATCGCTTGGAGCATTGGCATACTCATTCTCCAGTTGTGGAAGAATGTCCTTGATTTCCTTATCGGAATAGTTGTTGATGTCGCCGTCGCTGCGGTCGTAGTCAGGGATATAGTTATAGGCTACGATGGTGTCATAAAGTTGATATTGTCCATGTTTCTGGACTTGAAACACGGTAAAAAAGCAAATAATCAGAATGGCAGCAACTGAAGACACCCACGCCAAGCGTTCACGAAGATAAGATATACGTAAGATTCTCGGTTGTGAACGTCTGCCTATAATTTCTTTAAGTTGCCCTTTTGAAAGATGTTTCAAGGCAACCGCAAACTCCATATCATTCTGCTCAGCCTCTTGCCGGATTCCCTTTATGGCGAAAAGGTATATCTTGAAATCATTGGCGAAAGCTCTGTCCGATTTTAGACGGGCGTCAAATGCAATCTTCTCCTGCGGAGTTAGGTTGTCAAGTATATAATTATCAAAAAGTTCTATTCTTTCCATAGCGTTATTTCTTTTCCGGTTTTTCATCAATGATACCGGCGTTGTATAGAGTGAGTTTGACACGGTATATCAGATCTTTCATACACTGCCAACGTTTGGCTTTTACAGCTTTTGCGCTATTGTAGCGGTCAAACTCTTCTGTTATTTCAGCATCTGAAAGACCACTGTAATAAGTCAGGCGGATTATTGTCGCGCATGGGTCTGGAGTGTGCGTAAGTTCATCGCCCAACACAGCCTGAGCCGCCGGATCTTTATATAGTTCCGGTTCTTCCTCTGACATGGACTTTATCAGTTCATCGACCTTGCGGGCAATTTTCGACTGTTTTTCTTCATCATCCGCATCACATTCATCGGTGGAATCGGTTTTGCCGATTTTACGATAATGCTTGCTTGCCATATTCAATCCAAGTGTCATGATGTAGCTGCTCCATGATGTATTCTCTTTGATTCGTCCAAACATCAGGTTTTCCTGAATGGCTATAAAGATGCTTTGGTAGATGTCTTCGGCATCCTCCTGTCGCATCTTTGATTTTTTGTATTTCTCCATGAGGAGGTCGATGAAGTTGTGCCTCATCTCCTTATAATATTTCCTCACGATGTCTTCGTAAGTTTCTGTCATATTTTGTTCTTGCTATTATTCAATCAGTATAAATGATGACCATATCTCTGGACTGTTCGGCTCTGCTGCATACAACATTTTTTGTGCATAATGAAAAGAGTCATAAACTGTACGACCTTGACCGGCATATTCGTAAAAAGCGTCCATGAATTGAGCGCTCCAATAGTCATCAATTTTTCGTAGGCTGCAAATCAACGATTTGCTTCCGGCTATACGAAATGCTCGCTGTAAGCCCCAGACGCCCTCGGAGTCAACATCGCCAAGACCGGAATCACAAGCCGACAACACCGTAAGGTGAAGATTTGGAAATGACATATTCTCGATTTCATCTGAGGTGAGAATGTCATCGTTGTCTTCCATTATTTTGTCGGACTTCCATGACAGATTACCTTGGCGCAGTATAAGACCGGAGAGAGAAACCTTATTGGCACTCAGCATACGTCGGGCTATGTGGTAATCATCATCAGCGGTATTTTCAGCTGATGCTTCGAGAGCAGCGTTGTCGCGGTATATACCATGGGTGGAGATATGTAATGAAGAGACTTTCTCTCGGTTAAAACCATTGAAATTCACCTCAGTAGCATCATCGTTGTAAAACAGTTTGAGTTTGCTGGCATCTACTCTTTGATGAATAAGTTTAATCTCATACTCTACATTTGGCAAGTCAGACATCGTGCCGCGATTGATAGTCTGCGCCTCACCTATTGGCGAATTGTGGTCGGACACACCCACTACCACCACATTATTGCCGATACCACCATGCCGCTGAATATCGGCAAGATGAAACACTCGGTGAATATGATACTTTTGCGACATCGGCAGACCATCTTCATCCTTCGAGAATTCAATCGCGATGTTGTTGATTGCTCCATCCGGACAGAAATAGATTTCACCGGTCGGTGGCAAGTAATCTTGCAGAGTGCCCCAAACCTTAGTCAAATCGGGGATATCCGTATAATCAAATCGCCCATCAGGGAATATAATGAATGCTCCATATCGGCTATCGTAGTTTATAAACTCAATTGCAATGTCGCCGATTCTGAGATTATGCTGTACCTGAGCGAGAGTCTTGTCAATTTCGCTATAGACCGTCCTGTCATGCAACATCTTTGCTGATAAGTCGCGCTCAATGTTGGCTATCCTAACACCGAGCTGCGGGATATGGATGGTATCTTCCATGGCAATCACTTCCGAGAGTTGGGCGCGAAGCGACTGAAGTTCTTGATATTTTCTCTTCAACCCACGTTTTGTGGCCACCTTCTTCTCTACTGACTGTCGGGTTGTAAGAAGTAGCCCCTTCCTGAAGAGAGAAAGTGACAAGGCATCTGCATAGTTTCCGCTGTTCATCTTGGCAGCAATCAGCTTTTGCAAGGGGTACAGCATAGAGCCTCTTTCACTCTGAGACAGGGATAGCAATGTTTGGACGACTTCGCGTTTCACGTCCTCTACAGTTTGTCCCTCAAAAGTATACTCTTCATCAGGCATTTCAAGTAGGTCGTTCAAGCGTTGAAGTCGGCTATCTTCCGGAGATAAATATGAAAAACAACCCTTTGCCAGACTATAATATTCCTTAGCCTTCTCATAATCATAGATTGAAGAGAGGAATGCTCCATATTCAGTATAAGCCATACCTTTTGCCACATCACTACAAAATTCTTTGCGTGTGAACTTTAATGCCTCCTCTATAGCATTTCGCTGAAGATACTTGTTGCCGGTCAACAATTGCGCCTTACGGCAGAAATGACGTACTTTCCTTATCTCATACAATATACCCTTGTCAAGGTAAGATTCCGCCTTATTATAGTAATATAAAGCAACCTGCGGATTTACTTCACTGTAGATATATCCGAGATTGTCAAACCAACAAAACTTGTCGAAAGCAGAGTCTTGATTCTTTTTCTCTGCCATGAATATGTCAATCGCTTCTGCGTAACAGCCCATCTTTCCAAGTGTACAAGCCTTGTTAAGTCTCATTGTCGAGCGATTGTCAGGAGATGTTGCAAAAGCAATAGCCTCATCATAGCATCTCAAGCTCGCCTCATAATCTCCAAGACTCGAAAGTGCCAGACCCATGTAATTATGAAGAGTAGCGTATGTTGACCCCGACACATACGGAACAAACCGATAGCAGCATGAGACAAGGTTGCGATACTGGCTGCGGTCATAGTATATGCCTAAAGTCTTTAAGAGCAGTTGAGGAATTGCCTCAGACTTGCCAATTTGAATTAGCGAGTCCATATTTGCTATGTTGCTTTCTGGATCAGTCTGGAATAAAGCGTTTGTAAGGTCTCCAATAGGGGTTTTGTTTAATTCAACCTTAGGTTTATTATCAATACGATAAGAATATTTCTTGGTTGATTTGTTGAACTCGAAATTGGATTCATCAACACCCCACATAGTGAAAATCGCTTTAAATACGTCATCCCGTCCGGCTACTTTGGTCTTATGAAAGAATCCGGCATTGATTACACTGTTAAGTAATTCGAGTCGGCCTCCATTATCGAGAAAGAATGACAGAAGTTTATGATATGTAGTTATGTCAAGGTCAAGCGGCACATCATCTAAAAAAGCATCAATGAATTGCACCGGCCCTCTCTTTGGGTGAAATATCGAGTCATTCAACTCTGGGACTGTCCATTGCGTCCAGTCATTTTTATCTTTCTTAAATTTTAATCTGCCTTTATGCCTCAAAGCCATCGAAGCATGAAACACAACAGAAGAATAATCAAAGATTGCGTTCATGAAACCCGGCAGAATCACCTTTTCTTGAAACTCTTGCGAATATCTCAAGCCCTTCTTGTAATCCTTCTTGCCGAACTCATAATATGCAATAGCGTATGCCGTGCGAAGAAAGTAGGCAGATGTGTCACGATGCTCAATCTTATGCGGAAAAGTTTTTATACGGGCTTCAATTCGTTTCCTCTCCGAGTGGCTAACCTTATGGTTAGGATTGATAATCTCAACCAGTTCTTGGATTAAGCTGTCCTTCCAAGTAAGATTACTTTCAGAATTGAATATTTGAGGAGTGAGTGATATAGAAATTGGAGGCATAGAAAACCCTTTAACGCCGCATCCAAAAATGAACACGACGGTAAATATCAAGGCAATAATGCCATAGTATCTTCTTCTCCTATATATCATTTCATGCTTAAGAGTATATAAGAAGTATTATCAGTCCGGCATAAATCAACAACGGAACAACTGCACAGATTATTACCGAGTTGAGAATGTAGTTGCCTCTCCACTGATTAAACCAGTTAAGAAAGTCAACCGAATCTTGGAATAGCCGGTCGCACCATTCACGGAAGATATGTCGGGTTGCCACGAATATGCCTATCCATATGAACGTAAGAGCAAAGGTCGCAACTGGTAGTCCAAGCCAACTGTCAAACATTATGCACCATGACAATGGTATGAGAAGGTAATAAACAAGAATGTTGACCTCGTTATAAGTCAACCCACACTTAATACCAATCCAGTCAAGCGACTGTGCGACAATGCTAAATACAGTTCTTACCATATTATGCCTTTTCTACACAAAGATTTCGTTTACAAATATAGATACCTCAAATCTATAATGGTAAACGAAATCTTAATGATGTATGAACGTGTGGTAGTAATGTATCAACCGATGTTTTCAAGGCTGATTTGTTCTGCATAGGACTGTGTCGGATTAGATCCGTGTTCGTTTACTCCTTCTTCACCAGCATCCTTGAAAAGATAAACACATCCGGCTATTCCGATAAGGATTGGGATTATACCCGGAATGATTCCAAGCATTAGACATAGAGCGACTACAACAGGAATAAGCGCATACCATACAGAAACACGAGTGTCATGTGTCCTTTTTATACCAGCCGCAAGCATAAGGTAAACCGATGGTATCATTGCGCTTAGAGTGAACACGTAAATTCCTACAGTACTTTCAATTGTCACACCGGCAAGTTGTAAGATTTGTCCTATCCCTAACAGAACAAAGAAGTAGAGAACTACTGAAATCAGCAGGGTGAGGACATATTCCAAACGACCGATACGCCCGGAGAACTTGTACCAACGGGCGAACATCTTTGAATTGTCGATTGGTTTCACAAAGTGACTACATGGAGTCGGGTCTGTGTGGTCGTAATGACCACAGCTGTCGAAGTCAAGACGACAACGAGAACATTGTTCAATGCTACACATGATTGTTTATTTTGTTAGTTCGTATATTTCAAAAGATTTCTCGTCCGGAGCCAAGAACAACATAATCAGCTTATTGGAACCTATCTTGTAAACCATTCCACAAACCGAGTTTTCACCTTGATAGGAAGTTTGAGGGTCATCATTAACAGACCATCCTCCTAAGAATACTTTTGAATCAGGTTTGTTGTCATATATATAACCTGATTTGCGTTGGCTTCCGGTTGTTTTCTCAAAGAATATCTTACCATCTTTTTTGCGGAATCGGCAGGAGAAATACGGATATGAGAAGATTCCGAGATTGCTTACTTGGATTGATCGAACTTTTCGGTATGATAAAAGTTCTTGGGAAGTTATCTTTAGATTTGGTGTAGTCAAAAGTTTTTTGACTATTGTTTTCTCATCTAATCCATAAGCATCAGAGGGGAGTCTATCAAGAACTTCAAGAGCCTGTTCTCTATCAAGCACAAGTCTATCCCAATCGCGAGGCTTGATTACATCAATCAGCGAATAATCCACATAATCAAGGGAGTCTATTGCCTCCACTACCTCGATTACCTCAACCACCTCTACAGTGTCGCAATATTCATAGCCATACCCGTATCCAGTCGAACCGGATTGAGCATACACTATGAGTGTATTTATTATCAAAAGTAATAAGGATGTTAATCTTTTCATTTTTACTATTCTATATTTATTATTTTTCCATTACTGGCCAACATATATTCATTATATAGTCCCTGACTTCCGTAGGGCGCAATTATACTTCTTCCATCTACATACATATGAAGCTGTCCATTCGCAACACCTAAGTATTTGACTATCGAATCACGATAAGGTGTCGGCAATAACTTATACACATAAGTATTTGTCGTTATGTAATCTTCTGATTGAATCGTGAATAAAATTTCCACCTCTTCATCACCATCGAAATCCATTGCTGTTATTTGCATGTTACATTCGGGTCGGAGATCATCGAATTCATCAAAGAAAGCATCATTTTCATCATTAGAGAAATCTAAATCAAAGAACAAACTTTGACCGTATCCATTAGAAGAAATTAGAGCTATTGTTCCATTTGGTCTTCCATCTCCAAGAGTGAATTCATAATCTCTATTATACAAATGGACTGTCTTTGATTTCCTATTGGCCATAGCTGTTCTGTCACTTCCTTTTATATACAAATATGGACATCCAGCAGGATTAAAAGGAAGATTACTTTGACTAATTGCTTTGGCGGGTGTAGGGACTATGTTATTTGGCTGGACTTCCTCAATAGGATTCTCAACAGGAATAGGTTCATCCACAATTTTAGATTCCGTAGGTGTTGAAATTGTGTCTAAATTAGAAGCCACAGACGCCTCATTCGCAGACGATTTTATTTGATTTTGTGAATACCACAGATAACCACTTATTCCTGCGATAATGATTATAGCGATAAACCACATCCAAGGATAATGACGTTTGTTATTTGAATCTACAGATTCTTTTTCTCTTATGGTCTTATTATCCCACCCTTGATTTGACTCTTGATGGGTATTAGGTCGCAAGGAGTCAGGAATGGTTTTATTCGTGACCCATTTTTTTAATTCTGATGCCTTGGGCCTATTTGAAATATCTGGACTTAAACAGGCTTGCATGAAAGCGTTTAACGATTTTGAAAACCGTTTACCCAACTTGGGCATCTCAGCACCGTTTCTTTGCATTGCTCCACCGAAGCCGCTGAATGGGAGTTCTCCAGTTGCCAATTCGTAGATGGAAGCACCGAGAGACCATATATCGGACGCTGTACTTAACTTTGGATTGCTGTCAAACCTCTCTGGGGCCATATAGGGCATTGCCCCTGAACTCACGTCTCGTTTGGATTGACGCCGCATTGTGGCACGCAATCGTTTACTGATGCCAAAGTCCGTTATCAGGAATCTGCCATTGTTATCAATCAAGATATTGTCTGGCTTAATATCTTGATGAACTATAGGATCTGATTGACCGTGCAACACATCAAGACCATTTGCTACATCCTCAATGAATGACCATAACTGTTCTTCGGAAATGCTACCGGCCAATTTGGAAGATGATCCACGTTCACAGTATTTCATCACAAGAAATGGCCGACGATGAAATACGTCGAAATATTCAGGAGTCAGCAGATACGGACTTGAAAGGTCGATGGTGTTAGAGTATTCACGCTGAAACTCATCAACACCAGCCGGGTCAAGACTCAAATATATTTTCAAAGCGACATCACGACCTGTCATTCGGTCACGAGCAAGCCATACCTCTCCGAAGCTACCGCTTCCAAGAAATCTTACAAGTTCATACCGCTCCTTGATTATATCTCCTACTTTAAGTTCTTCCATTTCTATTTACGGGTTTGGTATAAGTACCATATCATTTGCCAAAATAAATCTGAGCGAATGTAACCGGACATAGACTGTTCCCCATGCCGTTCAAAATCTTTTATCAAATAATATTTTTGCCGTTGTCTTCCTTGGTATGACACTTCAATCAATCCATGCGCAAAGGCATTGCGGATGTGACGCATAAAATGATGTGCAAAATCATTAGTGGTAGCCTTTTCTGGTTTTACGGCATTAAACCAAAAATGATTTGCCTTTTTTGTACCCTTTTTATTTCCTTTCTTTTGTATTTTATTGGTATTACAGAAATGAACAAATGTCGCATTATCCCAGTCAAAATGGCCAAACATTGGCTCAATCTCTTTTGAATACACATAGCAATAACGAGCAAAATCGTCTCGATCTTGTTTCGTCATCCAATCAGAGCCCTCAATTTGTCCAAAATGCTTATTCATTTCAACGAGAGATGTATTGAGCTAATTCTTCCGGTGTAAAAATAACGTCGACATATTGCTTGGACTTATTTCCGTAATACCGATACTGATAGCCCATACCTAATGGAACAAGCATTTGCAACTCTCGCTGTATTGTTGGATCACGCCTCAATTTTTTTAATTCACCGGCCATGTAATCTTTCAACTGCGATTGGTTCCGTTTCATTTCCTTGATGTCAGTCATAGACTCGTCCATTTCGTAATAGTAAACTATATAATCATCTACTATGGCGACCTTTGCCGTGACCATGCCTTCATCAGATTTGAAAGGACAACGAGAGTTTTCAACTTCAACCTTCGTCTCGATAATCATTCTATTTAGTTCTTGAGATGAAAGAGGATTATTTTTTATATCCTTTAATTCCTCGTAGGGAAGAGAATATTTGACAGTCTTTCCGGAAGAAGGTGCTTTATACACTATGATTACACCAGCCTTGGCATTTACAATATCCTTCAACATCTCTGCCGATTCTTGATTCGAAAACAATAGACGAAACTGCTTCTGCATAACATCCTTGTTCTTCTTCAAGAATATACCGCCCGACAATTCCTCATTTACTGAGTAATACAAGAGAACGGTATTGTCCTTATCGTAATACTTTATACTGACAAGGTCTCCTGCTATGCCTAAACTCACAGGACATGACGCATTTGCTGTTGCAACCTCTTTTTTTAGTTTGGTCACATTGCCGTCTTCGCAACTTGTCAATGAGACGAGAGCGATCAGAATGGCTATTAGATATGAAAGATGTTTCATTGATTTTAAGTAAAATGGGAATCAAACTATTATAAAGTCCGACCCCCATTGTATATTTAGAGAGTGGATAATTATCGTATTTTCAAGTCTTTTACGTAATACTGAGACCCGGAAGATATGTTTATTCGCTTTACATTAGTTGGAAGCGAGGGATAAACTTCATAGAACGTAATTTCTTTTGTGTCATGAGATATTTCGGGTGAGCCTTCAAAACCAATACTGCTGTTCATTAGGTAGTATTTACGTCCGGTATCAGCATCCTCAATATATTCATCTTGACTGCTATACATAAATGTACCCTCGCTTTTAGGCCGGACTGTTTTTGTAACGATAGTCTGGCCATCCTGCACTTCAATCGCAGTACAATCCCATGAATGATATGCGCTTTCAATCTTATCGCCAGAGATTGCATAAGAATTACCATGTTTTAACTCAACACCTTTAATCTGCCAACCATCAACAGAACCTTCAGAAAAGTCAAAGGATGTTGTGCCTTTAGGAATGGCGGGGAAATATAGTTTGAAGTGTAGCGACACTTCACGTCCGCTATCATATCCCGGAAAGTCCGTATGTTGCGGAGAGTAAGCAATTCCATCCGCACGAGAAAGAGGATAACGTTTACCGTTAACCGAAATATAACTATTCTTGGAGATTGAGCACCATTGATATTGGCGACCATTGTAGGACACCATATCCAATATAGTATAGTTAGGATCAAGTGTTACTTTTTGGATATACAACTTGGAATCTCCGTTTGAAGCCACCTTGGGATATATAAACTCGGTGTTATTTACCTCAATAGCGGATATGCCACTTACTGGAGATGGAACATAGGTTTGGACAGCCTTTTCATATTCTGATTGGAAATTCTCAGCGGAACTTTCTAACGCCTGCAACATTTCTGGGAGAACAGCAATGAACGGTTTAGCATCTTTAGCATACATTTCACAGGAAAATGCTAAAGCACCACTGCCAGAGAACGAACACACCGGTTTACCGCCTGCGGCATTAAAAGCCGCTATATTTGCTACTTCTGATACGTAATCTTCCGGTAACCCAAAAATGACAGAAAGGCACAGGTAGAGTGTTTGCGGATTCAGTTTATGAACAGAAGCCTCAAACGTTGTGCCATTATATTTGAACGAAAGAGACTCTTCTCCATCGTCAGATATATTGGTGCCATATTTTTTCAAGGCATTGAATATTTCAGTCTTTGCCTTCTTTTGTGCCGGGGTGAGCTGCGCAGCATTCATTGCCACGCAACCCATCAAAGCTGCTATAATGATTAAGAAAATCTTTTTCATATTAGTTGTTTCTTAAAGCTTTAACCGCGTCAAAGGAACCTTCATCTCCATATTTGGCAGCCTGTTCGGTGTAATAAGACGCCAAACTATGATTTATTTCTGTGCCTCTACCGAATCTATAACATGCAGCTAAATCTCGATAGATTTCAGAAAGTAGATTTTCCCCAAAATCTTCGGGAGAACGAACAGCTTGAGAAAGATATTCAAACGCCTTATTATAATCTTTATCTTCTGCCCCATAGCCATTATAATAAATTGTTCCAAGTACTCCTGCTGCAAAATTCATTCCATTCTCAGCCGCTTGTTTCATATATTTAATAGCCGTGGCTGGTTCTTCGTGTAGAATCTCTCCGGTCCAATACTCTAATCCCAAACGATAGATAGCATCATTGTCGCCATTATCTGCTGCCTGTCTTAAATATTGAATAGCCAGATTGGTATCCTTGCTTACACCGTTGCCATCACGATATAGTAGATATAGACGATATGTTGAGTAGTCATGACCTTTTTCAGCTGCCTTTTTGTAATAAGAAACAGCTGTTGGAATATTTTTGGCAACGCCAAAACCATTTTCAAAACATACACCAACACCTCCTAAACCATTCATATCATCAGCGTCGGCAGCAGTCTTATATAGTTGATATGCCTTGGATTCATTTTTTGGAACACCCACTCCGTGTATATACATTTCCGCTAACTGCGTTGATGCCGCAATGTTTCCAGCATCAGAAGCTTTTTTGTACCATTCTGCCGCTTTGTCATTGTCTTCAGTCGTTCCTAAACCATAATAATAGATGTCTCCCATTATTTTATAGGCACGTGGCTCTTCCTGCTCTATAGCAGCATTGACATACTTATATGCTTCTGGATAGTTTACATTTAAACCATTTTTTCCAAGCAAATAAGCCATAGCGACTTCGCATTGAGCTTGCGCTTGACCAGCATTTGCTGCGGTATAGTAGTATTCAAGCGCTTTTTCCTCATCTTTGGGAACGCCTGCGCCATATTCATAACATACACCTAAGTAAAAATTACCTTTGGCATCGCCTTGTTCTGCAGCTTTTCGCAACCATGGGATAGATGAGTTTATATCTTGCTGTATACCGGCCTCTTGAACGCCATACAAATAGGCGACACCTAAATCTGCCTGAGCGTCATCGTTCCCAAGATTAGCAGCGCTTCTTATATATTGTTGCCACTTTGACCAACTCTGAGGTACATAAATACCATCTTTGTACATTGTGGCTACGAGGTAATGAGCCGTCGGTTCACCTTGCTTCATTGCCTTTTGAGCAAGATCCCACGCTTGTTTATAGTCCTTCAGAACACCTGCTCCATAAATGTAGCAGTAAGCTAATTTTACTTGTGCCGGAGCGTAGTTCTTCTTGGCTGACTTTGTCAACCAATACGAGGCCTGATTCATGTCTTGAGGAGCACCCCCAGTGCCATTGATGTAGCAGTCAGCCAAGTTGTACATGGCTTCCTTGTCGCCTTTGTCGGCGTACTTCTTATAGAAAGAAGCATCCTGTGCCGAGAGGCTGAATGTGATGCCCACCATGAGCATCAACATTAAAAGATGTTTGATTTTCATGCTATGTTGTTTTGTTATTTTAATCGTAATATCCGAGATTTTCCAGTGTCTTCAGCACTGAAGCACCATCACTGTAACCAGCGGCTTTGGCTTTTTTTGCATACGACTCAGCAGTTTTATAATCGTGGTTGCTGAGATAATACTTGGCAAGAGGTCCGTAGGCAGCAGCATATCCCTGATTGGCCAGTTTCTGAACTTGCTGATAGTCGCCATTCGCCAAAGCATTCTTTAGAATAGTGGCATTATTATCAGTCTTCGATTCCTCTTTCTTTGGCGATTCCTTGGTCTGCTCCTTTGCTGTATTTTTGGCAGGTGCAGCGGCCTGTTCCTGCTTTTTTTGCTTAGGCTCCACTTCAGGAATATCTGAGACTTTCTCTTCAACAACTTCTACCACGGCTGTATCTGCTTCAACTGTGTCCTCGGGAATGACTATAGGTTCTTCCACCTTATTAGACGGCCAAATCAGAATAAGCAACACAATAGCAGCAACGATTCCTCCAATGGCAATCCATATACGCTTCTTGTTTGAATGAGGTTCTTCCTCAATATATTCTTCTTGAGGTGCGGACGACCACTCTTCAGAAGAACCTTGTGGTTCAGGAACTGGAGTCTCATTTGTTGTAGGAAGATTCCATGTTACTTTTGCAGGTTCACCCTTAATAATGGCATCGGCATACTTCTCCAACTGCTCAGCGGTGGGGCGATCCCAAGTCTCTTTGGCAAGACATGATTGCATCACCATATTCATGTCCTTAGACCACTTATTGTCCAAAGATGGCATTTCTGCTCCATTGCGCTGCATACCACCACCAAGTCCACTGAAAGGTAGTTCGCCTGTTGCCAGCTCATATATGGAAGCGCCAAGCGACCATATATCTGATGCTTTAACCGGAGTAGGATCGCTTTCAAAACGCTCCGGACCCATATATGCCGTAGCACCGGCACCAACTGCGCGCTTAGATTGTTTGCGCATCGTCGAACGAATCTTCTTGCTGATACCGAAGTCAGTAATCACAAAACCGGAGTCAGATAAGAGAATGTTATCCGGTTTTATATCCTGATGAATTATAGGCTCAGGCATATTGTGAAGATATTTCAGTCCGGCAGCAACATCATGGATAAAGTTCCATACGGCATATTCATCGGTCTTGCCAGCCAATAACGATGATGATCCTTTTGAACAATACTTCATCACAAGGAATGGACGCTGCTCCCATACATCGAAATATGTGGTCGTTAATAGGTTGGGATGAGAAATTCCATGAGTTGTGATATACTCACTTTTGAATTCCTCTACACCACGAGGGTCGAGAGAAATGTATATTTTGATGGCAACGTCGCTGTCGAGGATTTCGTCGTGTGCCAACCAAACTTCTCCAAAGCTACCGCTACCCTTAAACTCTTTGAGGATGTAGCGATCTTTTACTTTTGTTCCAATTTTAAGCTCTGCCATAAGGTCTATTATTGGTTCTCTAAGGGATTATCACTGATGTTGTCTTTCTTTGGATTGTTCGGAGCTATGGGATTATCCGAATTGTTTTGTTTCAGTTTGTCATGTATAGGGGTGAGTTTTCCTTTCCCCTCGGGCTTTACATGTTGAGGCTCATCCTTATGAATTCTTGTCAAACCGTCGGGGGTTGTTGTCACAGAGTCCTTTTTCTCATCTGCCTGTTTCTTGATTTGTTCAGATACTGTAGGCTTGGAGGGTTCCTCATGAACTTTCGTTTCCGGGATTTCCTCAATCGGATTAGTTGTATCCGAAATCTCGGTGGTGTCAATGGTAGCCACAGGAATTGAATCATTAACTACACTTTCGTCAGAAACAACGTCTTTTGCTCTTTTCCCAATGAAAAAGGCGGCAACGACAGCTGCTATCACCAAAATACCGGCAAAACAATAAATCCAAAGTCTTTTCTTATTGTTGGAATGGGTATTACTCGCAGATGTTGAGATTGCCGGAGTTGTCGCCCAAACACTCTCGGGACCGTCAGTAATCTGACAAAGAATAGCGGTGACATTATCATACCAACCTCCTCTCTCTGCTGCAATCCAAAGAGTCTCACGACATTCTTTCATTGATCCAGTATGCGCACGAATTATATCCTCAAGATTCTCTTCAGGATATAATTGCCCCTTGTCGTCGTATGTCTTACGGTCTCTTAGCACACCCGACAAACCATCACTACAAAGAAGAATAATATCCCCCTTGCCGACTTTTAATGTTTTGCTCTCGGGCTTTGCATCTTTTGTGGGATCGCCAAGACTACGGGTTATTATGTTGTTTTGTGGATGGTCAAATGTTTGTGCGTATGTGAGAAGACCTTTGTTTACAAGCTCCTGCACATAAGAATGGTCTTGTGATATGAGTCTTATGCCCGATTTCTCATTAAACAGGTATGCACGGCTATCACCACACCAACTTATGGTCAGTTCGTCTTCATAAAGCCATGCCATAATTATTGTGCTACCCATACCTTCTCGGCTGCTATCTGTTCGGGCTTCGGACTTGATATTCTTATCCGCTTTTTTTATTACCTGCTCCAGATATTTCTGACGAGATTGAGCAGTCGCTGTAACAGAGTCTTTTAGCGAATCAGTTACAAACGAATCTTTTACTGTATCTATGGCTATTTGAGAAGCAACTTCGCCGGCGTTCATTCCGCCCATACCGTCAGCAACAACCATAAGCATACCAAGGTCGCCAAGCTGAATTACTTCATCCTGTGCGACCTTGTTTGTGGTGTTATCTGTCAAGTCATCATCCACAAAAAAGTTATCTTCGTTCCCACTTCTTACCGCTTCGGCAGAGTATTTGCCGGCTGCATCTGTGTAAGCGACTAATCGAAACGATATTTTATTTTTTGGCTTCATTTTCTTTTCTTTTTGAGGGGGTTAAGATTTCCTTTTTCGCCTAATTTATCTATAGGAGTAAGCGTTTTGGTTTCTTTGCGTTCCTCGATGAAAGGGAAGTCTAATACCCACCCTTCATCATCTAATACCATAACTCCAGTTAAGGTAAACGCGACCTGACCAATTCCTATTTGTACCGGCGTCACATAAATGCCACCATATACTGTACCGGAAACTTCGGGTTTCTCGATTCTAAGAAATTCACCATCTATTGGAACCTCAATTTCCTTCTTGATGCTATTTAATCGCACTGAATCGCTTTCTACAAGATTAGCTTCAGATGTAATCCAAATTAGCCAACCATTTTTTACACCTGCAATCGAGTCAACTTTCATACCAGTAGTAGTCTGAGTCGAATCATTAAGCACGGTCAACAAATTCGTAATCTTATTGCCTGACAAGTTATCGCTTACCGAACGCACGGACTTGTTTGGACAATTCAATAAACTCAGTTTGGTATCTGTTACAAGAGGTTTGTACTTGTCTTTATACTCGTTGAAATCATTGTCGTATGTCCAAGGTAATAATGCCGCAGAAGGAAACACCAACCCTTTTTCTGTTTCAATTCCTACAAAAGGAACGATGCTGAAATAATCCTTTTCATTCCTTCCGAAATGCTCGTTTTGAACCGTATCGCACAATTCATACGACTGATTGATTCTGACAAAAGCTCCAGACATAGCTTCGTCGATTACTTGCTGATTGTTCGTGCGCAAAGAAAAGTTGAATATCTGAGCATTCAATGGGAATGCAAGCAACACGAGAAAAACTCCGATGATATTTTTTATTCTCATATTCTTCTTGAATTAGTTGATGGTGTTTATAGGCACGATGAAACCGGTGTTTCTTCCAGCAATAGCAGAGATAATACCAATGACAGAATAGTTGCCATTCTCATCCATTATGAGAGCCGGTCCCCCGGAGCAGCCTTGTTCAAAATTTGTTTCCGATGTCAAGATTACTCCACGGTCAAGTCCGTCCACACCTACTGTTGCGGTGCTTGATATGGGTTTGATGGAGGTTGCAGAATTAGCACCAAGACCAAGAGGGAATCCTAATACGGTAAGTTTCGTGCCTCTGTCAAGAGACGTACTTGCTGCTTTATTGAATTTAAGTCCACCCGATTGTCCTACTCGAGCATAGGCATAATCAGTGTTTCCGCCTCCCCCCATTGACATTTTAACACCATCTTCAATATGCCGGACTTGATCCCCTGAACGGTTAATCGAAAATTGGTCACTTGTCAAATCCAGCCGTTTCCCAGAGGAAGAGATAGCTACAAAATGAGCTTGTACTTTACCTCCATTGTTCATGATGGCATTAAGTTGTGCTAAATCTTCATCAATACTATTACCGTTCATCCAAAAATTCCAAGCCTCAATAACATGACGGGCAGTGACGAATGTGCCATTTTCAAGAAGAAAGCCTGTGCCGCTCCAACTTGGTACATTGGAATCAGAACAGTCAAGTGTGCCGCTTTCCCCATTAGGAAGCGTCACATCAATAGATGTTGGGTAAATAAAGAATACATTTGGTAGGCAAGCGTTTATTGCCGAATTATCTATATTGCCTGTTGAAACAGCTATATTGCGCTGCTGACGACTAACTTTGCCAAACTGACTTTTTAGATTGGTAAGTTCAGTTGTGAGTTTTTCCCTCTCAGTGGTAGCTTTTGTCAGCAATGAATCCTGAACAGCCATTGCATCTGCATGTCGTTTTTCGTTAAGTGCAATAAGGTCTGCTTGAGCTTGATTCTTTTGATAAAGTTCATGCAGATAAAAAGCGCCAATACCACATCCGAGAATTAGACAAGCGGCAAGAATTGAAACTGCGGTTTTATACGGTTTTAATGCCTGCTGACGGAAAAGACTCAAACGGGCGGTCATTCCAATGCTTTTTACAAGCCCTTTGTCACCGGCAGGAGCAATGAAACCAAGTTTAGGACCATTAGTCGAAAGTTGAATTTCATCTCCATTTTGAAGATACCACTCATTTTCAACCTTATGGCCATTTAGGTAAGTAGAATTTGTTTTCGATAATTGCACAAGTTTCCAATTATCACCATCTCTGACAATTGCAGCATGACGTCGGCTCACCGTATTGAATTGCTCATCAAAACGAACTTGGCAGCGTGGGTCTCGACCAATTTCTATCTCATCAACAATAATCTTTTGGGATTCACCTGCTTTATGATATTTTGATGAAACCTTATGTTCCAATATATAGAATCGTCTGCCCTTGTCGCCAAAGACAGATTTCATGCCAGCCCCAACAGAACCGGCAAGTGAGCGTTTATAACTTGTAGCTTGAGCCATATCTGATTTAATCGTTAATATCCTTCTACTCTAAGTTTCACATCTCCAATAGAGATTATATCACCTATGTTTATAACTACACCTGTCATTGGAACTTCTTTGGATCCAATGTAGGTGCCATTTGTAGATACCTTCCACTTGGAAGAGGTAAATGAGTCCCATTGTCCGTCTCTCAAAAGCCAGATGTTCTTGACAGGATTGTATTCAAGAGTGCAGTGTTTGCGTGAAATATACGAACTTTCCGTCTCTTTGATTGGTATTATATTTTGAATGTTTTCATCGTTTCTTCCGATAGTCAAGACTCTTTTCCCAGCAAAAATTACAAGTTCAGTGAGTTTGTAAATTTTACCATATTCCTCGCCTTGCATTACACGCAGTGCAATACCGGATTTATATTGAGGTATAACCGGAGGAATATCAACTTGAATTCGACAAGACTGATGTGTCGCAGGAATTAACGACAGTGCCAAATCGGCTGTTTGAAGTCTAATGTGAAAGTCAGCTCTAAGACATCCTTCGATTAAGGGCATCCACTCTTGTCCTGATACGCTTGTTCTTAGCAATTCACGATTCCAATTTCCCGATTTTCCTCGTGTGACATATTGGTATAAATCACTTTCGTTGTTGAGACTTCCAAAGGGTAATTCGCAAGTTATCAGCTGGAACATCAAGACACCGAATGAGAACAAATCCGTAGTCGGTAAGACTGTCGCATCACCACGCCTTGGATTAACTTGTTCTGGTGGCATATAGGCATAGGTTCCAAAGACTTCTTTAGGCACTCCTAATAGACCTCTTTCTGTTAATCTCTTATTTCTGTCTCCGGCAATTCCAAAGTCTGTAAGAGCGACTTTACCGTCAGCTTTTATCAGAACGTTTTCGGGTTTAAGATCACGATGAACCTTGCCATTTGAATGGAGTGATTTCAACCCTAAAAGGATTTCAGATGCAGCTTTTGATAAGTCGATTGTTCCGTTCTCAACGCCGGTAAATAAATCACCTCCAGGGCAATATTCCATCAAAATATATGGATTCCCCTCAACAGACCCTTTCCCGAAAGATTGAACGAGATACTCACTTTCTATTCGACCAGTCTCATATTCTTGATCAAAACGTTTGAGCAGCTTCTCTCGTTCAATAGACTCAACAGTCCATAATTTCAGTAATTTTAGCGCAAACATTCTGCCGTCAGATATTCGTTTGACACGAAAAACCTTGCCAAACGTCCCCTCACCAAGAGGGCGATCAACGGAATATTTTCCATCAATCAACGACCCAGTGTGAAAATCACATCTGTTACAGCTGATATATGCACACATATCTTACCCTTTGAACTCGAATTCTCTGTTTCCAAGAACTATGATGTCTCCGCTGTTGAGCTTGATTTTACCATTTACTCGGATAAATGTTGTTCTCAAATCACTGCGGTTCTCGATGTACCATTCTCCTTCCTCACATGTAAGAATAGCTTGCTCTCTGGATGTGATGGAATTGTTGTTGGCATCAGTATTGGATCTGTTGAGAATTATAGTATCTCCGGAGTAGGTGATTGGATTGTAATTCACTTCCTCACCCTCCCAAGCGATAGGACGGAGAGTGCAGAACTTATTTGAAGCATCTGGGCCAGATACTGGTCCACCCATTACAGTTCCCATGGCTGAGCGTTGTATCCGGCGAGGCTTGTGTACATCTTCGCTTGTAGGATTGCCACAGGAGGGGCAAAATTTAACGTCAGATGCTATCTCTGTTCCACAAGACTTGCATTTAACTGTCTGTATCATGGTTGGGGCTTGCTGTAATTCATGATTACAATTAGGGCAGGATGTTGAATCATCGCTGACCGGATATCCACATTTGGGACATGTTTTAGGTGCCACAGATGGAGTGAAATCGGTAAATATCGCACCTTCTGCTACGGTGCTTCTCATCCTGTCTGATACAGGTGTCGTGGGTTTGTGAACTGGAGTCGCATCGCCCAAACTTGCGTGA
The DNA here is from genome assembly GCA_948742525.1 of Bacteroides caecimuris. GTDB lineage: Bacteria > Bacteroidota > Bacteroidia > Bacteroidales > Bacteroidaceae > Bacteroides > Bacteroides caecimuris_A. The sequence continues at coordinate 2,472 of CAPYSS010000040.1, read as the reverse complement.
CACTTCTCGCATTTTGTCGTTCCGTTGGGATTTTCCCAACCACAATTTTTACAACGCATACGCGATTACTTTATTGGTTTATTATTCTCAATTTTAGAGTAACTCTTGATAAGAGTTATGGATGCTGATCATCATATTTACTTATACCGATTTATGTGTGTAGGTAAATGGGATTTGTTAAACAAATTAGTCGATAATAGGCTGCCAACCTGTATTTAACATGTCTTACATACCTTCATTTTCAATATTTTTGTTTACCTTTGCACTTGGTTAAGTATCTCTTATCAAGAGATTTGGATGATTGCTAAACACACGGAGTAATGGTGGGGCGCAACTCGAGGAAGCGTCCGGGATTTTATGATATATGATGATTCGTTTCGTCATGTTTATCTGGCCGTTTATTATGTAACTCTAAACAAGAGATTGGGATTTTTTAGTGCTCGCTGATAATCATGGAGATACTGATATTCGCTCGTGATATTTGCTCAACAAAGTGGCTGTAAAGACTTTATATGTTGTAAAACATAATAAATTTGGTTAACGGTTTTAGTCCTCATTTCCAGATTTTTTCGTAACTTTGCAAACTGAATAAGTATCTCTTGTTTAGAGATTTGGATGCTTGCTAAACAAAATAGCCTCGATGCCGGAGCACCGAGGCGTTCGTGTGTTTTATAGGGACTTTAGGATGAGGGAGTTGGCTTTGTCAACCACTGAGGTATCGAGCGAGGCAAGGTAGATTTGGGTGGTGGCTTCGCTATCGTGGCCCATGCCTTCGCTGATTACGCTGAGGGGGATGCCTTTTGCTTTGGCTGCACTGGCCCATGAGTGGCGGGCAACGTACATCGTCAGAGGGATGTTGATTCCGACCATACCGGCTATCTTTTTCAAACTGTGATTGATGTTGTAGCCGATGTTGCGGTAGGCACATCGCTCATTGATACCCTCTGTTTTGATGATGGGCAGGAGATATTGCGTAGGATTGTCGGGATATTTGTCGAGTATGGCTTGCATTTCCGGTGCCCATGCTATTGTTAGTTGCTGGCCGGTCTTGCGTCGGCGATAAATAATAGAGCCGTTTTTGAGGTCTGTCTTCTTCAGGAAGGTCATATCTATGAAACTCATGCCACGAAGATAAAAGCTCATCAGGAACATATCACGGGCATAGTCTAATGGCGGGGAGAGTGATAAATCCAGAGCCTTGATTTTCTTGATATGAGGCAATGGGATAGCACGTTTAACTGTCTTATCTACTCCCGTATAGACATGGCGGAAAGGGTTCCGATTTTCGATGATGTCATCTTCAACTGCACGGTGATAGACTGCCCGAAGAATACGGGTGTAAAAAGATATGGTGTTAGGCGAATTGCCACGTTGCTTGTGCCATGCCTCGTATGCTTCCATTATCTCGGAGGTCAGACAGTCAAGCATGATGTCCTCGTCTTTTCGGAACTTCTTGAAGCTGTTTAGGGCGGCGGTATAGGTTTCGGATGTTCTTGCCTTGCCATGTTGCTTGAACTTAATGATGAGGGTTTCCATGAAGTTGAACAGCGAGTATTCGCTTGCATATCTGCGGAACTCGTCAATCACATCATCGGCTGTGTATGACAATCCTTCTGCATCAAGTCGTTTGTCAATCTTGGTCAGTCTCTCAACATCCCAGCGGATCCTCTCACGGACTGAGAGAATGAATGATTTTCTTTCGCTGGATTGTTTGGTTGTTACCATTGAGCGGTTTTCATCCCATTCATCGGGCATCACATGATACTCAGTGTTTAGTTGACGGACTTTTCTCTCATGGATAATCTGGTAGTAGATTGCACCCTCATGGTCTGCAATCGTTGATGGTCGGTATTTTACTTTTATTGAGGCCATAGTGTATCGTTTTTAGTCTATAAGATACGACAAAGGGATACACCCCGAATGGAGCGCATCCCTTCGACGCAACTTATTAGACTGAGATTAAGGAATGAAAAGTACTGCAAACTCCGTTAGCCTCCGAGTTAACAAACCTTTGTGTTTCTTGCCTTTATAGTGGCAATGGGAGGTGTAGGCTTTGAATATGTTGCGGTTGCCGGATTTGAGCATTTTATAGACGCTGGACTTGTTTACGGCACCCGGGCCGATGTTGTAGGCTAATGCTCCGAGGAGGACGCTATCCTTGCCCATGTCACGGTAAAGAGCGCAGAATTTCCTTAGGTCTTTGCGGAGAAGTGCATCGGCTTCGCGCTCACTCATATTGTAGCCTCGGAAGTATTTCTCGCCGGGTAGTTTTCTATGACCATAGCCCAAGTAGGGCCAGTGGCGGCGAGAATCATGTAATGTTTCAAACTTTTTGATTATGAGAACTGCGCGCTCAAAGAGCGGCAGTTCCATTATACTTCTTTTTATTTTCTGCTCCCTTGCGGGGGCAGTTAGCCGTGAGGCGGCGTTGCCGGGCATTGTTCCCACAATGGAAAACAATGCCACAAAGAG
>CAPYSS010000039.1:0-25327 GCA_948742525.1 Bacteroides caecimuris | reverse complement strand
AAACTATTCAAGAAGTTCAAAGACGCATAGGTTGCAACATTGCAAGATAAGAGAGACGTATGGTAAGGAGATTTTTGAAACATTATAGAAATGATGCTTTCGTGAATATCGGGAAGTAACTTTGCATCATCAAAAATAAATAACCACTTAAACATTTCTGACGATGAAAAAGTTAATGACACTCTTCGTTGCAATTGCAGCAACACTCCTCTCCGCAAACGCTCAGTACAACTACGGCAGCACATACGGCACTTTCACCTATGGAACGAACACAAACTCGACCTATGTCAATGGCTACACCAAGTCCAACGGCACATACGTACAGGGGCATTATCGTAGTACCCGTAACAACACTAACCATGACAATTGGTCAACGACGGGAAACACTAACATCTATACCGGCACATCCGGTAGTCGTGCCAAGGACTATTCAACCGGAGCCTACAACTACGGAACTGGCCATACAATCCACACTGGTTCTCGCGGAGGTCAATACTATATCAATAGTAACGGCAACAAGACTTATGTCCCCAAACGTCGATAACTAAAATAACACACGAAATATATAATGAACAGCAACAATAACAATCTCAACATAAGCCCGAAGGTCATCAAAAGTGGCCTTTGGGCTGTTGGCGGCATAATACTTCTCTTTGTGGCCATGGCGTTTATCCGTCCTTGGTATAATGTATGGTCGCAGGAAATGGAAGGCAAAGCAGAATTTGCCAAGGCTGAACAGAACCGTAAAATCAAAATCGAAGAGGCTAAAGCTAATCTTGAAGCCGAGAAACTCAATGCTCAGGCAGAAATCGAACGAGCAAAAGGCGCAGCCGAGGCAATCCGCATAGAAAACGGCTCTATTACACCGACCTATATTCAATATCTCTGGGTACGTCAGCAAGGTGATCTAAACAACAAGACCGTCATCTACGTGCCGACTGAAACAAACCTTCCAATTCTTGAATCAACAAGAGCATTACAAACTCCACAATAATAAGTTATGACTATTTATAAGAGATTGCCAATACTAATGTTTCTCTTATTGCTGGGCTCTTTATGGAATTCGGCAAATGGAGAAGTAATTGGCGATAGTATCGTTGCTATATATAATAATTGGATGGTAGGTGATACAATTAAATATACAACATATTCGTCAAGGACAAAGATTGAAAAGACTGATACAATAGATGAAGGTCAATCTTCCATTACTTTTGAAATTAATCTTTCTGAATTGCTTCCCAACGGAGACATGATATTTGAGACAAGGACTCAAATACCAGAGATTGGAGAGCTTGGAAGGCAGGAAGTACTCCGACTATACTTTGAGAGAGTGTTAAATCTTTTGAAAAAACCTCAAGAATTTGTCACTGATTCGATGGGTGTAGTTAAGGATTTTCGCAATTTTGATTACTTCCTATCCGAGATGGATTCATGTAAGTCAATACTTCGCTCATGGGTTGACACATTGGATATGCCGGAGGTACCAAAAGCAAAATTGATTAGTGGCATGGAGAAATCGTTAGATGCTTCATTGTCAAAAGAATCTTTGTTAGAGAATGTCGGAATGTTCCAATATTACGGAGATGTTTACAAAATCGGGACTTCTTCATATAATGTAAAATTGCCCGTCCCTTTCTTCGACAATAACGAAGTGGGAGCTACAGTTGATTTTACTTGTGAAGTCTTGGAAAAGACTGAAGACTACGAAATTGTATCTCTTCTCACCAATGTAACTTACAATAGTGATCAATTGATGAATCTTGTTATGACATCTTTTTTAACAGATCAGCAGATTCATGATGCAAATTTGGATGACCCTGAGAGACCATATATTTCTATTACTCAAAGTGAGGAATATATGATAGAAGTATTGTCTGGAACAGTTTTGCAGATTGAATCAGAAAAGAGGGCGGTTACACCAGAGGGTAGTAGAATAGATTATTCCTTGGTAAAAATGTTAAACTAATACAATTCAAACAATCATATGTCACAAAAACAACTTTACACAGGCTTGACCGATGCGGAAGTGTTGGAGAGCCGCAGAAAGAACGGGGTTAATGTCCTTACCCCACCCGAAAAGGATCCGTGGTGGAAAGAGTTTCTTGACAAGTTCTCTGATCCGTTAATCATTATCCTGTTGGTTGCCGGTGTGCTGTCTATCGGAATTTCATTCTATGAATTTTTCGGATTGGGACAGGACTGGAAAGTTTTCTTTGAACCAATCGGTATTTTCGTTGCTATCGGTCTTGCAACGACACTCGCTTTCATTTTTGAGCAGCGGGCAAACAAGGCTTTCCAGATTCTTAATCAGGTAAATGATGATGAATTGGTTGAAGTGATGCGCAATGGAACCACCACTACAATTCCTCGCAAAGAAGTTGTTGTCGGTGATATTGTTATCATCAACACCGGCGATGAAATCCCCGCTGATGGAGAATTGCTTGATGCAGTGACCCTAAGCATTGATGAATCAACTCTTACCGGTGAACCGCTTTGTGCCAAAACAACTGACCCGGCACACTTCGATAAGGATGCTACCTATCCTTCAAACCACGTTATGCGTGGTACTAAGGTAATGGAAGGACATGGCGTTATGCGTGTTCTCAAAGTGGGTGATGCTACTGAAATGGGCAAGGTCTTTGAGGAAGCTCAAATTGATGATAGTGTCAAGACTCCCCTCAATGAGCAGCTTGATGGCCTTGCAGATTGGATTACCAATGTCAGCTATGGTTTCGCCGGTCTTATCATCGTTGGTCAGCTTATCCATTTCCTCGGCTGGGGTAATTGGCAAGCCTACACTCTCATTGTTCCTGTCGCGCTGTTCTTTTGGCTTGTTATCAAGAAATTTGAAGATTGGTCGAAAGCAAAGTGTATCCTTACAATCGTTAGCTTCTTTATCATCTTCTTCGGGATGGTTATAGGCGCGTTCTCTATGGTAACGCCTGAAGCAACAAGTGCCGACTGGTCGCTGTTACTCGCACATACACTCAAAACTCTGATGGTTGCAGTTACGCTTATTGTGGTTGCTGTGCCTGAAGGTCTGCCGATGGCTGTCACTCTTTCGTTGGCATATAGTATGAGCCGAATGCTCAAGACCAACAATCTCGTGCGCAAGATGCACGCTTGCGAGACAATGGGAGCAACCACTGTTATATGTACCGACAAAACCGGCACACTGACGCAGAATCAGATGCAGGTATATAAGACCAATTTCTTCGGTGAACCCTCAAATGAAGTTCTATATGAAGGTATTGCTGTAAACTCAACCGCTCAACTTGACCTCACAGGTGACAAACCAACCGTTCTTGGTAATCCAACAGAAGGCGCGTTGCTATTATGGCTGAAAGAACGCGGAGCGGATTATCAGCAACTTCGTACCAAAGCAAGCCGCATTGAAGAATTGCCGTTCACTACTGAGCGCAAGTACATGGCTACAGTGGTCAAGTCAGCCACCAGCAAAAATATACTCTACGTCAAAGGCGCACCCGAAATCGTTTTCGGAATGTGCAAAAACACCTGTGGTGTAACCGATAAAGAGGTTAATGCACAGCTTCTCGAATATCAGAATCAGGCTATGCGTACCCTCGGCTTCGCTTATCAGGAACTTGACGACAATGATGCGACGATTGAAAATGGCAAAGTCGTTGCCAACAATCTTACATTCCTCGGAATTGTGGCTATTTCCGACCCTGTACGTATCGATGTACCAAATGCCGTCAACGAGGTAATCGACGCAGGAATCAAGGTTAAAATTGTAACAGGCGATACGCCCGGAACAGCAAAGGAAATCGGACGCCAGATTGGTCTTTGGAATGACGAAACTGACACCGACCGCAATATCATCACCGGTGTTGAGTTCGCAGAACTTACGGACAGTCAACTCCGTGAACGTGTCGGAGAACTGAAGATTATTGCCCGTGCCCGCCCGATGGATAAGAAGCGTCTGGTTGAGGCACTCCAAGCAAATAATGAAGTTGTAGCCGTGACTGGCGACGGTACAAACGATGCACCTGCACTGAAAACTGCCCATGTGGGTCTTTCGATGGGCGACGGAACTTCTGTAGCCAAAGAAGCCTCCGACATTACTATCATCGACAACTCTTTCTCCTCTATTGGTCGTGCGGTAATGTGGGGACGTTCACTCTACAAAAACATTCAGCGCTTCCTTCTGTTCCAGCTCACTGTCAACGTGGCTGCCTGCTTCCTCGTGCTGTTCGGCTCATTCATGGGCACAGAGTCGCCGCTTACAGTAACTCAAATGCTGTGGGTAAACCTCATAATGGACACATTCGGAGCAATGGCTTTGGCATCGTTGCCCCCGTCGGAAAGTGTGATGAACGAAAAACCACGTCGTCGCGAAGCATCGATTCTTTCCAGTTCCATGTTGTGGGAACTTTGCAGTGTAGGCTTTATCTTCTTCGCAATCACCCTCGGATTCTATTGGCTGTTTAACCATGCAACTGTTACTTCCATTCCTCAGATGTTCCACACCGTCATTGGAGCAGCACAGGAAATGACACCTTACGAGGCAACCCTGCTGTTCTCAATCTTCGTATGGACTCACTTCTGGTATATGTTCAACGCCCGCAGCTTTGAAACCGGCGAAAGCGTTTTCAAACTCAAAATGAGCAGCGGCTTCTGGACAATAGTCGCAATCATAGTCATCGGCCAGCTATTCATAACCGAAATCGCTTACGAATTCTTCAATGTAGAGCCCATGCTCCATACCCTTGACTGGAGCTTCAACCCCTCCGGTGCGCTCGACCTCCTCATCATCGTGGTAGCCTCATCGCTCGTCCTTTGGATCCGCGAAATCTACAGATTATTCAAGAAATAATCACATAAAATAATCCCGAAAGCACATCGGGGGTCTCTCCTTGATGTGCTTTCTTAATATCAATAATATGCAATTACGACACTCTTCATGGAAAAACGAATATTGTGACGATGTTACCAGATTCGTAAAGGCCCATGAGAATATGTACGATACTGCCTTGTCCGAGATTCTGAATGGTCGAAAAAGATCACACTGGATATGGTATATTTTCCCTCAGATTCGTGGCTTAGGACATACCTATAATTCTAATTATTACGGAATTTCCAACGTAGAAGAAGCCAAGTTGTATTTGGACAATGAACTTCTCAATTATCACATGAATACACTATTAAACATTCTCTTGGACTCTAAAGAATGTGATGCGGCTGTTATATTTGGAGATTTGGATGCAGTAAAACTTCGCTCATCTATGACATTATTTGATGTTGTGCGCCCAAATGGAATATTCAATAAAGTTTTGGATAAATTCTTTGAATGCAAAAGAGATGAGAGAACATTAGAACTACTCCAATCTCAAATACGCACTGAAAAAACATTTGACTAAAAGATGATGAACCATATCCATAGAAGTATATTAACCATATTCTTGTTGTTGTCATGTTTGTTGGCCTACGCGGAAAGCAGTTATGACATATCCGAATTTTATTCAGTAATCAAACCGACATTTGGCACGAAGGCTGTCGGCAGATATGATAAGGTCGTTGACGTTGAATATATCCTATCACCAACAAAGGTAGATAAGGGCAAGTATGTGGTTGAGGTAAAGAAGATTGGTGACAATCTCTATCAAATAAAAGATACTGACCTATGTGTTGAAACCCGCTATTGTCACGAATGGGCATCATTCTCAGAGAAAGTTGTTCTGATTATAGAATCCAACTACGGTTATACAAAAGTCAAAATCATCTTTGACTAATCATATTATGGCTAACGAACCTCCTCATCATACATATCGCGAAATAACAGATAACCCAAGTGACAATCTTGGTTGTGCATGGTTTGCATCTGGCTGTTTATTTATAATTGCAGTACCCTTTGTTTTATTAACAATTTTGGCTTTTGTATTTGATTGGCAAATAATTCGATGGGTATTCCTATCCTTATCCGCTTTGTTCATTCTGTTGGCATTGGTAGAACGATTGTCGTTTTGTAAACTACCAAACAAATTAAATGAAATAGTTAACCGCCCAAGTCCTCGGTTATCAGAGGCTCAACGAGCTAAAGATTTTTTAGGATTTGATTTTGGTGATGATTTTAAATTAAAAACGACTGGATCCCACGATTACGCAGAAATTTTATTGGATTTCAAAGAGAATGGATTTGACTTACTGAAAAATTTTTGTGAAGATTCAATGGCGTTATATAACCGTATTGACGGAGAGGACGAAATAACAATTACAGAGGTCAAGAAGCATTTGGTAATTGATGAGGGATGTGACTTTATCGGTAAGCCTCCAATTACAAAATCTGGATATACTAAAATCGAAAGTTATTACGCTCCTCAATTGTCTAAAGATGGAAATCTTTGGATCACCTCTATGTTAGGATTAGAGGTTGATTATGAATGTCGGACATTAAAGATGTCATGGACAGGTTGGTAATGAAATCAAATATAGACTATGATTAAAAATCTGTATATTATTGGCAATGGTTTCGATTGGCATCATGGGATAAATAGTTCATATGGAGACTTTAGAAAATGGTTAGAAGAAAACGATTGTGATTTGTATAACCAATTTGATGAAATTAGCGTATATGCCGGAATATGTTTGTCATGAAATTGTGGGAAAGAGGCACGGGGGCTTTTGAGGGGAGAAAATGAAATTGGCTGTAAAAGTCGGGGTAGATGGCATATAAGCGATGCTCCTCCATGATATAGTCCCATATATTCTGCATATCGTTGGCGGTAAGAGTGTCGAGACAAAGTGCAAACCCTTTCTTTCCTAAAATCTCATTGTTGTAAAGCTGGAAACGCTCAATCTTTTTCAGAGTACCATTGATACTCGACAGGCGCTGTTTGCATACCTTTGATTGGGCTATGTATTCACGGAATAGTGCGACAAATGATTTTTCGTCCTCCGGCACAGGTGCCTCATGTCCCACCGTTGGCATTGTCATCTCGACCTCTCTGGCGAGACAGTCCTTTACAAGATTGCGCAGCCATGAGCCGTCACAGCCCTCGGTGTAACGCTCATGTATCATCACGGTTATATCCTCAATCTTTTGGTTGAGTGTCTTTATTTCCCCTTTTGGCAGTTTTGTGGTGCGCTTGTAGCCGGGGATGTCCGCATCCCAGTAATCCGGATTGGCAAACAGTCCCGCAGGTTTGCCGACCCCTCGCGTACACGGAAACATACTTGACGCATACTTCCCTGGTTGAAGTGAGATATACTGATATTTTCATGTCCGTGCGTTTTTTGAATTTATATCGTGTGTTTTGTTTCCGGTGGCAAAAGTAAATTTACCGGAACAGTTTTCAATCAAGTTTGGACACATTTCCATCGTTACATGATGGTCTGCCGTATCACCATCCTACCCGAAAAGTGGAATTTGGGCAACTTTGGGCAATGTTGCCCAACTGTGTTCCCAAAAATCCTAGACAGGGTTTGGGGCAGATTGGAGGCTTTTGAATTCCTCCTTATTTGTAAATATCTCAATTTAAGGTTGCTATATTTAATGTTGAATTATCGGATGTTCATCCCGGTTTGCTTTTTTTGGTCTTTATGTGCCACTGGATATGGTACATTTGTCGAGGGGGGAGCCACAGATGCAGGCAGTCAGGATAACCCATTTACAGAAGGCGTTCAACTCTTTGCGGTGGGTGCCGGCGGTTTGGCTCCGGTCAAGTCATCACGTAGCTTCGCGGTCGGGCTTGAGTCGTGTACCGAGTTTGCGGTCGAAAATTACGGTCTCCATAATCATTGCCATGTCGGGGAGATTGAGATGCCTTTCGACGTCTTCCCACAGACTGATGAAGATATTGTGGGTGTTATTGCGGTAGCTGAAGATTGCGCCTACGCAGTTCCGGTCAAGAGAACCTGCTTCGGAATCGAATACGAGGGTGGCATATTTACGGAGGTGAAAGTAGAATTCGTCGATTCTACGTTCAGTGAGGGTGGATATATTTACCGATGCACACTATATAATCAGCTAATGAACAGAGAGTTAACCTCTTGAAAGGGACAGATGACAGATGTGCTAAGTTGCTTACTTTCAATGATTTATTGTATGATTGGATTTTGAAAGTGCAATTTGCTTGCAATCAGCGTTTTCGGGCAAATCGTCTGTACCGCTATGTTTTTGTTTCCGAGAGTCAAATCCGTAAGGATTCGCGAGTGGGCTTGAAGCGCATGTCAGCGAAGCCGGTGCGCGGTGGCGAAGCCATCAAGACCCACCGCAAAGTTATATAAAATCACAGAAACTACAAAAATAATCATGGTAAAAAAATGTGTTATTCTCCGTAAATTTAAGGAGAATGCTTGGCGGTTTAGCTGCAAATGACTAACTTCGCGGTATGAGAAGAACTGTAAGACATGGTGCCTATATATGGCAACGGAAAGATTGGCCGAAGTTCCGTTGGGACTCCGAGGCGTTGCTTGAACCGCTTAGTCGGCTCAGTCAGTTGCATGGACTCCTGAACGGCAGGATGTCGATGCTTGGATTCAACGAGAAGTGTCGGTCGCTGTTGTCGGCCATGACCGAGGAATTGATAAGTTCTTCGGAGATTGAGGGTGTGTTGCTCAACCCTAATTCGGTGCGTAGCAGTATCGCCCGACGGCTTGGTATTGAGGACGACGGACTACTTGTTGAGGATCATTATGTAGAGGGATTGGTCGATGTTATGCTTGATGCGGTGCGTAATTGCAAGGAGCCATTGACCGATGAGCGGTTGTTCGATTGGCACGCTGCTTTGTTTCCGTTTGGGCGAAGCGGTATGCACAGAATCACAGTTGCCGATTGGCGGAAAGGAGAGGAGCCAATGCAGGTCGTTTCCGGAGCTTTCGGCCATGAGAAGGTGCATTATGAGGCTCCACCATCTGATGCTGTTCCGGCTGAGATGGAGCGGTTGATCGAGTGGTGCAACACAGCCAATCAGTCTCCGTTCATCATGGCCGCTGTGGCGCACCTGTGGTTTGTGACAGTCCATCCGTTTGATGACGGCAACGGTCGCATAAGCCGCACACTTGCCGATATGCTTCTTGCCAGGCTTGATGAGGATTCTGCGCGATATTACACTCTGTCTGCTGAGATTAACCGCAATAAGAAGGCATATTATGAGGTTCTTGAAAGGACGCAAAAAGGTAATCTTGACATAACGGAATGGATGCTGTGGTTCTTCGGATGTTTGGAGAACGCCATTGTCCGCGCCTCCGGCATAATTGAGCGTACATTGCAGAAAGCGGCATATTGGGATGAGTTCCGCGATGTCGAAATAAATGAGCGTCAGCGGAAGGTTGTCAACCGCCTGTGGGATGGCTTTGAGGGAAAACTGACATCTTCCAAATGGGCGAAGATATGCGGTTGCTCGCAAGACACAGCGTTGCGCGACATCAACGACCTTATAGTCAAAGGTATGCTCCGCAATAGTGGCGAAGGCGGCCGCAGCGCCAACTATCTCCTGCCGGATTGAACGTTTGAAAGCTAATTAGTTGTTGCAAAAAGCGAAACAACTGAATTTCCACATTTCAAACATATTCGCATATTATTTTGAAAACGTCCATCTTCCGGTTTTGTCAGAGCCCAGACGACGGATGTATCCGTTGCTTTGCAGTTGCTTTATCGCTCGGGCCACAGTAGCCCGTCCAAGGTTGAGCATTGAGGCATATTCATCATAAGTATATTCAGGATGAGCTTTGATAGCATTAAGCACACGACTGATATTGGCGGTCAGCTCCAATGCTTTTACAGTATCATCTTTAACTATGTTTACAGTATCATTCCCTTGATACTGTAAAACTCTGCGGTCAAGATTGGCGATGTGATGACGAAGCATCACATCTTGGGCAATGGAAGAGTCCTCATTTTCCCGACTGTCAACCAACGACTGGATATATTCACACTTATCCTCTTTTGTGACGATAGATGGAACGAGTCCCAACTGACGCTGTATCATATTCATCACCATGCGTGTAGTTCTACCATTACCATCAACCCAAGGATGGATAGTGACAAGCCGAAAGTGTGCCTCGAAACTCAGGCTGTAACACGCTGCAATATCATTTTTGTTGGCAACTGCAATTTCGTCATTAAGCCATTTGCAAAAATCATCAACCGCCTTTGGCACTTTATTATAAGCAAGGTAACTCCTGCCACCGATACCAGCGCTGACATTGCACAAGCGGAACTCTCCTTTTGATGAATTAAATTGCCCGGCGATAGTTGAATATTCACTTCCAGTACGACGCATCACAAGTGCTGCCAGCTGTTGCAATAATGATGGCGTATAGATTGGATTCACCGACGCTATACTGAACGCATGAAGATAAGCGTCTTTAAGATCAATGTTCATCATCTGCTCTGTCAGAGAGCGTCCTTTTGCAGCTATACCCTCATCGAAAAGCAACTGATTCTCAATCTCAGTAACCGTTGAACCCTCAATGGCAGTGGAATGAGTTACAATGGAATAAAGGTAGAATTTCTGATAATCTACCTGTTCCTCAACTCCCGAAGCTATATATGCTCTCAGAGTTTCCTCAATTTTTATGTCAAGTTCCTTGTCCATTATATTATAGAAATTGTATAGGTAATGGTTAAGCTACGTTATCTATATATGTGGTTTTTATTGACAAAAATTGTTGATATAACGAATTCAGAATATGTCATTCTCTAATTCATTTATTTTTTTCAGTTTCATTCTCGGTATTGTTATTATTTTGCCAATCGCTTGAAATACCACTCCAATCAATTTCGCGTTTTTCAGCTCCGACCCAAACGTTCCAAAAATCAGGGTCATCTGATTGAGGACACTGTTTTTTAGGCAAGGTTCTCATCTTAACCAAAATTGGTAATTCAGATGCCCAACCCAATAGAACAGCATGTTGAGATGGCAAGGTAGGCATTTCTCTAAGAATCCCTCTCATGTTGTCTGGTAGTAATCGATGAATGAGTTCTTGATCTCGATCGTTAGATATTCGATGTAATAAGAATGTATTACATTGAGAAAGAACCGTTGGAGATAATTCAGAAGGCCTTTGAGAAGATAAAACTAATCCTAACCCAAACTTTCTACCTTCACGAGCGATTTTTTCAAAGACTTTACAACATTGGGCAGCAGAACCAATATTGTCTGTATCATCATTATATCTTTTGATGAAGTAATGAGCTTCTTCCATAATTAAGACAGTAGGAAGGCACTTTTTATTTTGTTTCAAATAACGCTGCTGCGACTCGAAAATCATGCGAGCGATGACTGATGTAATAATATTTGTAACTTCAGAAGGAAGCAGTGATAAATCAATTATTGTAAGAGACTCGCAGTTATTTTTACCAATATATGATTCTAGCCATTCGCTTAAATCTATTTCCGTACTATCTATTACTTTCTTTACACGAACGTCAGTCAGAAGCGTTTTAATGCGTGGTAGCAAAGAAACTATGTAGTCTGTTGTATTAAGGATCTCTGCATTTGCTTCTATTGAACGTATAAAGTTATCGCCGACGTATGGAATTGGGCAATCCTCATCTGTAGGTAAAGACTCTTCTTCTTTTCCTCCAGCTATGTGAAAAATATTATTTAGAAAATCTAACAGACTGTTAACCTCTTGTCTAGTGTAATCAATATTGGCATAAGGTTTATTTCGTGGTAATTCAAGATCATTTACATATGTATTTAAATTCGATATTGAGTCATTTAGTTCTTGTGAATAAGAATCAGATGGTCTAAGTCCATTATTCCATTTATTCAGAGACTCTCTGAAATTTTTAGGCCCAGGAAAAATTCCCCATGGAGTACCTCTTCGAACATACTCCTTTAAGGCATTAATAAGTGTGCCAACATGACTCGCTAACTCTCTTTCCTTAGTTAGCTCTTTGAAATGAATACCACTTCTTACTGACTTTAAAGCATGTACTATAGTAGTTCTATGAGTTTTTGGAGACGCTTTTGTAAATCCGCACCATTCATCTGTATTCCATAGCCACAATGGTACTTGAAGTTGTCTTTTGCCATCTCCTGCCTCGATATTCACGGAATATATCCGAGCATCCGATTTATCCGCAAATGCCTTGCTATACTCTCCATTCGGGTCCAATACGATGAAGCGACTATTTACGTTAGTGCTTCCACAAGCAATATTTCTTTTTGCACTTTCAAGAGACCAACGTATAAGACCAGCCACAGAACATGATTTACCACTACCCGTGTTGCCGAGAACAGCAAGATGCCTTCCAAAAAGACGGTCAGGGTCAATCATAACTTTGGCGTTCCCAACTAAAGGACTATTGCCGATATGAACACGTCTATTTTCTCCAGATTCTATTATTGAGCGTAATTGTTCGTCGGTGGGCAATATTACTATGTCGCCTACCGATGGAAATGTATCAAGACCTCTCTTAAATTTGAATCTATCTTCTTTGGTACATAAGGTGCCTACAGGCTGCAGTTCCATCCTTCGTAGAGGGAAAGGAAGATCGATTAATCCGAAATCCTGGAATCCTTTCCTTTTTGGATACGGAGATCGTTGAATAGTAATCCATGATACTTGACCGACAACAAATCCGAGATCGATGGGTATAAGAACGTAACCATTAACTCTAGGGAAACTTCTTGGTGTTCCGGTATTAAGAGCAACGCTATCGGGAGACTCTATATCCAGCTGGACTTCAATTTTATCGGGAGATATATATTCCACCAAACCGATTCTTAAAGAAGCAAGCTGATCCATGGGTGTTGTAATCATATTCTGAAGTTTAATAATTTACATCAGTTGGCAATATATTTGAAGCTTCGGATTCATGCAGAGTTGATTTCTTTGAATCATTAGCGTGTACACCTAAACGATGTTGTAATAATTCGGACATCCTTATCGTTGCTCTGTCTATTGCAGCCTTAGGTAGATAATCGTTGGCCAAATTGGTGAAATCACCCAAATTATGACCAACCAAGACAGTCATTTGAGCAGAGTGCCCAGATTTTTTATAGAATTCTATTATCCTATCTAGAGGATCATCATATGATATAATCACAAGGTGAGTTGACGGGATAGTGAGCATATCTTGTATTACCCTGTTGATATGTTCATCTCCAAAGCTATATCCATATGTAACTAAGGTGCTATTTGGTCTACATATGGCAGCGGCATAGTCTCTGAATAGTTCAACATATGGATATTCAGCGGTCTCACGGTCTTTCGCTGAATTTGGATAAATCATGAGCTTCATGGCACCATCATTCTTTAACCCCGGTGCATTAAGATATGGCGCAATATCTTCAGCGCCGAATGGCAAACCGATACGTCGAATCTCGTTGCTATTTTGTATCCAATCAACCGAACCATGTAGCTTGGTTAATCTTGCTACACCTTCCAAATAGCGAGGCTCTCCTCTAATACCCGGAGGGTTATAATGTAAATCGAGGTTAAGTCTAGAAGATCGAAAAATGGGCATTAATGAACCGACAAACCTATCCATTAGATGTATACCAGCTAATTCTGCACCCATCTCTATCAATCTGTCATAGTTTGTGGTGAATATATTTAATCGTTCTCTATTTCCAGTACGACTTGCAAAACTTAACAAAAAGTTGACAAGAGTTGAACATACTTCTTCTCGTTTTTTTTCATCTGATTTAGCTATCGTATTCTCGCCGTTAAGTATGGATTGCGCGAAATTAGAAATAACTGAATTTATATTCTCTTCTAATGCTGAAGCTTCTTCATTTTTCCCAAGTATCTTTAATCCTAGAAGCAAATCGTTGGCAATCCGAATTTGATCTTCAATATTTCCCTTTCCGCGACCACACGCAATGGCAGAAGCTTCGGCGGCAGTTTCAATCTCTTTTTTATAATTAGAAAAAGAAACAGTCCCCATTGTTGCGCCAGATCCTGCACCAACCAGATAATTCATGGCTGTAGAAATTCCTGAACCGATAAGTAATGACAAATGTTCTGACTGGAAAAGAGATGTTAGCCAAGGCTCAATACGAGAACGGTATATACTAGTTGAAACAATGTTGTCCTCTGGTATCCAATCGCACATGTCTTCCCCGTCAAGAATTTTACCATCCTTATCAATAAATATTAGGTCACGATCATCACGAGTTTTAATGATGTTACCGCCTTTGGATATGAAATCCTTAAGAGTATTAATTTTTTTGTCAGTTTCCATAAATTTGTTTCAATTTAACAATATAATGGATGTATACACGCTATTGAATCAAACTATAGTAAGATTTCTTATAGTTGAGTAGATAGCATCGTATCTTGATGGGTCGCCGCCTGGCAGTTTGCACCGTTGGCAGTCGAGACTTGATGAGTCAAGTTCGTCAGACATATCAATATCGAGCAACAGATAGAGATAGTCAATTTCGTTGGGAATATCATCCGGCTTCTTGCGGTTGCGGATATTCAAATACTCGTCCGGTATATTCGGCTTTGGTACGACGCGCGGCTTTTCAGTAAGCCTGAAAAGATGCTGAGAAGCCGCGTTCCATTTGTTGAAAAGTATGAAGCCTATGGATTCGATGTTCTCAAGTAGCTTCATGCCTTCCGAATTGTAGAGAATGGGAACTGCAACTTTGCCTAATTCTCTTAAGTTTACGACGTTGTTGTCGTAATGCATATATGCTAACATCACCACGCCCTCCTTGCCAAGCGGAGCGGCAACGGCTGATGCCGGCGGTAGAAGCATGGGGCGTGGATCTATGCCGAGGTTGTCGAGAGGCACTCGATTGAAGGCGGTGTCAATCAACGCGAGAACATGTGCGTTTTCAGCCTCAATCCCTGCAGTAACTTTGGGGTCGTGCTCCTTATGAGGATTGGCGAGAGCCAAGGCAATAATCCCCTTGTCCTCGACATATGGAGCGAATACTTTACCGATGACAGATTTGAAGTTGGCTTTGAGCCATTCTTCCGTGTTGATGCTTGGTAAAGCCCGTATTGCGTGGAACTGGTAGCGACGGCTAAGTTCCTCGCGTATTTTATCACGGAATATGTTCCGCACCTTTTCGCGCCATTGCTTTTTCTGCATGGCGTTGTCGCGAGCGTATAGCGAAAGCACAAACAGAAAGTTTACGTCGTAGTGAGTGACAAGAAGTGTGTCTCGGTCGAACAACCGATTGATATATTGTCGGGAAATATGCGTCTTGGCTGTTTTACCTGTTTCCTCGACATGGTCGCGGTAGTTGAAGTCCGACGGCACTTTTCCGGATAGGAAGAAGTTGGGTATTACGTTGTATCCCTCGGTTACTTCATCTCTGAGGCAGAAGTCGGTTTTCCGACGCTCGGCCTGTTCAGCGTTCTCGCCAAAGAAAAGGTTGAGATTCCACTGTATTACGTTACGGGCGTAGGTAAATTGTTTGGCGACAGACTCACGGCCTACGCGGTTCTTCTGCTTGTAGTATTTGGAGTCACCTATATAGTAGGTCATGTGGTTGCCTTCACGCTGCTCGTCATCTTGACGAGCGCGGGTCAGCGAATCCCAAAGGAACAGGTGGTCAACTTCCTTGCCGTCCTCCTGGTGCTTATTCAAGCGGTCGGGGAACGTGAAGTCGCCGATAAGCTCGTCAATCATTGTCTCAAAGACGATGTTGAAGTTCTTGGCGAGCAAGAACTCGTTCATCTGCGAAGTTATGCGTATATGCTTCGACTGCTCAAAGAAAGCATAGCAAAGCTCCCACAATTCAAGAGCCTTGTCAGAGAAATACTTGTATTTTATCTGACGGAGGCGACGTATGCCGAGACCCTTGTCGAGGTACTGTTTGAACTGCTTGCCGGTTATAAGGTTATAGTTTACATTGAGGTCAACGGGAAAACCATACTCCGACTTGATGTAATGGAGTATGGAATAGAAAATGACGAGCAGTTCCTCATCGAAGTTGACCTGTCGCTTCTTTGTAATCGGATCAAGATAGACAGGTTCATTGTTTTGTACAACGACCTGTGATTTAGCTATGGTGCGGTTCCAGTTTATCTTGTTATATCCCGAATGGATATTTTTCAAGATAAACATAAACCAGTCTTTATTGCGCTTGGCAAAGTCAATAAGAGACAGCAGAATGTCGAGATAAGTGTTGGCAGTGCGTTTTTTCCCACGACCTTGTCTGACGATATTCTGATGCCGAATTATCGTGTGGTCGCGGTTGGATGTCTTGCAGTCTTCGCGATAGACGGCAATGGCACGGTAAATCCATACCGCAAGACCATAAATAAACTCACGTTCGGTTTTGGTGAGCGGCGAACCGTCGGCATCGAGGTCGATAATGTCTTCGGGGCGGTGTCTGCCGAAAACTTTCTCTGGCTCACCGTTCTGCGATACTTCAAGTATAACCTTGGGAAGAATAAACACACTCTCCTGCTCGGCGGCGTGATAGTAGTAGCCAACGTAGTTGACACGTACTTTGCCGTCGATAGGGTCGAGCTCATCTATGTTAGGAAACAGTTTGGTGACGGCATCGACAGGGTAGTCATATTCTTCAATCAGCAGCTTCATTATTTTGATAACCCACTTGTATTTATGCCGAGTGCATTGGCGAAATTGCCGATATTTTGTTCGTCATTAGCTCCAAAATTGCAATAGACATAGAACTCAACATCATCTGTATCAATAAGCGTGTCGGTCTCAAATTTCTCTATTACTCTAGGGTCTGATGAAGTTGCTTTGTATTCTTCCCAATTTGAGGCAAGTACAAAGAATGGCTTATTCATTTGTTTTCCTCTTGGGGTTACGAAAGTCCGCTTCGCTATGTCGGAGAGGTCGGCAACAGTAAGAGATTCTCCATTAGCCTTGGCGTTTTCAATTGCTTTTTTAACAATAAGACCTTGGCAAGCACGACGGGAGCACTTTTGTCCACTTACATAAAAGCCATCTGAAGCATCTGCGACAACTTCTACCATGCTCTCTTCTTTGTCATCTTCAGATGATTTAGGATTAAGTCCAAGATTATTTAGGAAACGCTCGATTTGGTCTTCATTGGCTTCACCCGACTCGTCGAAGTAAGAGGCGAAGGTCATGGGCAGACCGTCAGTGCCCTTGAAATAGTCTTCATCGAAGCCGAAGTCTTTGAAAACATCATTGTATAGGAAGAAGATAACCTTTGACAAGAAACGCTCGGCAGTAATGATGCCGTTCTTCGACTTGGCGAAGAAGTAACCGAGTTTCTTATCTTCCTGTTGGATTTCGCCACCCTCGATTCTTTCATTAATGGCTGTGACAAATTGCCACCAATCGTATTTATTGCCATTGGTGAAGACAATCTTGTAGTCTTTGGCGTTGTCCTTGATTTTAATATATTTCCAATCCCAGCGACGCTTGAAAGCGGAGTCGATTGGGAAAAGCGATTGGTCGCTTGTATTCATCGTTGCCCAAATATAGAGGTTGTTGGGCAAAAGCAGACGAGCTCCATTCTTCACGCTGCCAACTACATCCTTTCCGCCCTTATAGAGAGCATTGATGCCATCGGCATTGGAAACGTTAAGGCCGGAAAACTCACGTTTCAGTTCCTGTGCGAGGTCGTCGTCGGCAACGATTGGATAGTCGGAATAACCGGCTTCGTTGCGGTCAAGCAACTGGAATATATCACCAAAGATTTGGG
The DNA here is from genome assembly GCA_948742525.1 of Bacteroides caecimuris. Taxonomy (GTDB): domain Bacteria; phylum Bacteroidota; class Bacteroidia; order Bacteroidales; family Bacteroidaceae; genus Bacteroides; species Bacteroides caecimuris_A. The sequence goes on along the minus strand of CAPYSS010000039.1, from coordinate 7,742 downwards.
CACAGTTGCCTCGATTGATTTCCTCGACAACGAGGAACACTGGTTTTGGCTGCTCGTTCTGTTGCTCACGCCATGCAGCAATGTAGGCTTTGAGGAACGATTGGAACACATAGCGATAAACTATGCGGTCTTCCATAACGGGCTCATTGGTTTCTTTGTCAATGATCACGTTATGGTAGATGTCGTATTGCGGCACTCGTTTGGTGATTGGCTTGTAAGAGCCGACAAACGAGGCATAATCGGTGTCAGGGTGAAATGTTGTGCGGTAGTTCTCATACTCGGCACACATTTCGTTTATCTTAAACGATTTACCTGTGCCCGGAGCACCGAAGAAAATCTGTTGCAGCGGTTCGTCAAGTGAAGACTTCAATGATGTGTTTTCATTGTGGTCTTCGACATCAATAAATTGCCCCTTAAATTTATCAAGGAGAGTTGTGGCTAAGACTTGATTGCCATGAATACCGTATAGTTTGAAAGTACGACCATCATTACCAACATCTTCAAGAATAAAATAATCCTCTCCGGGAGTCAAATGAAGTTGGTCTGTTAAGAATTTTTTGAGTACACAAATTCTTTCCTCATTCGCATATTCTTTACAATCAACACCTATACGGTCTCCACCACGTTCGTCACCTCGAACTTTGAATGATGTGGTTAGCTTTGTGCCATTCAGAGCATCCTGTTCGGGAGTCATGGCACAGAATGTAATTATTACAGGGATTGTCCCAACTTCCCATTTATGGTGGGCCATAAAGACTTTGCCAAGTTCCACTTGCTTGCCATAGTCTTCTCCAATGTCATTGCTGCGGACTCGTTGAATAAATATCATAACTAAAGGAGTTTACTCCATTGCTCAGCCATAGCATCAGCAAAGCCTTGGAAAGTTTTACTTCTGAGAGTGCGACGCATCTCAGTCGATATTTTTGTATTAAAAGAATCAGAATACCATTTAGGTAATGATTTCCCACTTGAAAGTACAACTCTTTCCCCTTTTCCGACGATTTTGGTAGGAGTTAGTTGTGGTAAATTTTTCAACCATAGGCATGTGGTTTTAGTCGCTTCGTCGCCGAACCAATAGGGTTGAACAATTTGATTAGGTTTATGAAATAATTTACTCATAATGCCCACAGGGTTTTCGATAGCGATATGCTGGATGTCAGCATTTGCAAGAGCTAAGAAAAACTCTATGGCTTCTTTTCGGTCTTGTGCCCTTGTTGGAAAATTCGGATGAGGTCGGCGTTGTTCGATGGGTAGGTCTTTATCATCCGGATGATAATACCAACGAGCACCACTTACAGAAAGATAAGTGCAAGGAGGGTGTGCAATCATTAGATCCCACTCTCCATTGAGCACAAATTCATCTCCTGTTTCAAGGATTCCACGTTTATCTCGAATAACACCTAGAACATCACAATGTAAATGCCATTCTGGGTGTCCTCCACTACAAGGCAATATGTCACAACTGAATGCATTAAAGCCGAGTTTCCGAAAGGCTTTGCATACAGTTTGACTTTCTTCACAAGCTATGAGAACATTCTTCATTGAGAAATCACTTCATATATAGTATCAGCAATCGCGCGAGCAAAATTAACAGGCACAGCATTGCCAATCATTTTATAACATACAGATTTTGCACCCACAAAAGAATAATCTTTTGGAAATGTCATAAGCAATGCCGCTTCTCTGACTGTTATGAAACGAGCTTGCTTTAGGTCCGGATGAAGGAACATAAAACCATCTTTTTGAAGATGTGCAACCACAGTCGGGGATTGTTTGTTCCATTCCAGATTCCGGTATTTAATATAAAGAGTATCTCGTCCTGTAACCTGTTTATAGAACGCGACGGCCTCTTTATTGGATAAGGCATTCATGCCATTGGCAATCCAAGTACGAATGGTACTCAGATCTCGAGCACTGCAATGTCTCGGCTGATGATGTGGATCTGTATCATCAGTAGCATAGTGCGAACAATTCTTATTTTTGACTTTGGTGACAGTCTCTAATGGATATATTGGAGTTAAGTTGCCTATTGCATCTTTAACAGTGGGTTTTATGGGTTGGATATGTTTTTTTAACGTTGAATAAAACTTGTCCAATTCAAGACCACTATCTTCTCTTATTCCAAAGATTATAATTCGGGGACGATATTGAGGGACATTAAAGTCTCCTGCATTAAAGACAGCATCCTTTAGTCGTTCTGGCTCGTAGATTTTATATCCTATCTCTTTGAATGCTTTGAAAATTTCATCAACAATGGATATCCCTTTGGGTTTGGCACTGAGTAATCCAGCTACATTTTCAAACACAAAAGTTTTTGGTCGATAGTAATTGACGACTTTGACGAAGCTTTCAAACAGATAGTTTCTATAATCATTTTCCATAGAATCCTTGTCTTTAGCTCTTCCATGTATAGAATATGCTTGGCAAGGGGGACCGCCAATAATCACATCGACATTCTGTCCTTTTATGATTCCGTTAAGACCATTTTGTGCTTGTTCTGAATTGTTTACAGCATACAAAGACTTGGTCTCCTCTGTCCAATTGCCTGAAACCAACTCTTCTGTTTTTTGGATATCAAATTGAATTACTTTAGACGTTGCTCGCTCTTTGGAGTCTCCCCATTTTTCTCGTAATCTTAAACGGAGAGTGTCAACCATCGGGGTTTCCCATTCAACATGAGCTAAACCATTGAAGTGACCAGATTGGAGAAAACCCTCAGAGAGTCCTCCGCACCCAGCGAATAAGTCAATGAAATTTAGTTTTGCCATGTTGTTTTACTATAGCAAAGAACTTCCGTGTAGGCAGACAGGCGACCAATCCTTTTACACGACTACATGGAAGTCCTCTAATATGTTGAATATAAGTTGTTACTTACAATGATTGGTCTATTTGTCTGCGCAAGCGCGTATTAGAATACAAAGTTACAAAATTTTTTCGAGACTTCGGCTATCCTCGCAAAGATAGTGACAGGCATGGGCAAGATTCAGGCTCAGTAGGCTTAAATTTTCTTATCTCCGTATGAAGTGTTTGGCTCTGCTGCTATTGAGGCACCGTTGGGCGTAGATACATAAGTGCTTGACTTATGCTCGTCCCCGACTATTTCATGATACAGCCGTTCAAGGGTTTCTTCACGCTTTGCTTTTGTCTTGATGTCGCATTCCCATACGCGTATCACCTTCCATCCTGCTAGTCGAAGATCGACACCGTTGGCATAGTCACGGGCTATGTTCATGGCTATCTTGTGACGCCAGAAGTCAACGTTGGAATTCGGGAGACGGTAATACTTGCAACCCTCATGACCATGCCAAAAGCAACCGTCGATGAAAACAACCGTCTTGTATTTCTTCAGCACAATGTCAGGAGATCCGGGCAGTTTACGGTTGTTGACACGGTAGCGCAGTCCACGGGAGAAAAGATACTTCCGCACAATCATTTCCGGCTTAGTATCCTTCCCCTTTATAGCCGCCATGCAACGGCTACGCTGCTCCGGTGTCATCACATCTGCCATTAAAGGGTGTATGTCTTGGATTAATAAAGTCGCTCTATAATCTGGAATGTGAGGCTATTTCTCTGTATCACTTCGCAATTGATGTTTTACTTTTGCAATTGAGCAAAAATAAGGATTGATATCATGGCAATCTAAATTCTCGCTTTCGTTGACATTCCTGATAAGACATATGGAGCAAAAATCTTTATCGTTGCAATGCAGACATTTAGGAAAATCATTAATTGTTAATGCCCTTAAATTTTTTACCTTCTTGGATTCTCCCCAAATTTCTGCGATTGAGACATCGTTTAAGTTTCCAAGAATACAGCTCTGCCAACCTTCGCAAGGATAAACATTTCCACTTGGCGAAACACATAGTGAACTATAACATACGGGGCAGATAGATGATGTCGCGCTTAATTGAGAAGTTGCCTCTGAAATGGGATTTGATGGATTTTCATTACTCAAAAGATCTTCTATCTCGGATATATCCAATCTGCACTGAAGATTCTTGCAAGAACCATCAAAGCATCCAAACAATAGGTAATCAGAACTAGCCTCTATGTTTAACGACTTTGCCCATTCCAAAACAGCTCTGAACGTGTTCTTGTTTTGTTTCATAATAGGCACATTAATCTGCATAGGAATATTGAATTTCCGAAGAGTCTCAATTGCTTCTATTGTTTTTTTATGGCTACCTTTAACTGATGTTATAGAGTCATGGACATTTTCGTCCATAGAGTATAGGGATGTCTGTACACTTAAAAGAGGAGTCTTTTGAAATTCATGGAGTAGGGTATCTGTTATTGATGTTAGATTGGAAAGGACATTTATAGAAAAATTTCTTTTGCGAGCTTCCTGAATGAAGAATAAAAGATTGTCATTTAATGTTGGTTCGCCACCGCTTAATGTAATATTTAAGACGTTCAGTCGTTGACATTGTTCTAATATTTTCAAGAACAAATCAGTTGACATAAATTCTCCTTTAAGATTGCGAGGGTAGTAGCAATGAATACACTTTTCATTACATACGCTAGAAACGCATAAATGTACTCGCGTTAATCTGGATTTGGCAAACCATTTGTCATTAAATAACGATGTTTCCTCGGAATTCTCAACGATATCACTTGTGTATGATTTGCAGTTGTCATAGGAGAACCACGAGGAAGAAGATATTTCATTTGTGCTTTTACTGCACAAAACAAAATCGTCTTTGGCTAAATCTATAAAAAATTCTTGTGCATCGTTTTCTAATTCAGACTGAGATATATCGGTGAAGATACGTGATAATGTATCAGAAATTTCATGTAATGATTTTGGAGTGTCCGTTAGAGCTGAATAAAAAACACCTCCCACTTTGGATATAATTCTATCACCAACGCGCTTGCAGCTTTTAGATGCAGTATTATATCCAAAATTTCTGTTATCTGTTAGATATCCAAACTCGGGATAATCCCTGAATAGAATATACGGAGATTTGCTGAACTTCATAATAAAAAATGCGGTAGTAATAAGATACTGCCGCATAGTATGTAGGGATAATTAATGTTTACCAGAAGGCTTGGTCGTGCAGGAGGGCCTTCCACAAGGTTTTTTGGAGCAATCTGCCATTTGGAAGAAGCTCTTTACGAGTACTGTTGGTTTGCTATAGGTCATAATTTTAATTTATGAGATTAAACATACGCAAATTTAGTGAATTATTCTCATGCACACAAATATTTACCTTCATTTTTTTTGAAAAGAAACCGGCGGAAGCAAGATTTGTTGGGGGGGAGCTGATTTTGATTCAGAACACAAAGGTCGTGGGGAGGTCGGATTTGTTGATTTTGCAGAGCGAACTCAGGAAATAAGTTGCACTACATTGAGAGTTGAGTGCCGGATTGTTGGTTGTCGATGTGGTCGTAGCGGGATTGCATGCCGACTTCCCATTCACGGTTAGCGGAGTGGGTGGATGAGGTGTCGCAGGGTATGAGGCGAGCGAGGACGGTGCTTTGATGAGCGATGAAGGCTTTGGCTTGTTCCGGGGTGTAGTCTGATTGACGGAGAGGGAGAGTGATGCTGCCGGTTGATTTGGCGGTCAACTCCTTGATGCGGTTAGTAAGCGCGGTGGCATCTTCATGGGTTATGCGCATGATTGCGAGTTGATGCAGATAACTGTTTGCGGCTTCACCTTGCAGTCTTGCATGGCAACGCAATTCATCGGCAGTCATCGGGTATGTCGCCGAGAACCCATCGGCTGAGACTACTCTGATTGCTCTACCACCATCGTGCATTTTGATTATGTTGACACTTGCTATCCTTGAACCAATATCGCTTACCGGATATTTCTGCAATACGGATTCAAATATCTCGGTTGAGAACATGGTGACGGCTATCCGGATTGCCACATCCTCCCTTTCACTTTCGGGCGAGTTGAAGTACCATACCGATTGACGTGGTGACATCGTGCGAGTATGCTCTGAACCATCGAACAACCGGATTGACATTATTCCATCCATGCCCGACTTCCGAACCTCCATAGAGAACAAGTCGCGGTAAATATCAAGCGGACTTGCCTTTCGCTCCTGCTTCTGCGCGAAGTCAATCAGCTCAGACAGCTTCATCACCTTGCTGCCGTCAAATGCCATCTTCCGGTTATGGTCAACGATGCCGTAGCCGCGAATCTCACCATTACGGTCTTTCTGAAAATGAATGTCTATGCCGAATTTAGCTTTGAGAATGTCAAGCAACTCCGATAGATGCCGCTGTTCTTCCTGCGATAGCGTCTTGCCGTTTGACCCCTTGATTTTACGGATGTCGGGGTTGGCTTTCCGGCGCATAATTTTTTTCTTATGACCTTTGTGACCCTTGACATTTTCGACATTTTGAACTTTTCCATCCGCTATGTCTGCCTTGTATTTCCTGATAATCGCATGGAGTCGTTTTGCGCGTTCTTTCCGGCTATCGTTTTCTTGCGAAAGATGCCTCACTATCTCAGATAATGAGATTGTTGCGGCCTTGACACCTCCGCGAAACAATACATATCCATCCTTCACACGCTCAAATTTATATCCATGTGAGCGGATTATATTGGCGAACTGGCCCTCGGTCAGATAGCCGTAAGAGAACATACGCTGAATGTCGCGGTTGATGTCCGATGACAGAATACGGTTAGCGGCGGCATTGAGTCGTGCATAGTCGTGATGATCGGGTATCGGAAAACCGTTTGGCTGTATGCGTGTGGAAAGTATATGCACATGGTTGTTGTCGGTATCATGGTGGTAGTACACAAAATACGGCTGTCTGCCATATCCGGCTTCAGCCATGAGTTTACGGGCAAAGTCGGTCAACTCGTCAGCCGACATCACCTGCCCCTTTACCGAGGCGGCGATGTGGAACTGAAAGCGCGTGGTCTTGGTGTTACCGTATGTCCTCGACCGCTCCTTGAGATATTTCTCAATCTCTCCGGCGCAGTCAAATCCGACCTCATGCAACAGCTCCACCTTGTGGCGCATGGCTGCATCGACATTCTCCATCGCCATGAGCCGGGCCACACCCTCGGCTACCTTGCGTTCATTATATCCGGCACCGGGGAAGCCTCCGCCGGATACCATGCCAAGTTTCTTGACTATCATAGACGCTCTTTGATTTTGATTTGTTTAAGATGCACCCAAATGGCAGACAGGTCATTGCGGAAGAAAACAAACGGTTGAATATCCGAAGCGGACAATCCGTAGGGCGATACCTTCATGCGCTCGTTAATCTGACGGGCGGTCTGATTGACATTCGTGCCGATTTTTTTCAACTGACGCAGAATAGCGGACAGCAACGCTGTTATCTCGGAATTTGCAGGCGAAAGCGTAACCTCTCCATTATATAGCAGAGTGGCACAACGAATACAGGCACTAATGTTGCCGTTGAAATGGCTGTCAGCTTTGGCGCGGATTGCTTTGGCGGTCACTTCATCCACACGAAGCCGTATTATGATGTTCTTATTATTTGATGACATGATGTTACTATGACTTGATGCTCTGATGTTCTTATGATATTATGTTTGTATGTCATGATGCCATAAAGACTATATGTCTTGATGATTGCATATATTGATTTCATGGTCACATGAAATTTTAATCCTTATAAAAGACTGCGAGTTCCGAGCGGGATTGACCCAACTCTGCGAGGTGGCGGGATTGCCGTTGTGGGAACAATCGGCATATCTTACACAGCAAGATTTATACACCTAAGAAGTCTGACAAACATGCTCTCTGGCCTCACT